>CAKTPP010000004.1 GCA_934591895.1 uncultured Oscillospiraceae bacterium | reverse complement strand
ACGTGACGTGCAAGCTGGTAACAGAGGGCTTTGCCCGTCTATGAAAAACCGCCGGCTAGGCCGGCGGATTATTATTTATAGTGTTTGCCTGCCCCGGGAGCGCGCGCAGTCTCACCGCTCCGCGACGCCGGTGTATTGGAACACATAGTCCACGGCGCGGTTGCTCACGCGCTCGAGCGACTCATACGTGCTGCCGCCGATGTGGAAGGTCGCGATGAAGTTATCGAGGTGGATGAGCGGGTCATCGCTCGCCGGCGGCTCGTGCTCGAACACGTCGCTCGCCGCGGCGCGGATCTGCCCCGTTGTGAGGGCAACGTAGAGATCACGCTCGTTGACGATGCCGCCGCGCGAGGTGTTGACGAGCAGCAGCTCCGGATTCGCCGCGGCGAACACCGGTGCGTTGATGAGATCGCGCGTGGCATCGCAGAGTGTGATGCTCACGTTCACGAAGTCCGAGCGGCGAAAGAGCTCCGGCAGGGTCTCGACCTGCTCATAGCCCCACGCGGCGCACTCGGCGGCCGTGCGGTGCGGGTTCCAGCACAGGACGCGCACGTCGAACGCCGCGCGCAGAATGTCCGCCACGCGGTGGGCGATGTTGCCCGTGCCGACGAGACCGAGCGTGCGTCCGGTCATCTCGTGACAGACGAATTCCTCCGCGCCGAAGTGGTCGAAGCGCCCGGCGCACAGGCCGTTATTGACAAATTTCAGCTGCCGGTTGAGCGCCAGAAGCTGCGCCACGGCGAGCTCCGCGACGGCCGGCGCGCCGAGACCCGGCACATTCGGCACCGGAACGCCGTACTCGGCGGCGGCAGCGGTGTCGATCGTGTCGCGGCTGACGCCGTGCATGGCGATGACCTTCAGGTTCGGCGCGCGCGCGATGACCGACCGCGGCACGGCTGCGCGGCGGATGACCATGGCGGCGAGCCGCTCGGGGTGGTCGAAATTGTCCACGATCTCGAAATGGCGCGCAAGCCTTGCATAGGCCGACGGCGCGATGTGTTCACTCAAGTAGACCTGCATGACGGATGCCTCCCAGAATACAGACGACAAAGCAGTCAGACGCTGCAGCTGTAGATCCGAACACGATGATACTACACCGGCGCCGCCGAGGCAAGACGAAACCTCCGGAGAAAAGTGTGCAAAGCAAAAAAGATCCTCCGTATGCTCACGCATACGGAGGCGCTTACTTTTTCACAGGCCGGTGCTCCGGCGCGAAGGTCAGCCGCGTCCGTTTCCGCCGCGGCGGCGGCCGCGCGAACGGTCGCTGTAGAGGCGGTTGCCGGCCATGCGGCTGTCCGACTCCTGCATGAACTGCTTGAGCCGGTCTTCAAACGCGGCGTCCCCGCTCGGGCCGCTGACCTGCCCCGCCGGCTGTGCCGGACGGTTGGGGCGCGCAGCACGCGGTGCGCCGCCGTTATTCGGGCGATTGCCGCCGGGACGGCCGCCGTTCATCGGGCGGTTGTTCGGACGGGCGGGCGCTTCCTCCGCCTTTTTGATGGACAGGTTGATCTTCCCTTCCGGCGTCACGGCCAGCACGCGCACCTTCACCTTGTCGCCCAGCTTCAAAAACTCGTTGACGTCGCTGACGTAGGTGTTGGCGATCTCGGATATGTGCACCAGACCGCTCTTGCCGTCCGGCAGACTCACAAACGCGCCAAACTTCGTGATACCGGTAACGGTACCTTCCACAACTGCTCCGACTTCCACCTGCATACGGTTCGTTTCTCCTTGCTCAATCACTCGTGTCGTAAAAAATTTTCTCACCGGGCTTGACCAGACCGAGCTTTTCCCGCGCGACCGATTCGCGCATGTCATCGTCGTCGCTGTGGTCGATCTGATATTGCAGCTCGGCATTGGATTGTGTCATCTCGGACACCTGCTGCTGCAGAGCCGCGGCGCGGTCCTGAAGCTGTGCCGTGCGCTGATGCACCACGACCAGACTGATGAGTGCGTACACCATCAGCGCCGCGATGACCAGTGTGGTAAATATGCTTGCCTTCTTGAATTTCACGGTCGGCAGAACCTCCCCCCGGATCGTATCTGCGTCCAGTAATACAGCTTATTCTAAAACATCTGCGGCAAGATTGGAAGTGTTTTTTTGCAAAAAAACGAACTTTTTTTCTGAATTTTCTTCCCGGAGCCGTGATCCGGCGCAGTTTTCGCGCGCACAAACGGCCAAATTGCTCCAGCGGCGGGAAAATGTGCCCGCTGAGCCAGAGAAAGTAGCACGTCCAGCCGGCGGCGATGGCCGCGAACAGAAACAGGCGCACCTGCCCGTCGCCGGCCGTCATGCCGAACAGGAACACACTCCCAAACGTCAGCAGGCAAAACGCGCCGTCGAGCAGCGCGCGGCAAACCACACCGCGCACATGACGGCGCGGCACGCGCAGCACGTCGAACGCCAGCCCGAGCGCCGCGCCGAGCGCGAGCCCGAGCACAAGCTGCGCGAGCTGGCTGAGCAGCGGCAGCTTCATCCGCCGAACAGGCGCGACCAGAAGCCGCCGCCGGGCGCCGTCTCCTCCGCGTAGTCGAGCGCGTCAAACGTGCCGTCGATGGCAAGCTCCCCCGTGTCGATCGCGAGCCGGCCGACGCGCAGCCCCTCACCGTGCACGGTGAGCATCCCGCGCGACGTGCGCATGGACACCTCCGTGTCGTCAAAGCGCACGACCTCGTCCACCCCCGTGACGGTCAGACGGCTGCGCTCGTCGAGCGTGACCGCGTGCGGCCGGCGCGGCGGCACGGCCTTTTTGTCCTCATATGGCATGGTGCTCCCCCCCCCTCCTGCTGCGTTTGCTACCACGGTATGCGCGCACAGCCGGCGGTATGCATAGAAATCATCGTCGCGTTTCGTTATGTAAACCAAAGCAGATAATCATGCATAAAAAATCAGGGCGTCCCTCGATGGGATGCCCTGATTTATATCGTTATGTCAACCGAGCTCGCTGCTCAGCGCATTGCTCAGCGCGGCAAACTGCGCGAGATCGAGCGTCTCGCCGCGCACGCGCGCATCGAGCCCGCAGGCGGCGACCGCCGCGGCGGCGCGCGCCTTGTCGCAGCCGGAAACGCCGGCCGCGAGCGCATTGATGAGCGTCTTGCGGCGCTGGCTGAACGCCGCGCGCACGACGGCGAACAGCAGCGCTTCGTCCCGCACGTCCGCGGGCGGTGCGCTCCGCATACGCAGCCGCACGACGGTGCTCGTGACCTTCGGCGCGGGGACAAAGCAGTGCGGCGGCACATCGAACAGCAGTTCAAGCTCCGCGTACCACGCGGTCAGCACGGTCAGCACGCCGTAATCCGCCGTCCCCGGCCGGGCGCAGAGCCGGTGCGCGGCCTCGCGCTGGATCATGACCGTGACGGTGTCGAAGCATCCTGCGGTGAGAAACGCCGTGATCAGCGGCGTCGTGACGTTATATGGCAGGTTTGCGCACACGACCGGACGCAGCCCCGGAAAACGCTCCGCCGCGAGCCGCCGCAGATCGAGCGCGAGCACGTCGCCAAAGATGACCTCCACGTTCGGATAGCCCGCGAGCGTCTCGGCCAGCACGGGGCGCAGCCGCTCGTCAAGCTCGACCGAGACGACCTTTGCCGCGCGCTGCGCGAGCTGCTCGGTCAGGCAGCCGATGCCGGGGCCGACCTCGAGCACACCGGTGTGCTCGTCCGCGCCGGAGGCATCGGCGATGTCGGACGGGACCCATGCGGCCGTCAGGAAATTCTGCCCCATGGATCTGGAAAAGCGGAAATCATGCCGCGCGAGCAGCGCGCGGATGTCCGCAGGATTCGTCAGCTCCATACGCACCTCACCTCAGCAGCTTCTCAAACGCCTGACGGCGCGGATCGTGCCCCGGCTCGTCACACAGGACGTTGCCGCAAAACCGGTAGCCGTGGCGCTCGAGCAGCTTTTTCTGCGCGCCGTTGTGCCGGTGCGTGTCGACGCGGATGGCGTGCGCCCCGCTTTCGCGCGCGAGCTGCTCCGCCGCCTGCATGAGATGGTCGGCCATGCCCGTGCCGCGCCAATCGGCCGCAACGGCGTTGCGGTGCAGCACGGCGGCGTGGTCGCGGTCCGAGCGCCAGCGCCCGTCCGTGAGCGCGTCATAGGCGGGCTCGGGCATGCGGCCGAGCGTGAACACGGCGGCGACGGCGCCCTGATACGTGAGCACATGGCACGTGCCGGCCGCGATGTCGGCGCGGAACGTATCCGCATCCGGATACTCACCCTGCCACTGGTCGACGCGGTGGCGGCGCAGATAATTGCGCGCCTGCTGCACGATGGCGAGGATGGCCGGAAGATCATCCGCCGCAGCCGGGCGGCAGACGGGCGGCTCTGTGAGCTGCGGGCGGCTGCGGTCGCGCCGGATCTTATCGAGCAGGTGCTGCTCGGCCGGTGTGGGCGGCGTTTTTTGAAAGAGGTCCGGCCGCTTTACGAGCGTGCGCTCCAGACTCTGCCGCGTGCGCCACGCGGTGATCTCGGCGTGGTTGCCGCCGCGCAGCACCTCGGGCACGGTGCGCCCCTCCCACGTCTCGGGGCGGGTATACTGCGGGTACTCGAGCCGGTCTGCCCAGTGGCTCTCGCCGGTGTAGCACTCGGTGTCCGACAGCACGCCCGGCACCATGCGGCAGACGCAGTCCGTGACGACCATGGCGCCGAGCTCGCCGCCCGTGAGCACAAAGTCGCCGATGGACAGCTCCTCGTCCACGCACGCCTCGATGAAGCGCTCGTCCACGCCCTCATAATGACCGCAGACGAGCACGAGCTGATCATAGTCGGCCTTGAGCCGGCGCGCCTGCGCCTGCGTGAACGTCTGCCCCTGCGGGGAGAGATAGATCACGCGGCGGCGCGACACGGGCACGTCGGAATCCGCGAGCGCCGCGTCGAGGCAGCTCTTGAGCGGCTGCGCCATCATGACCTGACCCCAGCCGCCGCCATACGGGTAGTCGTCGACCTGCTTCTGACGGTTTTCGGTATAGTCGCGGATCTGGTGGCAGCGGATGTCGAGCAGGCCGCGCGCCTGCGCCCGGCCGAGGATGCTCTCGCCGAGCATGGCGCGCATCGTGTCGGGAAAGAGCGTGAGAATGTCGATGCGCACGCGCTCACATCCCTTCGATCAGGTGCACGACCATGCGCCCGGCAGCCGGGTCGATGCTGCGCACGAACTCCGGCCGATCAGGGATGAGCACCTCGCGCGCCCCCTGCACGACGTAAACGCTGCCGCGCGGCAGGTCGAGGATCTCGCGCAGCGTGCCGAGGGGCTCGCCCGCGTCGGTCTCGACGGCGATGCCGATCAGATCCTGCTGGAAATACTGCCCGTCCGGCAGCGTGACATCCGCGCGCGCGATGGACACGACGCGGTTTTTGAGCGTCATGGCGGCGTTCACGTCGTCATAATCCGCAAACTTGGCGACGAGCATCCCCTTGTGCACACGGCTGTGCGCGACGTGCACGGGCGCGCCGTCGATATAAAACGTCCGGAAGCCGAGCAGGAACGCCGCGTCATCCGCCCACGGCTGGATGCGCACCTCGCCGCGCACGCCGTGCGTGTTGACGATCTTTCCTGCCTCCAGATACGGTTTTTGCATATTCATTGCCCCCTTTTTGGGTGTAGGTGCAAAAAACGCACTGCACGGGTGCAGCGCGTTTCCTGCGTCAATCCATGATCTCCACGGAGACTTTCTTGCCCTTTCTCTGGGCGACGGCCTTCATCAGGATGCGGATCTCTTTGACGATCCGTCCCTGACGGCCGATGACCTTGCCCATATCGCCGTCGGCGACGCGCACTTCAAACACGGTCTCGCCGTTGGCCTCGCGCTCGGTCACAGAGACCTCGTCCGGTTTTTCCACGAGGTTCTGCACAATATAGGTCAGAAGTTCTTTCATCTTTGGGGTCTCTCCTTATTCGGCTGCGAGGGCCTTCTTGAGCAGCGCACGAACGGTATCCGTCGGCTGTGCGCCGTTGGCAAGCCAGTAGTTGGCGCGCTCGGCGTCGACGACGATCTTCTTGTCTGCGCTCAGCGGATCGTAAGTGCCGATCTCCTCAATGCATCTGCCGTCACGTGCGAAACGGGAATCCGCCACCACGATGCGGTAATAGGGAGCCTTCTTAGCGCCCATTCTGCGAAGTCTGATCTTGACCATGTATCTTCACCTCCATAAATAATCTCTGTATCTCCAGCTCCCTGCGGGAGCTTGGAACCCATTCAGAATCCGAAGGGACGGCCACCGCCGCCGCCAAACAGATTGCCCAGACCGCCAAGTCCGCCGCGGCCGCCGCGCTTCATGCGGCGCATGGCCTTGCTGTTGCCGGACATCTGGCGCACCAGCTGCTGCATGAGATCAAACTGCTTGAGGAGCTTGTTGATCTCGACCACGCTCGTACCCGCGCCCGCCGCGATGCGCTTTTTGCGGCTGGAGTTGAGAATGGCCGGGTTGTCGCGCTCGCCGGGGGTCATGGACTGGATGATCGCCTCGATGCGGCCCATGGCCTTCTCGTCGACGTTCGCGCCCGAGAGCGCCTTGGCGTCCATGCCGGGAATCATGCCGGCGATATCCTGCAGGGAGCCCATGCCCTTGAGCTGCTGGAGCTGGTCATAGTAATCGGTGAGCGTGAAGCGGTTTTGCCGCAGACGCTCCGCCATCTCCTCGGCCTTTTTCTGGTCGAGGTTCTGCTCGGCCTTTTCGATGAGCGTGAGCACATCGCCCATGCCGAGGATGCGCCCGGCCATGCGGTCGGGATGGAAGGGCTCGATCTGGTCGAGCTTCTCGCCGATGCCGGCGAACTTGATGGGCTTGCCGGTCAGCGCCTTGATCGACAGCGCCGCGCCGCCGCGGGCGTCGCCGTCAAGCTTGGTGAGCATGACGCCGGTGATGTCGAGCGCATCGTCAAAGGCCTGCGCGGTCGCGACCGCGTCCTGACCGATCATCGCGTCGATGACGAGCAGGATCTCTGCCGGATCGACTGCGGCCTTGATGTTCTGCAGCTCGGTCATGAGCGCCTCATCAATGTGCAGACGGCCGGCCGTGTCGAGAAAGACGAGGTCGTTGCCGTGCTTTTTCGCGTGCTCGATGCCGGCCTTGGCGATCTCGACCGGATCGCCCTGCCCCATCTGGAACACGGGAATGTCGAGCTGGCGGCCGACGGTCTCAAGCTGCTGGATGGCCGCGGGACGGTACACGTCACACGCGACGAGCAGCGGGCGCTTGCCCTGCTTGCGCATGAGGCCGGCAAGCTTGGCGCCGTTGGTGGTCTTGCCCGCGCCCTGCAGGCCGACGAGCATGACGACGCTCGGCGAGCGGGAGCTGATGTTCAGCTTCTGATTCTCACTGCCCATGAGGGCAGTAAGCTCTTCGTTGACGATCTTGATGACCATCTGCGCGGGCGAGAGGCTCTCGAGCACATCCGCACCCGTCGCGCGCTCGGTCACCTTGCGTACAAAGTCCTTGACGACCTTGAAGTTCACGTCCGCCTCGAGCAGCGCGAGCTTGACCTCACGCATGGCCTCCTTGACGTCGGCCTCCGTGAGCCGGCCCTTGCCGCGCAGGCGTTTGAACGCCTCGGTCAGCTTGTCCGACAGGGATTCAAATGCCATGGTATCTATCCTTTCAGATCCTGAAGCTGCCGCAGCGCCTGCTCGGCCAGCGGCCGGGCGTCGCCGCCGACACAGTCGCGCAGCTTCGTGAGCGTGCCCTCCAGCGCGGCCGCAGCCGTGCGCTGCGCGGCAAAGCGCTGCACCAGGCCGAGCCTTGTCTCGGCGTCACGCAGCGCGGCGTCCGCACGGCGGATGTTGTCCCACACGCCCTGACGCGAAATGCCGCTGCTGGCGGCGATCTCCGCCAGAGAGAGGTCCTGATTATAGTGGAGGTCATAATACTCGCGCTGCTTTTCCGTGAGCAGCTCGCCGTAAAAATCGAACAGCATCGTGCGCCACACGGTCTCGTCCGGCATTGCAAGTCCCTCCTCGCTGTAAACCGTTTTTCCTTTACAGCATGGGTAGTATACGCCGCCGCCGCGCAGGTGTCAAGCATTTTTTCTTGTCACCGCATAGTTTCTTTTCCGCGCGGGCAACATTCTGGTACTGCAAACCGTTTTTGGAGGGATCTACATGGCCGAACCCAACGCCGCCGCCCTGCAGGAGGCGGGGCGGCGCGACGCCCAAGCGCTGACCGTGACCGGCCGCCGCCGCGCGCACACCGGCAGCCTCCGGCGCGCTGCGCGCACGCTCGCACGCGCGGCGCGTACCGTCACGCCCGAGACACCAAACGGCGCATGGCTGCGCGACAACCGGAATCTTGCCCGCGCCGCGGCAAACGACGCCGCGGCTGCGCTGCGCCATGCGCACACGCTGCGTGCATCCGGCGCACAGACCGTGCTGCACGTCTGCTGCGCGGGGCTGCTGCGCGCCTGCGGCGGCGCGCTCACGCCCGGAGCCGCGCAGGCATATCTTACGGGCTTTCAGGACGCGCTGCCGCTCGAGACGGGGGAGCTTGCGCTGCTCGTGCCGGGACTGCAGGCGGCGACGGTCTGCGCGCTGGCGGACACCTATACGCGCGGCGGGGCTGCCGCGCCCGCGCTCTTCACGTCGCTGCGCGCGCTCGGCACGGCCGCGTGGGCAGCGCTCACCGAGCGGTGCGATCACGTGGGGCGCATCCTTGCGCGCGACCCGGCGGGCGTCTACCCCGCGATGGACGCAGCCACGCGCGAGCACTACCGGCAGGCAGCGGCACAGCTTGCGCGGCGCACGGGCCGCTCGGAGACCGACATCGCCGAGGACGTGCTCGCGCGCGCGCAAAGCGGCGAGGGCGCGCGGCGGCACGTGGGCTGGTTTTTGCTGCGCGAAGTGCTCGGCGCCCCGGAAAAGCGCCGCAGCGGCGCGTGGTACATCGCCGCGGTCGCGGCGGGGACGCTGGCTTTGTCGCTGCTGCTGGGCTTTGCGGCAGGGAGCGTGTCGGGCGCGGTGCTGCTGCTGATCCCGGTGTCGGAGGCAGTCAAGGGACTGCTCGATGCGGTGCTGCTGCGCGTGACGAAGCCGCGCTTCGTGCCGCGGCTGGCGCTGCGGCGCGGCATCCCGCCGGAGGGCAGGACCCTGTGCGTGATCGCGGCGCTGCTCACCTGCCCCGGCGACGCGCACACGCTCGCCGCGCGTCTGGAGGAATATGCGCTGTGCAGCCGCGACGCAGGCGAGCAGCTCCTGTTCGGACTGCTGGCAGATCTTCCGGAGGCGGCGCTGGCGCACGCGGCGGGAGACGAGGCGATCCTGCGCGCGGCGCGCACGGAGATTGAAGCGCTCAACGCGCGCTATGGCGGGCGATTTTACCTCTTCACGCGCCCACGGGTGCAAACGCCCGACGGAAAATGGAGCGCGTGGGAGCGCAAGCGCGGCGCGCTGCTCCGGCTCGCGCAGCTTCTGTGCGGCGAGGCGGACGCGATCCACTGTGCCGCCGGCGACGCGGCGGCGCTGCACGGCACGGCGTATCTGCTCACGCTCGATGCCGACACGCGCCTGACGCCGGGCGCTGCGCGTGCGCTCGTGGGCGCGATGCTCCATCCGCTCAACCGCCCGGTCGTGGACGCGCGGCGCGGCGTGGTCACGCACGGCTACGGCCTGCTGCACCCGCGCATGGCGACGGAGTTGCAGAGCGCACGCGCGAGCGACTGGGCACGCGTATTCGCAGGTCCCGGCGGCAGCGACCCCTACGGCGGCGTGTGCGGGGAGCTGTATATGGACTGCTTCGACCGCGGCGGCTTTTCTGGCAAGGGCATCCTCGACGTGCGCGCGCTGCTCGCCTGCTGCGGCGGCGATGCCCTGCCCGAGCAGCGCATCCTCAGCCACGACGCGCTCGAGGGCGCCTACCTGCACGGCGGCTTTCTCGGCGACGTGGAGCTCACGGACACCTTCCCCGCCGCGCCGCTTGCATGGGGCGCGCGGGCGCACCGGTGGATCCGCGGCGACTGGCAAAACGCGCCGTGGATCTTCTCCCGGCGCGCACGGGCGCTGCACCCGATCGACCGGTTCCGGCTGGCGGACAGCCTGCGGCGTTCGCTCGTCGCCCCGGCAACGTGGGCAGCCATCTTCCTCGGCTGCGTGCTGCGCTGGCCGGGGCTGCGGCTGGCGGCGTATGCCGCGCTGCTCGCGCTGGCGCAGGGGCTCATCTTTGCGCTCGGTCACCCGATCGTGCACCCGGCGGACGCGCGCGTGCGCTACCACAGCAGCGTTCTGCCGGGGCTTGCCGCCGCCGTGGTGCAGACGGTGCTGCGGCTGATCCTGCTGCCGTGGGAGGCGGCGCTGAACGTCTCCGCCATCGTGACGGCGCTCTGGCGCATGACGGTCTCGCACCGGGATCTCCTGCAATGGCAGACGGCGGCACAGCGAGCGGCAAAGCGCGACGGACTGTGGGCGTATCTGCGCGCGCTCTGGCCGGCGAGTGCGCTCGGTCTGCTCACGGCCGTGCTCACGCCGAGTCCGACGGGGCTGGCGGCCGGCATCGTGTGGACGCTCTCCCCATTCGTGCTCGCGGCCCTCGGCGCGCCGAACGCACCCGGTGCAGCGCCGCTGCAGCACGCGGCGCAGCGGGAGCTGCTGGGCTGGGCGAAGGCGACGTGGCAGTATTTTGAGACGTTCTGCACTGCCGGGGAGCACTACCTGCCGCCGGACAACGTGCAGACCCAGCCGCCGACCGGCACGGCGCACCGCACATCGCCGACGAACATGGGCTTTGCGCTCCTGTCCGCGCTCGGCGCGCACGCGCTGGGCGTTGACAACGGGCGCGGGTTGGCTTTGGCGGAGCGGATGCTCACGACCATGGAGCAGCTCCCGCGCTGGAACGGGCACTTTTACAACTGGTATCACACGTGCACGCTGCGGCCGATGCCGCCGCTGTATGTGTCCACGGTGGACAGCGGCAACTGCGCCGCCGCCCTGCTCGCGGCGGCAAACGCCCTGCGCGGCTGGGGACAGGCGGAGCTTGCGGCGCGGGCGCAGGCGCTCTGTGACGGCATGGACTTTGCCCTGCTCTACGACCCGCAGCGCCGCCTGATGCACATCGGCATCGACACCGGCAGCGGCAAGCGCTCCGAGGGGTATTACGACCTGCTCGAGAGCGAGGCGCGCCTGACGTCGTACTTCGCCGTGGCGCGCGGCGACGTGCCGTGCGAGCACTGGCGCGCCCTGTCGCGCGCGCAGGTGCAGCACGAGCGCTACCGCGGCTGCGTGTCGTGGTCGGGGTCGGTGTTCGAGTACCTGATGCCGGAGCTGTTTTTGCCGCCGCAGCGCGATTCCCTGCTGTGGGAGAGCGCGAAATTCTGTCTGCGCGTACAGCGGCGGCGCGTGCGCGCGGGGCAGCCGTGGGGCGTGTCGGAGAGCGCGTACTTTGCGCTCGACAGCGCCCTGAGCTACCGCTACAAGGCGCACGGCTGCGCGGCGCTGGCCATGCAGCCGGACATGGACCGTGAGCTCGTGCTCTCGCCGTACAGCGCCTTTCTCGCACTGGCCGTCGCGCCGCGTGCGGCGGTGCGCGATCTGCGCAGATTCGCCGCGCGCGGTCTGCCGGGGCAGTACGGCTTTTGTGAGGCGCTCGACTGCACGCGCGCACGCACGGGCGGCGGCGGGCAGATCGTGCACTGCGTGATGGCGCACCATCAGGGCATGAGCCTGCTGTCGGCGTGCAACGCGCTGTGCGGCGGGCAGGTGCAGCGCTGGTTTCTGGCCGACCCCGCCATGCGCGCGCACATGAGCCTGCTGTCCGAGCGTCTGCCGCTCGGCGCACCGGCGCTGCGCCGGCGTCCGGAGGCGCAAAGCGAAAAGCCGCGCCGCCGCACGCTGCCGGAGCTCACGGCCGAGGGTACGGGCGTGGATGCGGAGTCGCCGTGCTGTACGCTGCTGTCCAACGGCACGTACTGCCTCGCCGTGACCGAGGCCGGGCAGAGCTTTGCGCGCTGGCACGCATTGAGCGTCTGCCGCCGGGGAACGCGCGATGATCCCGCCGCCGCACCGGCGGTATATCTTGAGACCGGCGGCGCGTGCACGCCGCTGCTGCCGGGCACGGCCGACGCGGCACGGTGGCGCTTTACGGTGCGCGCGGCGCAGTTTTCGACGCGCCACGGCAGCGTGACCGCCGTGCAGACCCTCACCGTGCCGGAGCGCGTCAACGGCGAGGTGCGCGCGCTGACACTCTCGTCCCCCGACGGGATCGACGGCACGGTGCGGCTCACGTTCGAGGCCGTGCTCGCAGCGTGGGAGGATTATGTCAACCATCCGGCATTCGCGCGGCTCGGCTTCCAGAGCGTGCTGCGGCGCAATGCGCTGCTGCTGCGCCGGCTCGGGCGCGGCGAGAAGCCGGAGACATGGCTGTGCGCCGTATGCGACCGGCAGGCGGACTTTTGCGCCGAGGGGCCGATCCCCGGCTGGCTGCGCGCGGGGTGTGTGCAGGTACGCGTTGCGGTGCACACGCCGCCAGACACGCCGTGGCGCGTGCGCTTTGCGCTCGGTGTGGGCGCGCACGAGGACGATGCGTTCGCGGCGGCGCAGCGCGCGCTCGTGCTGCCGCCGGAGTCGGCGGCGGCGCTGCCGGGTGCGCTGGCGGCGCAGTACGGCATGACGGACGCGGAGCTTGAGGGCGCGATGGCGCGCATTTCGCCGCTGCTGTTTCCGACCGCCGCGCCGGATGCATCGGCGCAGCAGCTGGAGCGCCCGGCGCTCTGGGCGCACGGCATCTCCGGCGACCTGCCTGTCTGGTGCGCGCGACCGGAGGCGCACGTGCTGCGGCAGTGGGCGCTGCTGCGCGCGCTCGGCATCCGGTGCGACCTCGCGCTGTGCACCGCCGACGGCGGAGACTACCTCCAGCCGACGCGCACAACGGTGCGCGGAGCGCTCGCGGCGCTCGATCTTGCACACTGTCTGGACGCACCCGGCGGCGTGCACCTCGTGCCGGAGGACGCCTTCGCGGACGTAGCGGCGGCTGCGGCCGTCCGCCCCGGCATGGCGCACACGCGCTGCACGCTGCCGCTGCTGCCCCCGCCGGGCGACCGGCGGACAGTGCCCACCGGCAGCAAGGTGCGCTGGGACGCCGACGGCACGGTATCCTTCACCGGCCTGCCGCCGCGCGCGTGGAGCAACGTGCTCACGAACGGGCGCTTCGGCTTTCTTGCGGCCGACGCGGGCACGGGGCATCTGTGGTACCGCAACGCGCACACCGGGCGCATCAACCGCTGGCTGTGCGACCCGTGGGTGCTGCGCGGCACGGAGACGCTGCGCATGACAACACGCACGGGCACGGTGTCGCTCTTCAATGACGACGGGCGCGCGCGGGTGGAATACGGCTTCGGCTGGGCGGCGTGGGAGCGCACCGTGGACGGGATGTCCGTGCGCGTGACGGCGTTCGTGCCCGAGGATGCGAACGCACGCGTGCTGCTCATCGAGTGCGCGGGGCGCGCGCGCATCACGTGGCACACCGACCTCGTCTGCGCCGCGCGCGACGCGGACGCCTCTGCCGTCGTGACGGCATATTCCGGCGGCGTGTTCACGGCCGAGAATGCACGCGCGGACACGCCCCTGCGCGTTTGCGCGGCGACGGGCATGCCGCTCGCGGGGTGGACGTGCGACCGGTTTTCGTTCCTGCGCGGGCAGATGGACCGGCGCGCGGGCGCGGGGCTGAGCCCCTGCTTCGCGCTCGAGGGCATCGTCGGGCGGCAGGGCGTGCTCGTGTGCGGGTGCGACACGCGCGCAAATCTCCTGCGCCTGACGCAGCCGGACGAGGCCATGCACGCGCTGCACCGGGTGCGCGAGCGGTGGCTGGGCGCGGTGTCGCGCCTGTGGATGACGACGCCGGACGCGGCCATGAACCGCTATCTCGGCGGCTGGGCAGCGTATCAGACGCTGTGCTGCCGGCTGATGGCGCGCACGAGCCTGTACCAGAACGGCGGCGCGTTCGGCTTCCGCGACCAGCTTCAGGACGCGGTGAACCTGCTGCTGCTTGACAGCAGGCCTGCGCGCGAGCAGATCGGTCTCGCGTGCGCGCACCAGTTTTCCGCCGGGGACGTGTGCCACTGGTGGCACGCGGGCGCAGCGGTCGAGCACGGCGTGCGCACGCGCATCTCGGACGACCTGCTGTGGCTGCCGTGGGCGGTGTGCGAGTATGCACAAAAGACCGGCGACACGCAGATCCTGAGCGCGGAATATCCCTTCCTTGCGGGCGAGGAGCTGGCGGAGCACGAGCATGACCGCTACCAGCCGCTCACGCCGGGCACGGAGACCGGCACGGTGCTCGAGCACTGCCGCCGTGCCTTCATGTGCGTGCTCGCGCGCGGCGTGGGCGCGCACGGCCTGCTGCGCATCGGCGCCGGCGACTGGAACGACGCCTTCGACCGCGTGGGCGCGCAGGGGCGCGGCGAGAGCGTGTGGCTGACGTGGTTTTTTGCCGTCACGGCGCGAAAATTTGCCGCGCTCATCGGCGGGCACGCGGCCGGGCAGCTCTCCCTTGCCGCCGACCGCTGCACACGCGCGGCCGAGGCCGCGTGGGACGGCGCGTGGTATCGCCGCGGCTACTATGACGACGGGCAGCCGCTCGGCTCCGAAAAAAGCGCCGAGTGCCGCATCGATGCGATCGCGCAGGCGTTCGCGGCCTTTGACACACACGCAGATCCCGCGCGCGTGCACCGCGCGCTCACGAGCGCCGTGGAGCGGCTCTTCGACCGGGAGCACAACGTCGTGCGGCTGTTCGACCCGCCCATCACGCGGCGCACGCCCGAGACGGGCTACGTGCGCAGCTACGGTGTGGGGCTGCGCGAAAACGGTGGGCAGTACACCCACGGCGCGCTGTGGCTGGCCATGGCGCTGCTGCGCACGGGGCGCACGGACGAGGGCGCGCAGATCCTGCGCGCGGTGCTGCCCGCGGCGCACGACCAGGCGCGCTACGAGGGCGAGCCGTATGTGCTCGCGGCCGACGTCGCCGCCGGGGACAACGCCGGTGTGGCCGGCTGGACATGGTACACCGGCGCGGCGGGCTGGTATCTGCGCATCACGGCGGAGGAGCTGCTGGGGCTGCATCTGCGCGGCGGCGTGCTCTATCCCGAGCCGCGGCTGCCGGCCGGCTGGCCGGAATGCACCGCGCGCTGGCGCGACGGCAGCGGGCTGCTGCACACGATCCGCCTGCGGCCGGACGGCGTGTCCGTGGATGAAAAGCCCTACAACGGCGGCGGCATCGGCAAAAAACAGCCGAAACCCTATTCCCAAGATAGGTAACGCATGATATAATAATGTATTCAGGAAATACGCAAACACCTGTCTCGGAAAGGAGCGCAACTATGCAACGCATCCGCACGGAGATCCTGCCCGGCGTGTGGCTGACCGCCCTGCGCACGGAGAAATTCAAGACCGCGTGGCTGAGCGTGAATCTGCTGACGCAGCTGCGGCGCGAAACGGCCGCCTGCACGGCCGTGCTGCCGTATGTGCTGCGGCGCGGCTGCACACGGCTGCCCGATCCGGAGGCGATCGCGGCCGAGCTTGACGGGCTCGGCGGCGCGCGCGTCACGCCGGCCGTGCGCAAGTGCGGCGAGATTCAGAGCATCGGCTTTGACGCGGAATTTGCCGACGACGGCGCGCTCGGCGAGGACGTGTTCCCCCGGCTTGCGGCCGACATTGCCGACCTGCTGCTGCACCCGAACACGCGCGGCGGTCTGCTGCGGCCGGACGTCGTTGACAGCGAACGTGAGCAGCTGCTCGCGCGCATCCGCGCCGCCGCAAACGACGAGCGCACCTATCTCCGTGAGCGCCTGTACGCCCATATGTGCTGCTGCGAGGATTTCGCCGTGCCCCGCCTCGGCGAGGAGAGCGGCGCCGAGCGCATCCACTACCGCAGACTGACGATGCGCTACCACGACCTGCTGGCATCAAGCCCGGTGGAGATCTTCTACTGCGGCTCCATAGACGGAAAGCGCGCTGCGCGCATCCTCACGGACGCGTTTTCCACGATGCCGCGCGGAGTGCTCGACGAGGACATCGGCACGGACATCCGCATGAACGCGCTCGAGGAGCAGCCGCGCTATGTGACCGAGACGCTCCCGGGCGCGCAGACACGGCTCGCCGTGGGCTATCGCCTCGGCACGTGCATGGAAGACCCCGACCTGCCGGCGCTGTTCGTATTGAACGCGCTCTACGGCGGGGGTGCGGCATCGAAGCTGTTTTTGAGCCTGCACGAGCGGCTCGGCCTGTGCAGCACCGTCGGCTCGCAGCTGGACACGCACAAGGGGCTGCTGACCGTGACGGGCGGCATCGACGCGGACGATCACGAGCGCGCGCTCGCCGAGATCACCGCGCAGCTCGACGCCGTGCGCAGCGGCGGCTTTACGGACGAGGAGCTGCACCGCGCCATCCGCAGCGCGGCCGGTGACCTGCGCGCCAAGGCCGACGCGCCCGGGGCGCTTGCCGGCTACTGGTTCCACCGCACGGTCCAGGGGCTGGACATCGACCCGCTCGAGATGGCCGCGCTCACGGAAGAGGTCACGCGCGGCGACGTGACGGCTGCCGCCGCCGGCATCGTGTGCGACTGCGTGTATCTGCTCAAGGGAACGGAGGAGACTGCCGATGGCAAATAAACGACCCGAAAACATCCGGGCGGCGCTCCCGGTCGTGATGCCGAAGGGAGGTGACGGCGATGCCGACGATGATGCGTGACGCTTCCATCAGCTTTCCCCTGCTCGGCGACTGGAGCATCTGTCCGAGCGCGTCGTTCACGCTCTTTGGCCACACGTTTTACTGGTACGGCGTGATCATCGCCGTGGGCTTCATCCTCGCCATGCTCTACTGCGCGCGGCACTGCCGCCGCTGCGGCATCGAGCCGGACACGCTCTACGATTTTCTCATCTGGATGATCCCGCTGGCCATCATCGGCGCGCGGCTGTACTATGTCATCTTCCAGTGGAGCGACTACCGCGAACAGCCGCTCAATGTGTTCAAGATCTGGGAGGGCGGACTCGCCATCTACGGCGGCGTGATCGCGGGTATCCTGACCGGCGTCGTCTGGTGCCGGAAAAAGAAGATCCCCTTCGGCGCGGTCGCCGACGCGTGCACGCCCGGTCTGCTCATCGGGCAGTGCATCGGCCGCTGGGGCAACTTCATCAACCGCGAGGCCTTCGGCCGCGAGACCACGGCCTTCTCCCGCATGGGGCTGACGCTGCCCGGCCGTGAGACCGTGTACGTACACCCGACGTTTCTCTACGAGAGCCTGTGGAACTTTGCGGGCTTTCTGATGCTGCACTTCTGGTTCCGGAAGCATGAGCGCAGGTTTGACGGCGAATGGATCCTGCTCTACGCCGTGTGGTACGGTATCGGCCGCGCGCTCATCGAGGGGCTGCGCACCGACAGCCTCTACATCACCGGCACGGGCATCCGCGTCAGCCAGCTGCTGGCCGGCGTATCGGCGGCCGCCGCTGCCGTCGTGCTCGCGCTGCTCTGCACAGGAAAGCTCCGGCATCCGCCGCGCTACGTCGACCGCGAACGCGGCGAGGCGCAGCAGGATGCCTGAGCTCCATGCATACCGTTTCATTTCAGTTCAAGGAGGTTTTGACCCATGAAAGACTATCGTGACATGTTCAGCAGCCTGAAGGACAAGGTCGTTGACGCAGCTGGCAAGGCCGTCAGCGACGAGATGCGTGACAAGGTCGCCGGCGCTGCGCACACCGTGGGCGAGCGCGCCAAGTACGCCTCGCGCATGACGCGCCTGACCGTGGACTGCAACGCCGAGCTTGAGCGCGTCAAGCGCACCTACACCGAGATTGGCCGCCTGTACTACGAAAACTACCACGACACGGCCGACGCCTTCCTCGCCGAGCTCTGCCAGCAGGTGACGGATGCCAACGCCCACGTCGCCGAGATGGAGGCGCAGATGGACGAGCTGCGCGCCGCCGCGAAGGAATACCGCCCCGCGCCGGATCTGCACACCATCGACGCGGAGGAGGTCATCGACCCGCAGGACATCGAGGTCGAAGTGACCGAGGAGCCCGCACCGGAGGAATAAGCCGGACGCAAAATACCCCCGCCGCAGCTCGCAGAGCTGCGGCGGGGGTATTGATACCTTATCTTATTTCTTTTCGCAGTAGGCCATGAGGATGGTCGCGACCTGTGCGCGGCTGGCATAGCCGCGCGGCATGAGCAGCGTGCCCTCCTCCGTGCCGACGCCGCTGATCAGCCCCTGCTCGACCGCCCATGTGAGCGCAGCGTAGGCATAACCGGAAACCTGCGCCGCGTCCGAGAAGCCCTTGAGCGTACTGCCGACCATCGCGGGACTGCCGGACTGCATGTAGAGGATCAGCGCAAAGTCCTGCCGCCTGATCGGTGCGTTGGGGTCAAAGGTCGTCTCCGACGTGCCGGACACGAGCCCCGTGCGATACGCCCAGCGCACCGCCGAATAGAACCACGCGTCGGGGCTGACATCGGTAAACGGCAGCGTGCCCGTGGTCTCCGGCTTGCCGGCCGCCGCCCAGAGCAGCTGCACGATCTGCGCGCGCGTGGCGAGCATATCCGGCGAGACGGCAGCCTCCGACGTGCCGGACATCAGCCCCGCGGCGATGCAGTAATCCAGCCCCTCATGCGACCATGCGTCCGATGCGGGCATATCGCGGAAGCGCTGCCCCGGACACAGCCGGTCGTGAAAATACTGCGTGAGCACCGGCAGGCCGTAGCCGTACTCGTCGTCCCGGCCGGGATCGCCGAGGTCGTCTGCGTAGCGGTAGAGCATCTGGCGCACGCCCGCGGCGCTCAGCCCCGGCTGCGCAGCCTGAACGCAGGCCGCCGCCGCCGCGATATGGGGCGCGGCAAACGACGTGCCGCTGCGCACGGAGGTGCCGCCGCCCGGCGCCGCGGCCACGACGCTTGAGCCCGGCGCACACAGATCCACCGACGTGCCGGAGGAGGAGTAGCTGCTGTCAAACGAACGGCTGCGGTCCACACCCGAGACTGTAAGCACCGCCTCCTGATTGGCCGGATAGACATCGTCGGCGTTGCCGGTGGGGTTGCTCTGGCTGCGGTTGCCCGCCGCCGCGACCACGACCACGCCCGAGGCATACGCCTGCGCAAGGACGCTATTTAAAAATGTATAGCCCTTTTCGATGGCGTTCGTCCAGCCGAGGCTGAGATTGACGACGGTCGCGCCGTTTTCCAGCGCATACTCGAGCGCCGTGAGCACGCGCGACGCCTTCGACATGTTGTCGTCGTCATACACGCGCAGCACCATCACGTTCACCGCGTCGGGCGTGAGGTCGGCAACGAGTCCGGCCGTGGCCGTGCCGTGGCCGTTGATGTCCGTCACGTCGGCCGTTGCGTTGGCAAAGTCATAGCTGTAGGCCGACACGCGTCCCCGGAGCATTGCATGCGTGCAGTCCGCGCCCGTGTCGATGACGGCGACCGTGACGCTGCTGCCGGCGGGCAGCAGCAGCTGCGCCTGATGGCGCAGCGTCGTAAAGCCCATGGTGCGGCCGCCCCAGGAATAGCTGGGCGTCTCGTCCCAGAGGCCGGACAGCGTCTCCTCCGCCGAGAACGCCTCGTCGAGGAAGCAGTCCGTCACGTCGGGGTTCGCGCGCAGCTGTTCGAGCGCGCGCTGCGCGGTCTGCGCGTCGGAAAATTCGAACACATATTCCCGCCACGCCGCCAGATGCAGCACACGGTCGGCGCCGTACCCGCCGGTGAGCGTGTCTGCAAAGGCGATCACGCGCGTGGGTTCGGCCACCGCAGTGCGCGCGCGGAACAGGCCGCGGCGCGTGGATGCCGGCGCAGCCATCTCCTGTGCCAGCTCCAGCGCGCTGCCGACCTCGACGGGCTGCGCCTGCAGCGCCGCCGCCGGCAGCGCCAGCGAAAACAGGAGCGCGAGCGCCAGCAGCAGGGTCAAAAGTCGTTTCTTCATTCTGCGCCTCCTCACGTCGTGATCGGCACAAACCACAGGTCACGGTCAACATTTCCGGTGATGCCCGGCACCGTGCCCTGATAGCTGTACTGCCAGAAGTCGTGCGCGTAGTAAAAATCGTCCGCCGTGCCCGGCGCGCTCACCCAGAAAGCATAGTCCCTGAGCTGCGTGAAGTCATAGTCATAGTATCCCTGCCAGCGGTTACCGTAGACGGCGGCGTCATAGCTCGCGTCCTCGACCGCGGCGCAGAACGCGGCGGCGCAGGCCGTGACGTCCTCGCCGGTCATCTCCGCCGTGCGCACCGTGTCGCCGGCGGCGACCGAGCTCGGGTCGATGTTCTCCCAGTCGAACACGAGCGGCAGATCGATCTGAAAATCGTGCGCCGCATCGACCAGCCACTGCGCCTCCTCGGCAGCCTCCTCGGGTGAGACCGCCTGCGAGAAGAAGTACAGCCCAACGCGCAGTCCGGCGGCGCGCGCCCCGGCGACGTTCTGACGGAAGCGGTCGTCTTCGACGATGGCTCCCTTGCCGTAGCCACGGTAGCCCGCGCGGATGAACGCGAATTCGATGCCGGAATCCGCGACGGCCTGCCAGTCGATCTCCTGCTGGAAGGTGGACACGTCGATGCCCTGCAGCGCGCGGTAGGCCGTGCCGGTGTAGGTCACGGTGCCGTCGTCGCGGACGGAGAAGTCCTCGGCCGCGATCGCAAATTTGTCCACGCCCTTTGCCGGCGTGATCCACGCGGTGGCGATGCCGGTGTTGACCTCGACCTGACCGATGTGCAGGTCGCGCACGGAGCAGCCCGTCAGCGAGCAGAGCAGCAGCGCGCCGAGCAGCGCGGACAGCGCGCGGCGCAGCGGAGCGCCGGTATTCTTTCTGTTTCTATCTGAGTGTTTCATGCCGCCAGTATAGCACACCCTGCGCCGAAACGCAATCCGCGCACGGCGCGCGGCTGTCGGGGTCGTAATAATGCGCGAGATAGCCCGCCGTGCGCAGCGTCTCGCCCGCCATCTCCTCCAGCCGCGCGATCCGCTCAGAGAGCTCGCGTCGGGCGCGGCCGGAGCGCGGCATGGCCGCCAGCTCCAGACGCAGTTCGGCCGCACGCGCACGCAGCGCGCAGCCCGTGGCGCGGTATTGCGCCGCAAGTTCCTTCAGTTGCATCCGTTTCCTCCAATTTCTTTTGAATTTCCGAAAATTTTTGTTGACAAACACAGGCCGTTTTGCTATGATACATAGGCCGGTGTTGTGCTGGTATAGCTCAGTTGGTAGAGCAGCTGATTTGTAATCAGCAGGTCGGGGGTTCGAGTCCGTCTACCAGCTCCACCTACTGACGAATTGCATATGGGGGAATTCCCGAGTGGCCAAAGGGGACAGACTGTAAATCTGCTGGCAATGCCTTCGATGGTTCGAATCCATCTTCCCCCACCAAAAATGCCGATTGTCCTTTTGGACGGTCGGTATTTTTCTTTGCCGGGAAGATGGAGTCGAAGTTTATCCCCGTCAGGGGAAATCCATCTTCCCCCACCATCCCCACCAGAAAAACCGATCACCCCCCCGTCCGTTCAGCGGACAGGTCAGGCTATCTGAAGCCTCGCAGAGTTTCGCCGCCGCAGCGGCGAAAAAAGTGCAATCATTGTCTCCGGCGACATGTGCGTCGGAGACAATACCGCTCGGCCTGCAAACCCCTTTGTCAAAAAGTAATACTTTCTGACAGGCTCACCCGTCCGCTCAGCGGACGGGTTTTTCGTCACCCCCCGCGCACGGCTGCGCCCCGGCACCCAGCCGCTGCGCCAGCTCCTGCCGCGGCAGGCCGCCCACCAGCGCGTCAAAGCAGTCGGCGCACACCGTCAGCCCGCCGCGCATGCACGGCCACAGATACGCCTCCGCCCACTCCGGCAGCGGCGCAAGGCACACCTCACATCGCCGCATCCCGCTCCCTCCTTCCGGTCAGAAATGAATTATGCATTTGAATAACTTCGCCTTTAGATTATACTCGTTAGGATAATTTGTCAAGCGATTTTTTTTGCAGCTGCATAAAAAACCGGCCTTGCATTCCCATACTCGCCCACGGTGCGTTGTTTTTTTGACGAAAACAAAGTGATTTAAAGCGTGCTTTCTGACTTTTTGCACAAAAAAAGAAAGAAATTATATGGAAAACGGATATTGCAATCCTTCTCCGTTTGCGTTACCATGTGATTGAAATTGGTCGCTCAGGCCATTTTGAGAGCAAAGCGAATAATAAGAAAGAGGTAAGAAAATGATTAACAACGCCTATCTGAATCGTGTCTTCGCAGACCTGCAGAAGAATCATCCCAACGAGCCCGAGTTCCTCCAGGCCGTTGACGAAGTCTTCGAGAGCCTCCAGTATGTCGTCGACAAGCACCCCGAGTGGGAAGAAGCCGGCCTCATGGAGCGCTTCGTCGAGCCCGAGCGCATCATCATGTTCCGCGTTCCCTGGGTCGATGACAACGGCAAGGTTCAGGTCAACCGTGGCTACCGTGTGCAGTTCAACTCCGCGATCGGCCCCTACAAGGGCGGTCTGCGCTTCCATCCGTCGGTCAACCTGTCCGTCGTCAAGTTCCTTGGCTTCGAGCAGATCCTGAAAAACTCCCTGACCACCCTCCCCATGGGCGGCGGCAAGGGCGGCTCCGACTTTGACCCCCACGGCAAGTCCGACGGCGAGGTCATGCGTTTCTGCCAGAGCTTCATCACCGAGCTCTATCGCCACATCGGCCAGTTCACCGATACCCCGGCGGGCGACATCGGCGTCGGCGCGCGTGAGATCGGCTATATGTACGGCCAGTACAAGAAGATCGTCGACCGCTTCGAGGGCGGCGTCCTCACCGGCAAGGGCCTGACCTACGGCGGCTCTCTCGCCCGCACGCAGGCCACCGGCTACGGCATCTGCTACTTCTCCGACGAAGTGCTCAAGCACCTGAGAAACGACAGCTTCGAGGGCAAGAAGGTCATCGTGTCCGGCTCCGGCAACGTCGCGCAGTACTGCGCGCAGAAGTGCACCACGCTCGGCGGCAAGGTCATCGCGATGAGCGACTCCAAGGGCTACATCGTCGATCCCAACGGCGTCAATCTCGACGTGCTGTTCGACATCAAGCAGAAGCGCCGCGCGCGCATCAGCGTCTATGCCGACGAGGTCCCCGGCAGCGAGTATCATGAGGGCTGCAAGGACATCTGGACCGTGCCGTGCGACATCGCCATGCCGTGCGCATCTCAGAACGAGATGGACGTTGAGGGCGCGAAGGCCGTCATCGCCAACGGCGCCATGGCCGTGTTCGAAGGCGCCAACATGCCGCTGACCCCCGAGGCCATCAGCGCGGTCATCGAGGCCGGCCTGCTCTACACGCCGGGCAAGGCTTCCAACGCGGGCGGCGTCGCCACCTCCGGTCTGGAAATGAGCCAGAACTCCCTGCGCATGAGCTGGAGCTTCGAGGAAGTTGACGAGAAGCTGCACGGCATCATGAAGAGCATCTTCCAGGCCTGCTACGACGCTTCCGTCGAGTGCGGCCAGCCGGGCAACATGATGCTCGGCGCGAACGTTGCCGGCTTCCTGAAGGTTGCCGACGCCATGATGGCTCAGGGCATCGTGTAAGCTCTGAAGCATCCCGAAAAACGAATGAGGTCCCCGAAGCAGCCGCTTCGGGGACCTTTTTATGTGCGCCGCGCACGGAAAGCAAGCCCTTTGCGCAGCGCGCCGAACCGTGTTATAATGGGCGCAGATTTTTTCGGGAGGTGCAGCCATGGACACAAACAGACTCGCGCAGATCGTGCAGCCGCTGCTCGGCTGGTACCGGGGCAGCGCGCGCACGCTGCCGTGGCGCGCCGACCGCGAGCCGTACCACGTGTGGCTCTCGGAGATCATGCTGCAGCAGACGCGCGTCGAGGCCGTGCGCGGGTATTATGCGCGCTTTCTCGCGGCCGCGCCGGACGTGTTCGCTCTCGCGGCGCTGCCGGAGGCGCAGCTGCTCAAGCTCTGGGAGGGGCTGGGGTACTATAACCGCGCGCGCAAGGCGCAGGAATGCGCCCGCGTGATCGCGGCGCGCGGCGGCGTCTGGCCGGACACGGTCGAGGGTCTGCGCGCGCTGCCGGGCATCGGGCCATACACCGCCGGGGCGATCGCCTCGATCTGCTTCGAGCGGCCGGCCGCCGCCGTGGACGGCAACGTGCTGCGCGTGTGCGCGCGCGTGCTCGACGACGCGACGCCCATCGACAACGCCGCGCACAAGGCGGCGCTCACCGCGGCGCTGAGCGCGTGCTACCCCGCCGGGCACTGCGGCGATCTCACGCAGGCGCTCATGGAGCTCGGCGCGACCGTCTGCGGCCCGAACCGCGCGCCGCAGTGCGCGGACTGCCCGCTCGCGCAGCTTTGTCTCGCGCGCGCACACGGCACGGCGGCCGCCCTGCCGGTCAAGGCGCCGAAGCGCGCCAAACGTCCGGAGGAGCACACCGTCTTCGTGCTGCGCTGCGGCGACCGGCTCGCCGTCGAGCGGCGGCCGGACAGCGGACTGCTCGCCGGACTCTGGCAGCTGCCGAACACGCCGGGGCTGCTCGACGAGCGGCAGGCAGGCGCCTTTGCCAGCGGGCAGGGGCTCGGCGACGTGCGCCTGCGCAGCGCGCGCGACGGCAAGCATATCTTCACGCACATCGTCTGGACGATGCGCTGCTACACGCTCGAGTGCTCGGCCATGCCGCCGCAGTACCGCTGGGCAGCGCCGGAGGAGCTGCGCACGGAGATCTCCCTGCCGACCGCGTTCCGGCAGTTTCTGGAGGATACATACTAAGCTCCGGCAGCGGCGGTGCGCAGTGCCCGCCGCTGCCCCTTTTTCCGCAGGAGGCAAGGGCGTGAAAAAAATTTTGAAAACGGAGCGGAAACTTAATCTTTTCATAGTTTTCCCTGCTATTCTGTCCGGGAATACGAACATCGAAGGGAGCCGCACATGAGACTACTGGTAGCGGAGGACGAAAAGCGCCTCAACAAGATCATCTGCGAAGCGCTGGAGGACGAGGGCTACAGCGTCGATGCCTGCTTTGACGGCGAACAGGCGCTGGAATACGCCCGCGCCACCGAATATGACGCGATGGTCATGGACATCATGATGCCGCGTCTGGACGGGCTCGAGGCGGTGCGGCAGATGCGCCGCGAGCACATCTGCGCACCGGTGCTGTTTCTCACCGCGCGCGACAGCATCGCCGACCGCGTGGAGGGGCTGGAAAGCGGCGGGGACTATTACCTCGTGAAGCCGTTTCATTTTCCGGAGCTGCTGGCCGTCGTCCGCGCCATTACCCGCAAGTATACCGGCAACCGCTCCAACATTTTCACAGCCGCCGATCTCACGATGGATATCTCAGCCAAGACCGTAACGCGCGCGGGCAAAAGCATCGACCTGACGGCGCGGGAATTTGCGCTGCTGGAATATATGCTGCGCAACAAGGGCATCGTCCTCACGCGGGAAATGATCGAAAACAACCTCTGGAACTTTGACTACGAGGGCGGGACCAATGTCGTGGACGTTTACATCGGCTATCTGCGCAAAAAATAGACACCGGATTTGACAGGAAGCTGATCCGCACCGTCTGGGGCAGCGGCTGGACGCTGAGGGAGGATTGACATGTCGATCAAAGTCAGGATCACAGCGTGGATCACGCTCATGGTGCTGCTGCTGGCAGCAATGACGCTGGTGTTCGTGCTTGTGGTCAATCACAACGCCATTACGGACGACCCTGCCGGACGGCTGGTCAAAGTCGTACAGAGCAATGTAAAAGACGTGGAATTTGACCGCGGGAAATTCGAGTGGGACGACCTGTCCATGTACAGCGGCGGCGTTTACAGCCAGTTTTACGGCACCGACGGCTCGCTCCTGCACGGTGCGCTGCCGGAGGATTTCGATCCTGACCCGTCGTTTTCGCCGAACATCGTGCGCACGGTCAGCAGCGGCGGAAAAAACTATTACATCTACGACAGCTATGTCGACATGGACGTCACCGGCCTGTGGGTGCGCGGCATCATCTCCGCCGACGACCGGTCGGGCGTGATGCACACGATCATCGTCCTCACGGCAACGCTGCTGCCCATCCTGCTCGCCGTCACCATCGGCGGCGGCTGGCTCATCGCGTGGTCGGCCATGCGGCCGGTGGAAAAGATCCTCGCCGCGGTGGACGGCATCTCTGCTGGCGAGGATCTGAGCGCCCGGCTGAACATGCAGCGCGGCCCGCGCGAAATGCGCCGGCTCAGCGCGGCGTTTGACCGGATGTTCGCGCGGCTGGAAAAGTCCTTCGACACCGAGCGGCAGTTCACATCCGATGCCTCGCACGAGCTGCGCACGCCCATCACGGTCATTCTGGCCGAGTGCGACCGCGCGAAGCGCAAGGCGTACACACGCGGCGACTTTCTGGAGTCCGTCGGCGTCATCGAGCAGCAGGGCGAGCATATGTCGCAGCTTGTACAGGCGCTGCTGGGGCTGACGCGCATGGAGCACGGGACGGACAAATACCCGGTCAAGCGCATCGATCTGAGCGCGCTCGTCCGCTCCTGCTGTGAGGAATGTCCCCCGCCGCCGGACTCGCACGCGGAAGTGGAGCTAAACATCCGGCCCGATATTCAGGTGGCATGCAACGCCGGCCTGATCGCGCGCATGGTCATCAACCTGCTGCAAAACGCCTATAAATACGGCGGGGATCGGGTGCACGTGCGCGTCTCACTGCGCGAAAACGAGGACGGCAGGGCCGTGCTCTGCGTCGCGGACGACGGCCCCGGCATCGCGCCGGAGGATCAGGACAAAGTCTGGCAGCGCTTCTGGCAGGCGGATCCCTCGCGCAGCAAGGACGGCGGCAGCGGGCTCGGCCTCGCCATGGTCAAGGAGATCGCGCAGCTGCACGGAGGCTCCGTGAGTCTGGAGAGCACCCCCGGTCAGGGCAGCGCATTTTCCGTGACGCTCTGAGCGTCCGACGGCGCGGACAGCATGTTTTCGCTGCCCGCGCCGTTCAAAATTTCTTTTCTTTTGTCTCATTCCTTTCTTAGAATTTGCCCGTATCATGAGCACATAAGGTCAAGAGAGCAAACACCTGACGAATTCAAGAAAGGATCATAACACCATGAAAGATATCATCCACACCATCAACACCGCCCGCGCATATCGTACCGTTCTCACCGAGCTGCACCTCAGCGACAGCGATGTCGAGGTCTCCAACATCATCATGCACGACGGCCTGTATGAGGCCACCCTGTTCACCGCGTGGATGCACTATGAGTGCTGCGTGGACGCTGCGACGGGCGAAGTGCTCGGTCTCAATGCCGAGCCGATGCTGCTCTACTCCACGGACAAGCACGACGGCAAGTTTGAGCATCTGACCGGCTCGCTCCGCCACAGCGCATAAACCGCATGCCCCCGCCTGTATACAGGCGCGCAGATGAAAAGCACCCGCCGGCTTTTCCGACCATCGGCGGGAACAACAGACCGCAAAAGGGATGCTGCCATATGACAGCATCCCTTTTGTATTGCCGGTTCCGGCTGCCGCTCAGCGCCAGAAGTCATCATTCCGGCCGCGGTACTGCGGCGGCACCGGATACTGCATCCGCCGGAAGTAGTCAAACACCGTCTCGCGCGAGACGCGGCGGTCGGCGCGCGCCGAGCGGTTCACGCGCAGGATGCCGAACACGTACAGCGCGATCAGGTAAGCATAAAACAGCAGCGTAAAGCGCTCGTCGCTCTCCTGCGCAAAGGCCAGAAAATCATAGCAGCCGTGCATCAGCACCGGCACGACCACGCTCAGCGCGAGGTAGGCTCTGCGATCCTCGTCGCGCCCCCAGTAGTCGGAGAGCTTGGCGTAGCCGTAGAAATAGCCCATGAACACGCCGAAGATCGCGTGACCGGGCACCGCCGTGACCGCGCGCACAAGCCCCGTCGCAAAGCCGTAGCTGTAGACATACTTCACGTTCTCGAACGCGGCAAAGCCGAGCGCGACCATGACGGCGTAGACGATCGCGTCAAACTGAAAGTCAAACGCCGGATTGCGCCACGTCGTGCGCAGGAAGAAGAACTTGCACGTCTCCTCCGTGAGCCCGGCGACGACGAACGCCTCAAGAAAATAGCCAAGGTACGCATTGCGCACGTTCAGCCGCTCGATGATGGCGCTGAAAATGAGCTCGATCACGATGGCGGGCAGGCACGAGAGCGCGCCGAAGCCCAGCAGCTTTGCCAGCAGCGACGTCGGCTCTTTGTCCGTGCGGTCCTTGCGGCAGATGTACACCACCAGCACAACGGCCGGCAGCAGCGCGATGAAGGTCAGGGGATCGATCATGCAAATAACCTCCTGTTACAGTAGAATGTGTACGCGGCGCTCCCGCTCAGAACAGCAGCCAGATCACCAGCGGGATCGTCGCGGCGGACAGGATCGTGTTGATAAAAATGCACTTGGACGCGAAGGCATCCGAGCGGTCATACTGCAGGCACAGCGCCGTGACGAGCATGGCCGTGGGGCACGCCGCGAGCAGCACCGGGATGCCGAGCAGGTCGCCGCTGACAAACGGGCGCAGCACCGCCCACGTCAGCAGCGGGCACACGAGCAGGCGCACCGCCGCGACGGCATAGGCGCGCCAATCCGTCAGCGCCGCGCGCACGGAGATCGCGCCGAGCGACGTGCCGATGACGATCATTGACAGCGGGATCGTCACGCCGGAGACGGCCGAGATCGTGTCGGCGATGACGCCGGGCACGTGCACATGCGTAAGCAGGAGCACGATCGACAGCAGCGTCGCGATGACCGGCGCATTGAGCACATCCTGCCAGCGGACGCGGCCTCCCTCCGGAGACAGCTGCGACGCGCTGCTCGAATAGAGCGCGAGGTTAAACGGGATGTTGCACAGGGAGGCGAAAAAGACCATCTCCTCGCCGAAGATCGCCGCAACGACCGGAAGCCCCACGAAGCCGACGTTGGCAAACGCCGTCGCCAGCCGCGTCGCGCCGGCATCCTCGCTGCGCGTGTGCAGCAGCCGCGGCAGGATCCACGCCGGCAGCATCTGCAGCACGACCATGACCGTCATGACAAGGATATAGTCGACGATCTCGACGGCCCGGAACGCCGGCGCGCCGAGCACGGAATTGAGGATGGTCGCCGGAAGCAGCACCGTGACCATCAGCGGGGTCACGCGCTTATTGAACTCCGGCCCCGTGATGCCGATGCGCGCACAAAGGCAGCCAAGCAGCATGATGAGGATCAGCATGGCCATCTTGGCAAATACAGTGGACAGATTCATATCGTTTCTTTTCTCTTTTCTCTTTCTCTCGTATGCGGCCCCGCAAGGCACCAGCCGCTATAGTATCTCAGTATATGCCAGACGCACGAGCTTGTAAAGGAGAATTCTCACGCAGCACTTGCCAAATGCCGTCCATCCTGCTACACTGGCCGAAAGGGGGTGTGCGCATGAAGAAAACTGTCATGACCGTCATTCGTGTGATCGTGATCGTCGCCGTGCTGGGTCTGCTGACCTACGGCGGCTTTCTCGGAATGAACCGCGTGTCCGGCAACGGCGACTACACCATCGACGCCTACACCGCGACAGACGGCGGCGGTCAGCTGACCGTGACGAAGGCCGGCACCGTCATCCACGTCGATTGCTCGGCCGAGCAGCTCGCCGCCGTCACCGCAGAGCCGGACGCGACGTTCCACCTGACGTTCTCCTACAGTCAGATCACAAACAGCGGCAAGCTCAAATCCATCACGCCCGCCGGATAACTCCGGTCGGGCAGCATCAAAACCGCATAAAGCAAGAACCCCTGACCGCACGGTCAGGGGTTCTTGTCTGGATAATGAAAAGGTGAGGGGCAGGGCAATCGCCGGATCAGTTCTTGCGCTCGTCGCCCCAGAAGAACAGCGCCACGGTGCCCGGGCCGGTGTGGCTGCCGATGGTCGTGCCGACACTGTAGATCTCGACCTTACCGTTGAGCTTCGGGAACTTCTGCTCGATCTCGTCGGCCACGGCGCGCGCATCGTCATAGCACGCGGAGTTGGAGATGTAGCACTTGCCGGAGTAGTCATGGCCGCCCTGCGCGTGCTCCTCCATGCGCATGACGATCTCCTTCAGGACGCGCTTTTTGCCGCGGATCTTGGAGCGCGGGATCAGCCGGCCGAGGTTATCCATGTTCAGCAGCGGGCAGATATCCAGCAGGCCGCCGAAAACGCCGGCCACCTTGGAGATACGTCCGCCCTTGACATAGAACGTCAGGTCGGTGGAGAAGAACCAGTGGTGCAGCTCAAGCTTGTGCGCCTCTGCCCAGTCGCGCACGGCGTCGATGCTCATGCCCTCGTCGCGCAGGTCGGCGAGCCTGTCCATCAGCAGGCCATAGCCCGAGGACGCGCCGAGCGAGTCGACGATGTAGATCTTGCGCTCCGGGTAGCGCTCGCGCACGATGCGCGCGGCGTTCTCGGCCGAGTTCGACACGCCCGACAGACCCGAGGACAGGCAGACGTGCAGAATGTCCTTACCCTGCTCGAGAAACGGGGTAAAGTAGTCCACGAACTCCGAGATGTTCACCTGAGAGGTGCGCGTGTCCGCGCCGTTTGCCATAGCGGCATAGAATTTATCAAACGGCATCGACTCGCCCAGATCGTCCGGGTAGTCCACACCGTCAAGCTGGTAGTGGAAGCAGACATACGAAATGTCACGCTGCCGGAAATGCTCCTTCGTCAGGTCGGCGGTGGAGCAGCAGCTCAGTACAAAATCAGCCATGTTGTCGGTCTCCTTTACATCCTTTGATTTGCCCGCCGGGCGGGCTGGTTTATTCCTATCAACGCAATCAACGCACGCATAGCATACCTGCAAAGCAGGAATTATGCAAGCTACAAAACGGAATCGGGGCGTAGAACACGGTTCTCCCCTGTTCTACGCCCCGAACGGTGCGCTCTACAAATCATAGAACGCTGAATTTTCAATGCTTTGCGCGGATATGAAAGCTGAAGTAAACGACGGCCTCCGCCGGGATGAAGATCAAAAACAGCTGCCAGAAATTCATCCCGAAGCGCAGCAGCACGAGATAGCCCACGACAAAAACGCTCGCCACGAGGCCGAGCACCACATACAGATTGCCCCGCCCGCCGAAAAACACGCTGTTGAGCACGAGGTAGGTAATGACCGCCGCCGGCACGAAGCAGGCGAACACGATCCACTCCACCGCGCCCAGCCACAGCCACAGCACCACGAACACCAGCACCGCCAGCGTCACGATGCCCATGAGGGCGACGAGGATGATGGCGTGATGGCTGCGGTCGCACGCGCTGGGCTCGGGTCCGGGCTGCCACGCGTCGTGCTCGTTGAGCAGGTAATCGACCGTGACGCCGAAGAGCTCGCTCATGCGCTTGAGCACTGCGGCATCGGGAATGGCCTCACCGCGCTCCCACTTGGAGATCGACTTATCCGAATAATTCAGTTGTTCGCCAAGCTCCGCCTGCGTCATGCCCGCGGCCGTGCGCAGGCGGATGAGGTTGCTGGCAAAGATGAGTTTCAGTTCGTCCATAGCGGATCCTCACGATGATGATGTGCTGTCCATTTTACGCATTCGCGCGCGCGTTGTCAACCGTCACATACCGCCCGGGCGTCACGTCCGGTAGACGATCTCCTCCGCCGTGCGTGCGGCGGTCTGCTCATCGGTGAGCAGGCGCACGAGCTCGAGCGCGAACGGGATCGCAGCGCCGAGCGCGCGGCCGGTCGTGATCGGCCCGTCGGTGACAACGTCGGCGTCGACCATCTGCGCACCGGAGCATCTGTCCTCAAAGCCGGGGTAGCAGGTGGCGCGGCGGCCGGCAAGCAGACCGTACTGCGCAAGCACGCTCGGCGCGGCGCAGATGGCGGCGGCGCGGCCGCCGTGCTCAAGCGTGCGGCGCACGAGCGTCTCCACAGCCGGAGCTTTGGCCAGATTTGTCGTGCCGGGCATGCCGCCCGGGAGCACGATCAGCTCCGGCGGCGCCGCCAGCAGCTCCGACAGCGTGCGGTCGCACGTGACGGGCACGCCGTGCGCGCCGACGACGGTGTGCGCATCCTCAATGGACACCGTATACGTCTCCAGACCGGCGCGGCGGAGAATGTCGAGCGTGATCAGGCCCTCGCACTCCTCCAGGCCTTCGGCAAACAGCAGATAACATTTGGACATAACAGGTTCCCCTTTCTTAAGTGATCCGTTTACATGAGCGGCGCTACCAGCTTGAGCAGCGCCGACGTGATGCGCGTGTGCAGCGGGATGCGCGCGAGGTCGCCGTGCGTGACGATCTGCGACTGGGCGCGCGTGGCGTCAAAGTCGGCCACGATGTCCGCGATGCACGGACAGTCATAGAGATACACCGCATCCTCAAAATGCAGGTACAGGCTGCGGTAATCGAGGTTGATCGTGCCGACGACGGCCTTGCAGTCGTCGCTGACGAACACCTTCGCGTGCACGAAGCCGGGCGTGTACTCGTAGATCTTGACGCCGGCGTCGAGCAGCTCGCGGTAGTGCCCCTTGGCCAGCGCGAAGGCGAACTTTTTATCCGGCACGTGCGGCAAAATGAGCTCCACATCCACGCCGCGCTTGGCCGCGAACGTGAGCGCCATGACCATCGTCTCGTCGAGGATGAGGTACGGCGTGAAGATATGCACGTAGCGCTCGGCGTGGCTGAGGATGTCGAGATACACGCACTCGCCGACGCGCTCCTCGTCGAGCGGGCTGTCGGCATACGGCAGGACATAGCCCCCCGCCTCCGGCAGCAGCGGCAGCGGCACATTGAGATACCGGCTGTAGGAATCCGTGTCCGGCTCGCGCTCATCCATGCCCCACATCTGCAGGAACATGAGCGTGAGCGAGCGCACGGCCTCGCCCTCGAGCCGCACGGCGGTGTCCTTCCAGACGCCGTAGACGCTGACAAGGTTTGCATACTCGTCGGCAAGGTTCACGCCGCCGGTGAAGCCGACGCGCCCGTCGATGACGGCGATCTTGCGGTGGTCGCGGTTATTATAATAGGTGCTGACAAACGGGCGCAGCGGCGCGAACATCTTGCAGCGGATGCCGAGCGCCTCCATGCGCTTGGGGTAGCCGTAGGGCAGGCGGTAGAACGTGCACGTGCCGTCATAGAGCACGCGCACCTCGACGCCGGCGCGCACCTTTTCCTCAAGGATCTTGAGGATGCGGCCCCAGACGTCGCCCTCCTCGATGATGAAGTATTCCAGAAAAATGAACCGCTCGGCCGACTGCAGCGCGTCGAGCAGCGCGCCGATCTTATCCTGCCCCATGGGGTAGTAGGTGACGGCGGTGTTTTCATACACAGGATAGTCGCCGGAGCGCAGCGTGTACTCGGCAAGGTTATGCACCTCGGGCAGCTCGGCGCGCAGACGCGCCATGAGCCCGGTCTGCCGCGGCACATACTGCACGGTGCTCACGATGCTCTCCTGCACGCGGCGGTTGGCATAGCGGTGGCCGATATCGAGCTGCACGAACAGGTACAGCAGCACGCCGAACGCGGGCAGCGCCATGACGAGCACGATCCATGTGATCTTTGTCGTCGCGCTGCCGGGCTTGTTGACCAGATGGATGATGAGCACGACCGCCAGCGCGTGCGCGACGCCGGACAGCGCGGGGTAATAGCGGCCGAGATAGTGCGCGCCGAACACCATCATGCCGACCTGCAGCAGCAGCAGCACGACAATGACCATCGTGCGGCCGAACACGATGTCCAGCAGGCGGCGCTTGCCGCGGCGCAGCAGACGGATCTCGTTGTCGTCCTCGAACCAGACCTTGCGCACAAGCGCACCTCCTCTGCACAGTCGTTCCGGCGCGAGCGCACCGGTCAGGGTATTTTTATTATTATAGCGGAAATCCGGAAAACGTTCAAGGCATTCCGGCGGTTTTCCGGCCGCGGCGCAATCTGTCAAAAAGTATTACTTTTTGACAAAGGAGTTTGCGGCCTGACTGCAGCGCACGCGCCGTTCACCTTGGGTGAACGGCGCGCACGTTTGCAGGCCGAGCGGTATTTTCTTCGCCGCACATGTCGCCGAAGAAAATGATCGGACTTTCTTTGCGCCTGCGGGCGCAAACTCTACGAGGTTCTTTGACAAGCAGCCGGGTCAGGTTCGGTTTCAGGTCTCGCTCTGCGGCGCATCCGGCGGCGTGACCGGCAGGATGAACTCCGCCGCAAAATCCGCCCCGTCGCTGTGCGTGGCAAATTCGCCGCCGAGCAGCTTCAGGATCGCCGCACACGTGCGCAGGCCGATATGGTTGCTCTCGACGCGCGCAAGCTCGCGCCGGGCGCGGTTGGCAAAGCAGACGTGCAGCCGCTCGCCCTCGCGCTCGGCCAGAATGGTCAGGCGCGAGGCGGGGTCGGCATATTTTTCTATGTTCGACAGGAGGTTGTCCGTCACGCGCTTGAGCATCTGCACGTCGGTCGTGACGGTGCAGGGCGTGCCGAGCAGCAGAAGATTGACGTCGAAGCCGCGGCTGCGCAGCTCCTCCGCGCACTCGCCGAGCAGCTGCGCACAGAGGATCTGTGCGTCATACGGCTCGGGGTGCGTCTCCTGTTCGCCGCGGCTGAACACGAGAAAGTACCGGAACATCTCCCCCGTCAGATCCTTGAGCTGATAGGCCTTGTCGCGGCTTGCGAGCACATAGCGCCGCAGCTCCTCCGGCAGCTGCGCCTGCTGCATCTCGAGCAGGTCAAGATAGCCGATGAGCGACGTGAGCGGGTTTCGGATGTCGTGCGACATGGCGGTGATGAGGTCGCTGTTGGCCTGCCACGCGGTCTGCTCGTTGCGCGTGCGCTCGACGATCGTCTCGCGCATGGTGTTGACGTTCTGCGCAAGGCGCGCAAGCTCGTCCGTACCCGTGACCGGGATCGTCTGGTTGAGCGCACCGGCCGCGCTCACAGCCTCCGACAGGCGCGTGACGCGCCGCGCGAGCCGCCGCGTGAAGCCGAACGCGATGCACGAATAGACCACGAACGCCAGCACGAGCGCGCCGAACTGCGCGTAGCCGAACAGCCGCGACTCGGAGTAGTCGCACATGGCGACGCGGCACTCCCCGTCAGCAAACTGCATGGTATAAAAGCTGTAGCCGAGCGCTGCGAGGTCGTTTTGCGTCGTATCGTCGAGCAGCTGGCTCGTGCCCCAGGTACCGGCCTCATACGGATCGCCCTCCGCCTGATAGACGATGACGCTGGCGTTTTTCTCGCTGCGCAGCCACTGCCCGATGGCCACCGTGTCGCGCGAGGAGACACTGTTGCTCTCCACGTACCGCTGCAGGCTGCGCTCATGCCGCTGGTTGCGCACCTCGATCGCATCGGCCGACATGTACCAGTGGTTGATCGTCCACACGCCGAGCCGGTAGCAGCCGAAATAACACCCGACGCCCAGAGCCAGCGCCAGAATGAGCACGAGGATCATGCGCGCACTGATCGAGGCGCGCCACTTGTTAATCAATCTGATACCCCTTTCCCCAGACGGTGCGGATCAGCGTCGGGTTGGACGGATCGTCCTCAAGCTTTTTGCGCAGCTTGAGGATGTGCACCATGACGGTGTTGGCCGAGCTCGGCAGGAACTTCTCGTGCCAGACATCCTCATAGAGCTTGCGCGCGGACACGGATGTGCCGCGGTTGGCGATCAGGTACTGCAGCAGCTCAAACTCCGTCTTGGTCATCTCGACGGCGCGGCCGTTTTTGCAGACGGTGCCCTTGTCGCGGTTGATCTCGAGCGCGTCGATGACCGTCGGCGCGTCGCCCTTGCCGTGATAGACGCGGTAGCGCCGGATGAGCGAATCCACGCGCAGGAAGAGCTCGTGGTTGGAAAAGGGCTTGACAAGATAATCGTCGCCGCCGCTGCCGTAGGCATCGCTCATGTCGCCGGGCTGCGCCTTCGCCGTCAGAAACAGGATCGGCGCGACGCTGTAGCGCCGGATCTCCGTGCAGGCGGCGACGCCGTCCATGCCGGGCATCATGATGTCCATAATAATGAGGTCATAGTCCGGCTGTGCGCGCACGCACGCGACGGCGCGCAGGCCGTTTTCGGCCTCATCGACCTCATAGCCGCGCGACGAGAGCAGAATGTGCAGAATGTTGCGGATGTCCGGCTCGTCATCCACGACGAGGATGCGGGCGGGGATCTGGGGAGCTTCCATCGTATCACCTCTGGGCTTTATCCTAACACATCCGCCCCGTGTGCGCACAGGGGCAAATGGCAGCTTTAAGAAAAATTAAGTGAAAAAGACTGTCAAAAAAGTAAATACTTTTTGACAAAGGGATATGCGGCCTGACTGCACCGCCCGCGCCGTCCGCCTCCGGCAGGCGACGCGGGCGCTTGCGGAGCGGGATGTTTTTCCCCCGCGCATTGATTGCTCGTTTTATGTTATGTAAACCGTTTTCCGGAGACGGCGTCGGATTTTGTCGAATCCGGTCACCTGCTCGACAAATACGGGCGCAATTGTGAACCTTAGCGGAGCCTTAGCACGCGTTTTGCGCGCATTTTGCGGTTTTCTCCGCCCTGCGTGCCATGCCGCCGCGCAAAAAGAGCTGTCCTCCCGGGCAGCTCTTTTGCAGGGCGTGTATTTTCGGCGAAATTGCCGCGCCTTACGCCGGGTTTACGTGCACGGTGCAGTGCTTGACGTCCGGAAAATCGTGCTCAAGCTCATGGTGCACGCGCTCGGCGATGGCGTGCGCGTCGCGCAGCGGCAGCGCGCCGTCGACCGCGATCTCGGCGTCAACATACGTCCGGCTGCCGAACAGCCGCGTCTTGAGGTCGTCCACGCGCACGACGCCTGCTGTGCCCAGCATTGTCCGGCGCATGGCGTCGACGGTTTCGGCGTCGGCCGCACGGTCAACGAGACGGTCGATGCTCTCATGGAAGATGCCGTAGGCCACCTTGAAGATAAACAGGCAGATGACGATCGACGCGATCGGGTCGAGGATCGGCATGCCGAGCCGCGCGCCGAGCACGCCCGCAAAGCTGCCGATGGACGACAGTGCGTCCGAGCGGTGGTGCCACGCCTCGGCCTTGAGCGACACGGAGCGGATGCGCCTGGCGGCCGCGATCGTATACCAGTACAGCGCCTCCTTGACGGCGATGGACACCACCGCCGCGATGAGCGCGAGCACACCGGGAGCGGCAAGCGCCGCGCCGTGGATGATTTTCATGATGCCGGAGTAGCCGATGGCCGCGCCGACGAGCACGAGAATGTTGCCGAGCAGGATCGAGGCGATGCACTCAAGCTTCTCGTGGCCGTAGGGGTGGCTGGCATCGGCCGCCTTGTTGGAAAAGACCGCGCCGATCATCACGATCAGCGAGCCGAGGATGTCGGACGCCGAGTGCACGGCGTCGGCCACCATGGCCGACGAGTGCGCCACAATGCCGGCGACGAGCTTGAACACCGTCAGCGCGGCGTTGCAGACGATGCCGACGGTGGATACCTGCATGGTCACGCGCTTGGCATCGTCGGGTGCGGAAGCGGGTTCACGCATGAAAAAAGACTCCTTTCTAATAAAAAAGCGCCTGTGGGGCATGAAGTCCCACAGACGCGGTGATCTCTGTCTGCTGCGGCGCTGCCGCCGCCCGGCCGTTTCCGGCCTGTCATTAGACGCGAGTATAGCACGGGCGCGGCCTGCCGTCAAGCGGTATTTTCGCCGGCTTACCGGTGCAGCCAATGCACACCGGCGCGGCGGAGCTTGGCGCCGAGAATGAGCGCGATCTGCACCGGAACGCCGACGAAAAACGCGGCCCAGATGTTGTATTCGAGGTACTGGAAATAAAACGCGGTGATCGTGCTCCACACGAACAGCGACGCGAACACGCACTGCAGCGCCGCCTCGCCCTTCCAGTGGCGGGAGAAAAGGAACGCCACGGCGAACGACACCGGCACCGCCCACACGAACGCCATCCAGTACATCTTGCCGATGCTGAACTGCGAGTACAAAAACACGACGACCGCAACGACCCACACCATCGTCACCCACATGGCGGCGATGAGCATTTTCTGCATCAGGTATGCGTCGTGCTTTTTTTCGCGGCCGGCCGCCTCGGCGAACGCGTTGGCAACGCCGTCCTCGGTCAGCAGATCGTCCACGCGCAGCCCGTAGAGGTCGGCAATGGTCTTGAGCATGACAACGTCGGGCAGCGAATCGCCCCGCTCCCACTTGGACACGGCCTTGTCGGAATAATTGAACCGCGCGGCAAACTCGGCCTGCGTCAGATTCTCCTGTTTTCTCAGCTCGGCTAAATTGGCGGCGAGCGCGCCTCTCACATCTTCCATGCTATGAGTATACCACAGCGCGTGCCACACCGCAAGTCCGGCAAAAATCCCAGATACAGGGATTCTCCCGTCGGTAGAATTGCCTTCTCTCAACGTTTCTACCGGTCGAAAGGCGGGAGGATGCGTTTTCAAACCCCTTGCCGTATAATGAAAACAAGAAAAAACCGGGAGCTGCCTGACGATGTGTACGCCGGGGCTGCCCGCAAGGAGAAGGAGTTTGAGATATATGCGCAAACAAAGCTTCCGTCTTCCGTCATGGCGGCGCAAGCCGACGGCGGACGAGACCGCGCCGGATATTGCCGACAGCGAACTGGTGCCCTCCGAGAGCGCCGCGCAGCCGACGCGCCGCAAGCACGGCAAGCGCACCTATGTCATCGGCGGCATGCTGCTGGCGCTGGCGATCGCGGCGGCGGTAATGCTGCCCGGTGCGGTCGATACCGACGACGGCGCCGGCGGGGCGAGCACCACGCTCGCGCGGCCGGACGGCGACCCCTCCGGCCAGAGCGCCGAGGACAACATTTATATTACGACCGGCGTCATGGATCAGGAGACCTACCGCTCTGAGACCACCGGCCAGACGAAGGCAAAGGTCGGCTTCATCGACTACAACCAGAACGTGCACAACGTGCGCGTCGTGACGGACGACAGCGTCTTTACCGAGGCAATCAGCACGAGCATGTTCGTCAAGCTCGGCGAGCAGAAGTATTTCAAGGACGGCGCGATCCTCGTGCGCAAGGCGAGCTCCGTCTCCGCCGACAGCGCGACGTGGAGCGACCAGATCGTGGCCATCTCGCAGCAGGACTATCAGGACGCCTACGGGCAGGATCCGCGCAACCTCAGCAACTACGTCATCAGTCAGGACACGGTGCAGAACCCGACCATGACCGCCAATGACGACGGCACCTATACCCTTACCTTTGATCTCGAGCCCACGGGCGCGAGCGCATATTACCGCCATCAGGTGCGCACGTACAGCGGCGCGTCGAAAAACCCCGAATTCACGGCCGTGCACATGGTCTGGACGATCGACGCCAACTGGGATCTGCTGCGCATGGACACCGTGGAGAGCTACTCCGTGTCCATGTCCGGCCTCGGCAGCCTCAACTGCACGAGCACGCTCACGGAGACGTTCACGGATTTCGGCGCCGTGACCGACGACCAGACGGAGTTCCAGCACTATCTCGCTACGGAGTATGACCCGAACAAGCTCGGCAAGCTCTCCGACGGCGGGCAGGACACGCAGGCCATGGTGCGCGACTTCTTCCGCCGCACCCCGAACTACAGCATCACCGTCAGCGCGAACGGCCAGTCCTACGGCCTGACGGCACATATCGATATCGACCAGACCGCCTTCCAGCTGCGCGGCAATGTTGCGGGCGTCGACCTCTTCGCCGCCTACAGCAACGAGCGGGTGTACATCGCCTTCGGCAGCCAGAAGATCGCTCTGCGCGCGAGCGACACGCTCGATGCGGCGCGCACGGTGGCGGGCTACCTCGGCGTGCAGATCCCGGACATCTCGCTCGATTCCGCCGGCATGGCCGCGCTGACCAAAAACGTCACCATGCAGGAGACCTCCGGCGGCATGAACATCCGCCTCAACGACCCGATGATCTCCGGCACGGTGCATCTGACCGATCCCGATGCGCTGCGCCTGACGCGCGCGGACGTGTCGCTCAACATCGGCGGCGCGCGTATGCGCATTGCGGCCACGCCGTACTACGGCGGCTTCCGGGTGCAGTCGCTCGACGGCTACACCGACCTGACCGGCGCGCTGAGCCTCGTCAGCCCCCTCATGGATGCGGCTACCGCCAGGACCGCGACCTTCGACGTCGCGCTCAGCGGCCCGCTGAGTCTCAGCGGCACGGCCACCGTAACCAGGACCTCCGGCGGTTATGACGCCGCGCTCACGACCACGGTCGACGGCGTGCCGATCCGCGCCGAATACATCGGCAGCACGGTCTATGTCTCCGCCGGCAGCATCCACGTCAGCGGCACGGACAGCGAGATCCGTGAGCTCGTCGCATGGGCGGGCAAGCTCGCCGGTGCGAGCGGCGCAGACGCCGCGGGCAGCGCCTATGCGCAGTTTTTCCGTGAGCTCACGCCGCAGTCCGCCGTCGACAGCGTCCGCAGCCTGACGTGGTCGGACAACGCCCTGCACGCGCAGCTGAACATCGCGGGCACGGACGTGTCCGCCGCCCTCTCGGCCGACAGCGTAACGGTCGCGGCCGCGGGCTGGACGGTGCGCGTGACGATCACCGGCACATCCGGCAGCGGCACCGCGCTCAGCCCCACGAGCGGAAACTACGTCACGCTCTCGCAGCTGCAGCCCTTTGCCCCCGTGCTCGAGCGCTATGTCGGCGCGCAGGCCATGGGTATGGACGCGACGGTGAGCGTCAACGGCTACAGCCTTGACACCGACGTCGTGCTCTCGTTCGGCAAGCCCGTCGCGGCGCGCGCCGTGTCGCAGATCCTCGGCCGCGACCTGACCGTCACGTTCTGGAACGACCGCGTGTACATCGACTACGGCTGGCACCACGTCACGGCGTCGATGGATTCGCTCGAGCGCGCGCTCTACGCCGTGCTCACCGTCACGCCGGGCGTCGACCGCCAGACGGTGCAGGACACCATCGAGGCGTACACCTACTTCTTCGAGCACCTGTCGTTTGCGAGCGTCGTCGGCGCGATCTCGGACTTCGGCTATGCCGACGGTGCGCTGAACATCACGGCGGACATCGCGGCCTCGCCGCTGTACATCTCGCTCACGCCGAGCCGGATCACGCTGCGCACGCAGGTCGATGCGGCCAGCCTCGCCGTCACGGCCGTGCCGGGCAGCGCCTATGCCGCCGCGCCGGATCTTGCGCCGCAGGGCGGCAGCTACCGCAGCCTCGATGATTTCCTCGCCCTGTTCCCGAGCCGCTGAGCCCGGGCAGGACGCCCTGAGATCGAAACACAGACATTGAGCGCCCCCGAACCGTTCCGGTTCGGGGGCAATGTTTTGATCGGCAAACAGCCTCGCAGAGTTTCGCCGCCGCAGTCAGGCTGCAAACTCTTCTGTCAAAAACGCACTGCTTTTTTGGCAGAAAGCGCCCCCGAACCATTCCGGTTCGGGGGCGCTTTGCATCCCTCTGTCATCCATGCCGCGCGTCAGCACGCGCTCTGCTTCTGCCGCAGACTCAGGCAGTCGGCGATCATGGCGATAAACTCCGAATTCGTCGGCTTGCCCTTGATGTTCGAGACCGTGTAGCCGAAAAACTTCTGCAGCGTCTCCAGATCGCCGCGATCCCACGCGACCTCGATCGCGTGGCGTATGGCGCGCTCAACGCGCGAGGGCGTGGTGTTGAACTTGCGCGCGACCTCAGGGTAGAGCACCTTGGTCACGGAATTGATGACATCCATGTCGTCGATGGCCAGCATGATCGCCTCGCGCAGGTATTGATAGCCCTTGATGTGCGCCGGGACGCCGATCTCGTGGATGACGTCGGTGACAACGCTCTCAAGCGTGGGCACGGGCTCGCTCGCCTCAAGCTGTGCGCACAGGCTGCCGGTGCGGCGGCGCGGACGCGCGGTCTGCCGGATGCGGTACACGAGCAGCGGCGGGTCGACCGGCTTTTGCATGAAGTACATCGTGCCGAGGTCGGCACACTCCATGAGAACCTCGTCGTTGTAGATCGCGGATGTAACGATCACGCGCGGCGGCTTCTCCTTGGTCTGCAGCCGTGCCAGCAGCGACATGCCGTCGACACTCGCCAGCACGAGATCGAGCACCACCACATCGGGTTGAAATTCGTCGACGAGTGCCTCCGCGCGCAGCCCGTTGTCCGTCTGCGCGACCAGCTCCATGTCCGCTTCCCGGGCGATGGCCTTGGCATAGGCTGCACGGTATTCCTCACTGGGCTCTGCCACCAGTACACTGATTTTTGTTTCCATAACTCTCTCCTCTGCAAAATTTCGGGCTTGCGGTCAGCTGTCTGACGAACCGCTCGTTTTCCCTGTCTTGCGCGGATATTTTACCATGTTTGGGATGCTGGAATCGTGTGGTTCTTGGCGAATAAACCCAACTTTCTGTTGACATAATGTGATACGCTTCGTCGAAAAGCACAAAGATTCGGAGAAATCCAAATTTTCTCGCCCGTCTTCGACTGGTGGAATGTGTCGAACGGGTATCGGAATTATGTAAACTCATTTTTCGACGGGTATCGGTCTCCTGTGACGAAAGCCGTCTGCGTGCGCGGCGCTCAGTCCTCGCCGTCGTGCCTGTGCTTTGCCTTGTGCCCGGCGTGCCGCTCGAGGCGCTCGGCCTTGTGCTCGGCGTGGCGCTGCACCTTGCGCGCGAGATCCTCGGCGTGCTTTTGCGCATGCTCGGCGGAGTGCTCCGCGTGGCGGCGTGCACGCTCGGCCGCGCGCTGCGCCTTCCTGGCCAGCTCGGCCGCCTGCCGCTGCTCGCGCGCGACCTGCTCCTCCGCCTGACGGCGCAGCCGCTCCTCGAGCTGCCGCTCATGGCGCAGCTGCTGCTCGGTGGCGTGCTGCTCGTGCCGCTCCTGATGCGCGGCGGCGTGCTGCTCATGCCGCTCAAGCAGCTCGGCCTGATGCTGGGCGCGGCGCTCGCCGCGTTCGGCGCGCTCGCGCTCGATGCGTGCGCGCAGCTGCTGCCGGCGGGCGTCGATGCGCGCGGCGCTCGAGGGGTGGTTGGCGTGGAAATCGTGGTCGAGGTGGTCGCGGCGCTCGCGCACGTGCTCGACCAGCTCGGGATAGTCCTGCTCGACGCGGTCGATGAGGCTGTCGCGCTCGACCTCGAGATCGGTGAACACGTCGTCCTCGGAGTTGCCGAGCAGCGCGGCCAGCTCGTCCGTGTGCCCCTCGAGATGCAGCAGCACCTCGTCGGTGTCGATGCTGCCGAAGTGGAAGTCCTCGTTGAGGAAGTGCTCGAGCATGGCGCGGCGTGCGCTCACGTCGTCCGTTGTGCGCATGCGCGCGAGCATGAGCTGGACGTTGCGCTCGATCTGCACCTCCGCGTCCGCGCCGTAGAGCCACTCAAGCTCCTGCAGCTGGCGGATGTCGTCCATGTTGTCGGGGATCTGCTGATACGAGCTGCCGGGATCGAGGGTCACACCGGCGTCGCGCAGCGCGCCGCGGATCGTGCGGCGCACGGCGCCGGTCTCGATGAGCTCGCCGGCCTCAAAGTGCCGCAGCTGGTCGTTGACCTCGCCGATGTGCTCGGTCAGATAAAAGCGCACGCCCTGCGCGCGCAGCTTGCGGTTGAGCGCGACGAGCCGGTCGCAGGCGGTGATGTCCACGCTCACGACGGCGCTGCCGTCGACGATGACGGCCTGCGTGTCGGGCTGCAGCGCGCCCTCAATGTCCTCCTGAAAGCGGCGGATGTTTGCAAAAAACAGGCTGCCGCTGAAGCGGTAGAGCACGATGTGCGGCAGCGGCTGCACCCCGCTGACGCGGTCGATCGGGAAGAAGCCGGACTTGCCCGGCAGCGTGCCGAGGAAGGTGCGCTGCGGCGCGGCCGCGCGCATGAGCACGTCGACAAACGACAGCACCATGCCCACGAGCACGCCCTTGATCGCGCCGAGCAGCAGCACGCCGAGAAACGCCCCGGTGAAGATGCCGAGCTCCACGCGGTTGACGCGCCAGAGCCGCCGCGCGATGCCGAACTCCGTCGCCCCGATGAGCGCGTTGACGACGATGGCCGTCAGCACCGGCACGGGCAGAAACCGGATGAGCGGCGTGGCGAAGAGCAGCACGAGCAGCATGGTCACGCTCGCCGTGACGGACACGAGCTGCGTTTTGCCGCCGTTGCGCTCGTTGACCGCCGTGCGCGACACGCTGCCCGACACGACGCAGCAGCCGACGAGTCCTGCGGCAACGTTGCACACGGCATAGGCCGCGATCTCGCGGCGGCCGTTGAGCCGGTAGCCGTTTTTCTGCGCCGTGCCGGACGAGGCCAGCAGCGTCTCGGCCAGGATCACGGCCGCGACCGGCAGCGCCGCCACGAGCGCCTTGGTAAACGGCAGCGCCGTGAGGTCCGGCAGCATGAGCTTCGGCAAGCCGCGCGGCACGGCGGCCAGCAGCGCGACGCCCCGGTCGGCCAGCGGCGCAAACGCGCCGAGCAGCCCGCCGAGCACCATCATCACCAGCACCCACGGCACCTTCGGCCACTTGCGCGGCGCGAGCAGCAGGATCGCAAGCGTTGCAAAGCCGAGCACGGCGGTCATCGGATTGACGGACTTTGCCGCGTCAAAAATATGCCCCAGCAGCTCGAACAGCTCGCCCGTGCCCGTGCCCGAGCCGAGCAGCTTCGGCACCTGCATGAGGATGATCTCGCAGCAGACGCCGCTGATGAACCCGCCCATGACGGGCTCGGAGATGTAATCGACGGCCCTGTCCGCGCGCACGAGCGCGAACACCGCCAGCCACAGCGCGGCGTAGAGCGTCAGCACCGGCACGATGCGCATGGCCTCCGCGCTGCCGGACGTGACGCCGAGCGACGCGAGCACCGCGCCGATCATGGCGGCGGGCGCGGCATCCACGCCGAAGATGAATTCCCGCGTCGTGCTGAGCATCGCAAAGAGCAGGATCGGGATCAGCGACCCGTACAGACCGTAGACCGGCGGCAGACCCGCCAGCTGGGCATAGCCCATGGAGATCGGGATGGACAGCAGCGCAATGAGCACGCCGGAGAACAGATCCGGCCCGAGCTGCTGCCGGTCATAGCCATGCAGGGAGGCAAACAGCGGTTGTGAGAGCGCTTTCATAACATCACCTGAATTATATAAGGTATGCGCCCGCTCAGGCGAGCAGGGGGTCGAGACCGGCGTCGAGCCGGGCATTGCGCTTCGGGCGCGGGCGGTCGATGATCCGGCCGCGTGCGACGACCATGTCGAGCGTGCGCAGCGCGCGCAGATCTTCGAGCGGGTTTTCGCTCGTGACGAGCATATCGGCGCACAGACCGGGGCGGAGCGTGCCGGTCACGTCGCCGAGGCCCGCCAGCCGCGCGGCCTGCCCGGTGGCGCAGTAGAGCGCGCAGGCAGTGGACGCGCCGGCGTACTTGTGGAAGTAGCACAGCTCGCGCCAGAAGTCGTACTGCGCGATCCACTGGCAGCCGACGTCGTTGCCAAGCACGACGGGGATGTCGTGCGCGAGCGCGGCCTTCGCGCACGCGACCATGCCCTCGAAGACCACGTTGCCGTTGAACTGCTCGACCTCGGTCAGGTGCGTGACCGAGCGGTCGAAGAGCGCGTACGGCAGCGCGGGCGAGAGCGTCACGCACAAGAACGCGCCCCGCTCGTGAAACAGGCGCAGAATTTCTTCATCCGGCTTTGCGCCGTGCTCGATGGAATCGACGCCGTTTTGCAGCGCGATGCGCACGCCCTCCGTGGACTCGGTATGCGCCGCCACGGTGTAGCCGAGCGCGTGCGCCCGGTCGCACACGGCGCGCACCATCCCGGCCGGCATCTTCACCTCGCCGGGCACGCCGCGTTCCTTCGCGTCCATGACGCCGCCGGTGATCATGAGCTTGACGAGGTCTGCGCCCTGCGCGTGCACGGCGTCGACCTGTGCGAGCGCCTCGTCAACGGTCCTGGCCGCGATGGCGACCGAGCCCGCCATGTGCCCGCCGGGGACGGAGATGGCCTCGTTCGCCGCGAGCACGCGCGGCCCGATGCGGCGGCCGGCACGGATCTCGTCGCGCAGGCGCGTGTCGAACGTGTCCAGTCCGCCGACGGTGCGGATCGTCGTCACGCCGCCGAGCAGCTCGGTGTGCGCAAAGGAGCACACCATGCGGTAGGCCACCGCGCGCGAGACGGGGTTTGAAAGGATGCGGCGCACGAGCGTCTCCAGGTCGCGCTGCTTTTTCTGGATCTTGCCGTTTCCGGCCAGATGCACGTGCATGTTGATCAGGCCCGGCAGCAGGTAGCGCCCGTGCAGGTCGATGCGCCGGTAACCGTCCGGCGCGGTGCCGGCGGGCACGATGTCCGTGATCGTCTCGCCGTCCGTGAGCACGCACAGCCCCGGCTGCACGTGCATATCCTGCGTGCCGTCGATCAGGCTCGCGTTGTCAAAAGCATACTTCATCGCAGTTCTCTCTTTCCGAACCGGCGCGCCGCGCCGGTCAAAGTGCATAAAAAGATGGTTTCGTGTTTGTTCAGGCTGCCAGCCGCATCGTCACGCAAGCGTAGCCGTGAAGCAGTGCCACTCCTCAAGGCTGTCGTGCGCCGTGACCGTGAAGCCCGCGCGCTCGATGGCGGCGCGCACCTCGTCCTCGCGCCCGTCGATGATGCCCGAGCAGATGAACGTGCCGCCCGGGGCGAGAAACGCCGGGGCGTGCGCGGCCAGCGGGATGATGACATCGGACACGATGTTTGCCAGCACGAGATCATACCCCGTGCCGAGATGCCGGCGCAGTCCGGCGTCGGCGAGGATGTCGCCGGCGCAGACGGTGAACCGGTCGTCCGCAAAGCCGTTGAGCGCGGCGTTGCCCGCCGCGACCTCGGGCGCCTTGGGGTCGATGTCGCAGCCGGTGACGTGCGCGCAGCCGAGCAGCAGCGCGCCGATGCCGAGGATGCCGCTGCCGCAGCCGAGGTCGAGCGCGGTCCTGCCCGCGCCGGCATACTGCTCGAGCGCGGCGAGGCACATGCGCGTTGTGGGGTGGCTGCCCGTGCCGAAGATGAGCCCCGGATCGAGCCGCAGCGCGACGCGGCCGTCCGCCGGCGCATCGAGCCACTCGGGCACGACGACGAGCTTTTCGCCGACCTCGATCGGCTGGTAGTACTGCCGCCAGTTGTTCTCCCAGTCGCTGTCGCGCACGGTCGCAGTCGTCAGCTCGCGGCCGATGCCGGCGCGGATGGTCTCCAGCTGCGCGCGCCCGTCGTCATCGTCCGGGAGGTAGAACTTGATGCGCGACACGCCGCGAAACTGCGCCTCGAGCGCATCGTCAACGTAGTCCCAATACTGGTGGTTGTGCTCCAGAAACTGCTGAAAATCCGCCTCGTCCTCCACGACCATGCCGCCGGCGCCCAGCTCGGCCAGCTGTGCGCAGACGTCGTCGATCTCATCGCTGCGGGTGGGGACGGACACTTCGATCCATTGCATAAGCGCTGCTCCTTTGTGCATGCCCTGCCGCCCCGTGCGGGGAGGCGGGCAAATGATATTTATATGGTATTTTATTATTATACCGCGCGGCGCGGCGCTTGAAAAGTAGGCGCGGCGGCTTTTTGCGCGTTTTTGGATATGCGGGCAAAAAGCGGGGCGCCCGGGCAGCCCGCGCGCCGGATGGCGGATGCAGAGATATCCGCAAGAGTGCATATTCTGCCGCCGCATACAGGCGCCACGGCGCGGAGAGGTACGTATAAACACCCTTCTTTTGTGAATATCACGGAAAGAATATGATTTTTTCGGCGAATTTTATGCAGATGGAGGGTTGACATTTACGCGAAAAAGGTGAATAATATGCACATCTTATGAATGAATAATCAGTGGAGGAACCCATTATGAAAAAAGAAGATATCAAAAAAGTCGTCCTTGCTTACTCCGGCGGTCTGGATACGTCCATCATCATCCCCTGGCTCAAGGAGAACTACAATAACTGCGAAGTCATCGCCGTGTCCGGCAACGTCGGCCAGGCCGACGAGCTCGACGGTCTGGAGGAAAAGGCCATCAAGACCGGCGCATCGAAGCTCTACGTGCTCGATCTGACGGACGAGTATGTCGATGATTACATCATCCCGACCATGCAGGCCGGCGCCATGTACGAGGAGTATCTGCTCGGCACGAGCCATGCGCGTCCGTGCATCGCCAAGGGTCTGGTCGAGATCGCCCAGAAGGAGGGCGCGGACGCCATCGTCCACGGCTGCACCGGCAAGGGCAACGATCAGGTGCGTTTTGAGCTGGCCATCAAGCACTTCGCGCCCGACATGCCCATCATCGCCCCGTGGCGGGAGTGGGACATCCAGTCGCGTGAGGAGGAGATCGCCTACGCCGAGGCGCACAACGTCCCCCTGAAGATCAACCGCGAGACCAACTACTCCAAGGACAAGAACCTCTGGCACCTGAGCCACGAGGGTCTCGACCTGGAGGATCCGGGCAACGAGCCGCAGTATGAGAAGCCGGGCTTCCTCGAGCTGGGCGTGAGCCCGATCGACGCGCCGGACGCCCCGACCTACATCACGCTCGACTTCGAGCAGGGCAAGCCCGTTGCGCTCGACGGCAAGCAGATGAGCGCCAAGGACATCATCCTCAAGCTCAACGCCATCGGCGGCGCCAACGGCATCGGCATTCTGGATATCGTGGAGAACCGGCTGGTCGGCATGAAGTGCCGCGGCGTGTATGAGACGCCGGGCGGCACGATCCTCTACAAGGCGCACAGCGTGCTCGAGACGCTCTGCCTCGACAAGATGACCATGCACGAAAAGCAGAAGCTCGCCGTGACCTTCGGCGAACTGGTGTACAACGGCCAGTGGTTCACGCCGCTGCGCGAGGCGCTCAGCGCGTTCGTGACCAAGACGCAGGAGCACGTCACCGGCACGGTGCGGCTCAAGCTCTACAAGGGCAACATGATCAACGCCGGCGTCTGGAGCCCGTACTCCCTGTACTCCGAGGAGATCGCCACCTTCGGCGCGAGCGACTACAACCAGGCGGACGCCGCCGGCTTCATCCAGCTCTACGGCCTGCCGATCGCCGTGCAGGCAAAGGTTGACGGTAAGAGCATGTAAGCGGTACAATAAACATAAAGTAAGATCTTTCTCCCCGCGCCGGCCCCCCCGGCGCGGGGCAGCCTGTCAAAAAGACCCCGCAGAGTTTGCGCCCACAGGCGCAAAGAAATTCCGATCATTTTCTCCGGCGGCGTGTACGGCGGAGAAAATACCGCTCGGCTCGCAAACGTGCGCGCATGGCGCGTGCGCTGCAGCGAGCCGCATCCTTTTCAAACGAGAGCCCAGCGAAGCGGGTCTCGTTTGAGATAACGCACGAAGGGAGACCATCACCATGGCAAAAATGTGGGCGGGCCGCACGGCCGGCGTGACCGACCCGGTCGCGGACGATTTCAACTCCTCCATCCGCTTTGACAGCCGCATGTACCGTGAGGACATCACGGGCAGCATGGCGCACGCGGCCATGCTCGGCGCGCAGCACATCCTGCCTTCCGCGGACGCCGATGCGATCATCGACGCGCTGCAGGGCATCCTCGACGATCTGGACAGCGGCGCGCTCGCCATTGATCCCGCGTGCGAGGACATCCATATGTTCGTCGAGCAGGTGCTCACCGCGCGCATCGGCGACCTCGGCAAGAAGCTGCACACCGCCCGCTCGCGCAACGATCAGGTCGCGCTCGACCTGCGCATGTACCTGCGCCGCGAGACGCAGGAGATCGTCGCGCTGACAAAGGACGTGCTCGCGGCGCTCACGGAGCAGGCCGGGGCGCACAAGGGCGACATCCTGCCCGGCTACACGCACCTGCAGCGCGCGCAGCCCATCACCTTCGGCCACCACCTGATGGCCTATGCCATGATGCTCCTGCGCGACATCGACCGCATGCACGACGCCGTGCGGCGCATGAACGTCTCGCCCATCGGCTGCTGCGCCCTTGCCGGCACGACGTATGACACCGACCGGTTCTTTGAGGCGCACAAGCTCGGCTTTGACGACGTGGCGCGCAACAGTCTCGACGGCGTGTCCGACCGGGACTTCTGCGTCGAGCTGCTCGATGCCTACGCCATCGAGATGATGCACCTGTCGCGCCTGAGCGAGGAGCTCGTGCTCTGGTCGAGCTGGGAGTTTCAGTTCGTGCAGCTCTCGGACGGCTACACGACCGGCTCGTCGATCATGCCGCAGAAGAAAAACCCCGACATGGCCGAGCTCGTGCGCGGCAAGACCGGCCGCGTCTACGGCGACCTCATCGCCATGCTCACGGCGCTCAAGGGGCTGCCGCTGGCATATAATAAGGACATGCAGGAGGACAAGGAGGCCGTGTTCGACGCGGTCGACACCGTGAAGATGTGCCTGCGCGTCATGGCGCCTATGCTCGCCACCATGACCGTGCGCGCCGACAAGATGCTCCACGCGGCGCAGATGGGCTTCCTGAATGCGACCGACCTCGCGGACTATCTCGTGACAAAGGGGCTGCCTTTCCGCAGTGCGTACAAGGTCTCCGGCGAGCTGGTGGCCTACTGCATCGCGCACAACACCGTGCTCGAAAAGCTGCCGCTCGAGACGTTTCAGACCTTCAGCGAGCTCTTTGACGACGGCGTGTATGCCGCCATCGACCTCAAAAACTGCGTCACGCGGCGCGTATCCTACGGCGGCACGTCCGTGCCGAGCGTCGAGGCGCAGATCGCATGGGTCACGCAGCAGCTCGAGGCATAAACACATACGTATATTTTTTACAAGACCGGCGCTCCCAAATGGGAGCGCCGGTCTTGAGGCTGTCAAAAAGTATTACTTTTTGACAAAGGGGTTGGCGGCCTGACTGCAGCGCACGCGCTGCCCGCCGGAGGCGGACGGCGCGCACGTTTGCAGGCCGAGCGGTATTTTCTTCGCCGCACATGTCGCCGAAGAAAATGATCGGACTTTCTTTGCGCCTGCTGGCGCAAACTCTACGAGGTTTTTGGACAAGCTGATGACCGGCGCTCCCGAATGGGAGCGCCGGTCTTGCGTTATCCGAAAAATTCTTCTATAATCAGTAAAAATATGTACGAAAAGGACTTGCCATTTCATAGGGGAGGATGGTATCCTTTTTGTAACCACTTTGTTGAAAAAAGGAGAAATGGTATGAGAAAGAAACTTCTGAGCGTCCTGCTCACACTGAGTCTGATGCTCGCGCTCGTGCCGGCGGCCTTCGCGGCGGACGTCGTCGACAGCGGCACCTGCGGCAGCGAGGTCACATGGACGCTCGGCACTGACGGCAGACTCACCATCGACGGCAGCGGGCAGATCCGTGATTATTCCGAGACCGATCCGGCCCCGTGGAAGGGCACGGCCGTCAAGGAACTTGTCATCCGTGAGGGCGTCACGGCCGTCGGCGCGTATGCGTTCGCCGGCTGCATGGAGCTCGCAGGCGTGCAGCTGCCGTCCACGCTGACCACGCTCGGCGATCGGTGCTTTGCCGGCTGCATCAGCCTGACGTCCGTCGAGCTGCCCCAGGCGCTGACGTCGGCGTATGGCGGCCCGTTTGCCGACTGCCTGCGCCTGCGCAGCATCTCGATGGCCGGAGGCGGCAACCGGGAATTTACCGTGCGCGACGGTGTGCTCATGACCACCGACGGCACAGTGCTCGTCGCCTACCCGGCGGCGCGTCCCGGCGTCCGCTATGCTGTGCCCGACGGTGTGCGGTGCATCTGCGAGTACGCATTCTCTGGCAGCGGCCTTGCGGTCGTTTCCCTGCCGACGAGCATGTACTGCATTGAAAATTACGCCTTTTCCAACTGCACGCGCCTGATGTACATCGGCATCCCGGCCGAGATGAATTCCATGGGCGAATGGGGCGTGTTTGCGGGCGACGATCAGCTCAAGGAGATTTACTACACCGGAACGTGGGAGCAGTGGCAGCGCATGACCCAGCCGTGCTTCCGTCTGCTGCCGGCAGGCGCTACCGTTTATTATGAGACACAGATGGATGTCGTCACGGCTGCCGACGCCTTTGCGGATGTCAGCGAGAGCAGCTGGTCGTTCCCGGGCATCGACTTCTGCTATACGATGGACTATATGTCCGGCGTCGGCGGCGGTCTGTTTGAACCGGAGACGCCGACCACGCGCGCACAGATCGTGCAGATTTTCTATAACTTTATCGGTGAGCCGGAGGTCAGCGGCGAGACGCCGTTTACCGACCTCACGGCCGACTGGTACAAGGACGCGGTACTCTGGGCGTACCAGACCGGCGTGACGTCCGGCGTGGGCGCGACGACCTTCGCGCCGGACGCGCCCGTCACGCGCGAGCAGATCGCGGTCATGTTCCTGGCGTTTGCCGACAAAGTCCTCAACATGCGCAACGGCGGCGAAGCGGCGGATCTCTCGACGTTTCCGGACGGCGGCCGCGTTTCCTCCTGGGCGCGGGACGCAATGGCCGACGCCGTCTCACTCGGCCTCATCTCCGGCGTGCGGACGGATGACGGCACGTTCCTGTGCCCGCAGAGCAGCGCCACGCGCGAGCAGATCGCAACCATCCTGATGGGGTTTTACTCCGGCATTGACACGGCGCTGCGCGTGGAGGACTATCTCAAACAATGACCCGCAGTGAGGACGCGGGCAGATAAACACGGCGCAAACAGCCTGCCGTTTCGAGCGCGGCGCGCTGTCTGAGACCCACTTTACCGAAAAGGAGAAACGATATGAGAAAGAAGCTTCTGAGCGTCCTGCTCGTCCTGAGCCTGATGCTCGCGCTCGTGCCGGCGGTGTCTGCGGCCGGCGGCGCGAACTTCCGTGACGTCAGCACCGACAGCTGGGCGTATGAGGACATCCAGTACTGCGTCGACCATGAGCTCATGGCCGGCGTCGGCGGCGGTCTGTTTGAACCGAAGACGCCGACCACACGCGCACAGCTCGTGCAGATCCTCTATCGGCTCGCGGGCGCGCCGGAGGTCAGCGGCGAGACGCCGTTTACCGACCTCACGGCCGACTGGTACAAGACCGCGGTGCTCTGGGCATACCAGACCGGCGTGACGTCCGGCTTGAGCGAGACGACCTTCGCACCGGACACGCCCGTCACGCGCGAGCAGGTCGCGGTGTTCCTGGCCGGGTTTGCGGATCGGGTGCTCGATAGATACACCCCCTATATGTGGGATGCGCTCTTCCCGTTTCAGGATCGTGAGCAAATCTCCTACTATGCGCGCACGGCCATGAACTGGGCGTGCGATCTGGGGGTGATCAAAGGCATTCCGGGCCCGGGCGGCCTGCGCCTCAAGCCGCAGAGCAGCGCCACGCGCGAGCAGATGGCGGTCATGATCGCACATTTCTGCCGCAGCCTGAATGTCTGGAACGAGCCCATGCCGGAGCTTTGAGCAAACGGCTGGACAAGTGCGCAGAAGTGCGCATACATCGCTCCCTGATACCAAACCGGCGTCCCAAAGCGGGACGCCGGTTTTTTATCGCACAGACGTCAATTGCTAATCCGCAGTGAAGCAGTAAGATACGGGAAATTAATAGAAGGAAACGGGAAAACGCTTGCGCGAAAATAAAAAATTGACACACAAAAGCAGAAAAATTGCATTGACATCTCCTGCGGTAATGTTACAATAATGTCACAGCTTAGTTCTGGAATTTTGAGTAATTCGTAACATTTGGAAAGGAGAGAACTAATGAGACAGAGAACACGTAAGGTGTTGACCCTGCTGCTGGTGGCTGTCATGGTGATGAGCCTGACCGTTCCGGCCTTTGCCGCGGGCAGCAGCTACTCCGCGACACCGTACACCTATGACGCCGGAGACTACACGTTCGGCAAGATCTCGCACGCGGACAAGGCGCCCGGCACTGCGGACGGCCTTGTGGACTACACCGGCGACGGCACCGTTGCCGTGACCGGCACGGTCGGAGCCGACGGACAGGGCGACCGCGGCCAGAGCTACTCCTGGGCGGCCATGGCCTACGGCGACTATGTCTATGTCGGCACGTGCTACGCCGCCATGGGCAGCACCCTCTCGGCCATGGACAGCGTCATGGGCCACAAGTTTGACGAGGAGACCATGCGCGCCGAGCTCAACGCCATTTTTAACGGCACGTTCTTCTACGGGCAGGAGGACGGCGGCAACTCCGGCGGCGTTCTCGTCAAGATCAACGTGCACACCGGCGAGATGAAGCTGCTCATGGCCAAGTCCGTCAACGGTGTCACGCCGACGTTCCGCAACGCCATTCTCTATAAGGATAAGATCTATTTCTGCGGCAGCGTGACCGCCAACGGCCGCGTCGGCCTGCCGAGCATCTATGAAGTCGACCCGACGAACGACAGCTTCCGGTGCGTCTACACGGGGCTTTCCAACATGCAGGAATATGTGCAGGCATACAAAGAGGGCGTCTGCACCGGCATCCGCGGCATGGCGGTCTATGACGGCAAGCTCGTCATCAGCAACGTCGGCGTCGACGGCGGCTACCTGCTCATCAGCGACAACCCGTCCGAGGGCTTCACGAGGATCGCCACGCAGTCCGATCTCTTTAACTATCCCGCCACGCACTTTGTCGACAGCGTCTACGGCGGCGGCATCTGGGAGATCGTCGAGTATAACGGCAGCCTCTACGTCGCCATGTGCACCGGCACGCCCGCCACGCGCGTGGGCGACAACATGCGCTCGTTCGCCATCGTGCGCGGCGACTGCTCCGGCGACTGGGACGACCCCAACGCGTGGACGTGGAAGCCGGTCGTCGGCGACAAGGCGGACGGTGCGAAGTATACCTTCGGCATCGACCCCGAGCGCACGCGCGCCGCGGCCTGCAATATGTGCATTTATGACGGCTATCTCTACATCGGCGAATACAACGACGAGGAGATCCCGCTTGAGGAGCTCCTGTTCAGCCAGGACTTCGGCTTCCTCGCGCGCAACCTTGAGCAGTCGGTGAACCTCTACCGCATGTCCATCGGCGCGGACGGCACCGAGCAGATGGAGCTCGTCGCCGGCGAGGCGACCAAGATGTTCCCGGCCGGCGGCATCCTGTGCAAGCAGTCCGGCTTCGGCGACTACGAAAACCAGTATTTCTGGCAGTCAAAGGTCTTTGACGGCAAGCTCTTCCTCGGCACGTTCGACACCAGCTCCCTGCTTGAGCCGCTCGGCCAGTTCACCAACGGCGACCTGCTCAAGATGTCCCGCGAGGAGTGGGCCAGCCAGATCGGCTACCTGCGGGTGCTGTTCAAGCTGCTGCTGAATCAGGATAAAAACGGCGACGGCACGCTCATGGCGGCGGACGCCGATCCCGATGCCGCCATCGACGCTGCGGTCGACGCGGTCAATGACGAGAGCCCCGAGCTCTTCTCCTTCACCGACGAGCAGCACGACACCATGCGTCAGGCACTTGAGGACGGCGCGTACGACGCGCTCTACGGCGTGAGCACACTGCGCCAGCTCAACGAGCTCAATGCGCTGCTCACCGAGCTGACCGACCTTGTCGAGACGAACGATATCGAGGGCTTCGTCGAGCTCTACCAGAAGGCGAACGACCTCTTTGAGAGTCTCGGCGGCAAGCTGCCCGACGCACTCAAGCAGCTCTATGAGATGCTTGTGCGCATCACCGAGCTGGAGAACATGAAGGATCTGTGCGTCTGCCTCAAGAAGCTCTCGACCGCGACGCGCGGCTTCGGCCTGTATGCCATCACGTCGGAAGGCGGCAAGCTCTCGCTCGAGACGCTCACGCGCGACGGCTTCGGCGATCCGTTCAACCACGGCCTGCGCGCCTTCGCCACGAACGACGAAGAGGGCTGGATGGTCATCGGTACGGCCAACCCCTTCATGGGCACGCAGCTCTGGCGCACGACCCTGACAAAGGCTGACCCGATGGCGCAGTTCACCGACGTTGACCCGAACAGCTGGTCGTATCCCGGCATCTGCTACTGTGTGGAAAATGGCCTGATGTCCGGCATCGGCAACGGCCTGTTTGCCCCGAAGATGACGACCACGCGCGCGCAGATGGTGCAGATGCTCTATAAGCTTGCGGATGCGCCGGAGGTGAGCGGCACGACGCCGTTTACCGACCTCACGGATGATTGGTATCAGACCGCAGTGCTCTGGGCATACCAGACCGGCGTCGTGGCCGGCACGAGCGCGACGACCTTCTCGCCGGACGCTCCCGTGACGCGCGAGCAGGCTGCGGTGATGCTCATGAGCTACGCCGAGAAGATCGCGCAGATCGATCTGTCCGGCGCGCAGGCTGACCTCTCCAGGTTCCCGGACGGGGATCAGGTCTCCGACTGGGCGCGCCCGGCTCTGTCTGCCGCGGTCGCTCTGGGACTGATCAGCGGCGTGGAGGAGGACGGCGGCACCGTCTATCTGAGACCGCAGGGCAGCGCCACGCGCGAGCAGGTCGCAACGATCCTGATGGCCTTCAGCCGCAACGTGCTGAAAAACCCCTGAAGCGCGCCTGCCCCTGAAACGAAACACTCTGCCCGCCGGAGCCTGTCTCCGGCGGGCCTTTTTTTGAATTCCGGTGTATAGCGCTTGTCCGGTGCGCTCTTTGGCATTAAAAACACCCCATTCCTTGGACTGAGTATCTTGCCATACCTGTCTAACGAATGGGGTGCAGTTCAAACAGCGCTTTTCGGGCAGTCTTAACGGCGCCGCAGAGCATCTCTGCGGCGCCGCCATTGTGTCATTCTGTGCGCAGGCTTCAGCGTCTGCGCTTATTTTTCTGATACAGTGCCCACAGCCCGTTGAGCAGCAGGTTCTTTTCATAGGTGATCTCGCGCCGGCAGTACGGGATCACAACGCCGCCGAGGCCGCCGGTCGCAATGACGGTGGCGGGCTCGCCGAGCTCATCCTCCATACGGCCGATCATGCCGTCAAGCATGGCAGCCGTACCGTAAACGCTGCCGGAGCGCATGGCCTCGATCGTGTCGGTGCTGATGCACTTTTTCGGTGCGTCGAGCGAGATGTGCGGCAGCTGCGACGTGCCGCTCGCAAGCGCCTCGAGTGAGATGCCCACGCCGGGGATGATCGCCCCGCCGAGGATACGCGCCTCACGGTCGATGACGGTCATGGTCGTGGCCGTGCCCATGTCGATGATGATCAGCGGGGGCGCGTGCATCGCGAGCGCCGCCGCCGCACCGACCACGAGATCGCTGCCCATGGTGGCGGGGTTGTCGAGCGCGATGTTCAGCCCCGTCTTCATGCCGGGGCCGACGACGAGCGGGCGGATGCCCGCGATCATGCGCACGGCGGCGACGAGCGCGCCGTTGATCGGCGGCACGACGGACGACAGGATCGCCCCGTCGATATCCTCCGGCGCAATGCCGGAAAACTCGATCACCTGCCGCAGCGAGATCGCATACTCGTGCGCGGTCTTGTCGCGATCGGTCTCCAGACGGGCAATGTTGCGGATGCCCGACTCGTCGAGAAAACCGATCACAATGTTTGTATTGCCAACGTCCAGAGCCAGAAGCATATCAGTCCACCGGACCCTTCTTGCCGGCCGCGATCAGCCGGGTGATGGTCGGGCTCAGGACGAGGTTCACACCCAGCTCAAGCAGGAAGTTCACGCCCACGAGGCCCGTAACGATATAGGTTGCAACGGCGGTGCCGCCGGCCCATGCCTGAAGCTGCGGCTGGAAAAACAGCAGCATGGCAAGCACGAACAAACCGGTATTGACGACCGGCGCGGCAGCGGCCGCGACGATCACGCCGACGAGAGAATTCTTTTTGCTGATGGCGCGGTAGACAAGACCCGCGACATAACCGGCTGCGGTGCCCTTGAGCAGGCAGACGATCACGGTCATGACCGGACGCGCGGAAAACATGATGTAGCCGCCGGCATCGGCGCCGGTGACGACGGCGATCGTGACGACGACGCCAAACACGAAGCCGAGCCAGGCTCCGGCTTTCACACCGTAGACAGCCGCGCCGACCACGATCGGGATCAGCACGAGCGACACGGCAAACGGGCCGACCTTGATGAAGCTGCCGAGCAGCTGCAGCACGACGACGATGGCGGTGAAGAGTGCAAGCCCAGCCAGACGCCGGGTCTTACCATTGCTGTTGTTCATTTTTTATACCTCCTAAGCTGCTGTTCCCGCTCCGGGCGGGATATAGCGCAGGAGTATAATACCCAATCCGGCGCAAAAAATCAAGAGCGGATATGCAAAGTTTGCACATCCGCTCTTGAGCATTTTTGATAACGGGGATTACTTCAGCGCGTCCACGGTCGCCAGATACAGCGCGTCCGAGCCGTCAGACGGCATGGTGAAGCCGGTGCGCGGCGAGAAGCTGAAGCCGTTGAGCGTCGGGCCGTCCTGCAGGCAGGAGCGCTTGAACTGCTGGCTGAAGAGGCGGCGGCAGTAGCTGCGCAGCCACTTCTTGAGCGTCGCATGGTCAAACTCGTCCCCGTAGGCGGCATCGGCCAGACGCAGCACCTTCTCGGGCGCAAAGCCGTGATCGACCAGATAGTACAGGAAGAAGTCCTGAAGGTTGTACGGGCCGACGGAGTCCTCGCTCTTCTGGGCGATCTCGCCGTTGCGCGTCGGCGGCAGCAGCTCGGGGCTGACCGGCGTGTCAAGCACGTCCAGCAGCGCCTTGGACAGCACGTCGTCGTCCGTGGTCTCGGCGACGTAGCGCACGACCATCTGCACCATGGTCTTGGTCGAGCCGACGTTGACGTCATACATCGAGATATGGTCGCCGTTGTAGGTGCACCAGCCGTCGGCGTACTCGGACATGTCCTCCGTGCCGACATGGATGCCGCCGTCGGCAAAGCCGTTGGCCACGTCCATGAGGATCTGGGTGCGCTCGCGCGCCTGCGCGTTTTCATACACGACGTTGCGGTTTTCGGGGTCGTGGCCGATGTCCTTGAAGTGCTGCATGACGCTCTCGCCGATGTCGATCACGCGCACGGTCGCGCCAAGCTGCTCGGACACGATGATGGCGTTGGACTTCGTGCGGTCGGTCGTGCCGAAGCACGGCATGGTCACGGCGGTCACATAGTCGGCCGGCAGCCCCATCATCTTCACGGCCTCGGCGCAGATGATGACGGCGAGCGTCGAGTCCACACCGCCGGAGATGCCGACGACCGGATGCTTGAGGTTGGCGTACTGCATGCGGCGCACAAGGCTCGCAGCCTGCATATGCAGCAGGCGTTCGGCCGCCGCGTGGTAATCCGCCGGATCGTCCGGACGGTAGGGGTACTTGCCGAACGGGCGGGTGAGCACGGTCTCCTCCATGCCCTCGCCCCACTCGGTGACGACGTAGGACGCGGCGTCGCCGGTGAAGGCGGCGTCCCTGCGGCGCGCGGCGATGAGCATCTGCACATCCAGCTCGGTCACGACGTCGGTGCAGCCGTCCTCGGCGCTCTCGAGCACCTTGCCGTCCTCGACGATGAGGCACAGGCCGGAATACGTCGCATCGGTGCTCGACTCGCCGAAGCCGGGCGCCGCGAGCACGACACCGGCGTGCAGTCTCGCGCTCTCGGCGCGCACGGCGGTGGTCACACGGCAGACGGAGTCCGTCGTCATCGGGAAGCCCGCCATCTCGACGAGCACGGTCGCCCCGGCGAGCGCGTGGCGCACGGCCGGAGACACCGGCGCGGTCACGTCCGCGCCGACAAGCACGGCGGCGGTCAGCTCACCGACCTCGCTGTGCTGGAACAGCTGCTGCGCGTGGAAATCGACCGGGCCGAGCGCGCCGATCGTGATGTCGTCGAGCAGCGCGCCGGGCAGCGCAAAGTGCTTGTCGCCCGGGCAGCTCGCCGGCACGACGCCGAGCAGCTCGCCGTTGCACACGACGGCCGCCGCGTCATACACCTTCGCGCCCTGCGCGACCGGCAGGCCGACGAACACGAGCATGTCCTTGCCCGCGGACGCCTGAACGACCTTCTCGAGCGCGGCCGCCGCGCCTGCAAGCAGCGTGTTCTGGTAAAACAGATCGCCGCAGGTCGCACCTGTGAGCGTCAGCTCCGGGAACACGAGCACCTTCACGCCGAGGCGCGCATGCTCGTCCATGGCGCGGATAACGGCATCCGCATTGAACATCGGGTCTGCTACCCGGATCTCGGGAGCAGCCGCTGCAACCTTGATAAATCCGTGTTTCATATTGATTCTTCCTTTTCTTCTATTTCTATTCTGATCTAATCTGCCTTCTCAAACGTAAAGAGCGCCGCGTCGTAAAACTTCAGCACCGCGCCGCGCACGGGCACGTACTCCTTGGCCGAGGCCGTCACGGTAACGGTATCGCCGTTTGCCTCGGCGTGCGCGGTCTCGTCGAGCGCGGGCAGGAAATTCGCGTTGAGCTCCTGCGCGAGCTCCTCGGGATGTGCGGCGTAATAATCGCTGTCATGCGGCGGGTCGTAGCCCGGCACGGGGTTTGCCCCCGCCGTGAAGCAAAACACGATCATCAGCACCGACAGCAGCAGCACAAAGGCGCCGCCCACCGGCCCGAGCCAGCGGGCGATCTGCGCACCGGGTTCCTCCTTCGCGATCGGGTCCGGCGGCGGGACGATCTTCGGCATGGCTTAAAACCGGATGCGCGCGGCAATGTAGTCGGCGAGCTGATCCATGGGGATGCGCTCCTGCTGCATGCTGTCGCGGTCGCGCACGGTCACGCAGCCGTCCTCCGCCGAGTCAAAGTCGAACGTCACGCAGTACGGCGTGCCGATCTCGTCCTGACGGCGGTAGCGCTTGCCGATCGAGCCGGCCTCGTCGTAGTCGCACATGAAGTGCTTCTGCAGCTGGTGGTAGAGCTCGGTCGCGGGCTCGGAGAGCTTTTTCGACAGCGGCAGCACCGCGCACTTGAACGGCGCGAGCGCCGGGTGGAAGTGCATCACGACGCGGGTGTCGTTCTTGGCCTCGTCCACGACCTCCTCGTCATACGCCTCACACAGGAAGGCCAGCGTCACGCGGTCGGCGCCGAGCGACGGCTCGATGACGTAGGGGATGTAGTGCTCGTTTTTCTCCTGATCGAAATAGTCCATGTCCTGACCGGAGAACTTCTGGTGCTGGCTCAGGTCATAGTTCGTGCGGTCGGCGACGCCCCAGAGCTCGCCCCAGCCGAACGGGAACAGATACTCAAAGTCGGTCGTGGCCTTGGAGTAGAAGCTCAGCTCCTCCTTCTCATGGTCGCGCAGACGGAGGTTCTCGTCCTGCATACGCAGACCCTTGAGCCACTCATGGCAGAAGCTGCGCCAGTAATCGAACCACTCCAGATCCGTGCCCGGCTCGCAGAAGAACTCCAGCTCCATCTGCTCAAACTCGCGGATGCGGAAGATGAAGTTGCCCGGCGTGATCTCGTTGCGGAAGCTCTTGCCGACCTGGCAGACGCCGAACGGGATCTTGCGGCGCGTCGTGCGCTGGATGTTCTTGAAGTTGACGAAAATGCCCTGCGCGGTCTCGGGGCGCAGATACACCTCGGCGGCCGTGTCCTCGGTCACGCCCTGATGGGTCTTGAACATGAGGTTGAATTTGCGGATATCGGTAAAGTCGCTCTTGCCGCAGCCCGGGCAGGGGATCTGCTGGGCGCGGATGAAGGCCACCATCTCGTCGTTGGTCATGGCCTCGACATTCACGTCGGGCATGGGGTTTTCGGCCAGCCAGCCCTCGATGAGCTTGTCGGCGCGGTGGCGCATCTTGCAGGACTTGCAGTCAATGAGCGGATCGTTGAACGTCGTCACGTGGCCGGAAGCCACCCAGACCTGCGGGTTCATGAGGATCGCGGAGTCGAGCCCGACGTTGTAGGGGTTTTCCTGCACGAACTTCTGCCACCATGCGCGCTTGACGTTGTTTTTCAGCTCCACGCCGAGCGGGCCGTAGTCCCAGGAGTTGGCGAGGCCGCCGTAGATCTCGGAGCCGGGGTATACAAAGCCGCGGTTCTTGCACAGGGCGACGATCTTGTCCATTGTCTTTTCGGTGTTTTTCATGATGTTCCTCCCTGCTCCGCCAATGGCGATGGCGGAAGCCAAATGTTCTCCGCCGATGGCTTCGGCGGGACGCGCCCGGCCGGAAATACCTCTGCCGGACAAATAAATATTATAGCACCGGAATGCCCGTCCTGCAAGGACTGACACAACGTTAACACGACCGCGCGTGCGGCGCGGAATTTTGGTTGCGTTCCCTCTGGAATCATGTTAAACTAACCTTACCCCCGGTCGGCAAACGCACATACGTCGGGCGTCGCCGGTGGCTCACAAACGTAGTAAAGGAGAGATTTCCCATGTCCATTTCCGTTGGCGCCGTCGGTACCGCTTCCACCGTCGTGACGCCTGAAAATACTGCGGCCGCTGTCGGCTCCGGCTCCCTGCCGGTGTTCGCGACGCCGTATATGATCGCCCTGATGGAAAATGCCGCCTGCAACGCCATTGCAGACGCTCTGGAGGAAGGCCAGAGCAGCGTCGGCACGAAGCTTGACGTCTCACACGACGCGGCGACCCCCGTCGGTATGCACGTCACGGCCAAGGCCGAGCTCGTTGAGGTCGACCGCCGCCGCCTCGTGTTCCGCGTCACGGCGTCCGACGATGCCGGTCCGATCGGTCAGGGCACGCACGAGCGCTTCCTCATCATGGCCGAGAAGTTTCTCGCCAAGGCGGAGGCGAAAAAGGGCTGAGCCCTGCTTCCCGCTGGAAAAAAACGCCGATCGCGCGGTGATCGGGGAAAAGTTCACAGATTCTGCTTTCTTTTTGCCGCGAAGTCGGCTATCATGTACACAACGATCCGGGATGACCCGGAGTGCAAACCTGAAAGGAGTGGCGTTTTATGAAGTTCACGTTCATCGAAAAGAAAATGGCCCCGTCCGGTTCCCTGCGCGCGTATGCGGAGAAGAAGGTCAGCAAGATCGACCGGCTCTTCCGCACGGAAAGCGAGGCAAACGTCACCTTCAGCACGGAGCGCGGCCGCTTCACGGCCGAGATCACGATCAAGAACAACGGCACGTTCTTCCGCGCCCACGAGACGACGAGCGACATGTACGCCTCCGTCGATTCCGCCGTGGCGACGATCGAGCGCCAGATCCGCAAGAACAAGACCCGCCTCGCCAAGAAGCTGCGCGACGGTGCGTTCGAGCGCGAGGTGCAGCCCGATTACCTCCCCGCGGACGACACGGCCGAGGCCGGCGCGTTCGAGATCGTGCGCCGCAAGCGCTTCCCCATCAAGCCCATGAGCGTCGAGGAGGCGATTTTGCAGATGGATCTGCTCGAGCACACGTTCTTCGTCTTCCGCGATGTCGCGGCCGACGGTGCGGTGTCGGTGGTCTATCGGCGCAAGGACGGCGGCTACGGCCTCATCTCCGACACGGCGGAGTGAGCGTCCCCCGCCCCGCCCGGCAGATCGTGCGGCTTCCCCGCTCTGCCTGAGCAGACAGCAAAACACACAAAACCCCGCGCCATCCGGCGCGGGGTTTTCTGACGTTACGGACACCGGAGATTTTCTCGCCCTTCCGCTCGACCGGAGGTACGCAGACGCCCCCTCCGCGCCCAAATTCCACACTTGCAGCCTGAGAAGTATTTTCTTCGACGCACATGTCGCCGAAGAAAATGGTCAAATTTCCTTTCGCCGCTCCGGCGGCGAAACTCTGCGAGGCTTTTCCGGCGTTCCGGACACCGGAGATTTTCTCACCCTTCCGCCCGACCGGAGGTGCAGCGCAGTCCATCCCGGCTGCGCGGCGCGCGCCCGCAAGCAAAAAACGTGCATGGAAGCGAGCTTCCATGCACGTTTTTATTCTGTTTTGCCCGCGGCTCAGGCGTGGTCGCCGTGTGCCGGATAGTGGATGTGCAGCAGCTCGTGGGCACGGCCCTTGAGCAGATTGTCGTAGACATACGACAGATCGGGGTTCTGCTGCGGGATGCGCAGAGCGCACGCCTCGTCCGCCTTGAAGATGGCCTCGGCACGCTCGGCCTTGCGCTTGTTGCAGGCGGGGGGCTGACCGCCGCCGCCGATGCAGCCGTTCGGGCAGGCCATGACCTCGATGAAGTCAAACTGCTCCTCTCCGGACTCGACCTTGGCGATGAGCCGGTCGGCATTGGCCAGACCGTTTACCACCGCGATGCGGATGGTCAGATCGCCGGCCGTGACGCTGAACGCCTTCGTGCCCTCAAGTCCGCGCACGCCGCACTCGGCGATGGTCTGCAGGGTGTTCGGGCTGGCGTCGTCGAGCACGCGGCGGATGACGGCCTCGGTCACGCCGCCGGTCACGCCGAAGATGACGCCGGCGCCGGTGTAGTCGCCAAGCGGGGCGTCGGGCTCCTCATCCGGGAGCGCGGCGAAGTTGATGCCGGCCTCCTCGATCATGTCGCACAGCTCGCTCGTCGTGATGACGAGGTCGATGAGCCGCTCGCCGTCCTTCTCAAGCTCGGGGCGCGCAGCCTCGAACTTTTTGCCGGTGCAGGGCATGATGGCCACGGAATAGACATCCTCGCCCGCAAACTGCTTGCGGATGAGCGAGCCGAACATCGCCATCGGGCTGCCGCAGGTGCTCACCTGGGGCATGAGGTGCGGGTGGCGGTGCTCCACGTGCTGGATCCAGCCGGGGCAGCAGGAGGTGAACATCGGCAGCTTCGCGCCGGTCTTGACCTTTTCAAGGAATTCTGCCGACTCCTCCATGATCGTGAGGTCGGCGGTGAGGTTTGTGTCATACACCACGTCGGCGCCGAGGCGGCGCAGCGCGGCGACGAGCTTGCCGGTGCAGGGCTCGTTTGCGGGCAGGCCGAAGCGCTCGGCCATGCCGACGCGCACGCTCGGTGCGTACTGCACGACGACCTTGCGGGTCTGATCCTGCAGCATCGACCAGAACTTTTCGGTCTCGTTGCGGATCGTGATCGCGCCCGTCGGGCACACGGCGGCGCACTGGCCGCAGCCGACACAGTCGGTATCCTTGAGGGTCTTGCCGAAGTCGGCGGAGATGTGCGCCTTCTTGCCGCGGCCGCTGAAATCGACCGCGCCGATGTTCTGGATCTCGGCGCAGGTGCGCACGCACAGACCGCAGAGGATGCACTTGCTCGGGTCGCGCACGATGCTCGGCGACGAGAGATCCACGGGCTCGGTGCAGTAGGTGTTGGGCTCGAAGCGATGCTCGTCCACATGGTAGCGGCGGGCATACTCCTGCAGCTTGCAGCGGCCGCTCTGATCGCAGGTCAGGCAGTCGGCGCGGTGGCTGCTCATGAGCAGCTGCAGCGTCGTGCGGCGGCTGTCGAGCACCTGCTTGGTGTGGGTATTGACGACCATGCCGTCGCGCGGCTGCATGGAGCAGGCCGCGTCCATCTTGCCGCGGTCGTTCTCGACAAGGCACAGGCGGCAGCCGCCGTAGATGGACAGGTTTTCACAGTAGCAAAGCGAGGGGATGTCGATGCCGTTGTTGCGGGCGACCTCGAGCACGTTGCGCTCGGTCGTGAACGGGCAGGACACACCGTCGATGATCATTTTCTTTTCAGCCATGGTTCACGCCTCCTTGATCGCACCGAACGGGCAGCCGGCCTTGCAGGCGCCGCACTTGATGCATTTTTCCGGATCGATGTGGTGCGGCTTTTTCAGCTCGCCGGTGATGGCGCCGGCCGGGCAGTTGCGCGCGCACTTCGTGCAGCCCTTGCACACTGCCGGGTCGATGACATACGTCGTCAGGCTGCGGCAGCTGCCGGTGCGGCACTTCTTGTCGAAGATATGCTCGCGGTATTCATCCTCAAAGTTTGCGAGCGTGGACAGTACGGGGTTCGGCGCCGTCTTGCCGAGACCGCACAGGGAGGAGTTCTGGATCATCTTGGCAAGGGAGCGCAGCTCCTCGATGTCGCCGGGTTTCCCGTTGCCCTTCGTGATCCGGGTGAGGATGTCGAGCATACGGGTCGTGCCCTCGCGGCACGGGGTGCACTTGCCGCACGACTCGTTGCAGATGAAGTTCATGAAAAACTGCGCGATGGACACCATGCACGTGTCCTCGTCCATGACGACGAGGCCGCCGGAGCCGATGATCGCGCCGGCCTTTTTCAGCGAGTCAAAGTCCATGGGCAGATCCATGTGCTCTTCGGTCAGGCAGCCGCCGGACGGGCCGCCGATCTGCACAGCCTTGAACGCCTTGCCGTTTTTGATGCCGCCGCCGATCTCATACACGACCTCGCGCATCGTCGTGCCCATGGGCACCTCGATCAGACCGGTGTTGACGACGTTGCCCGTCAGGGCGAAGGCCTTTGTGCCGGAGCTGCCCTCCGTGCCGACGGACTTGAACCAGTCGGCGCCCTTCTTGATGATGTCGGGGACGTTGGCAAACGTCTCGACGTTGTTCAGGCAGGTGGGCTTGCCGTACAGGCCCTTATCGACGGAGCGCGGGGGCTTCGTGCGCGGCATGCCGCGGTTGCCCTCGATGGACGCGGTCATGGCCGAGCCCTCGCCGCAGACGAACGCGCCCGCGCCGCAGTTGATGTGCATATGGAAATTGAAGCCGCTGCCGAGGATATTGTCGCCCAGCAGGCCCATCTCCTGCGCCTGCTCAATGGCAACGGTGAGACGGTGCACGGCCATGGGATACTCGGCGCGGACATAGATGTAGCCCTCGGTGGAGCCGGTGGCCACGCCCGCGACGATCATGCCCTCGATGACCTTGTGCGGGTCGCCCTCCATGCAGGAGCGGTCCATGAAGGCGCCGGGGTCGCCCTCGTCGCCGTTGCAGACGATGTACTTCACGGGCTCCTCGGTGTGCGCAGCGACCTGCGCCCACTTTTTGCCCGTCGGGAAGCCCGCGCCGCCGCGGCCGCGCAGACCGGAATCACTCACGACCTGCACGATCTGCTCCGGCTGCATCTCAAACAGTGCCTTGGCCAGCGCGCCGTAGCCGCCGATGGACAGATACTCCTCGATGGATTCCGCGTCGATGTGGCCGCAGTGCTCGAGCACGCGGCGGGTCTGGCGCTTGTAAAACGGGATGTCCTCCTGGCGCTCATAGAGCTCGCCGCCCCGGTTGTAGCCGAGGCGCTCGATGAACTGACCGCCGAGGATGGTCTTCTGAATGATCTCCTCCACGTCGCTGACCTGGCACTTGGTGTACAGCCAGCCCTCGGGCTCGATGCGCACGAGCGGTCCCATCTCGCAAAAGCCGTGGCAGCCGGACTTTTTCAGGCCGACGGAATCGGCATGGTGCTCGGTCAGAGAGACCTCACAGGGGATCCCCAGCTCATCCATGCGCTTTTTGAGCTCATGATAGACGTTCAGGTTGCCGCCGGCGACACAGCCCGTGCCGCAGCAGACAAGGATCTTACGCTTTTCCGCCTCGCGTGCGGCCATGTACTCGGCCTGCAGCGCGCGAAACTGCTCCAGGGATTCGATTCTCTGACGCATTACGCACCCTCCTTTTCACGCAGCTCCTGGATCAGGTCCATGGCCTTCTCAGGGGTCATGGCCGGGTGGACCGTGTCGTTGACCATCACGACCGGACTCAGACCGCACGCGCCGAGGCACGAGACGATCTCGATCGTGAACAGGCCGTCGTCCGTGGTCGGCTTGCTCTCGCTCAGGCCGGTGGCGTCATACAGCGCCTGCAGCACGTTGCCGGACTTGCGGACATGGCACGCCGTGCCGCGGCAGACCTTGAGCACATACTTACCCTTGACGTCAAGCGAGAAGTTCTCATAGAACGTCGCCACGCCGTAGATCTTCGACTCGCTGATGCCAACCTTGTCCGCAATGTAGCGCAGCGCGTCTTTCGGCAGATACCGATACTTGGCCTGAACATCCTGCATGATCGCAATGATCTGCGAGGCGTCGCAGGCGTGATCCGCGAGGACCTGGTCAATGAACTTGTAATCGATTTGTTCCATAATTTCGATTCCCTTTCCAACAAATTTGCACTTTGCCGGCTCCTACCCCGGCTGATGCAGGTTCCTTATTTATTAATATACAGGATTTTTTCTGGAATTTCAATGCCCAGCCCCGTCGTTTTGATAACGACAAGCTGAGAGATTTTTTCACAACATGTTCCATTTTTCAACCGCTGTGCATCTTTTGGAAAAATCGCCGCAAACGCTTGACACATCTGCGTTCCCATGTCATAATCGAACCAAACTATGCGCCCGCGCCGCAAGCTCTGCTGCCGGCCCGGCCGCCGCCGATCCCGCACCGAATCTGACACCGAATCGCCCATGAGGTGGAAGGCTGCGTGCGTGCTTTGCTGCACCGCCATGCCTTTCAGGCATGGCATTTTCTGTCTCTTTGTGCGGCCGGCAATCATGAAAAGGAGAGATCTGCTATGAAACATCTGCGCAAATGCACGGCTCTGCTGCTGGCCGTCCTGATGGTGCTCGCCCTCGCCGCCTGCGGCCAGAAGGACGACACCGCCGCCGTCGACAAGGAGCTGACCGTCAACGTCGTCTCGCTCAACGGCACGACCGGCTTCGGCATGGCCAAGCTCATGTCCGACAGCAAGGCGGGCAGCGCCGCGCTCAACTACAACTTCACCGTTGAGACCGACCCGAGCAACGCCACCGCCGCGCTCGTCAACGGCACGGCCGACATCGCCGCCCTGCCGACGAACGCCGCCGCCGCGCTCTACAACAAGACCGACGGCGCCGTGCAGGTGCTCGCGCTCAACACACGCGGTGTGCTCTATGTCGTGACCGACGGCACGGAGAACATCACTTCCTTCGCCGACCTGCGCGGCAAGACCGTCTATGTCCCCGTGCAGAACCCGACGTTCATCTTCCAGTACCTGTGCGAGAAAAACGGTCTGACCGCCGGCACGGACATCACCATCGACAACACCTATGCCCAACCGGCCGAGCTCAACACGGCGCTTGCCTCCGGTGAGGTGCACATCGCCGTGCTGCCCGAGCCGATGGTCACGATCGCCCGCGCAGCCAACCCGGAGCTCACCGTCGCGCTCGACCTGACCGCCGAGTGGGACAAGGTCTCCGAGTCCGGCAGCCTCGTGCAGGGCTGCGTCGTCGTGCGCAAGGCGTTCGCAGACGAGCACCCGAACGAGGTCAAGGCATTCCTCGACGAATACAAGGCGTCCATCGAGTTTCTGACCGCTGAGCCCGAGCAGGCCGGCCAGATGATCCAGGACGCGGGCATCTTTGCCAAGGCCGCCGTGGCTGCCAAGGCCATTCCGAACTGCAACGTCTGCTTCGTGGCCGGCGCGGAGATGCAGGCGCCGCTCACGGCGTTTCTCACCGCGCTGAGCACCGTCGCCCCGCAGAGCATCGGCGGCAGCGTGCCGGGGGATGACTTCTACTGCGTGCTGAAATGAAGCGTTTTGCCCGCGGCGCGCTGACGCTTGCATTCTGGCTCGCTGCGTGGACGGCGCTCGCGCTGCTCGTGAACCGGGAACTGCTGCTGCCCGCGCCGTGGGTCGTCGTGCGCAGACTGTGTGAGCTTGCGGCGACGGCGGCGTTCTGGCGCATCACGGCCGTATCCATCGGCCGCGTGCTGCTCGGCATCACGGCGGCGGTCGCGCTCGGCACGGGCATGGCCGTCGCGTGCGCCGCGTCCGGAACCGCCGACGCGCTGCTGCGCCCGCTCATGACGGTCGTCAAATCCACGCCGGTGGCGTCGTTCGTCGTGCTCGCGCTCGTGTGGATCGCGCGCGACTGGCTGCCGGTGTTCATCTCGCTGCTCATGGTGCTGCCCGTGATATGGAGCAACGTCTGCACCGGCATCCGCTCGGCCGACCCCGCGCTGCTCGAGCTCGCGCAGGTGTACGGCTGGCCGCGCGGGCGCATCCTGCGGCGGATCTATCTGCCGGGCGTGCGGCCGCACTTTCTCGCGGCGCTTCGCTCCGGCATCGGCTTCGGCTGGAAGTCCGGCATCGCCGCCGAGGTGCTCACCGTGCCGCACAGCGCCATCGGCCGCATGATCTACGAATCGAAGCTGTATCTGCAGACCACCGACCTCTTCGCGTGGACGCTCGCGGTCATTCTCCTGAGCGTCGGGCTTGAGCGGCTGGTGCTGCGCGCGCTGACCCCGCGCGGGAAAGGAGGCGGCGGCACATGATCGAGGTGCATGGCCTCACCGTGACCTACGACGGGCGCGACGTACTGCACAATGTCACGCTCACCGTGCCCGACGGGGCGCACATCGCGCTCATGGGTCCGTCCGGCTGCGGCAAGACGACGCTGCTGCGCGTGCTTGCCGGGCTGCGCGCGCCGGACGGCGGCAGCGTGCGCGTTTCGCCCGGGCGCATGGCGTGCGTGTTTCAGGAGCCGCGTCTGCTGCCGTGGCGCACGGCGGCGGAAAACGTCAACGCCGTACTCTCCGACCGGGCGCAGACCATGCCGCAGGCGCGCGCATGGCTGGAGCGGCTGGAGCTCGGCGAGGCGGCGGAGCAGTACCCCGCGGCGCTCTCCGGCGGCATGCAGCAGCGCGTGGCCATTGCGCGCGCGCTCGCGTATGACGCGCCGGTGCTGCTGCTCGACGAGCCGTTTCGCGGTCTGGATGCGGCGCTGCGTGCGCGCGTGATCGCGTGCATCGCCGCCGAGACGCAGGGCAGGACGCTCGTGCTCGCAACGCACGACCCCGCCGACGCCGACGCGCTCGGCTGCACGGTATATGCGTATGCCGGCAGCGCGTTTGCAGCGCCGTGACATGAGCCGCAAGCGCACAAAAGCGCATGAAAAAAACAGCCCGTTCCATCCGGAACGGGCTGTTTTTTGCCCCCCCGCTGCTCTGTCATCCCACGCTCGCACCGCGTTTCCTGATCGGATATAGAACAAACCCCAGACGGCAAGCCGCCTGGGGTTCGTCGGCTTGCTGCGCAAGCGCGTGCCATGGAAACCGAGGCGGGTCTTGCCCCCTCGGGCTCCCCCGCTGCTCTGTCATCCCACGCTTGCGCCGCGTTTCCTGACCGGATATAGAACAAACCCCAGACGGCAAGCCGCCTGGGGTTCGTTCAATAGAGAGGAGAATATGAGGAGGGAGAAACTATCAAATTAAGAGATGTCGTTCGTGTCGACGAGTCTGACTTTGACATCGAACGTTTTGCCGTCGCGGTAGATGGTCAGTGTGACGGTGTCGCCCACCTGCAAGCCATCCTTGACGGCGCTGACATCATAGGTGGTGGTCACGGCCTGACCGTTGACCGCCAGAAGCATATCGCCGGACTGGATGCCCTGCTTTTCGGCGTCCGAGCCCTCAGCAACGTCGCTGATATACAGCCCATCGGGCAGATCATAATACTCCGAAGCGGCGGAGGAGACCGCACCCACGGTGATGCCGATGCTCACGCGGCCGGAAACGCGGCCGTCTGCAAGCAGTGCATTGACGATCGGCCGGATGGATGCTGTCGGGATCGCGAAGCCGATGCCCTCCACGCCGGTGGACAGCGCCTTCATGTTCGTGATGCCGATCACCTGCCCATACATATTGATGAGCGGGCCGCCGGAGTTGCCCTCGTTGATGGCGGCATTGGTCTGCAGGAGGGTCATGCTGTGCCCGTTATAGACCATGTCGCGGTTGATGGCGGAGATGATGCCGTCGGTCATCGTCCAGCGCAGCTGCTCGCCGAGCGGGTTGCCGATGGACACGACGTCATCGCCGACCTGCAGGGAGCTGGAGTCGCCGAACTCGGCGGGAGTGAGCCCCTGTGCGTCGATCTTGAGCACGGCGATGTCGCTCACGGCGTCTGCGCCGACAAGCGCGCCGGTGTACTCGGCGCCGTCCGACGTAGTCACGGTGACGCTCTTCGCGCCGTCGAGCACGTGCGTGTTCGTGACGATGTAGCCGTCGGCCGTGAGCACAACGCCCGTGCCGGTGCTGTATTCGCCGCGGCGGATGTCGGCATGGATGCCGACGACGGACGGCAGACACTTGGCATACACGCTCTGCAGCGAGAGCGTACTGCCGCCGGCGGGGCGGAGCTCCATGGTCACGCCGGAATTCGTCGGCGCGCCCGGCAGCTCGTTCTTGCCGGTGACGGTGGTGTCATCGTCCGGTTCGTCCTGTGGGATCGTCACGCTGCCGTGCTGTCCGGGGTCGGTGCCGGGAACGGAGTCCCGTCCGCGCGCCGCGAACACATAGCACGAGGCGATGATCAGCACCAACACGCCGAGAATGATCATCGTGATCTTCAGCCCCTGATGGGACGCTTTCTTCGGTGAGGCGGCCTGCGTCGGGCTCCAGTAGGAGTCATAGCAGCCGCTTCCGGATGCTTCGCGGCGGGGCGCGGTATAGCCGGCCTCATACCAGTCGGACTCCGGTTTGCGATCGTTGTCGTACATGTTGGTGTCCCTCCCAAGGAACGATTTGATGATAACACATGATTTTGTGCTGCTTATGAATGGAAAACAAACATTCTATGAATTCCGCGAACAATTCATGAACTCTTGCGTCCGCCCCGCCGGCCGGTGCCTTCGGGCTTTGCGGTGGGCTTGGGCGCGGGCTTTGCGAGCGTGAGAGTGAACACGAACTCCGTCTCCCCGTCGCGGCTCGTGACGGCGATGTCCTCGCCGTGCGCATCGAGGATGCTCTTGACCAGATACAACCCGAGCCCCACGCCGTCGCGGTCGAGGCTGCGGCTGCGGTCGGACTTGTGGAAGCGGTCGAAGATGAACGGCAGGTCGTCCGGCGGGATGGTCTCGCCGTGGTCGCGCACGGAGACGTAGGCCTTGCCGTCCGATTTCCAGAGCGAGACGCACAGCGTGCTGCCGGGCGCGGCGAACTTGACGGCGTTGTCCATCAGATTATAAAGTACGCGCGTGATGGCGTCCGGATCGCCGAGCACGAGCATCGGATCCTCCGGAAGCTGGAGGTCGACGTCGAGCTGCTTGTCGTTGGCGCGCGCCTCGAAGCTGAGCATGGTGCTGACGATCCTGTCGGAGATGTCAAATTCGCGCCGGCGCGTCAGATCCTCACCCGTGCTCTCCATGCGCGACATGTCCAGCATGCTGCGCACAAGGCGCGAGAGACGGCGCGTCTCGTCGGCGATGGTGACGAGGTACTTGTCCTCCTGATCCTTGGGGATCGTGCCGTCAAGAATGCCGTCGGCAAAGCCGGCGATGGTGGTCATGGGCGTCTTGAGCTCGTGCGAGACGTTGGCGATGAAGGCGTTGCGGCGCTCCTCGCTCGTCTCGAGCGAGTCCGCCATGGTGTTGAACGCCGAAATGAGCGCGCCGACCTCGTCGGTGCGTCCGTCATCCGTGACGCGGGCGGAAAAATCGCCGTGGGCAAATTTCTTGGCGGCGACGGCCATCTCGTCGAGCGGCTGCGCCATGCGCTTGCTCGTCACGAGCGAGAGCAGCAGCGCGATCATCATCACGGCCGCGGACGCCGCAAGAAACACCCACAAAAACGTGCGCCAGCCGGAAATGATCGCGGCGCTGTTGGTCGTCACGAACACATAGCCGATGATGCGCGCGTCCGTGCCGACGGTGATCGGCTGGGCGACGACGTAGTGCGCGGAGCTGTAAAACCCGCCGAGATTCGTGATGAGGTTGAGCTTGCCCTCGCTGCGCAGCTGGGTCATGGTGCTGCCGGTGAGCGTGCGGCCGAGGTGCTCGCAGGCGATGTTCCGGCACGAGCAGGACACGATCGTCCCGTCGGTGTCGGCGATGAAGATGTGGTTGCCGGTCGACTGCGCGAGCGTGCTGATGACCATGCGCAGATCCCAGCTCGTGAGCTCGCCGCTGCGCACGAGTGCCTGCGCCGCGTGGCTGACCTCCTCGGCGTTGGAGACCATGTTGCCGCGGTATTCGCTGATGACATAGCTGCGGCCGAGGAACACAAACGCCGTGCCGAGGATCAGGAAGCTGAACAGCACCATGGCGGCGGTCGCGGCGAAGTTTTTGAAATAGATGCTCTTCACTTACGGCACTTACGCCTCTTCCGCTTCGAACTTGTAGCCCACGCCCCAGACGGTCTTGAGCGCCCACTTGTCGGACACGCCCTCAAGCTTTTCGCGCAGACGCTTGATGTGCACGTCCACGGTGCGGCTGTCGCCGAAGTAGTCAAAGCCCCACACCTCGTCAAGCAGCTGGTTGCGGGTGTAGACACGGTTGGGCGTGGCCGCAAGGTGGTACAGAAGCTCCATCTCCTTGGGCGGCGTGTCGACCTTTTTCCCGTCGACGATCAGCTCATAGGAGTCGAGGTTGATGACGAGCTTGTCGAAGGTGAGCTTCTTGCTCTGCGGCTTGCCGTCGTCGCCGGTGCGGCGCAGCACGGCGTGCACGCGCGCAAGCAGCTCCTTGACCTCAAAGGGCTTGACGATGTAGTCGTCCGCGCCCATCTCCAGACCGGAGACCTTATCCTCGGTCTCGCCCTTGGCGGTGAGCATGATGATGGGCATCTTCATGCTCTTGCGCAGCTCGCGGCAGACCTGCCAGCCGTCCATCACGGGCAGCATGATATCGAGCAGCACGAGGTCGGGCTGGATCTCCTTGGCCATCTCGACGGCCTTGCCGCCGTCGGCCGCGTGCGACACCTCAAAGCCATCCTTCTGCAGGTACAGACGCAGCAATTCCGCAATGTTGATATCGTCCTCCACGACGAGCACTTTCTGGCTCATGTGATGTTGCCTCCTTCACCGGCGCGCCGCGCCGGACATAATGATCCAATGGTTGATTCCATTATAAACAAGCAGCGCACATTTTTCATGTCCAATCTGTAAAATCCGCGCCTGCGCGGCCGCACGGCGCACACAGCGCGCAAAAGGCATTTACAAGACCGCGAAAATGTTGTATGGTTAACTGTAAACCGATTTTTGAACGAACAGCGAGGCATCCGCATGAACACCTATGGCGAACGTGTAAAAGTGACGATCTTCGGCGAGTCGCACGGCCCGGCGATCGGCGTCGTGCTCGACGGCGTCCCGGCCGGAGAGGCCGTGGACATGGACGCCGTGCGCATTCAGATGCGCCGGCGCGCCCCCGGCTCGTCCGACCTGACGACCCACCGCTCCGAGACCGACGACCCGCTCGTGATGAGCGGCATCCTCAACGGCGTGACGACCGGCGCGCCCATCTCGGCCATCTTCCGCAACAAGGACCAGAACAGCGCGGCCTACCATCCGGAGATCCCACGCCCGAGCCACGCGGACTACGCCGCGACCGTGCGCTTCGGCGGTCATGCCGACCTGCGCGGCGGCGGCGCGTTCAGCGGCCGGCTCACGGCGTGCCTCGTGTTTGCCGGAGCGGTCTGCCGCCAGATCCTTGAGCGCCGCGGCATCACGATCACGGCCAACGCCGTGCGCGTCGGCCAGGCGACGGGCAAGGAGCTCAACTTCGACATGAAGCGCGCCATCCTCGATGCGCGCAGCGCCGGAGACTCCGTCGGCAGCGAGCTTGAGTGCGTCGTCACGGGCGTGCCCGCCGGTGTCGGCGGTCTGCTCTTCGGCGGCATGGAGAGCCGCATCGCCGGCATGCTCTATGCCATCCCCGGCGTGAAGGGCGTGGAGTTCGGCCGCGGCTTCGCCCTCGCCGAAATGCGCGGCAGTGAGGCAAACGACCCCATCCGCCTGCAGAACGGGCGCATCACCATGGCGTCCAACAACGCCGGCGGCATCAACGGCGGCATCACCAACGGCATGCCGCTCGTCGTTCGCATGGCTCTGCGGCCGACGCCGTCGATCGCGTGCGAGCAGCCGTCGGTCGACCTCGTGACCATGGAGGAGACGCCGCTGCGCATCAACGGCCGGCACGACCCGTGCCTTGCCCCGCGCGCGATCCCCGTCATGGAGGCAGCGCTCGCCTGCTGCGTGCTCGATGCCATGCTCGACAGCGCCGCCACGATCTGAGAAAGGAGCCCATCATGGACGAACACAAGACCCCCGAAGAAAACATCAACGGCAGCACCGCGCCGGACGCCCCGGAGACCGATGCGCCCGAAGCGTGCGCGCAGCCGGAAGAAGTCACAGCCGGCGAGACCGCCGCTGGCGAAGCCGATACTGCCGAAATCCCCGCTGGCGAAGCCGATACTGCCGAAGCCCCCGCTCCGGCGGAGAAAGCGCCCATGAGCGTCCGCGCGCGTCATGCGCTCCGGCGCGGTGTGGCCGGCCTGCTGGCGGCCATCGTGCTGCTGGCGGCGTCCGGCTTCGGCGTGTTCCGCATCGCCCGCGGCGCGCAGGAGATCTCCGGCTCCTTCGATGCCGAGCCCGGCACGTTCGTGCAGCACGACATCGTCTTCATCCTCAACACGTTTTCAGACCCCAACGGCGGCAGCGCGCAGTACGGCGTCGTGCCCATCGGCGGACAGCTTGTGGCCTTCCGCTTCCCCGCGCGCTGGAACGCCTCGGTCAAGACCATCTCCGATGCGACCACGAGCGTTCTGTCCGGCCAGAGCTACTCGGTCGACAGCTTCATCCGCGTCACCGGCACGGTCAAGACCATGCCGGATGCCGTTTCGTCCGCGCTCTATGACTGGTACACGGAAAACCGCTCCTACCTGCAGCAGATCGGCGCGATCGGCGACAGTGAGGACGCGGCCGACTACCTGCCCGACGAGATCGTGTGCGTGGACACCGTCGGCAGCATCCCGCAGGGCTGGGTCGAGGGACTGACGGTCGCCGCCGTCGCCTGCCTGATCTACGCCATTGTGGTCTTTATCCGCATCCTCTGCGGCAAGTATGAGCAGGAAAAGCTGCCGGACATCACCTTCGAGCTCGTGGACATGACGCCCGAGGCGGAAGAAGCCCCCGACGCAGACGCTGCGCCGGAGCCGATTCCGGAAAGCGAGCCGGAGTCGGACGCCGAAAAAGCCGAAGGATCCGAAGAACCCGAAAAATCCGAAGAAACCGAGGACACGCCCGATGCCTGATCACAAGCTGTGCGTGCCGTGCCTGTTCGGGCTCGAGGGCCCGCTCGGCAATGAGCTGCGCCACATGGGTCTGCGTGACGTCATGCCCGAAAACGGCCGCGTGCGCTGCACCGGCACGGACGCGGACATCGCGCGCATGAACATCCGCTGCCGCTTCGGCGAGCGCGTGCTGCTCGAGCTGGGCAGCTTCCCCGCGCCGACGTTCGACGCGCTCTTTGAGGGCGTCAAGGCGCTGCCGTGGGCGGACTATCTGCCGGCGGACGCGGCCTTCCCCGTCAAGGGCTACAGTCTGGAGTCGGCGCTGCACTCCGTGCCCGACTGCCAGAAGATCATCAAGAAAGCCGTCGTCGAGTCGCTCAAGCGGCGCTACCGCGTCGGCTGGTTCGCCGAGACCGGCGCATTGTACCAGATCCAGTTCTCGCTCGTGCACGACACGGCCACGCTTTACCTCGACACGACCGGCACGCCGCTGCACAAGCGCGGCTACCGTCCGGCGCACGTGGCGGCGCCCCTGCGCGAGACGCTGGCCGCCGCGCTCGTGGACATCGCGGGCTACCGCGGCCGGGGCGACTTCTGCGACCCGTTTTGCGGCAGCGGCACCATCGCCATCGAGGCGGCGCTGGCCGCCAAAGGCCGCGCCCCCGGCATCCGGCGCGACTTTGCCGCCATGCAGTGGGCGTGGCCGGACAAGGCCGTCTGGCAGGACGCGCGCGAGCAGGCGCGTGCGCGGGAATTTCACGGCGAATATCACATCTTCGCCTCGGACATCGACCCGCGCGCCGTCGCCATGGCGCGCGACAATGCCCGCCGCGCCGGTGTGGACGACTGCATCACGTTCGCCGTCGCCGACGCGCGGGAGTTTGACCGCACGACCGAGCGCGGCCTCATCGTCACGAACCCGCCCTACGGCGAACGCCTGATGGAAAAGCGCGAGGCCGAGGCGCTCTACGCCGCCTTCGGCGCAGCCTATGCCAAAACGGAGCACTGGAAGCTCTACCTCCTGTCGTCGCACACGGAGTTTGAGCGCGCCTTCGGCCGCCCGGCGGACAAAAAGCGCAAGCTCTACAACGGCACGCTCCGCTGCGACCTGTTCCAGTACACGAAGGATGTGTGAGGCAGCATACCGCCGCATATGCTCACACCGGTAGTTAAAATTCCGCAAATATTCACAATTCCCCTCTTGCGCGACCCCGCCGCACGCGGTATAGTTATTGTATTATTTTGTCGAAAGTGCAGGAATTCTCTATGAAACATCTGTTCATCGTCAATCCCGTCGCCGGCGGCAAGGACCGGCGCGAATACGTGGCCGAGCAGGCGCGCCTTGCGCTCGAGGGCAGCGAGGACGCTTACGAGGTCTATGTCACGACCGCGCCCATGGACGCGTGTGCCAGGATCGCCGCGGAGGCGGCCTCCGGCGAGGAGCTGCGGGTGTATGCCTGCGGCGGTGACGGCACGCTCAACGAGTGCGTCAACGGCGCAGTCGGCCGCAGCAACGTCGCCGTGACGCATTTTCCCTGCGGCACGGGCAACGATTTCATCAAAATGTTCGGGGAGGAAAAGACGCGCTTTTTCGACCTTGCCGACCTCGTGCGCGGCGAGGTGCGCCCCTTTGACATCATCGAATGCTGCGGGCGCTACGCGCTCAACATCTGCTCGGTCGGCATCGACGCGCGCATCGGCACGGAGGTGCACCAGTACCACGACAACTACATTTTCTCCGCCGTGGCAAACCTCTTCAAGGGCATCACCCAGCCGCTGACCGTGCGCGGCTGCGGCATGGAGTATTCCGGCGGCACGACGCTCATCTGCGCGTGCAACGGCCGGTTCTACGGCGGCGGCTTCAACCCCATCCCCGACTCCATGCCCGACAACGGCAAGCTCGAGTTTCTCGTCGTGCGCGACGTCTCGCGCCTGCAGTTCGTCCGGCTCGTCGGCAAGTACGCAAAGGGGCGCTACCGCGAGCTGGAGCAGTTCATCACGCACCTTGAGGGCGGCCACCTCGAGATCGACAGCGAAAACGAGATCGTCGTCAACATCGACGGTGAGGCGCTCTACAGCAGGCACGTGAATTTTGACCTCATTCCCAGCGGCGTGAACTTCCTCGTGCCGGCGAACATGGCCTTCTTCCATCCCGAGACCGCGGGCGGCCACGAGACGCGCGAGTTTGTCCATTCCTGACGAAAAACGCGGTCATAAAACGTTTACAAAAAAATTTCGTCAGGGGCTTGATAATCCGAAAATTTGTGGTATAGTATGATGCGTTAGCACTCAGAGGAACGGAGTGCTAACGCATCGCTTTTTTGTATTCAATATTAGGAGGCATATAGATCATGAAACTCAAACCGTTGGCAGACCGTGTAATCCTCAAGCAGTTCAAGGCCGAGGAAAAGACCAAGAGCGGCCTGATCCTGGCAGCATCCGCGCAGGAGAAACCCGAAATGTTCGAGGTCGTTGAAGTCGGCCCGGGCGGCATGGTGGACGGCAACGAAGTGAAGATGACCGTCGCTGCCGGTGACCGTGTGATCGTCGGCAAGTACTCCGGCACCACCGTGAAGGTGGACGGCGAGGAGTATTCCATCGTGCGCCAGAGCGACATTCTGGCCGTCGTCGAGTAAGACACTACTGCTTGGATTCATTAGGAGGCTATCATTATGGCAAAACAGATCATTTATGGTGAAGAAGCACGCAAGGCGCTGCAGCGCGGCGTGGATCAGCTTGCAGATACCGTCAAGATCACCCTCGGCCCCAAGGGCCGCAACGTGGTGCTGGGCAAGAAGTTCGGCGCTCCGCTGATCACGAACGACGGTGTGACGATCGCAAAGGAGATCGAGCTTGAGGACGCGTTCGAGAACATGGGCGCGCAGCTCATCCGCGAAGTGAGCACCAAGACCAACGACGTCGCGGGCGACGGCACCACCTCCGCCACCGTGCTGGCGCAGGCGATGATCCGCGAGGGTCTGAAGAACCTTGCCGCCGGTGCAAACCCGATGGTCATGCGCCGCGGCATCCAGAAGGCGACCGAGGCGGCCGTCGACGCCATCCGCACCAACTCCCAGCCCGTGAGCGGCAGCGGCGACATCGCACGTGTCGGCGCGATCTCGTCCGGTGACGAGCACATCGGCAAGCTCATTGCCGAGGCCATGGAGAAGGTCAGCCAGAACGGCGTCATCACCGTCGAGGAGAGCAAGACCGCCGAGACCTATTCCGAGGTCGTCGAAGGCATGCAGTTCGACCGCGGCTATGTCACCCCGTACATGGTCACCGACAACGACAAGATGGAGGCCGTCATCGACGACGCGCTCATCCTCATCACCGATAAGAAGATTTCGAACATTCAGGAGATCCTGCCGGTGCTCGAGGCCGTGCTCAACGCCGGCAAGAAGCTCGTCATCATCGCCGACGACATCGAGGGCGAGGCGCTGGCCACCATCATCCTCAACAAGCTGCGCGGCACGTTCACCTGCGTGTGCGTCAAGGCGCCCGGCTTCGGCGACCGCCGCAAGGAAATGCTGCAGGATATCGCCATCCTGACCGGCGGCCAGGTCATCTCGACCGACCTCGGCATGGAGCTCAAGGACACCACGCTGGCCCAGCTTGGCCACGCGCGTCAGGTCAAGGTCACGAAGGAGACCACGACCATCGTCGAGGGTGCCGGCGCCAAGGACGACATCCAGAGCCGCATCGCGCAGATCCGCGCCCAGATCGAGACGACCACCTCCGAGTACGACAAGGAGAAGCTGCAGGAGCGTCTGGCAAAGCTGTCCGGCGGTGTTGCGGTCATCAAGGTCGGCGCTGCGACCGAGACCGAGATGAAGGAAAAGAAGCTGCGCATCGAGGACGCGCTCAACGCGACCCGCGCGGCTGTTGAAGAGGGCGTTGTCGCCGGCGGCGGCACGGCCTATGTCGTGGCCAGCAAGGCCGCACAGGCGACGGCTGCCAAGCTCTCCGGCGATGAGAAGACCGGTGCCAGCATCATTGCCGCCGCGCTGCGCGCCCCGATCTGCCAGATCGCGGCCAACGCCGGTGTCGAGGGTGCGGTCATCCTCGACAAGGTCAGCAAGAGCAAGAGCGTCAATTACGGCTACGACGCCGCGCACGACACCTTCGGCGACATGATCGAAAACGGCATCGTCGACCCGACCAAGGTCTGCCGCAGCGCGCTCGAGAACGCCGCGTCCGTCTCCTCCATGGTCCTGACCACCGAGTCTCTCGTGGCCGACCTGCCCGAGAAGGCCGCTCCGGCCGCTCCGGCTGCCCCGGATATGGGCGGTATGTACTGATTCCCCTGCCCCGCAAAACAACAGACAGCAAACCCCCGGTACGCAATGCGTGCCGGGGGCTTTGTGCGCCCATTTTTCTCACACTTGACAAGAAACGGCACAAGTATTAGTATGTAACATATGGATGCCTTGGCATGTGCATCCAATCACGCTTCGGAAGGAGACCGTTTTCTATGATCACCCCCCAATACGTCAACAAGGAGCAGACGCCCCTGAAATATTATCATTTTCTGCGCATTGTACTTATCTTGGGGGTCATTGCGCGCTTCGTGCAGGGTGCGCAGCTGTTCCGCTCCGGCTCCAATGCATATACGCTTGTCTATGCCGCAGCCGGCCTGCTGCTCACCATTGCAGCCGCCGCCGGCCTGAACTCCATGAAGTGGTACGGTGTGCTGGCGCTGTTCGGGACATGGGGTCTGATCATCCTCGACTCGATCGCGGCTCTTGTGATCATTTACACCTACCGGCTGACATACCCGTCCGCTGCAACCACCATCGGCCAGATCATCGGCTGCGGCATCGTCGCCGTCCCGAGCTGGATATACTTCATGAAGCGGCGGCTGCTGTTCTCTCCCCTGCCGAAAAACGCACCGCCCATACAGCTCGACGCGGAGTACACCGTAGTCCCGGACAGGTCTCCTGTCGAGAGTCCGGCTCCCGCAGCCCCTGCTTACACGCAGCGCCCCCGCTTTTGCCGAAACTGCGGCTCTTCGCTCTCCGAAGGGTGCACATATTGCACCAACTGCGGAACATACGTCGAAAAAGCGCCGCAAACCTACCTCTGAACAGACAGCAAACGCCCGCCGGTTTCCCGGCGGGCGTTTGAGCCTGTCGGAAAACCCAAAAAGTTTTCCGACAAAAGGCTCACGGTCTGCTGCGCGCATAATTTGTGCGCCGACGGCGCACAAATTCCACACTTGCAGCCTGAGCGGTATTTTTTCCGCCGCACATGTCGCCGGAAAAAATGATTTCATTTTCTTTCGCCGCGCCATCGGCGAAACACTGCGAGACTTTTGGATATGCCAAAACGCCCGCCGGTTTCCCGGCGGGCGTTTTGGCGTTTGTGCTGTGGTTTACTTCGCGTAATCGACGGCCTTGGTCTCGCGCAGGAGATTGACCTTGATCTGACCGGGATAGGTCAGCTCGTCCTCGATCTTCTTGGCGATGTCGCGCGCAAGCAGCACCATCTGATCCTCCGAGACCTCCTCGGGCTTGACCATGATGCGGATCTCGCGGCCGGCCTGAATGGCAAAGCTGTTAGCAATGCCGGGGAAGCTCTTGGAGACCTCCTCGAGCTTTTCCAGACGCTTGACATAGTTTTCGATGTTCTCGCGCCGTGCGCCGGGGCGGGCGGCGGAGATGGCGTCGGCCGCCTGAACCAGGCAGGCGACGACGGTGTGCGGCTCCACATCGTTGTGGTGCGCCTCGATGGCGTGGATGACCTCCTCAGACTCCTTGTACTTGCGGGCGATGTTCACGCCGATGGTCACATGGCTGCCCTCGACCTCGTGGTCGATGGCCTTGCCGATGTCGTGCAGGAGGCCGGCGCGCTTGGCGGTGGCCACGTCGACGCCGAGCTCGGAAGCGAGCAGGCCGGCAATGTGCGAAACCTCGATGGAGTGGTTGAGCACATTCTGGCCGTAGCTGGTGCGGTACTTCATGCGGCCGAGCAGCTTGATCAGCTCGGGATGCAGACCGTGGATGTTCGTCTCGAAAACGGCGCGCTCGCCCTCGGCCTTGATGGTGGCGTTGACCTCCTTCTGAGCCTTGGCGACCATTTCCTCGATGCGGGCGGGGTGGATGCGTCCGTCCTGAATGAGCTTTTCGAGCGCGATGCGCGCGACCTCACGCCGCACGGGATCGAAGCTCGAGAGCGTGATGGCCTCGGGCGTGTCGTCAATGATGAGGTCGCAGCCGGTGAGCGTCTCGATGGCGCGGATGTTGCGGCCCTCGCGGCCGATGATGCGGCCCTTCATCTCGTCGTTCGGCAGCGGCACGACCGACACGGTCACCTCGCTGGCATGATCGGCGGCACAGCGCTGGATGGCGGTGGCGATGATCTCGCGGGCGCGGGTATCGGCCTCATCCTTGTACTGGGTCTCGATCTCCTTGACCATGAGCGCCTGCTCGTGCACCACGTCGTCCTTCAGGCTGTTGATGAGGAAGGCCTTGGCCTCCTCGACCGTGTAGCCGGAGATCTTTTCGAGCAGCTCCATCTGGGTCTTCTTGAGCTGGTTGATCTCGTTCTGCTTGGTGTCGATCGCGGCGATCTTCTGGTTGAGGGCATCGGTCTTTTTGTCGAGCGTGTCCGTCTTGCGGTCAAGCGTCTCCTCCTTCTGCTGAAGGCGGCGCTCCTGCTTTTGCAGCTCCGCGCGGCGCTCCTTGACCTCGCGCTCATACTCCGAACGGCTCTTGTGGATCTCTTCCTTGGCCTCGAGCAGGGTCTCGCGCCGCTTGCTCTCGGCACTCTTATAGGCGTCATTTATGATCTGCCTGGCCTTCTCCTCCGCACTGCCGATCTCGCGTTCCGAGACCTTTTTGCGGTAGAGCCCGCCAAGGATACAACCAACCACAAGCGCTGCGATGATACAACCGAGTGCTATTGGTAACGACATATGAAATTGTAATCCTCCGTTTCTTCAGATTTCTTCACGATATTTTTTCAAGTTGGAAAAGGCGGGCCATCAAGCGTACCCGCCGGGAACATAACGATATTTGTGGCGGTGCTCCATCCGCCGCCAAAAATATAATCACATTATTTTAACTTTATTCCGCACCGTTGTCAAGTACCGGCAGCCGTCCGCCGGATTCTTTTCTGGACAGCGCCGCCGCGCTGTACTATAATATAGACCATCCGACAAATGCGAGCATCCAACGCTCCGGCGAAGGGAGGAACGGCGCATGGCAGCGCTTCGGATCATCTTGCCCGCGGCGGCCATCGCGCTGACGCTGGCGCTGTTTTTGCAGCTGGCGTGGCCCGCGCGCGACGCGATCCCCCGGCGCACATCGCACCGCGGCGGCATCGGCATCGCGGTGCTGACGGCGGTGTACGCCGTCGCCGCGTTCACGGGGCTCGGCTCTGCGCGCGACCCGCAGCGCTTCTGCACGCTTGAGGCCGGCGAGAGCGCCACGCTCGCGCTCGACGGCGTGCACGGCATCGACACCGTCTGGTACTACACCGGCCTGTACACGGGCGAATACACCCTTGCCTATTCTGACGACGGCATCACCTACACCGCCGCCGGAACGATGCCGCAGGGCTATGCCGACCTCTTCAAATGGCTGCAGCCGCAGCCGTCGGACGCCGCGCCCGCGACGGCGGCCTACGTGCGCGTCACGGCGAGCACGCATCTGGAGCTTGGCGAGCTCGCGCTGCTCGACGCGCAGGGCGAACGCATCGCCGTGCGCGAGATCACGGGGCCTGCGTCTGCGGACGCCCTCTGCGACGAGGCGGACACCGTGCCGGCATCGTCCACGTACTGCAACAGCTCGTATTTTGACGAGATCTACCACGCGCGCACGGCCTATGAGCATCTGCGCGGCGTGTACCCGTACGAGGTGTCGCACCCGCCGCTCGGCAAGGAGCTGATCGCGCTCGGCATCGCGCTGCTGGGTATGACGCCGCTGGGCTGGCGCTGCATGGGCGCGCTGTTCGGCGTGGCCATGCTGCCGCTGATGTGGGATCTGCTGCGCCGGATGTTCCGCGACGACCGCGTGGCGCTGTGCGGCACGGCGCTGCTGGCGTTTGACTTCATGCACCTGACGCAGACGCGCATTGCGACGGTCGACAGCTTTGCGACGCTGTTCATCCTGCTCATGTACCTGTTTTTGTACCGGTACTTCACGGAGGGCAGGCTGCGCCATCTCGCCGCCTGCGGCATTGCGTTCGGCGTGGGCGCGGCCACGAAGTGGACGTGCCTGTATGCCGGGGCGGGGCTCGGCGTGCTCTGGGCGCTGCACTGGGTGTTTTCCGGCGTGCAGGCGCACCGCGACGGCGACGGCCGCCGCTATGCGCGCAGGCTGCTTGCGAACATCGGCTTCTGCCTCGTGTTTTTCGTGCTCATTCCGGGCATGATCTACTATGCGAGCTACTACCCCTACGGCGCGGCGCGCGGTCTGCGCGGTGTGGGCATGTACTTCACGCGCGAATACGCCGCCATCGTTCTGGAAAACCAGCGCTTCATGTTCACGTATCACGCGGGTCTTGTCGCAACGCACCCGTATTCCTCACGCTGGTGGCAGTGGCTGCTCGACCTGCGGCCGATCCTCTACTACCTGTCGTACGGCAACGGGACGGTGTCGACCATCGGCGCGTTCGTCAATCCCCTGCTGTGCTGGGGCGGGCTGCTGGCGCTGCCGGTGCTTGCATACCGCGCGGTCAGGCGCGACCGCACGGCGCTGTTCATCCTCATCGGCTATCTTGCGCAGGTGCTGCCGTGGGTGTTCATCTCGCGCCTGACGTTCGAATACCACTACTTCGCGGCGACGCTCTTTCTCGTGCTCGCGCTCGGGTATGTGTTCGACCGGCTGCGGCAGCGGGGCTATTTCGGCATCGTATATGCCTTCACCGCGGCAAGCGGCGCGCTGCTCGCGCTGTTTTATCCTGTGCTCACAGGCGTGACGGTCTCGCGCAGCTACGCATGGAATGTGCTCAAATGGCTCCCGGACTGGCCATTTTAACGCCGGGAAATTTCAGAAATCGAGGTATTTTTTATGATTGCGATCGGATGTGACCACGGCGGCTATGCCCTCAAGCAGGAGGTCATGCGCCATCTTGACGAGCTCGGGCTCGCCTATCAGGACTTCGGCACCTACAGCGAGGAGAGCTGCGACTACCCCGTCTACGGTGAGGCCGTCGCGCGCGCGGTCGCGGGCGGCGAATGCGAGCGCGGCATCCTCATCTGCGGCACGGGCATCGGCATCTCCATCTCCGCCAACAAGGTCAAGGGCATCCGCGCCGCCCTGTGCGGGGACTGCTACTCGGCCGAGATGACCCGCCGCCACAACGACGCGAACATCCTCGCCATGGGCGCGCGCGTGCTCGGCACGGGGCTTGCGCTCAAGATCGTGGACACCTTCCTGACCACGGACTTTGAGGGCGGCCGCCACGCGCGCCGCGTCGCGCTCATCAGCGACATTGAAAACCGCGGCTGAGGCCGCCTGACCCAAAGGAGGTGTGCCGATGCGCGCCCATCGAAACGACGTCTACCGCGCCCGGCGCAGCCGGGGCAAGGTCTGGCCGGTGCTCTTGTGGATCCTCGCCGGACTGATCGTGCTGGCCGTGATCCTGTTCTACGCCGGTCAGAAATACATCGTCTACGGCAGCGACGGCTCGCTGCACGTCATCTTCCCCATCATGGAAACACCCGCCCCCGTGACGGACGACGGCCAGCCCGAGACGGTCGACACCGAGCTCGTGCTCGAAGATCCGGACTACTCCGGCATCATCTCCGACGCGGGCAAGAATCTCTCGGAGCTGCACGCGCAGTATCTGACCGCCGACAAGATCACGCCCGAGGGGCTCACGCGCGCCGCAGCATCCGTGAAGGCCGCCGGCGGCAACGCCCTCGTGCTGCAGATGAAAGCGCCCGGCGGCACGCTCAGCTGGAAGTCCGGCGTCTCGGAGGCGTCAGCCTACGGCGTCAACGGCACGGCCGAGCTCGCCGATGCGATCCGAACCGTCAAGGGGCAGGACATCTACCTCGTCGCGGTCGTGAGCGCGTGCGTGGACTCGCTCATGGCCGAGCGCTACGCCGCCACCGCGCAGCAGACCGCCTCCGGCAGCGCGTACACCGACAGCTCCGGCGGCTGGGTCGACCCGTACAACACCTTCACGCGCACGTACCTCGTCAGCCTCTGCAAGGAGCTGCGGGAGCTCGGCTTTGACGAGGTCGCGTTCTCGTACCTGCAGCAGCCGCTTGCGGCTGCAGAGCTCAAATACGCGGATCAGACGGGCTCGCCCTCGCGCACGGACGCGGTCGTCGCGCTGACAAAGTATCTGCGCACGAGCCTGAGCGCAACGGGGCTGCGCGTGAGCGCGATCGTGAGTGCGGACTCCATCCTGCAGGACAAGGCCGCGCAATCCGGGCAGGACATGACGGTGCTGCCGAAGCTGCTCGACCGCGTGTGCGTGTTCGCCACGGCGGACAACGTCGCCGCGCTGCGCAGCGTCATCGCCGCCGACAGCAGCTTCGATGCGGCGACGCGCTTTGTGCCGTTTCTCGCCAAGGCGCCGGAGTCGGGCAGCTATGTCACCACCGGCTGAGCGCCAACCCATATAAGAAAAGCCGACCGGCGTGACCATTTGGTCACGCCGGTCTTTTCTCTGCCATGGCAAAGCGCCTTTTTGCACCGGGCAGGAAGCGCGGTTTTATCAGCCGGCCGTCTCCTTTGTGACGACCGGTTTCCCCTCCGCGTCCAGCAGCGGCGTCAATCCACCCGCATATCCGCTGACGATGAAGAGATAATTCACGCCCGTCTCTTTATCCACATAGATCGTTTTTGCGCCCATGAAACCGCCTTCCTGATACACGATCTCGAAGCGTTTGTCTTTTTTCATGTCAACCGACCTCCAAATTGCGATTTTGCACCCTGTCCGGTCTCATATTACCACACAGACGCGCGCAGCACAACAACAGCCACGGGGATATCCCCGTGGCTGTCAGACTGTCAAAAGTGCTTTCGCGCATGCGCTGTCTCTCCGGAAGCGTCCAGCGCGGCGGGCCTCATCGGCAGCGCTCAGTGTCTCGGGCGCCTGACGCCGATCACGTGCGCGGCGATGCCGAGGCCGGTCATGGCGCAAAACACGCGGTGCAGCACACGCGCGCGCTTGACGCCGATCTTCTTCGCCTCGGCGTGCGTATAGTTCAGGCCGACGACACCGGTGCCGATGACCGCGCCGGTCACGGCGGCGGGGACGTTCACCATGCCGGCGGCGACCGCCTGCGCCGTGTGCACGCCAGCGCCGAGGCACAGCAGCCCCGCGCCCGCGCCATGCACGAGCATGCGCGCTTTGTAGTTCATCTTGCCCCAGCGGGTGTGCTTGAGCACGAGCTCCGCGCCGTCGAGCGCATAGCCAGCCACACCGAGCCACGGCCACACCTTCGGGTACTTGCTGAGGGTGTTCATGATCTTGCAGTCACATTTTTTCATCCTTGAGCGCCTCCTAAGCCTCATTATTTTGTCTCGGTCTGCAGCGCTGCGCGCAGTCTCGGCAGCGCCTCGGGGTCATTTTCCGTCTCACGCGTGACGCACACGACAAGCTGCGCGTCCGTGCGCCCGCTCACCGCCGCAAGGCAGTCGAGCAGCCGCAGCGCCGCCGCTGCATAACGCACGGGAAAGATCACATCGCGGTCGTCGAGCGCATCCATGCCGTGCCGCCAGACGATCGCCTGCGCAAGGCACATCTGCTGCACCTCCGTCAGTCGCGGCGGCGGACAGACCGGCAGCGCGGCCACGCGCCGGAGCAGCTCCGGCCACTGCGGATCGAGCGGCTCGGGCAATGCAAACGCCGCCGCCAGCGCTGCGGGCGCCAGGGACCCGGCGCACGCATCCATGCCCCGCTGCGGCACGTTTCCGGCAGCCAGCGCCGCGAGCCGGTGCCCATCGAGCAGGCGCTGCGCCGCGCGGACAAACGCCTCCGCCGCCGCGAGATTCTCCCGTGCCGTATGCTCCGGCCGCGTCAGCAGCGCGAGCGTCCGGCCGCGCACCGCCATGAGCGCAGCCGTCAGCCGCCGCTCCCGCGTGCCGGGCACATAGCCGTCGTCCGGCACCGGCACGGACACGAAGCGCAGCGGCGCGGTGCGCGCGAGCAGCTGCCGCGCAGCCTCCGGGCACGCGAGGGACAGCCCCTGTTCCACCCGGTCGCACAGCAGCACCTCCCAGCGCGGAAAATCACGGCAGGTGCGGCACAGGCTCTGCTCGCCGAGCGTGCGCTGCAGCTCACACAGACCGTCCGCACACAGAAACGGGCAGCGCCCGTCCGACTGCGCAAAGTAGGTGTCGCCCTCCGCGTCCACGCGCATCACGCGCCGGAGCTTTTCCGCCAGCGGATGCTGCAGGCGCAGATAGGCGTCCTGCGCGTCGGGATCGACAACGATCTCCCACGCGGCACAGCACGTCTGCGGACACGCACCGGCGATGCACCGGAACGCGTCATAGTCGTCGGGTCTGGTCTGGTACATGGCGGCCTCCTCACGTTGGTTTCTTTATTGTAACACATTCCGCACCGCAGGGAAAGGGACGTTTCCGCGCTCTGTGCGCAAAAAACAGACGGGCACCGGAACAGCCTGTCAAAAAGTATTACTTTTTGACAAGGGGGTATGCGGCCTGACTGCAGCGCACGCGCCGCCCGCCGGAGACGGACGGCGCGCACGTTTGCAGGCCGAGAAGTATTTTCTTCGCCGCACATGTCGCCGAAGAAAATGATTGGACTTTCTTTCGCCGCTCCGGCGGCGAAACTCTGCAAGATTTTCGACACACCGGCAGTTTCCCCGCGGGGGAAAGGGGGTTGCTGCCGGTGCAAAAAAACAGACGGACACCGGAATGTCCGTCTGTTTTTTGTGTTTTGGCAGCTTACTGCTTGACCATGTCGAGCAGGTTGATGATGCCGCGCGGGCAGATATCGGCGCAGTGGCCGCAGCCGACGCACTTGTCATAGTCGATCTTGGACACGAAGTTCTCGATCTTGATGGCGTCCGCCGGGCACTCACGCTGGCACTTCATGCAGCCGATGCAGCCGACGTCGCAGATCTTGCGCGTGACGGCGCCCTTGTCCTGGTTGCGGCAGCCGACGAGCACAGCCTGCTTATACGGCACCTTCTCGATGATCTTCTTCGGGCAGGCATCGGCGCAGGCCATGCAGCCGACGCACTTGTCGCGGTCGACCTTGGCGACACCGTTGACGATGTGCATCGCGCCGAACTTACAGGCTCTGGCGCAGTTGCCGAGGCCGATGCAGGCGAAGCGGCACTCCTTGTTGCTCTTGCCGCCGAACAGCATGGCGGCCTGGCAATCCTGCGGGCCGGAATAGTTGAAGCGCTTGACGGCGACGCCCTCCGCGCCGGAGCACGGCACGAACGCGACCATCTTCTCCTCCGCACCGGCGGAGACGCCCATGATCTCGGCGATCTGATCGGCAGCGGCCTGACCGCCGGCCACGCAGCAGTTGACCGGAGCCTTGCCGGCAGCGACCGCGGCGGCATAACCGTCACAGCCGGGGTAGCCGCAGCCGCCGCAGTTGGCGCCGGCGAGGCACGCACGGACGGCTTCCTGCTTGGGGTCGACCTCCACATAGAAGATCTTCGCGGCGAAGGCCAGCAGCGCGCCGAAGATGGCGCCCATGGCGCCGAGGACAGCGATGCCCTCGAGAATCAATTTAAAATCCATATTCATGCCCTCCTTAGCCGATCTTCATGCCGGAGAAGCCCATGAACGCAAGGGCGAGCAGGCCGGCAGAGACGAGGCAGATCGGGAAGCCCTCGAAGCACTCCGGATAGTCGGCAAACTCGAGCTTCTCACGCACGCTTGCAAACAGGCAGATGGCGAGCATGAAGCCGAGACCGCCGAACACACCGTAGACCACGCTCTGCACAAAGCCGAAGGTGTACTGCGTGTTGAGCAGCACGACACCGAGCACGGCGCAGTTGGTGGTGATCAGGGGCAGATAGATGCCGAGCGCGGAGTACAGCGACGGGATGGACTTTTTGAGGAACATCTCGATAAACTGCACGAGCGCGGCGATGACGAGGATGTAAGCGATCGTCTGCAGGAACTGGAGGCCGAGCTGCACGAGCAGCAGGTTGACCAGCCAGCAGATGGCGGACGCAAGACCCATGACGAACGTGACGGCCAGACCCATGCCGGCGGCGGTGTCGATCTTGCTCGAGCAGCCGAGGAACGGGCAGCAGCCGAGGAACTGCGAGAAAATGAAGTTATTCGTCAGGACGGCGCTGAGGATGATGGCAAAAATACCGGTCGATGAACTCATGTTATGCCGCCTCCTTTTCCTGCGCAGCAAGCGCTTTTTCCTTGGCTTCCTTCTTCTCGGCGGACTTGCGCAGCGCATACTGCATGAGCGCGATCAGGCAGCCGAGCGTAATGAAGCCGCCGATCGGGAGCGTGAGCACGAGCGCGCCGTACTCGGACGGGAAGATCTGAATGCCGTTGCCGGTGCCGATGACACCGCCGATGGTGTTGAAGATGCCGGTGCCGAACGTGCCCTTGCCGAGCAGCTCACGGATGACACACATGGCGATGAGCACGAGCGTGTAGCCGAGACCCTGGAAGATACCGTCGAAGAACGACGGGCCGACGGGGTTTTTCTGGCAGAACGCTTCGGCGCGGCCGATGATGATGCAGTTGACGACGATCAGCGGGATGAACACGCCCAGAGACGCGCTCAGCGCGGGGACGTAGGCCTGCAGCAGCAGGTCGACGATCGTCACGAAGCTCGCGATGACCAGCACGAAGATGGCCAGACGGATGTCATTCGGGATGACCTTACGGATGAGAGAAATGACCACATTGCAGCACGTCAGGATGACGAGCACGGACAGACCCATGCCGATGCCGTTGAAGAGGCTGGTCGTGATGGCCATGGTTGCGCACATGCCGATGAGCTGCACGAGAACCGGGTTGTTGGTAATGAGGCCTTCCTTGAACTGTTGTTTGATATTCATGCTTCAGCCCTCCTTAACCCAGCGACTTGGCCGCGTTGATGACGGTCTGCACTTCGGTGACGACGGCGCGGGACGTGATCGTCGCGCCGGAGATGGCCTCGACCGTGCCCTTGTCCTTCGTCAGCGCAAGGCCGTCGCCCTGACCAACGAGGTTGTCGCGCCATGCGCCGTCGGTGGTGTCGGCCGCCTTCGCGCCGAGGCCGGAGGTCTCGGAGTGCTTGGTGACGTACACGCCGGTGCAGTTATAGTCGCTGTCGAGACCGACGACCATGGTGATCATGCCCTGTGCGCCGGAGAACGTGGTCTCGGCGACGTAGCCGGTCTTCTCGCCGCCGGTGGTGGCGACGCTGAGCTTGGTGATGGTGCCGTCGTTCTCAAAATCGGCCTGCTCTGCGTAATCGTCGGCCTGGAGAACGTTGGCGTATGCGTTTTTGGTCGTCTCGGCGGCGCGCATGGCGATGGTGTCCTTCGTCACCTCATAGATGAGGCCGAGCGCGAGCGCCATGATCGCGGACACGGCAAAGAGCACGAGCGCGAGCTTGACGATCTGGCCGCCGCCGGATTTCTTTTCAGTCTTTTCAGCCATTTGCAGCAGCCTCCTTTGCTTCTTTCTTCGCAGCCTTTGCAGCGGCCTTCTTGGCCTTGACGTCCTCGCGGCTGACGCCGAACTGACGGCGCTGGGTGTGCTTGTCGAACATCCACGCGCAGCAGTTCATGATGAGGATGGCAAAGGAAACGCCCTCCGGGAAGCCGCCGAACACGCGGATGAGCACGGTCAGCGCGCCGCAGCCGACGCCGTAGATGATACGGCCGGGAGCGGTGACGGGGCTGGTGCTGTAGTCGGTTGCCATGAAGAACGCGCCGAGCAGCAGGCCGCCGGACAGGAGGTTGTCGAGCATCCACTCGACGTGGGTGTAGCCGCCGCCATTCTTGCTGCCGAAAATGAGCGTCAGCAGCGCGACGGAGCCGATGAACGACACGGGGATGTGCCAGGTGATGACCTTGCGGCACAGCAGGTACACACCGCCGATGAGCAGCGCGAGCGCGCTCACCTCGCCGAGGCAGCCGGGCATCGTGCCGAGGAACATGGACTTGAAGGTGAAGTACTGCGGCAGCGCCTCGCCGGCCTTCATATAGCTCAGCGGGGTGGCCATGGTCTCAGCGTCCACAACGCCGGCAAGACTGCCGGGCACGACCCACGCGGTCATGAACAGCGCGTAGGACGCGAGCAGGAACGCACGGCCGGCGAGCGCCGGGTTGAGGAAGTTCTTGCCGATGCCGCCGTAGAGCTGCTTGACGACCACGATGGCGAAAAACGCGCCGATGATCGGCAGCCACCACTTGCAGTTGGCGGGCAGGGTGAACGCGAGCAGGATGCCGGTGACCACGGCGGACAGATCGCCGATGGAGTCGGGCTTTTTCAGGAGCTTGCGGTAAGCCCACTCAAAAACCACGCACGACACGACCGACACGGCCAGCGGGATGAGCGCCTGAGCGCCGAACTGCCACACGCCGACGCACAGAGCCGGAAGCAGGGCGATGATCACATCGAGCATGATCTCGCGCGTGCCGCGCTTGGCGCGAACCTGAGGCTGGTAGGCAGCGTCAAAGGTGAATTCTTTCGGTGTCATTTCGTTTCAGCCTCCTTTGCAGCGGCTTCCGCGCGGGCCTTTTCTTCCGCCGCGCGGGCGGCGAAGAGGAGCTTTGCGGTCTTGAAGGTGTGAGTCAGGGGCAGACGGCCCGGGCAGTTGTACGAGCAGCTGCCGCACTCGAAGCAGTCGAGGATGTGGTACTTCTGCATGTTCTCGAAGTCACGCTTCTGGAAGTACTTGTACATGTACAGCGGCTCGAGCTTCATCGGGCAGACCGTCAGGCACTTGCCGCAGTGGATGCACGTCGGGTTTTCGACCGAGCGGTCTTCCTTGTCGGTGAAAAACAGGATGCCCGCGGTGCCCTTGATGTTGGGCGCCTCGAGATTCGTGGCGATCAGACCCATCATGGGGCCGCCGAGCACGATCTTCTTCGGCTCGACGACGAAGCCGCCGCACTGCTCGACGATGTAGCTGAACGGGGTACCGAAGCGGCACTGCAGGTTATAGGACTTATCGCCCATGGCGCTGCCGGCGACGGTGAGGACACGCTCAATGCTCGGCATGCCTTCGTAGCAGGCGCGGTAGATGGCGTAAGCCGTCTGGGTGCTGATGACGTTGCAGCCGACGCCGGACGGCAGGCCGCCGGGCTTGACCTCACGGTTCGTGATGGCCTTGATCTGCATCTTCTCAGCGCCCTGCGGGTACTTGACGTTCTCCGGCACGATCTCCACGCCGTACTGCGCGGGATTCTTCGACAGCAGCAGGTCGATGGCGTCCTGCTTGTTCTTCTCGATGCCGTAGTACGCCTTATCGAGACCGGACGCGACGCGCGCCAGCTCGATGCCCTTGAGCAGTTCCTCAGGGTGGTTCTTCATGGTCAGGTGGTCGCCGTTGAGGTACGGCTCGCACTCTGCACCGTTGATGATGAGCGTGTCGACCTTGCCGAGGCCGCCGCGGATCTTGAACGCGGTCGGGAACATGGCGCCGCCGTGGCCGACGATACCGGCCTCACGGATGCGCTCGAGAATGGCCTCGGGATCCTTCATCTGCTCGGGCGTCAGCGGCGCGAGATCCGTGCAGGGGGTGTCCTGGAAGTCGTTTTCGATCACGATCGCGGGGACCATATCGCCCAGCGGATGGGGTCTCGGCTCGATGGCGATCACCTTGCCGGAGACGGTCGCATGGATGGGGGCGGAGACGGGTGCGGGACTGTCAGCGATCTTCTGACCCATCTTCACATAGTCGCCCACTTCGACCAGCGGCTTGCAGGGTGCGCCGATATGCTGCATCACCGGGAGCACGACCTGCGGCGGAGGAGCAATGACGGTCACCGGAACGTCCGGCGCCTTCATGTAGTTGGGATGAACTCCGCCATGAAACTTAAAGGGCATTTGCATCACCTCTCTATTTTTTGACCCACATATCTTAGCACACCAACCCATTTTCGTCCACCAAAAACGGTGGAAAAACATCAAATTGTACTAATTTAAATATTAACGAACCTGAAAAAATACTGACAAGACCGATCTTTGCGGAAAATTTGCAACATTTTGTGCATTTTGGCCCCTTTTTCCCGTTTCATCCGGAAAACAGGCATGTGCAGACGCGAAAAAAATCCGCGCGCGGGGGCTTAACAAGCGCGCAAAAATCCTGTAAAATAGATCACAACTGTTCTGCCGGCGCGCAGCCGGCGGGAAAAGGAGGCCACACTATGCTGACACCCTGGGCGGACACGATCGATCGCGCGCAGCCGCTGCCGGAGTATCCCCGGCCGCAGATGGTGCGCGACAGCTACCTGAATCTCAACGGCCCGTGGAGCTACGCGATCACGACGAGCGCGCAAAAGCCCGCGCAGGCCGACGGCACGATCCTTGTGCCCTTCTCGCCCGAGAGCGAGCTGTCCGGCGTGGGACACGTCCTGCAGCCGGAGGAATACCTGTGGTACATCCGCACGGTCACGCTGCCGGACGGGTTCAACGTCGGCCGCGTGCTGCTGCACTTCGGCGCCGTTGATCAGACCGCGACCGTGTGGTGCAACGGCGTGGAGCTGGCCACGCACACGGGCGGCTACCTGCCGTTCACGGTGGACATCACCGAGGTGCTGGCGAAAGAAAACACCATCCTTGTGTGCGTGCGCGATGCGACCAACAAGTCCCAGCTCCCGCGCGGCAAGCAGACGCTGCACCCGCACGGCATCTGGTACACGCCGCAGAGCGGCATCTGGCAGACGGTCTGGCTCGAGAGCGTGCCGCAGAATTACATCCGCTCCCTGCGCGTGACGCCGCTGTTCGACGCGCATCAGGTGGAGATCACCGTCGAGGGCGAGGGTCAGTGCACGATCGACCTCGAGGGCAGGCGCTTCACGTTTCCGGCAGGCGTGCCGGCGCACGTGCCGGTGCAGACGTTCCGCCCCTGGTCGCCGGAGCAGCCGACGCTCTACCCCTTCAGCGTGACGCTCGGCAGCGACACGGTCTACAGCTACTTTGCCATGCGCAAGTGCAGCGTCGAGACGGATGCGAACGGCGTGCGCCGCCTGTTTCTCAACGGCAAGCCGTATTTTCACAACGGCCTGCTCGACCAGGGCTACTGGCCGGACGGGCTCTACACCGCGCCGAGCGACGACGCGCTCGTCTACGACATCCAGCTGGCCAAGGACATGGGCTTCAACATGCTGCGCAAGCACATCAAGGTCGAGTGCGACCGCTGGTATTACCACTGCGACCGGCTGGGCATGCTCGTCTGGCAGGATATGCCCTGCGGCGGCAAGCGCTACGACCCGCTCATCGTCTCGACCCCGCTCGTGACGGGCTGGCACCTTGACGACAGCTGGTATCCCCTCTTCGGCCGCACGAATGTGACGGCGCGCAAGGCGTTTTTGAACGAGCTGCGCGACATGGTCACCACGCTCTACAACCACCCGTGCATCGCCGTGTGGGTGCCGTTCAACGAGGGCTGGGGGCAGTTTGACTGCCAGACGGCCGTGCAGGTCATCCGGTCCGTGGACAAGACGCGCACGATCGACCCCGCCAGCGGCTGGCACGATCAGGGCTTCGGCGATGTGCGCAGCCTGCACGTGTATTTTCAGAAATACAAATTCCAGCCCGACAAGCTTGGCCGCGCCACACTGCTGTCCGAGTTCGGCGGCTACGCCCACCGTGTCGAGGGGCACGCCATGGGCGGCAGGAGCGTCGGCTACAAGACGTGCGACGCGCCGCTCTCGCTCGAATACGCGCTCCAGGCGCTCTATGACGAGCAGATCCGTCCGGCCATCGCGCAGGGCCTCAGCGCCGCAGTGTACACGCAGCTGAGCGACGTGGAGCACGAGCTCAACGGTCTCGTGACGTATGACCGCAGCATCGTCAAGCTCCCGGTGCAGACGCTGCGCAAGATCTTCTACATCGAAAACGAATAAACGCAGAAAAACCCGCCCGCTGCGACCGCAGCGGGCGGGTTGCGTTTTGGGTTCGGGTGCGCTCAGTACGCCACGCCCCAGTAGATCATGCACTTGGCGGGCTTGCCGCACACGGGGCAGACATCGTCGATGTGCTCCTGCTCGAACGGGATGCAGCGGCTGGACATGCCGGCCTTGTCCTTCATCTCGAGCTCGCAGGCGAGGTCGCCGCACCACATGGTCTTGATGAAGCCGCCGTTTTTCTCCTGCAGCTCCTTGGCCTCGGCCAGCGAGTGCGCGGCATAGGTGTGCTCGTCGAGATTGCGCTTGGCCTTGTCGAACAGCCCCTGCTGCACGGTCTCGAGCAGCTCGGGGATGCGCGCCTCGAGCTCGTCGAGCGCGACGGTGATCTTCTCGCCGTTGTCGCGGCGGACGGCGACGCAGTGACCGGCCTCGATGTCTTTCGGGCCGATCTCGACGCGCAGCGGCACACCCTTCATCTCCCAGTTGGCAAACTTCCAGCCGGGGCTGTTGTCGCTGAAGTCGCCCTGCGCACGCAGACCGGCGGCCTTCAGGCGCGCGACGAGCTCCTCGGCCTTCTCGGTCACGCCGGGCTTGTGCGCCGCGATGGGCAGCACGATGACCTGGATCGGCGCGATGTGCGGCGGCAGCACAAGGCCGCTGTTGTCGCCGTGGGTCATGATCAGGCCGCCGATGATGCGCGTGGACAGGCCCCACGAGGTCTGGTGCGGATAGGCCTGCTGGTTGTTCTTGTCGGTGTAGGTGATGTCGAACGCGCGGGCAAAGCCGTCGCCGAAGTAGTGGCTCGTGCCGGACTGCAGCGCCTTGCGGTCGTGCATCATGCACTCGATGGTGTAGGTGTTCACGGCACCGGCGAACTTCTCCTTGTCGGTCTTGTTGCCGCGGATGACGGGCATGGCCAGCTCCTGCTCGCAGGTGTCGGCGTAGATCTCGAGCATCTGCAGCGTCTCCTTGCGCGCCTCGGCCTCCGTGGCGTGCAGAGTGTGCCCCTCCTGCCAGAGAAACTCACGGCCGCGCAGGAACGGGCGGGTGGTCTTTTCCCAGCGCATGACGCTGCACCACTGGTTATACAGGCACGGCAGGTCGCGCCAGCTGTGCACGATGTGGCTCCAGTGCTGGCAGAAGAGCGTCTCGGACGTCGGGCGCACACACAGGCGCTCCGGCAGCTCCTCGCTGCCGCCCATGGTGACCCACGCGCACTCGGGCGCGAAGCCCTCGACGTGATCCTTCTCCTTCTGCAGCAGGCTCTCGGGGATCAGCATCGGCATGGACACGTTCTGGTGACCGGTCGCCTTGAACTTGCCGTCAAGGATCTGCTGGATGTTCTCCCAGATGGCGTAGCCGTAGGGGCGCAGGATGAACAGGCCCTTGACGTCGGAATAATCCACAAGCTCCGCCTTGGTGCACACGTCGGTGAACCACTGGGCGAAATCCACTTCCATATCGGTGATCTGCTCGACCTTTTTTTCTTTGGCCATAAGCGCAACTCTCCTCTGTATGCTGCGCGGAGCACCCGCGCAGCCATAATTAATAATGTATTGGGCAACTTTTATATTTTATGCAATCGCCCGCCGTTTGTCAAGCGCGCAGCGCTCAAAGCACCTGCTCGGCGACAAAAATGCCGATGAGCACGGCGATCACGCCGTAGAGCACGACACCGGCGACGGTGTGCCGCTCCGGCCGGCGGTCAAACAGCTGCCCCACGCACAAAAGCGCAAGCAGCCCCGCGCCGACCCAGTAGACCGGGTTGACGGCGACGGCCATGACCGCCGCCTCGACGATCATGAGCGCGAACACCGCGATCTGCCACGTGCGGATGCGCCGCGCGCGGCTGTTGCAGTAGACCTCGCGCCAGATGTCCGCAAGCTCGCGGCGCTGGCGGCGGAAAAACGACTCGCGCGGCTTTTCCGGCGCGGGCCTGGCGGATTCGGCCCCGACGGGCCCGGCCTCCGCGGTCTCAGGCGCGGGCTCTGTGTAAGGATGCTCGTTCTGCATACGCGTTCCTCCCTGCCGGTCAGGTGACAAACCGGCTCTTTTTTCACAGGATACCCCGCCGCAGACCGCCTGTCAAGAGCCGGTGCGCGGGCGAAAAGTGCATTTCGGTCTTGACCGCGCCTGATTCGTGCAATATAATATGTAAATTAGAATGCCATACAATGTGCAATCGAACCCCTTGGAGGTGACCATCTATCAACAGACAGAGTTACATGGCGGAGATCAGCAGCCTGCTCGGCCTGATCACCGACGAACAGACACGTCAGGCGCTCATCGCGCAGATGGAGAATATGTTTGACAATGCGCCCGATGAGGAGCGCCTCATTCAGGAGATCGGCAACCCGACCAAAGTCGCCGTTGCCCTCATCCGGTATGCCGACAGCGGCAAGATCACGCCGGCCGCCGCGCCCGTGGTCGCACCCGCGCAGGCGCAGCCCAAGCGTACACCCCAGCCGCGTCCGCGCGCCGAGCAGTACCGCCCGATGACCGCGGCCGCAGCGCGCAAGCCCGCGCCGTCGTTCACGTTCCCGGAGCTGCCGGAGGATCCTGACGAGCCCGAAACGGACGCAGCGCCCGTGCTCGACGGTCAGCTCTCGTTCGACGAGCAGCCCGCCGAGGACGACGGCTACTATGACGAGCAGCCCGCTGAAGACGACGGCTACTATGACGAGCAGCCCGCCGAAGACGACGGCCGCTACGACGAGCAGCCCGCTGAAGACGACGGCTACTATGACGAGCAGCCCGCTGAAGACGACGGCTACTATGACGAACAATCCGGCGAGGAATACGACGAATACTACGACGACTACGAGCCGGAATACAAGACGAACGTCTTTCTGGCGATCCTGTACACGCTCGGCGCGATCATCGTCGGCGTGCCGGTGTTTGCCGTGCTGCTGGTGCTGGATCTGGCCGTGCTGGCCATCGGCGCTGCGTGCGGCGCGGCCGGTGTCGGTCTGATCATGACCGCGTTCATCGGTCTGCCCATGGTGGCGGATATGCTCATCCTGCTCGGCGGCGGCGCCGCCGTGCTCGCCATCGCGCTTGTGGTGGTGTGGCTGGCCGTCTGGCTGTTCATCCGCCTGGTCATCGGCTGGGTCAGGCTGCTGGTGCGGCTGGGTCAGCGCTGGTGCAGAAAGGAGATCGCCGCATGAAAAAAGCATGGAAAACCATTCTCATCATCGCGCTGTGCATCCTGATCGTCGGCGAGATCGTGCTCGGCGTCGGTCTTGCGACCGGCGGCAGCCCCGACCGTATCTGGGACGCGGCGTATGAGCACTACGACATCGGTGCGATCTTCACGTTCATCAAATCCACCGGCATCGCAGACCTGCTGGCAAGCATCGGCCTGTAAGAAAACCGAAACATGAGGCGGCGAGCATGGCTCGCCGCCTCATTTTGATCTGTTTGGTCTGTAAAAAGCCTCGCAGAGTTTGCGCCCGCAGGCGCAAAGAAATTCCAATCATTTTCTCCGGCGACATGTGCGGCGGAGAAAATACCGCTCGGCTCGCAAACGTGCGCGCTCGGCGCGTGCGCTGCAGCGAGCCGCAGCTCTTCCAACGAGAGCCCAACGCAGTGGGTCTCGTTGGCCCATCTCGCCGCCTCATTTCATCTTGAACAGCAGCATCCCGCCCGTCATGAGCGCGAGCCCCGCCCACTTGCCCCAGCCGAAGGCGAGCTTTTCCGTGCCCATGATGCCGAAGGCGTCGATGGCCGCGGCCGCAGAAAGCTGCGCGATGAGGATCACCGCCACGGCAAGCGTCGGGCCGAGCCTGCCCATGCCGAGCATGACCGTGACCGTGATGGCCAGCGCCAGCACGCCGCCGAACCAGCTGTATTTCGGCGCGGCGCTCAGCGCGGCAAAGCTGCCCGTGTGCCAGAACAGCAGCACGAGCAGCGACAGCACCGCCGCCGTGCACTGCACGAAGGCGTTGGCCTTCAGCGTGCCGATGTGCTCGCCGAGGCGCGTGTTCATCACGCCCTGAATGCTCATCGCCGCTCCGGCGAGGATGCACGCGAGAAATCCGCCCAAAAACCATCGCATCCCTTCAAAGAAATTCTTGCACTGCCGTTCGGAATATGTTACACTGTATTGCATGGGCAAACAATTGCCCGCAGCACGCGCACAAAAGGAGGCTTCCGGCATGGCAGCAGGCAACAAATCAAAATACTACCTCGTGGAGGCGAGCGTCCTGCCCGAGATCTTTGTCAAGGTGATCGAGGCCAAGGAGCTGCTCGAGACCGGTCAGGTGCGCACAGTGGCGGACGCTGTGGCGCGCGTGGACATCAGCCGCAGCGCGTTTTATAAATACAAGGACTTCGTGTCCCCGTTTCAGGACATGTCGCGCGGCCATCTTGTGACATTCAACCTTGAGCTGCTCGACCGGCAGGGTGTGCTGTCGTCCGTCCTTGCTATTTTTGCCGAAAACGGCGCGAATATACTCACCATCAATCAGAGCATCCCGACCAGCGGCGTCGCTCCGGTGACGATCACGGCGGCGACCGAGAGCATGCAGACAACGATGGAGGCGTTCATGGCGGCGCTCAAGTCCGCCGAGGGCGTCATCCGCGTGCACATCATGGCCGGCTGAAGCATTTTCTCAGCCGCACAGGCCGCCTGAGAAAACGACCGGACTTTCTTTGCGTCTGCGGGCGCAAGCTCTATAAGGTTTCTGACAAGCTGACAGCCCCGAACCGACACGGTTCGGGGCTGCTTTTTTATCTCATGTTCACTCGAGGAGCTGCGCGCGGCCGCCGTGCAGCCGGATCTTTCCGGCGCAGAAGCGCTTGACCGCCTCGGGCAGAAGCTTCCACTCCGCGTCCGTGAGCACGCGGCGCTTGAGCGTCGTGAGATCGTCGTCGGCAAGCACGGGCACGGCCTTCTGCAGCAGCACCGGACCGATGCCGCCGTTTTCGTCCGCGAGGTAGGCCGTCGCCCCCGTGACCTTCAGGCCGCGGGCGAGCACCGCCTCGTGCACCGCGTCGCCGCGCAGTGTCTCGAACGCCGGAACGAGCGACGGCTGCACCGCGATGACCCTGTTGCGGAAGCTCTTTGCCGTCTCGCGGCCGATGCCGGGGTAAAAGCCCGCGTTGATCACAAGCTCGATGTCCATATCCTTGAGCTTGTTGCGGATGGCCATGTCATACGACGTGTCGTTCGGGAACACGCTCGGCTCGACGACGACGGTCTCGATGCCGGCGTTGCGCGCGCGCTTGAGCGCGTAGGCGCCCGCATCGGACGAGATGACGGCGACGAGCTGCAGCTCCGGAATCTCGCCGAAGAACACGGAATCGAGCAGGCTCTGAAATTTCGTTCCCTTGCCGGAAACCAGAACAGCACTGCGGATCATAAGCGGTTTACTCCTTCCCCAGCAGCCGGGCGGCTGTGGCGCGGTTGTTATCCTCCTGCCGGTTGAGCAGTTCGGTGCGGCGGCGCATCTCCTCGCCTCTGCCGGCGAGGGTGACGGCCGAGTCGATCATGTCCGACAGGTCCTTTTCGTTGAGCGCCGCAAGCTGGATGTAGTTATTCTGCTCCACATAGTCGAGAAACGCCGTGACCTTCGGGTCATAGGCGACGCCGATGAGCGGCACGCCCTGTCCGGCGGCAAAGATGAGCCCGTGCAGGCGCATGGACACGACCGTGGTCATGCGCGAGAGCACGCCGATCACCTCGCCCGAGGACATCTGCTCGTCGATCACATAAAACGGGATACTCAGATGCTCCGTGACGAGCTGGCCGGCCTCGCCGTCGGAGCGGAAATTGATGCTCAGAAACACCGGTGTCAGGCCGTATTTCAGATAGGCGTACACGGCGCCGGCGGCAAACGCGGTGGCCTTCTCCTCCATGCCGGGCCACTTGCGCAGCACGAAGCCGATATACTTGCCGTCGAGCTCCATGTCATGCGCGCGCAAGATGCTGTCGATCCGGCTGCGGCCGGCGGGCGGCAGCGTGAGCGCGGGGTCGGACGCAAGGATGACCTCCGGCACCGTGACGCCGAAGTCCCTGAGCGTCTCGCGGCTGTCCGGCTCACGGAGGGTGATCTTGTCGACGCAGGTGTTGATGATGCGCGCGGCGAGCTTCCGGTCGCTGTCATAGATGATCGGGCCGATGCCGCAGCCGTACATCTGCACCTTGCAGCCGCAGCCGTGCGCCATGCGGATCGTGCCGAGGTAGTACCACAGGCTCAGGCGGCTCGTGACGTCCTGCATGAGGCTGCCGCCGCCGCTGATGAACAGCTGGCTGCGGCGCAGAACGCGCCGGATGGAGCACACACCGAACCGGTGGCAGGCGTTGACGCCGAACGCGCGCTGGGTGTCCTTCGGGCGGCGGGAGAGCACGGTCAGCGGCATGTGCGGGTCGATGCGGCGCATCTCGCCGATGATGGCCTGCAAAATGGCGTCGTCGCCGGTGTTGCCGAAGCCGTAGGCGCCGCAGATGAGCACGCCGTCGCGCACGCCGTCGCGGAGGTTTCGCTCCATGCGGAAGACGCTGTTGTAGATCTCCAGCTGGCGCAGGCCGGTGTCCTCCTCGGAGAAGTCGGCCTTGCCGCGCCGGTAGAGCGCCTCGCCCAGCGTGTGGCGGTAGTCCGCATCGAGCGCGCAGCGCGCGAGATAGGCCGCGAACAGCCGCACGTCGCCCGGCTCAAAGAGCAGACCGGTCACGCCGTGCTCGATGATGACCGGCACGCCGCCGACATTTGAGGCCACGGTCGCCAGATGCGCCCGCGCACCTTCCGTCAGGGCGTAGGGGAAGGTCTCCGACAGGGACGAGAGGGCGTTGATGTCGAGCGCGCCGTAGAAGCTGTCGAGATCGTCGACCCAGCCGAGGAAAAAGACGCTGTCGGCAATGCCGAGCTCCGCCGCGAGCGCCCCGAGCTTTTTGCGCTCCATGCCCTCGCCGGCGATGGCAAGGCGCAGCTGCGGGCAGGCCTTTTGCGCCAGCGCCACGGCGCGGATGAGCGTTGCGATGTCCTTGACGGGGTCGAGGCGGGCGGCGATGCCCACGATGATGTCGTCCTCCCCGACGGTGTAGCCGAACTGCGCGAAATACGCCGCGCGGTCGGTCTTGGGCACGACGTGTGAAAAGTCGAGCCCGTTGTAGATGGAAAAGAGCCGGTTCGGCACAAAGCCGCGGTCGATCAGGCGCTGGCGGATGGGGTCGGACACGCACACGCGGTAGTCCAGCCGGTGCAGCGCCCAGGTGTTGAGCGTGCCGTAGACGGCGCGGGCGAACGGCCGGCCGAGATAGTCCAGCCGGTAGTCGCTGTGCACGGTGCTGATGACCGGCACGCGCAGGCTCCGGCGCAGCAGTGCCCCCGTGACGTTGGCGAGCGCGCCGTGGCAGTGCACGAGGTCATACTCCCCGTCGCGGACCAGCTTTTTGACCGCGCGGAGATTGGAAAAGAAGTTCCCGCCGAGTACGACCGTCGGAATACCGAGCGCGGCCGCACCGTCGGCAAAATCACCGCCGCGAAAGCACACGAGCTGCACGTCGATGATCTGATTCAGATATTTCAGCAGGGAGTAGACGTGCGTCTTGGCGCCGCCGGTGTCGCCCCCGCTGATGAGGTGGATTACTTTCACTTTGCCCTCCAAAGCACTTGTGCGCACCGCAAAAACACGGTATAATGCGTGCGTACAGGCATTGACACATTCCCGCACAAATGACATATGCGGATTCAAATTATTATACTGTATCATTCCACTATGGTCAAGTTTTGGAGGCGCGCAATGACGAAAATTTATCTGATCCGGCACGCGGAGGCGGAGGGCAATCTCTACCGCCGCATCCAGGGGCATTGGGACGGCAGCATCACCGCGCTCGGCCTGCAGCAGATCGACGCGCTCGCGCAGCGGTTCCGGCACGAGCACATCGACGCGCTCTACTGCAGCAACCTGTCGCGCGCGCGCGCGACGGCCGAGGCGATCTCGCGCTATCACGACATCCCGACCGTGACCACGCCGCGCCTGACGGAGGTCTGCATGGGCGTGTGGGAGGGCCGCGCATGGGGCGACGTGGAGCACGAGTTTCCCGAGCAGATGCGCTGCTTCAACACCGACCCCGATCGGTGGTCCGTGCCCGGCTGCGAGCCGATACGCGAGGTGCAAAAGCGCATGACGCGCGCGATCCGGGACCTCGCCGCGCGGCACGACGGGCAGACCGTCGCCGTCGTGAGCCACGGCATGGCCATCCGCGCCTATCTGTGCACCGTGCTGGGCATCCCGAACAGCGAGATGTCCACCCTGCCCTACGGCGACAACACGTCCGTGAGCCTGCTGCTCGTCGACGGGGACAACACGACCGTGGAGTATTATAACGACAACCGCCATCTCCCGCCCGCGCTGAGCACGTTCGGCCGCCAGACCTGGTGGCACGGCACCGGCAGCGGCGTGGAGGATCTGCGCTATGAGCCGCTGCGTTTCCCGCGCGACGAGGCGTTTTACCTGCAGTGCTACCGCGATGCGTGGTGCAACGTGCACGGCTCGGACGCGGACTTCGTGCCTGGGCTCTACGCCCGCAGCGCAGCCCGCCACGCGCAGGAGCACCCCGGCTCCGTCGTGCGCGCCCTGAGCGGGGACCGCGTGGTCGGTCTGGTCGAGCTCGACCCCGCGCGCGACGAGCAGGCCGGCTGCGGCTGGATCAGTCTGCTGTATATGCTGCCGGAATACCGCGGCCGCGGCTGGGCGATCCAGCTGCTGGGCTACGCGTTCTGGTTTTATGAGAATCATGACCGCAACGCCGTGCGCCTGCACGTGTCGGAAAACAACGCCCGCGCCATTGACTTTTACCGGCGCAGCGGCTTCACGCAGATCGGGCGCGACCCCGGCGTGCGCGAGCGCCTGCTGCTCATGGGGCGGCTCATCCACAGGACGGTGACGCATGGATCGGTGTGATTTCCTGCCCGTCTCCGCCGAGGAGATGCACGAGCGCGGCTGGTGGTGGTACGATGCGCTCGTCGTCGGCGGCGACGCCTATGTCGACCACCCAAGCTTCGGCACGGCGGTCATCAGCCGCGTGCTCGAGGCCGAGGGTCTGCGCGTGGCCGTGCTCGCGCAGCCGGACTGGCACGATGCGGAGGCCTTCCGCGCCATGGGCCGGCCGCGGCTGGGCGTGTTCATCGGCGCGGGCAATCTTGACTCCATGGTCGCGCACTACACCGCCGCAAAGCGCCGCCGCAGCGAGGACTTTTACTCCCCCGGCAAGCGCACCGGCTGCCGCCCCGACCGCGCCGCCATCGTCTACTGCAACCGCGCGCGCGAGGCCTTCGGCCCCGATATGCCGATCATTCTCGGCTCGCTCGAGGCGAGCCTGCGCCGCTTTGCGCACTACGACTACTGGGACGATCAGGTGCGCCGCGCCATTCTCTTTGACGCTCCGGCCGACCTGCTGGTCTACGGCATGGGCGAGGCCGCGACGATCGAGATCGCGCACCGGCTCAGGAAAAAGCAGTCCGTGCGCACCATGACCGACATCCCCGGCACGGGCTATATCACGCGCGACCCGGAGACGTGCGCATTCGAGCACATCACGCTCCCGTCGTATGAGGACGTGCGTGATGACAAGCGCCTCTATGCCGAGGCCACGCGCACCGAATACGCCGAGCACGACCCCGTGCGCGGCCGCGCCATGATCCAGCCGTGCGAGGGGCGCTATCTCGTCATCAACCCGCCCGCCATGCCGCTCGACACCAGGGAGCTTGACCGCGTGGCCGACCTGCCCTACACCCGCGAGTGGCACCCGATGTACGAGCCGCTCGGCGGCGTGCCCGCGATCGAGGAGGTGCGCTTCAGCGTCATCCACAACCGCGGCTGCTTCGGCGGGTGCAATTTCTGCGCGCTGGCGTTCCATCAGGGACGCATGATCACAAGCCGCAGCCACGCGAGCGTCATCCGCGAGGTCGAGGCCATGACGCATCACCCGCTCTGGAAGGGCTACGTGTCCGATGTCGGCGGTCCGTCGGCGAATTTCCGCCACCCGTCGTGCAAGCAGCAGAAAGAGCGCGGCATGTGCCCGAACCGGCTGTGCCTTGCGCCGACGCCGTGCCCGAACATCGACGCCGACCACTCGGACTATCTCGCCCTGCTGCGCAAGCTGCGCCAGATCCCCGGCGTAAAGAAGGTGTTCGTGCGCAGCGGCATCCGCTACGACTATATGCTCTGCGACGACAACGACGCGTTCTTCCGCGAGCTCGTGCGCTACCACATCTCCGGCCAGCTCAAGGTCGCGCCCGAGCACTGCATCGACGCCGTGCTCGACTACATGGGCAAGCCCCACATCGGCACGTATGAGCGCTTCATGGACGAATACCGCCGGCTCAACAACAAGTACGAAAAGGAACAGTACGTCGTACCGTACCTCATGAGCTCGCACCCCGGCAGCACGCTTGCCGACGCCGTGGCGCTCGCGGAATATCTCAACCGCCGCGGCCGCCAGCCCGAGCAGGTGCAGGATTTTTACCCCACGCCCGGCACGATCAGCACCTGCATGTACCACACCGGCATCGACCCTCGCACGATGAAGCCGGTCTACGTCGCCAAGACGCCGCACGAAAAGGACATGCAGCGCGCGCTGCTGCAGTGGCGCCGCCCGGATAAGCGCCGCCTCGTCATTCAGGCGCTGCACGAGGCCGGGCGCGAGGATCTGATCGGCTTCGGCAAGGACTGCCTCGTGCGCCCGATGGCCGACCGGCGCAGGCAGCCCAAACCCGCCGAGCCACAGCCGCCCCAGCGCAAATACGGCAAGGTCTACGGCGGCGGCAAAAAGCCCGCAGCCGCCCGCGGCGCGCAGAACGCCGGGAGCGGAAAGTCCGGCAGGTCCGGCAGAGCCGCCAAGCCCGCCCCCTCCGGAAAACCGGGCGGCAAGCCCGGCAGTAAGTCCGGAAGATCCGGCGCGAAAGGCGGCCGCCGATGAGCTATCTCTTCGTCTACCTTGCCGCCGTCAACGTCATCGCCTTCGCCGCCATGGGCATCGACAAGGCAAAGGCGCGCGCAGGCAAATGGCGCATCGCGGAGAGCACGCTCTTCGCCCTCGCCGCGCTCGGCGGCGCGCTCGGCGGGACGCTCGGCATGCGCGTATTTCACCACAAGACGAAGCACAGGGCGTTTCGCTTCGGCTTTCCCGCGCTGCTCGGCGTGCAGTGCGCGGCCGTGGTGTATCTCATTCTGATCTGGAAGCAGGTGATCTGACATGACCCCCACCCTTCTCGCCTATCAAATCGAGCCCGGAAAGCTCGGGAAAATGCAGGTCGTGTGCCTGCGGCTCGGCATCCGGGTGCAGGCGGTCGATCCGGCCGATTTCGGCCAGCCGATCGGCGCGCTGGCCGGTGTGCTGCCGCGGAATCCGGACGCCCCCGCCGCCCCGCTCCCGGGGGAGATGCTCGTCCTGGCGCACCTTCGCCCCGGCATGCTCGAGGGGCTGCTGCAGGGGCTTCGCGCCGCGCACGTCCCGCCCGTCGCACTCAAGGCCGTGCTGACGGACACGAACGCCGCATGGACCGCCCCCGCGCTCTACGCCGAGATCGCCAAGGAGCACGCCGCCATGCACGGCGGCGGCCGCGCGCATAAGGCGTGAAATTTCACGATTTACAGCAAAAAACCGATTGACAAGCGCCCGTGCCTGTACTATGCTATGGGCACGGGTGCGCATCTACCGGCAGTCAGGCGATGGAGTCTGACTGCTTTTGTATTTGCCGCCGACATCTCAGAGGAGACCCCGCATATGAAACAGGATCCGATTCGTCAAGTAGTCTTTCCCATCCTCGCCGCGCTCATCTGGGGCACGGCCTTCGTCGCGCAGGACGTCTGCGCCGACACGATCGGCGCGTTCACCTTCAACGCCGCGCGCTATGCCATCGCCGTGCTCGCGCTGCTGGTGCTGATTGCGGTGCGCGGCGCCGTGCATAAGGACGCCGCGCAGCCCACGGCGGAGGAAAAACGCGCCGCGCGCAGACAGCTCTGGCTCGGCGGCTTTTGCTGCGGCACGGCGCTGGCCATCGCCTCGAACTTCCAGCAGGCCGGCATCGTCGCCGGAACGGACGCCGGAAAGGCCGGCTTTCTCACGGCGCTGTACGTGGTGCTCGTGCCGGTGTTCGGCCTGTTTTTCAGGCGCAAGGTCAGCGCGCCGGTCTGGGGCGCGGTCGCGCTGTCGGTCGTGTCGCTGTACCTGCTGTGCATCAAGGGCAGCTTCCGGCTCGCTGCGGGCGACCTGCTCGTGCTCGTGTGCGCGGTGTGCTTTGCCGTGCACATTCTGGTCATCGACCGCTTCAGCGCCAAGTGCGACGGAGTGAAGCTCAGCTGCGTGCAGTTTCTGTTCGCGGCGCTGTGGTCGGGCGTGTGCATCCCGTTTTTCGAGCACGTCGACGCCGCCGCCCTGCTCTCGTGCGCGCTGCCGCTGCTGTATGTGGGCGTGTTCTCGTGCGGCGTGGGCTACACGCTGCAGATCCTCGCGCAGAAGGGCTCGAACCCCACGGTCGTCACCATCCTGCTGAGTCTCGAGAGCGTGTTCGCCGTCATCGCGGGCGCGATCATCCTGCATCAGAGCATGACCGCGCGCGAATATCTCGGCTGCGTGCTGATGTTCCTCGCCGTGATCCTCGCGCAGATCCCGCTGCCGGCCAAAACCGCCCGCGCGGAAAGCAAATAAGACAGCAAAAAGCGGATGATTCCGGTTTACGGAATCATCCGCTTTTTTCAGGCCGTTCCTAAATAGAGCGTCTCGTCATTGAAGATCAGAGTAAGTTCGCCGTGATAAATCCTGTTCATGGATTGCAGCTGATCAATGAACGGATGAACACAGCTGTTCTGATGCTCCACAAGCTGCCGCATCTTCTCGGCAGCACGCTTTTTCTCGTAGTCCCCAATCTTCTGACCGGCGCCGATAAGTGATTCGTCCACTTGTGTCCGGCTGATAACCGGCAGCTTGGCAATCGTTTCGCCAAACACCTTACTTGCAGACGATACGCCGCGAAGCATATATGCTTCAGGAGACGATTTTGTGCGTTTCTCTATGCATTCATAAGCCTCTGTGTATAATTCGCGGTACGCAAGAGACATCTGCTCCAGCTTGGCGGCTGCGGCATTCAAATACTCGGAATCAAAGCTTTCCTGCAGCAAAATCTCCAGAAAATATGCATACCCATACAGATATAGAGCCAACTGGTAACTCTGAAACGCCCTCGTCAGTTCATCCAGTTGCTTTTGCACATCCCGAGCCGCGGGCAGAAATCCACCTTTCAGAAAGTTCTTTTTTACTTGCTCTCGGAAAAAGTCCACCTGCTGCCCTGCTTCGCGCCGGATTGCTAACACCTGACTGTGATTTGCCGTCTTAAACTTATCGTTGTTCCAGTTGAACCTGTAGTTCGCAAGCACATCCGACAAAAAATCCAAATCTCCTTTTTGCTTGGAAATTTCTTTTTGCAGCAAGAAATCCATCATTTCTCGCTGCGTCTCCTGTATTGCATCCAGCTTCCGCTCCATACTCATAAGTGTGGCTGCAGCAAACAGCAGCGTCGGATTGCAAATCAGCGGATTCAGGCGAGCTTGTGCGTCGAAGCTGTTTGTCACGTCACCCAGAGCGGTTCCTAAAAAGCCGCTCCCATCTCGAAAACTTGCGAGATGTGTTCCCTCTGGAATTGTCACCTTATAGTAGCCGCTCACCGCCTGTCCATGATTTGTGATCTGCTGGATTGCCGACACGACCGGCTCAAATCCAACCCCCAAGGCAGCCAGCTGCGACAGAGGCAGCTTCCCATATGACTGCACATTCAATTCGGTTTTAAGCGCCGCCGGCGCGACCTCTGTCGTGGCCATCATTTGCAGGAAATGGTCCTTATTGATAAGTTCATTCATATCCGTACCTCCGTTGTGATATATTTTCTCAACAGGCAGTGTAAAAATCGCGCCAATTTCAGTATGACAACTTTTGGTTCTTTCGTCAAGCGCTTTTTCGCGTATTTCCCCTCGTGCAGAACCCGCTAAGCGGCAGGGTGCTGGCGGGGATTTTTTGCGCCGCTTTGCATACTTGTCCCGATATCCCCTTGCGCTTTTGCCCGAATGGGTCTATAATTTCTGTTAAGAAATTCACAGCAAGTGAGTTCATAAGGAGGTCGATCTCATGCAACTGACACCCGAACAGCAGGCCGTGCTCGACGGCAGCAAGGGCGCCGTCATGGCCAAGGTCATGAAAACGCTCGTCATGTACGGCGATGCCTTCGGCGCGGAAAAAATGGTGCCCATCACGAGCACCTACGGCCACACGGTCATCAGCTTCGGCATCAACGCCATGAAGCCGGTCTACGACCTGTACGATCAGCTCATCGAAGCCGGCGCGTTCAGCGCCCAGAAGTTCACCGCAGACCCGCTCCCGCTCGATAAAAACGTCCCCTCGAATCCGCTACAGGATCTGGTGTTCCGCAAGTTCATGTACAAGCAGCAGGCGCGCTACGAGCAGCAGCTGCGCAGACTCGGCATCCTCAGCGACAAGGACTACACCTGCACCTGCTACCTCGACGAGGTGGGCAACAAGCCCAAGCAGGGCGAGGTGCTCTCGTGGGCGGAATCGTCCGCCGTGGTCTACGCCAACAGCGTGCTCGGCGCGCGCTGCAACCGCAACTCCGGCATGATCGAGCTCATGGGCTCGATCGCGGGCTGCGTGCCGTACTTCGGCTTTCTGACCGACGACGGCCGCCGCGCCGACTGGATCGTTGAGGTGCGCACGACGAAAAAGCCCGAGCCGCAGCTGCTCGGCTCCGCCATCGGCATGAAGGTCATGGAAAAAGTGCCGTATATCAAGGGGCTTGACCAGTGGCTCGGCACGGAGATCAACGACGAAGCCATCACCTATCTCAAGGACTTCGGCGCGGCCACCGCGTCCAACGGCGCCGTCGGCCTGTACCACATCGAGCACCTCACGCCCGAGGCCGTGCAGCAGGGCGAGGCGCTCATCCGCGACGGCGCACCGGTGTACGTCATCGACGATGCGGAGCTGCGGCGCGTGCGCGAGAGCTACCCGTGCGTGTGGAAAAACCTCAACGCCAGGCCGAAGCTGTGCTTCATGGGCTGCCCGCACATGACGCTGCAGCAGCTCATCGACACGACCGAACGCGTCGAGGCGGGTCTGCGGGCACACGGGCAGAGCAAGGTCTGCATCCCGACGGTGTTCACCGCCGCGCCCGCCGTCATCGAGGAGTTTGAAAAGACGCAGTATGCCGCCCGCCTGCGCAGCACCGGCGTCGTGCTCAGCTACATCTGCCCGCTCATGTACATGAACAACCCGCTCAGCAAGGCCATGCCCGTCATCACCTCGTCGAACAAGCTGCGCACGTACACGACCGCGCGCTACTACACCGAGGACGAGATCATCACCATGATTACAAAGGGGGCGAAGTAAGATGAAACAGTTTCAGGGCCGCGTCATCTGCCCCGGCACGTGTGAGGCGCAAGCGCTCGTGTCGCACGGCGGCTTCAACACGCTCGCCAGCTATCAGATGGCCTTGATGTTCCACGACAAGCAGGTCAAATGCGGCGACCAGAACAACCCCGACCTGTACAAAAAGCCAATGCTCGGCAAGGCGCTGTGCCTGCCGGAGACCATCGGCTCGACCACCGGCGGCATGGTGCTCTACACCGCCTGCGCCTCCGGAAAGCAGCCGGCGTGCCTGCTCTTTTCCAAGCACATCGACTCGCTGGCGGCCTCGGGCGCGATCCTTGCGTCCGTGTGGACAGACGCCGACATGCCGGTCATCGACTGCCTCGGCGACGAATTTCTCGCCGCCGTGCAGACGGGGCAGACCGTGCGCATCCTCGACGGCGGCGTCGTCGAGATCGAGTAAACACCCGCATAACGAAACGGGGCTGACCGACCGGTCAGCCCCGTTTTCTGCGTGCGTCGGAAAATGCCCTGCGCGCTTGCGTCAAACGGCTCGGCGCGCCGCAGCCCTCACGGCTTTTTCGCCGCCGGGTAGCGCGTGCGCACATCCGTCTCACCAAGCAGATAGTCCACGCTCACGCCGTAAAGCCGCGCCAGCGCACACAGCACCTGCGGCGGCAGCATCCGCTGCCCGCTCTCATAATAAGCATATGCCCGCTGCGTCAGGTGCAGCGCCTGTCCGACCTGCGCCTGTGTGAGATCGGCGTCCTCGCGCAGATCGCGCAGCCGTGGATATTGCTCCATTTTGCATCACCGGAAACAGTATAAGAAAGAACAAACTGTTCTATTTACATTTAGACCATTTTGTTCTATTCTGAATTGAGAGGTGATGTCCATGCCGGACGATCAGGAGCTGTACCGGATGCTGTTTCGCGCAACGGAAACGGCGATCGAGGTGCTGATCCGTGCGCAGCAAGCCTGCGAGGAAAAACATCTTCAGGACACAGAGCAAGACGACGGCGCGGTGAAATGACCGCGTCGTTGTCTTTTCCCGCCGCACGTGCTACAATTTATCATCATCCGATCCACACAGGAGGTGCCGCCATGCAGCCGAAAACCCGCGCCGTCGCCGCGCTCGATGCGCTGGGACTCGCCGCAGTCGCGGCGCTGTTTGTCCTCTGGTGCGTACACACGCCCGACCTCACTGCCGCGGGCGGCATCGCCGCCGGGTGCAGCGCAGCGCTGTTTGCCGCCGCAGGGCTGCGGTTCGTGCCCGCGTGGGTGCGCTTCTGGCAGCGGGAGGCAGCGCCGCCCACCGTCCCGGCGCAGGAGCCGGCGCACATGGCCGCGCGCATTTTTGCCGCGCTGCTCGCGCTCGACCTTGCGCTGCTGCTGCTCACATGGGGCGTCCGCGCCCTCGCCGGACGGGCGGAGACGCTCACGCAGGCGCTCGAATTCTGGCGCTGCCTCGACAGCCGCCACTACCTCGACATCGCGCGTGACGGCTACATCGCCGCCGGCGAGCGCGACCGCGTCGTGCAGCTCGTGTTTCTGCCGGGCTACCCGCTTGCGGTGCGCGCGGTGATGCTGCTCGTCCCGTCGGACATCTGCGCGGGGCTGCTGACATCGGCCGTGTGCTTTGCGGGCGCGGGGTACGTGGTCTACCGGCTGCTGCGGCTCGACCTGCCGCACCGGCAGGCGCTGCGCGCGCTGCGGTTTCTCGTGCTCGCACCGGGCAGCTTTTTCTTCGCCGCACCCATGAGCGAGAGCCTGTTTCTGCTGCTGACGGCGGCGGCGCTCTATCTCGCGCGCACGCACAGACCCGTGCTCGGCGGGCTGTGCGGGGCATATGCCGCGTTCACGCGCTCACTCGGGCTGCTGCTGATCGTGCCGCTGCTGTGGGAGCTGGTGCACGACGCCGTGCAGTGCCGCCGTGTCAGCGTCCGGCAGGCCGCCGGGCTGCTGCTCGTGCCGCTGGGCTTCGCGGCGTATTGCTGCATCAACCGGCACGTGTCGGGAAACCCGTTTCAGTTTCTCATCTACCAGCGCGAGCACTGGAACCAGCGCACGGGGCTGTTTTTCAGCACCGCCGCATATCAGACGGACTACCTGCTGCGCTACCTGCGCAGCGGAAACTGGCGCGACGCGCTCGGCCTCTGGCTGCCGAACCTCATCGCGTGCTTTTCCGCTCTCATTCTGCTGGCAAAGGCCGCGCCGCGGCTGCGCGCAAGCCAGACGGCGTGGTTTCTCGCGTATTACATCGTCGCCGTCGGCGCGACATGGCTGCTGAGCGCGCCGCGCTACCTGCTCGTGCTGCTGCCCGTGCCGCTGGCGCTGGCACAGTGGGCGCAAAAGCGCGCCGCAAACATCGCCCTCACCGCTCTGAGCGCGCTCGCCGCGCTCGGCTATCTCGCCGCGTTCGCCCTGCGCTGGCAGGTGTGGTGAGCCGCACCGCCGGGCACTGTCCTTTTATCGGGACACCAAATATGCTACACTTTAGAAAACACCGCAAGGAGGCAATGTTATGCTGCATCTGCTCTATGGTCCTGCCGCCAGCGGCAAGACCGATCTGCTCATGGGGCGCATCCGCGCAGCCGTCGCGGCGCGCACACCGGGGCAGGTGCTGCTCGTGCCGGAGCAATACAGCCACGAGGCCGAGCGCGCACTGTGCGCCGCCTGCGGCGACAGCCTGAGCCTGTACGCCGAGGTGCTGAGCTTCACGGGACTGGCGCGCCGCGTCGCGGCGGAGACCGGCGCGGGCGATGCGCCGCTGCTCGATCAGGGCGGGCGGCTGCTGTGCATGGCGCTGGCGCTCGATCAGGTCGCGCCGCGGCTGCGGCTGTTCGGCGCAGCTGCCCGCCGGGCGCAGATGCAGCAGACGCTGCTCGGCGCGGTCGACGAGCTCAAGACCGCGTGCGTCACGCCCGATGCGCTCGAGCAGACCGCCGCGCGCTGCCCCGGCTATCTGGGCGACAAGCTGCGCGATCTCGCGCTCGTGCTCGCAGCGTATGACGCCGTGACCGCGCAGGGGCACGCAGACCCCACCGACCGCCTGACGCGGCTGGCCGAGCGCATCCCCGGGAGCACACTCGGACGCACGGGGCAGTTTTATCTCGACGGCTTCACCGACTACACGCGGCAGGAGCTGGCCGTCGTGCGCGCGCTGCTGACGGCGGGCGCGGATGTGACGGTCTGCCTCACGCTCGACGCGCTCACGGACGGCAACGAGATCTTCGGCACGGCGCGGCACACGGCGCGCGTGCTGCTGGACATGGCGGACGACTGCGGCGTGCCCGGCACCGCCGAGGCCTGCCCCGCCCGTGCCGCCGACACGCCGCTGCGCGTGCTCGAGCAGCAGCTGTTTTCCTACACCTCCGCGCACTTTGACGACCCTGCGCACACGATCAGCGTGCGCACGGCGGACGATCTCACGGCCGAGTGCGCGTGGGCAGCGGCGCACGCACTTCAGCTCGTGCAGTCCGGCTGCCGCTGGCGCGACATCGCCATCGCCGCGCGCGGCTTTTCCGACTACGCGCCCGCGCTCGAGCGTATGTGTGCCTACTACGGCGTGCCGCTCTATTTTGCCCGCCGCACCGACCTGCTGCAAAAGCCGCTCGTGGCGCTCATCCGCTCCGCCTACGACATCGTGACCGGCGGCTGGGACGCCGAGGACGTCTCGGCCTACCTGCGCACGGGGCTCGCCGGGCTCACGCCCGAGGAGACGGACACGCTCGAAAACTATGTCCTGCTCTGGTCGCTGCGCGGCGGAGCATGGACGCGCCCCGAGCCGTGGCGGCAGCACCCCGACGGCTACGGCGCACCGGACACGGACGAGGCCGCCGCCCGCCTTGCGGGGATCAATGATCTGCGGCAGCGGGCAGCAGACCCGCTGCGGCGGCTCAGCGCGCAGAGCCACGCCGCCGCCACCGCACAGGCGCAGGCCATGGCGCTGGCGGATTTTCTCGAGCGGCTGCATCTGGCGCAGCGGCTCGACACGCTCGCCGAGGATCTGCGCCGTGATGGGCGCGGCGCGCTCGCGGCCGAATATGCGCAGCTCTGGGAGCTGACGGTCGGCGCGCTCGAGCAGTTTGCCGCCATCCTCGGCGACACACAGATGGACGCCGACACGTTTGCGACGCTGTTTTTGCGTATGCTCTCGTGCTACGACATCGGCACGATCCCCGTCGCGCTCGACCGCGTGACCGCCGGCGACCTTGACCGGATGCGCCGGCGCGGCATCCGGCACCTGATCGTGCTCGGCGCGTCGGACGACCGGCTGCCGCGCGCCGGCGAGCCGGACGGCGTGTTCTCGCCCGAGGAACGGCGCGAGCTGCTGGAGCTGGAGCTCGACATCGGCGGCGGCACGGACGACGCGCTCTGGCGCGAATACAACCTTGTCTACCAGTGCGTGACGCTCCCGTCCGAGACGCTCACGGTGACCTACCCGCTCTTTGACGGCAGCGGCACGCCCACGCGCGCGGCGTTCCTCGTCACGCGCATCGGGCAGCTGTTCGGTACGCTGCCGCAGCCCGTCGACCCCGATGCGCAGCGGCTGCTCGCCCCCGCACCGGCGCTGGAGCTGGCCGCGCGCACGCTGCGCGGCGCGACGGACGCCAGAGCTGCCGCTGCGCGCGCATGGTTCCGGCAGCACGACCCCGCTGCGCTCGCGGCGCTCACACGCGCGGCGCACACCGCACGCGGCCGGCTCTCGCCCGAGCGCGTGCGCGCGCTCTACGGCCAGCGGCTGTACCTCTCGGCGTCGAAGGCCGAGCGCTTCAGTGCCTGCCGCTATGCCTATTTCCTGCAATACGGGCTCAAGGCCAAGCCCCGCCGCCCGGCGGCGTTCAGCCCGCCGGAGATCGGCACGTTCTTCCACTATGTCCTGCAGCACACGGCGCAGGACGCGACGGCCGCCGGCGGCTTCGCCGTCGTGACCGACGAGGAGCTCGGGCGCTTCACCGACCATTGGACGCAGCGCTACATCCACGACGAGCTCAACGATTTTCAGGAAAAATCCGCACGCTTCGTCTACCTCTTCCGCCGCCTGTGCAGGCAGGTGCGGCAGGTGGTGGCCGACATGGCGCACGAGCTGCGCGCGGGCGATTTCGTGCCGCTCGATTTCGAGCTCAACTTCGCCGACCCCGAGCAGATCGCGCCGATCACGCTCTCGGACGGCGAGGTGACGCTCAACATGAGCGGCGTGGCCGACCGCGTGGACGGCTGGCTGCACGACGGCAAGCTCTACCTGCGCGTGGTCGACTACAAGACCGGACGCAAGGCGTTCTCGCTCTCGGACGTGTGGTACGGCATGGGGCTGCAGATGCTGCTGTACCTGTTCGCGCTCGAGCGCTCGGGGCAGGAGCGCTACGGCCATGAGATCGTGCCGGCCGGCGTGCTCTATGTCCCGGCGCGCGATGTGCTCATCCCGGCCGACCGCCGGCTCTCGCCGGAGGAGGCGGCCAGAGAGCGCGCCGGCGCCGTGCGCCGCTCCGGTCTGCTGCTCGACGACGACGCCGTGCTGCACGCGATGGAGCACAGTGACACGCCGCAGTACCTGCCCCTCTCGTCCCGGCGCAGGGCGGACGCCCTTGCCAGCGCGGAGCAGCTCGGTCTGCTTGCACGGCACATTGAGACGACGCTGCTCGATCTGGCGCATGAGCTGCGCGGCGGCAGCATCACGGCGGATCCCTATTTCCGCTCCGGGCAGGACACCGCCTGCACGCACTGCGACTATCTGAGCGTCTGCCACTTTACGCCCGGCGCGGACGGCGACTGCCACCGCGTGCTGACAAAGCTCCCCGCCGACAAGATCTGGAGCAGCCTGAAAGGAGGCGAGATGCATGGCTGAACTGAACTTCACACCCGAACAGCGCGCTGCAATCGACACACGCGGCAGCACCGTGCTCGTGTCTGCGGCGGCGGGCAGCGGCAAGACCCGCGTGCTCACCGAGCGGCTCATGGCCTACCTCACGGACGCGGAAGATCCGGTCGACATCGACCGCTTCCTCGTCATCACCTACACGCGCGCGGCCGCGGCCGAGCTGCGCAGCCGCATCCTCGACGGGATCTATGCGCGCATTGCCTCCGACCCCGAAAACCGCAGCCTGCGGCGGCAGGTCGCGCTGTGCGCCCACGCCGAGATCGGCACGATCCACAGCTTCTGCGCCGACTTCCTGCGCGCCAACTGCGCCGCGCTCGCGCTCGCGCCGGACTTTCAGATCGCCGATACCGAGCGCTGCGTCGCCCTGCGCACAACGGCGCTGGAGCACACGCTCGAGCGCGCCTATGCCCGCATGGATGCCGACGCCGGCTTTCGGCTGCTGGCCGACACCGTCGGCGGCGGGCGCGACGACGCGCGCCTGAGCGCGCTCGTGCTCTCGCTCTACGACAAGATGCAGTGCCACGCGCGCCCCGAGCTGTGGGCGCAGCGGCAGGTAGAGCTGCTCGCGCTCAACGGCGTGACCGACGTCGGCAGCACCCCGTGGGGTCAGGCGCTGCTGGCGCGCGTGCATGAGAGCGCGGCGCACTGGTGCGGCGTACTTGAGGCGCAGCTCGAAGTCATGGCGGACGCGGGTATGGAATGGCTCATGGGCATCTACGGCGGCAGCATCTCGGCCACGGTCGACGGTCTGCACACGCTCGCGGATGCCTGTGACCGGAGCTGGGACGAGGCGATCGCGGCGCTGCAGAGCGTGCCGTTCCCGCGTCTCGGCATCGCGCGCAACGTGCCCGACCCGGACACGCGCGAGCACGTCAAGGCGCAGCGTGACGCGGCGAAAAAAGCCGTGCAGACGCTGCAAAAGCAGATGACCACGGACTCGGCACAGGCGTTGGCCGATCTGCACGCGACCGCGCCCGCCATGCAGGCGCTGCTGGCGCTGACGCTCGACTTCGGCGCGGCCTATGCCGCCGAAAAGCGGCGGCGCAGCCTCGTGGACTTCTCCGATCTCGAGCACATGACGGCGCAGCTGCTCACGGACGAGGACGGCGCGCCGACGGAGCTTGCGCGCCAGCTCTCGGGGCGCTACACGGAGATCATGGTCGACGAATATCAGGACGTGTCGGAGGTGCAGGATCTCATCTTCCGCGCCGTGTCGCGCGGCGGCAATAACCTCTTTTTCGTCGGCGACGTCAAGCAGTCGATCTACCGCTTCCGTCTCGCCGATCCGACGATCTTCCTCGACAAATACGCGCGCTTTGCAGATTTCCGCGAGGCCGCGCCCGGTCAGCCGCGGCGCATCCTCCTGCGGGAGAATTTCCGTTCGCGGCGTGCGGTGCTGGCCGGCGCGAACCACGTCTTTTCCAACATCATGTCGCGCGCGCTCGGCGAGCTCGACTATGACGACGCGGCGCGCCTGCGCGCCGGAGCGAGCTATCCCGACGACGGCGAGCGGCCGGAGCTCGCCGTGCTCGAGCTGCCGGACGCGGACGACGACGCGCCGACGCCGGAAAAGTCCGCGCTGGAGGCGGACTATGTCGCACAGCGCATCCGGGCGCTCATCGACGGCGGCGCATCCGTGTGGGAAAACGGCGCTGCGCGCCCTGCGCACTACGGCGATGTGGCCATTCTGCTGCGCAGCGCCAACAGCATCGGTCCGGTATACCGCGCGGCGCTCACGGCGCAGGGCATCCCCGTGTCGGCAGAAACGAGCGGCGGCTTTTACACCTCCGAGGAGGTGTCGGTGCTGCGCTCGCTGCTGGCGGTGATCGACAACCCGCATCAGGACGTGCCGCTGATCGCGGTGCTGCGCTCGCCGCTGTTCGGCCTGACGGCGGACGATCTGGCCGCCGTGCGCACGTGCGACCGTGAGCATGACTTTTACACCGCCGTCACGCTCGCCGCCGAGACGCGCGGCGACTGCCGGGACTTTCTCGACCTGCTCGCGCGCTGCCGTGCGCTGTCGATCGAGCTGCCGCTGGGAGAATTCCTGTGGCACATCGTCGACGAGTGCGCGATCATGGCGCTCACGAGCGCAATGCCGGACGGCGAGCTGCGGCGGCGCAACGTGCTGCTGCTGCTCGATCTCGCGCAGCAGTTTGAGAGCACCGGCGCGCGCGGACTGCACCGCTTCCTGCTCTGGATGCAGCGGCAGGAGGACGAGGGCGAGGCGCCCGCCGTCCCCGCCGAGGAGAGCCGCAGCGTGCGCATCCTGAGCATCCACAAATCCAAGGGGCTGGAGTTCCCGTTCGTGTTTTTGTGCGACACGGCGCGCCTGTTCAACAAATCCGACGCACGCGAGAGCGTGCTCGTGCATCCGGTGCTCGGTCTCGGGCCGAAGTGCACGGATCAGGCAAACGGCGTGGAGTATCCGACGGTCGCGCGGCAGGCCATCGCAGCGCAGCTGTTGACCGAGACGCTCTCGGAGGAGATGCGCCTGCTGTACGTGGCCATGACGCGCGCGAAGGAGCGCATGATCATCACGGGCACGACGCGCGACATCGATAAGACCGTCAGCACGCTGGCCGCGACAGCCGCCGCGCCGCTCGCGCCGGAGGTGCTGCGCGGCATGGGCAGCCCGTTTCTCTGGCTGCTGCAGAGCGCACTGCTCGACCGGGACGAGCGCTTCCTGCGCCGGAACTACGTCCGTCTGCAGGCGGACGCCGCGGCCGGAAGCACGGAGACAGAGGCCGAACCCACGCCGCCGGAGCCGGATCCCGCCCTGCTGGCACAGCTTGCGCGCACGCTCTCGTTCCGCTATGCGCACGAGCGGGCGACCGGGCTGCCGTCCAAGGTGACGGCGACAGAGCTCAAGCGCCTCGAGCCGGAGACCGCGCCGCCCGAGGACGCCGGTACGCCGCTGCTCAAGGGCGCGCCGCGCACGCAGGTCTTTCGCCGGCCGGATTTCTCGGCGCGTGAGCGCAGGCTCACCGCGGCCGAGCGCGGCACGGCCACGCACCGCACGCTGCAATATCTGCGCTTTGCCGACGCGCGCACACCCGAGGGCATCGCCGCGCAGGTGCAGGCCCTCGCCGCGCGCGGACAGCTGACGGCGCGCGAAGCGCAGGCGGTAAACACGGCCTCGCTCCTGCAGCTGATGCGCACACCGCTCGGCGCGGCGCTCGCGGCGGCGGAGGCCGCGGGCACACTGCGGCGGGAATTCCGCTTCTCGCTCCTGTGTCCGGCAGAGACCTTCTTCCCCGGCGCGGGTGAGGAGCAGGTGCTGCTGCAGGGCGTGGTGGACGCGTGGTTCGAAACAGAGGACGGCCTTGTCATCGTGGACTACAAGACCGACCGCATCCACCCCGATGCTGTGCCGGAGCGCACGGCGTACTATGCCGCACAGCTGCGCGCGTATGCCGGGGCGATGGCGCGCATCACCGGCCGGCCGGTCTGCCGGAGGACGCTGTATTTCCTGCACTGCGGCTGCAGCGCCGACGTTCCGGAGACGGACGCATAAAAAAGCGCAAAAACGCTTGCTTTTTTGTCACCGGCATGCTACAATTCAGTCTGCGTCTTGTAACCATGGACCAGCCCGTGCTCAAGACAGCTTATTATGAGGTGAATGACTATGAAAGACGGTATCCATCCGAATTACCAGCCGACCACGATCCGCTGCGCCTGCGGCGCCGTGTATGAGACCCGCTCCACGAAGCAGAACATCTCCATCGAGATCTGCTCCAAGTGCCACCCGTTCTACACCGGCAAGCAGAAGCTCGTTGACACCAGCGGCCGCGTTGATAAGTTCAACAAGAAGTACGGCATCAAGTAAGATCGGATCTGCGTTCCTGCGAAATCAGCCCGCGTGCACTGCACGCGGGCTTTTTCGCGCCCTGCGGTATGGTTCAAGCATCACAAAGCCCCATAACGGCACAAAACCTCGTAGAGTTTGCGCCCGCAGGCGCAAAAAGACCCAATTATTTTCTTCGGCGACATGTGCGGCGAAGAAAATACCGCTCGGCCTGCAAACGTGCGCGCCGTCCGCCAACGGCGGACGGCGCGTGCGATGCAGTCAGGCCGCAAACCCCTTTGTCAAAAAAGTAATACTTTTTTGACTGTCACAAAACCCCGCTGCCGAAGCAGCGGGGTTTGCTGATTTGTGGGTTGCTCTGCGGAATCCTCAGACGATGCGCTTATCGCGCACCTGAGAATCATAGTGCTTGGTCAGGAAGGGACGCAGCACATAGTAGATGAGCTTGTTTTCCAGATTGAACATATAGATCGTGAAGGTCGCAACGAAGCCGATAAAGCCGACAAGGCCGACCTTGCCCATGATTTTTGCAGCGAGTTTCATATTCATAGTCGGTACCTGCCTTTCTTAGTACGCCGCGGAGTCGTCGAACTCAACGAGCGTCGGGTCGAGCGGCTTCTCATTCAGGACGACGGCCATGTACTGGTTGACGCAGTTGCGCATATCCTGACGGGGAACAGTGCGGCAGTCCTCGAGGTCGTGCTCGATGAAGATGAAGTGGAAGCCGAGGTCGCGCGCCTGCTCCTCCATCATGGCGTGCACGCCGAGCATGCCCTTGCAGGCGATGTTGTCGTTCATGAGCACCATGTCGCAGTTGAAGTTCTTGGCCCACTCCCAGACGGAGTTGACGTTGTCCCAGCCGCCGACGGCCATGTGGCGCATCGTGCCCTTTTCGCTGAACAGCGCCAGATCCTGAAGCGCCTGCTCGGGGTCGGTCGTATTGATCATGTTGTGACCCATGGTGGAGTCCATGTTCAGGACGATGTTGATGCCCCAGCAGTTCTGCGTCCAGGTCGGGAAGTCGGTGTAGTACACGGCGGACGGTCCCCACAGGAACGCGCGGTGACGCGTGGTGCCACCGTAGGGGACGTACTTATTCTTGTAGCACTTGCGCAGGATCTTCATGACCTTGCGGTCGTTCTTGGTGAAGTAGTCCTCCTGGCCGTTGACGGAGGCCCATGCGTACAGACGGTACAGGGTCTCGTTGATGCCGGTCATCGGGCAGTAGGGGGTCTTGAAGTAATCCCACTTCTCGAGCTCGAGACGGTTCTGCTCGTTCATGTGCTTGGCGCGCTTGAACAGGGCGTTCCAGTCGTACTCAACGCCGTATTCCTTCTCGATGAAGTCGATGCAGTCCTGCAGGACCTGCGCGGAGTACGGGTGGGCAGCGGGCTCGTTGTGGATCATCGCCATGGTCGCCTGGAAGTCAGGCAGGCCGATGCGGCGGCGCTGGAACATGGAGGTCGCCTCGGAGGCGTTGCAGGGCATGTTCGTGGAGATCATGGCCTTGCCGAAGAGCGGGAACGCATCGTCGAGCGCGACGCCGGTCTCCGCCGCGCAGCGGGAGCAGACATCCGCCGGCAGACCGAAGGACTCGGCCACGTCGATGTAGTACGGGTTGAGGTGCTGGTCAACGTCGCAGATGATGAACTCCGGCAGCGTCTGCAGCGGGACGGGGATCAGATCCTTGAAGCCGGTCAGGAACAGCGGCGGCAGAACCTCGTCAAAGGGGAGGATCTTATCGCTGTCCTTGCCGCCGATGCGCAGGTCGTGAGACAGCACAAGGGCGATCTTCTTGGTCAGGCTCTGCACGATGGCGTGCATATTCATGTGCGCGGTCACGAGCTCGTAGCCGCGATAGCCCTCGAACAGGCGGTCGATGAACATGAACGTGCCGAGGAAGGAGCCCATCCAGCGGTATTCCCAGAAGCCCTTCAGGCACGGGATCGGAGCGGAGGCGACCATGGCAGCCATGGACATGACGTTTTTGAGCCATGCACGGTAGTCGACCATGGTGTCGTGCAGACCGCGCCACTCACGGTACTTGGCGACGCCGGTCTTGTCATAGTAACGGCTGCGGAGACCGCCGACACCGTTCTGAGCCTGCCAGAGGGGGTCGAATCTCTGCATCTTGGAATCAATAAGTTTCGTAACAGGGCAATTCATAGTTTTCATTCCCCTCCTGTTCAAGAATTGATTTTCTTGATTTCCAGACTCTCAACGAAGGCCTGGAAACGGGTACGGAGCTGGCCGACGGAGCCGAGCGCGTATTCCTTCTCGATCGTGCAGCACGGCACGCCCATCTCCTCGCTCAGGACATGGGAGGCGAGCACCTTCTCATAGCTCCAGAACTCGCAGAACTTCATGTTCTCGTAGATCACGCCGTCGGCATGGAACTCGTCGACAAGGCGCTTGGCCTCGGCATGGCGCTGGTCGATCTTCGCGCCCTCCATGAAGCGGGCGCACTGGTTCCAGTACAGGTAGTGGCGGACGATGGCGTCGAACGCGCTCTCGCCGTCGCGGATCTCGATGCGCTCGCGGCTCGGGAAGCTGCCGAAGCAGTAACGGTCGGCCACGACCATCGCGCCGCAGGTCTCGAGGAGCTTCGTGAACTCGGGATCGTCGATCTCGGAGCCGACGACCACGACGCGCGCACGGAACGGGAACTCCGGCTCGGGCTTGCGCTTTTTGATCTCGGCAAGCGTCTCCTTCAGGTAGGGGAGGATCAGGTCATGCGGGCAGACCTGGCTCACGAGCTGGATGACATGGAACTCATAGCCGGTAATGGGCGGGTTGGGCAGCTTGCGGTAGTTGCCGATCTCGGTGATGACATCGCACAGCTCGTTGAACTTCTCGATGGTCGCGCGCATGGCGGCATCAGAGGTGTCCACACCGTAGCGCTCGGCGAGCTGGTCGACGACCTTGAGCTTGAGCTGACCCTTGTAGTAGTCATAGCTGGTCTTGTCGCCCTTGAGCGGGGGATCGATCTGCGTGACGAAGAAGCGGTCGTTCTTCACGGGATTGATGAGGAAGAAGTGCTCTTCCATACGCTCCATGGACGCGCAGCACTCTGCGCCGAAGAGCGCATTGAGGTAGTTGTAGCCGCCCTCAATGGCACGCTCGAGAATGGAGCGGACATACGGGCAGACACGGCTGGTCATGTAGTAGGTCGCAACGTCGGTGGACTCGCAGCGCGGCGCGCGCAGGCGGCTCGAGAAGCAGCCCGGCAGGTTGAGCAGAACCTCGGGGATGTAATAGCAGTTGTACCCGAGGGCGATTTTCCCGTCGTTGACCGCCTGCGTGACAAGCTCGTTCTGCGCATCCTGCAGGAGATTTTCGAAGAAAATCAGATGTTTCAGGTCTTTCATATTGTCCCTTCTTTCAAAATAATTCCCATTGCAGCTATGTAAAAAGACGACGGAATGCGGACGCATCCCGCTGCCTTCGACATACAAAAAAGCGGTTGCGGCACACGCTGCCGCCGACAAAACAGGATAACCGCTCCACCCCACGGTTATTACAAAAATACTACCATGTGTTCCATGCGGTGTCAACCGCTACACGCCAATTCTTTCACAAATCCGGACAAGAGGGTGACTTTCGATACAATTTTTGCCCACTGTCACCCGTCACGCTCTGCGGGGCGCAGCACGCGCAGATATGCCTCACTCTGGCGCACGAAGGCGGCCGCGTCAAAGTTGTCGTTGCGCAGCGCCTCCTGCACGATCATCCCGTCGGACGCGAGCAGGATCAGCTGCGTCAGGTAATCGGCGGAGACGACATCGGTGCGCTCGGCGATCTTCTCGGCGATAAGCCGCTCGAAGGCGGCGTAGCGCTCGACAAGCCTGGCGCGCAGCGCCTCGTCGCCGAGCATGGCGGCGTGGATCAGGTGCAGGCGCATCCCGGCGGAGGCGGTGTTGCGCTCGACCACGTACTTGACCAGACGGTGCACGGACGTGTCCTTGTCCTTGTTCTCCGTCCATGCGATCAGATCGTCCCACTGCCGGTCGAGATACCGGTTGGTGATGCCGAAGAGGATATCCGTCTTGTTTTTATAATAGTAGTACAGCGTCCCCTTGGACACGCCCGCCGCCGCCGCGATCTCGGCCAGCGAAATGTCGGCAAACGTCTGCGTATTGAGCAGGCCGGTCGCGGCGTCGAGGATCTTTTCTTTGACATTGTCGTTGCGCGGAGCGGCCATGTTGTGTTCCTCTTTTCTGCTTTTGTGGAATCATGCAAATTTGATTGTACGCGATTTTGGTCGTTTTGTCCAGTATGACAAAAAAATTTCGGCAGATTTGCCGCAGAGCCGGTTCTTGACTTTGCGCCGGAAAAAGGGTATATTTAACGTATTCAGTCGGTCAGCCGACCGACTTACCTGTTGGGAGGCACCTCTGTTATGCGGATGTCCGTTTTGAACCGGAAACTGAATCAGGCCTTCGGCGGCAGGGTCACGGCGGCGCTGGAGGACAACTGCATCGTCCTGCGCGGCACGCTGGACCGCTGGGACGACGTTGTGCGCGCCGGCCAGATGGCCGCAACGAAGTATTCCACGTGCCATGTCGTCAACGACATCACGTTTACCGGCGGCGAGGACGCACCCATGCGCATTCCCGCGCTGCGCGACCATGCGCTCGACGGGCAGACGCCCGACGTGCTCATCATCGGCGGCGGCATCTCGGGCGTGTCGATCGCGCGCGAGCTTGCGCGCCGGAAGCTCGACATCCTGGTCGTCGACAAGGAGTGCGACCTCGCGCTCGGCGCCTCGGGGCGCAACGACGGCGAGGTGCACCCGGGCATCGACCTCGGCCGCGGCAGCGTCAAGCACAGGTACATCCGGCGCGGCAACGCCATGTTCGACCAGGTCTGCAAGGAGCTCGACGTGCCGTTTTCCCGCGTGGGACAGTACGTCTGCTTCCAGCACGGCTGGCTGCGCCCGGCCGTGTGGTGCTACTGCATGTGGCGCAAATATCACGACGGCATCGCGGACACCCGCCTCATCTCCGGCAAGGAGCTGCTCAGGCGCGAGCCGAACTTCAATGAAAAGACCCGCTTCGCCATCTCGAACCCGGACTCCGGCTGCGTCTGCCCCTACGGGCTGACGATCGCCTACGCGGAAAACGCCGTGCAAAACGGCGCGCGCATCGCGCTCAACACAGCCGCGCTGGGCATGGACGTCGCGGACGGAAGGATCACCGCCGTGCACACCAACCGCGGCACGCTGCACCCCGCGCTCGTCATCAACGCGGCCGGCGTGTTCGCCGAGGAGGTGGCGCGCATGGCCGGTGACCGCTTCTTCTCCATCCACCCCCGCCGCGGCACGAACAGCATCCTCGACCGCAAGGCCGGTGCGTTCATGCACTCGATCGCGTCCGTCAAGGGCACCGACACCGTCTCCAAAACGCACTCGAAGGGCGGCGGCATCCTGCACACCGTGCACGACAACCTGCTCATCGGCCCCGACGCGGTGGAGACCTATGAAAAGGAGAACACCGCGACCTGTCCCGAGAGCATCGCGCACGTGTTCGAAAAGCAGAAGATCACGATGCCCGCGCTGACCGAGCGCGACATCATCACCTATTTCACCGGCGTGCGCGCCCCCACGTTCGAGGAGGACTTCATCATCGAGCGCGGCCGCCGCACGCACAACCTCATCCACGTCGCGGGCATCCAGTCCCCCGGCCTGACGACGGCGCCCGCCGTCGCGGTGGATGTGGCGGACATGGCGGCCGGCATCCTCGCGCACGACCGTCCCGTGGCCGCAAATCCCGACTTCGACCCCCACCGGCCGGGCATCCCCGTGCTGCGTGAGATGGACGACGAGACGCGCGCGGCCTGCATTGCGAAAAATCCCGACTACGGCGTCATCGTCTGCCGCTGCGAGGAGATCAGCCGCGGCGAGATCCTTGACGCGCTGCGCTCGAATGTGTGCGTGCCGACGGTCGACGGCGTGAAAAAGCGCGTGCGTCCCGGCATGGGACGCTGTCAGGGCGGGTTCTGCTCGCCGCAGGTGGTGCGCATCATCGCCGAATTCCTCGGCGTGCCGCTCAGCGAGGTGCGCAAGTCCTCGGCCGACGCGCCCATCACATTCGGCCCGACGAAATCCGGGGAGGTGCAGGCATGATGTATGACGTCATCGTCATCGGCGGCGGCCCGGGCGGGCTCGCAGCCGCCATCTCCGCGCACGAAAACGGCGCGCACGTGCTGCTCATCGAGCGCGAGGTGCGTCTGGGCGGCATGCTCAAGCAGTGCATTCATGACGGCTTCGGCCTTGCGCGCTTCGGCGAGCGGCTGGCAGGGCCGGAATATGTCGAGCGCTTCATCGACCGGCTCGAGCAGCTGCAGATCGAGGCGCGCACGCAGACCTTCGTCACGCGCGTGGAGAAAACGTCCGGCAGCTTTGCGGTCTGCACCGTCAGCCGCGACGGCGTCGCCCGCGACGAGACGCGCACGCTCGTGCTGGCCACCGGCTGCCGCGAGCGCACGGCAAAGCAGGTCTTTATCCACGGCACGCGCCCGGCGGGCGTGTTCACGGCCGGCACCGCGCAGAACTTCACGAATCTGCTCGGCGAGCTGCCGACCCGCCGCTGCGTCATCCTCGGCAGCGGCGACATCGGGCTCATCATGGCGCGCCGCCTGACGCTTGAGGGCGCGGAGGTGCTCGGCGTGTACGAGGCCAAGCCCACCCCCTCGGGTCTGACGCGCAACATCCACCAGTGCCTGCACGACTATGACATCCCGCTGCACCTGAGCCACACGGTCACGCGCGTGTTCGGCGCCGACCGGCTCACGGGCGTGGAGGTCGCAGAGGTGGACGCGCATATGCGCCCCATCGCCGGCACGGAGCAGCGCATCGACTGCGACGCGCTCATCGTGTCCGTCGGCCTCATCCCGGAAAACGAGCTGGCAGAGTCGCTCGGCGTCCCGCTCGACGGGCACACCCGCGGCCCCGTCTGCGACGGGCAGCTCATGACCGAGGTGCCCGGCATCTTCTCGTGCGGCAACGCGCTGCACGTCAACGACCTTGTGGACTATGTGTCCGCCTCCGGCGAGCTGGCCGGAAAGAGCGCCGCGCACTTTGCCGCACACACGCGCGACGAGGTCGCCGTCACGATCTCGAACGACTTCGGCTACCTTGTCCCGCAGCGGCTCGACCGCACGCAGGACAACAGCGCCGTCACGCTGTATTTCCGCAGCGCGGAGGTGCTCGGCCCCTGCCGCGTGGTGCTGACCATAGACGGCAGCGAGGTCTGGTCGCGGCGCTATCCCTTCCTGCGGCCGCCCGAGATGCAGCAGCTCACGCTGGACTTTGACAAGCTCGGCATCGCCGGCGCCGGCGATGTCCACTTTGAGATCGAGGTGGCAAAGGCATGAAAGAACTCACCTGTATCGGCTGCCCGCGCGGCTGCACCTTGAAAATCGAACGCGACGGCGACGGCTGGTCCGTGACCGGCAACACCTGCCCCCGCGGCAGGGAGTTTGCCGTCTCGGAGATGACCGCGCCCAAGCGCACCATCTGCTCGACCGTGCGCACCGCCTTTGCCGACGCGCCGGTGCTGCCGGTGCGCGTTTCGGCGGACATCCCGAAGGACCGCATCTTCGACGTCATGGACGCGATCCGCACCGTGACCGTGACCGAACGCATCGGCCGCGGCGACGTGGTCATCCCCGATGTGCTCGGCCTCGGCGTGGACGTCATCGCCACGAGCAGCCTGCTCAAGCACAGACCCGATTGAAATCGGAGCGAAAATCGCTTACAGTATAGGAGAGAGCAAACTATATCATAGGAGGGAATCAACTTGAGCAAACCGCTGGTGCTGACCTGCGACATCGGCACACAGAGCGCGCGCGCCCTGCTCGTGGATCCGGACGGCCGGACCGTGGACGTCGTCCAGAAAAAATACGCCGAGCCGTACTTTTCCAAAGAGCCAGGCTGGGCGGAGCAGAAGCCGGATTTCTACTTCGACTGCCTGTGCGAATGCTGCCGCGAGCTGTGTGCGCGCAGCAATGCCCTGCTGCCGGACGTGATCGCCATGACGATCACCGTCATCCGCGACACCGTTGTGTGTCTGGATGAGAACAACAACCCCCTGCGCGACATCATCCTCTGGCTGGATAAGCGCTCCGTCGATCCGAACGGCGCCATGCCTGCCAAGAACATGATGGTCTTCAAGGTCGCCGGTATGGAGCCGACGGCGAAGGTGGTCTACGCCGCCTCCGCCGGCAACTGGATCATGCGCCACGAGCCGGAGATCTGGGCCAGGACCGCCAAGTACGTCATGCTGCCCACCTACCTCAACTACAAGCTCACGGGCAATCTCATCGACTCGGCCTCGAACCAGATCGGACACATCCCGTTCGATTACAAAAACCGCCGCTGGATGAAGCCCGGCAGCCTCACGCGCTGCTTCTGCGACGTGCCGAACGAAAAGCTGTGCGACCTCGTGCCGTCCGGCACGGTCATCGGCACGATCACCGAACAGGTCTGCGCCCTGACCGGCATCCCCGCCGGCCTGCCGCTCATCTCGACCGGCTCGGACAAGGGCTGCGAGACGCTTGGCCTCGCCGTGATCAACTCCGACAAGGCGTCCATCTCGCTCGGCACGACGGCCACCATCCAGTTCAGCACGACGCAGTACGTCGAGCCGCAGCAGTTTCTGCCCGCCTACCCCGGCGTACTCAACGACCACTACAACCCCGAGATCGAGATCTACCGCGGTCTGTGGCTGCTGTCGTGGTTCGTCAAGGAATTCGGCACAGCCGACGCCATCGACGCCAAGGAAATGGGCATGGCGCCCGAGGCTCTGCTCGACCAGCGCATCCGCGACCTGCCCGCCGGCAGCGACGGTCTGCTCCTGCAGCCGTACTGGACGGCCGGCATCCTGCATCCGGATTCGCTCGGCGCGGTCATCGGCTTTTCCGATTACCACACGCGCTACCACTTCTACCGCGCCATCATCGAGGGCCTGTGCCTCGAGCTTTACATGGCGCTGCGCATCATGGAGGACCGCTCGGGTCTGACCATTCATGAGATCCGCATCGGCGGCGGCGGCGCGAAGAGCAACGTGGTCTGCCAGATCGCGGCGGATGTGTTCGGTCTGCCGGTCGTGCGCTCACAGACGCACGAGGCGTGCTCCATCGGCTCGTCCATGGTCGCGTTCGTGGCCAAGGGCGTGTTCGCCGACTTTGACGAGGCGGCCAAGGCCATGGTCCACGTGAAGGACACCTTCCGTCCCAACGAAAGGAACCACGAGATCTACAACGAAATCTACGAGCAGGCCTACCGCAAGATCTATCCGCGCCTGCGCCCGATCTATCAGAAACTGATCCAAGTCAAGAGGAGGATTGTACAATGAGCAACAAACCGTACAAAGGATTCGAGCCGAAATGGCTGCTCACCCCCGCCCCCGAAAACAGCTACCGCTCCATCTTCCGCTGGGGCGACCCGAACTTCTTCAAATACCCGAAGGAGTCGCTCTATACGCTCATGAAAGAGAAATTCCAGATGACGGACGACGACTTCAAGGCGTATTCCGACGACACCGGCTTTGACCCCGTGGAGCTGCCCGATCACCCGGTGCAGCTTGCGCCCGAGCACATCGACGCGCTCAAGGCGATCGTCGGTGAGCAGAACGTCTCCACCGCGGACTACGACCGTCTGAGCGTGGCCTACGGCGCCACGGCCTACGACCTGCTGCGTCTGCGCCACAAGCGCATCGACAGCGTACCCGACGTCGTGCTCTACCCCGAGACGAGCGAGCAGGTCGAGCAGATCGTCGCCTACTCCACCGAGCACCACATCCCGCTGTACGTCTACGGCGGCGGCAGCAGCGTCACCCGCGGCGTCGAGCCGGTCAAGGGCGGCATCTCGCTGGATATGCGCCGCAACTTCAACAAGGTCATCAGCTTCAACGAGATCGACCAGACCATCACCGTGCAGGCCGGCATGTCCGGCCCCGATCTGGAAAAGACGCTGCAGAACGCGCCTGAGCTCTTCGGTGCGAAGCGTCAGTACACCTGCGGCCACTTCCCGCAGTCGTTCGAGTATTCGAGCGTCGGCGGCTGGACGGTCACGCGCGGTGCCGGCCAGAACAGCACGTACTACGGCACCATCGCCGACATCGTGCTCAGCCAGAAGTACGCCACGCCCATCGGCGTCATCCAGACCAGCCACTACTCCCGCGAGGCTACCGGTCCGAACCTGAACCAGATCATGATGGGCTCCGAGGGCACGTTCGGCGTGCTGACCGAGGTCACGCTGCGCATCTTCCGCTGGATGCCGGAAAACCGCAAGCGCTTTTCCTACATCTTTAAGACGTGGGACATCGCCATGAAGGCCGCCCGCGAGATGATGCAGTGCGAGTGCGGCTACTCGTCCGTGTTCCGTCTGTCCGACCCGGAGGAGACCAACCTCATGCTCAAGCTCTACAACGTCGACGAGACGCCGCTGCAGCCGCTGCTCGACGCGTTCGGCTACAAGGACATGGAGCGCTGCCTCTTCCTCGGCTTTACCGACGGCGAGAAGGGCTACAGCCGCAACGTCGCGCGCAACATCGCCAGAATCGCGCGCAAGCACGGCGGCATGCCGCTGACCGGCTACGTCACCCGCAGCTGGGAAAAGGGCCGCTTCAACGACCCCTACCTGCGCGACACGCTCATGGACTTCGGCGTCACGACCGACACGCTCGAGTGCACGGTCAACTGGTCGAACATGGAGCAGGTGCACGCCGACGTGCGCAAGATCTGCCACGCGCTGCCGAACACCGTCGTCACGACGCATATGTCGCACTGCTATCCGCAGGGCGCGAACCTGTACTTCATCTTCCTCACCCGTATGCAGGATGAGGACGCCTTCAAGGCCTACCACACCACGATCCTTGACGCGATCCAGCGCTCCGGCGCGGCCGTGAGCCACCACCACGGCATCGGCAAGATGTTCGCGCCCTGGCTCGAGGGCTACATCGGCGAGAAGGAGTACGGCGTGTTCCGCGTGCTCAAGGACTACTTTGACCCCGACTACAATATGAATCCGGGCGGCACGATCGGCCTGGATCTCAAGCCGGAGGAAAAGAAGTTCCTGCGCGATTACACCGACTATCTCGAGCAGCCGAAGTTCGACTGAGCATTGTTATCATCCGGCGCCGGATTGGATGCCCGGCGCCGGCTCACCGGCCATGTGCCAATGCTGCTGCGTAGATCGTTTGTGCAGCAGGGGGGAGAACCGGGGCGCAGCGCCCCAATCGGATGGAGCAGTCCGGCAGATACCTGCCGGACTGCTTTTTGCATGCCGCCGCGTACCGCGTCCTGCACGCAAAAACCGCCGCTCATATCGAGCGGCGGCTTTGACGTTTTCCTGTTCGGTCAATTGGCGTGCGGCTGCACCGCGCGGCGCACGAGCGGCAGCAGCGACGGCAGCAGCAGCGAAAACACGACCGCCTTCGCCGCGCAGATGCCCAGACGCAGCGGCAGCGTGCCGAAGACGAACACGGGCGAATAATACCCGTAGATGAGACTGTCGACATACAGCGAGCCGGTGTTGAGCGCCGTGATGCCCAGCTCCCCCAGCACGACCAGCAGCACAAGCTGGCGCTTGGTGCAGGCGTACCCGTGCCGCGCGGACACCGCGCCCACGCACAGGCCGAGCAGCACATACGGCGCGATCCACAGCGCGGTCGTGGCGGTCACGCCATAGGACAGCAGCTGATACAGCAGGGTGCCGATGCCGCCGATGACCATACCGTCGATCGGTCCGAGCATCAGCGCGCCGAGGAACACCGGCATCGCCTCAATGGTGATCTTGAGGTTGCCGGTCTTGATGGCCGCCGCGGCCAGAACCGTGACCATGGCGGCAAACATCGCGTCCGCCGCGAGGCGGCGGGCAGTCCATTTCGTATGCAATTTTAAGACTCCTTTCGTGACAGTTGCCACGACGGGGTCTCCCCTGGTGGCAGCGGAAGCGGCAGCAGCACCGTGGGGCGTACCCCTTCGTCGCCGGACAACTTCCCATCCCGACGCACTTAACGCGCTGTTCCTACTCTGTCCAATACATACTCTGCAAAGATTGCGTGTGTATCATAGCACACGCGGCGCGGCTTTGCAACCGCAAAAAGGACGCCCGCCGGGCGTCCTTTTTCTGCGCTTACTTTTTCTCGCGGGTCAGACGGCGCGTGAGCTCCTCGACGAGCCCGTCGATCAGCTCCTGATGGTTGGCCAGATTCAGCTCGGCCTCGCGCACGATCGTGTAGCCGAACACGTCGTCGTCCATCTCCTTTGCGTAAGAGAGCAGCTCCGCCTGCATGCAGCGGATGGCCGCCACGCTCAGGTGCACGGCAGCGAGCGCGCTGCACGCGGTCAGCTCGTCGCCCTTGTCGACGACCTCCTTCATCAGCTCGATGCAGCGGCACATGATAAACACGACCTCGTTGGGGATGTCGCTCGCAACGCGCAGCGCGATGTCAAGATCGTTGCGCGTGGCGGCGGGGTCGTTCCTGCGCTTGTCATACGGCTCGCGCGAGCGCAGCTCCTCGTCGATCTGAAAGACCATGTAGTCCGTCATCTGGCGCAGCTCCTCGGCCGTCTGCCTGAGCGCCTCATCGTCCGAGCGCAGCGCCTGCACGGCCAGCGAGCCCATCGCCGCCGCCAGCGCCGCCACGACCGCGCCCACGCTGCCGGCCTGCGGCTGCGCGTCGGGATCCGCCACCGCGGCGACATAGTCGCTGACCGGCAGCACGCCGAACTTCGGCTTGGGCTTCCTGTCGCTCACGTCGACCACGTGGTCGCCGCTCGCCGTGTGGATCATGATCTTTTTCTTTTCTTCTGCCATGGTATCCTCCGTTCCCCGCGCGCATAGCCGCGCGCAGATATACACATTATTATAATAGGAATATAGCACGCGGGCTGCACATTGTCAAGATTCCGACGGCCGCTGCCGCGCCGGACGGGAATATTCTGCACAAAAAACCATGTGAAATTTCGTCGATTTTTGTAACGAAAACGGCCGTTTCCGGCATTTATCTTTGCGGAGCTTTCTGATATAGTGAAGGGTAAGCGCAATCATATCAACAACACAAAGGGAGTGTGAAGCGTTTTGGGGATCAACAACGTGATCTCTCTGCTTGGCGGCGTGGCTCTGTTCCTGTTCGGCATGACGCTCATGGGCGAAGGGCTGAAAAAGGTGGCCGGCAACAAGCTGGAGATCATCCTCTATAGACTCACAAGTACCCCGCTCAAGGGCGTTCTGCTCGGCACCGGCGTCACCGCCGTGATCCAGTCGTCCTCGGCCACGTCCGTCATGGTCGTCGGCTTTGTCAACTCCGGCATGATGCAGGTGCGTCAGGCCATCGGCATCGTGCTCGGCTCGATCCTCGGCACGAGCATCACGGGCTGGATCCTCTGCCTGTCGGATATCAGCGGCTCTGGCTGGGTGTCGCTGCTGAGCACCGCGACGCTCACCGGCGTCGTCGCCGTGATCGGCATCGTCCTGCGGATGTTCAGCCGGGGTCAGGCCAGGCACCACATCGGCGATATCCTGCTCGGCTTCGCCGTGCTGATGTACGGCATGTCCGCAATGAGCGGCGCCGTCGCCCCGCTCAAGGACAGCGAGGCGTTCGTCAGCCTGCTGACCCGTTTTTCCAACCCCCTGCTCGGCGTGCTCGTCGGCACGGTGTTCACCTGCATTCTGCAGAGCGCCTCCGCCGCCGTCGGCATCCTGCAGGCGCTGGCCATCACGGGCACGATCACGTTCTCGGTCGCCTTCCCGATCACGCTCGGCATCGCCATCGGCGCGGCCGTACCGGTGCTGCTGTCCTCGCTCGGCGCGAGCGTCAAGGGCAAGCGCACCGCCTATGTCTATCTGCTCATTGACGTCATCGGCGCGCTCGTCTGGGGCGTCGTGTTCTATGCGGTCAATGCCGCGGTGCATTTCCCGTTTCTGGACGCGACGATGACCACCGTGACCATTGCCCTGCTCAACACGATCTTCCGCTTTGCGACCGTGCTGCTGCTCACGCCGATGATCCCCATGCTCGAGCGGCTCGTCACCGTCCTGTTTCCGGACAAGGCCGCGAGCGGCGCGCTCGCCGATATCGACCGGCTCGAGGAGCGCTTTCTTGCGCACCCGGCGCTCGCCATCGAGCAGAGCCGCCTGACCATCGACTCCATGGCCCGTCTGGCGCAGGCAAACATCCTGTCCGCGTTCTCCCTGCTCGAGAAGTATGACGACGACCGGTTCGCCGCCCTGCAGGAGGACGAGGAGGCCATCGACCACTACGAGGACAAGCTCGGCACCTACCTCATCAAGATCACAAGCAAGGAGCTCACGCCGCGCCAGACCGCCGACGTGTCGAAGTATCTGCACACGATCAGCGACCTCGAGCGCATCAGCGACCACTCGCTCAACATCGGCGAGACCGCGCAGGAGCTCTACACGAAGCGGATCGTCTTCTCGCCCGCCGGCTCACGTGAGCTCAACGTCATGCTCAGCGCCGTGACGCGCATTCTTGATCTGACGATCACCGCCTTCCTCAACAACGACGTCGACGCCGCCTACCACGTCGAGCCGCTCGAGGAGCTGATCGATAACCTCTGCGACGAGATGAAGCTGCACCACATCGACCGCCTGCAGACCGGTGAGTGCACGCTCAACCACGGCTTCGCCTTCAACGACCTGCTCACCAACTGCGAGCGTGTGTCCGACCACTGCTCGAACATTGCCGTCGCCATGATCGAGCTCGAGTCCGAGTCGTTCGACACGCACGAATATATCAACAGCGTCATGGCCATGCACTCACACAGCTTTGACAAATACTACGCCGAATACAGCAAGGAATTCCAGATCTGATCCGTTTGCGCACCGCCCGACCGTTTGGCCGGGCGGTTTTTCTATGCCGGCGCAGCCCGAAATTCGGCGGTGCGCCCAAACATTTGCCGCCGCATATGTGCAGGCTGCACAAGACAGTTTTCTCCTGCGGCGGCTATGCTTTCAAATTTCACAAATCGCATGAATTTTTCTATGAGCTTATTGCATATTTATTCGCGTAGTAGTATATTTTTATTGTCTTAATGGATTTATATTCGCTTGCGAGGGATGACCTATGTATACTGAAAAGAAAACCATCTTCATTGACGGCAGCTCCGGCACGGCCGGCCTGCGGATTTATGACCGGCTGGCGCAGCGCGCGGACATCACGCTGCTGACCCTGCCTCCGGAGCTGAGGCACGACATCGAGGCGCAGCGCGAGATGCTCAACCGCGCGGACATCGCGTTTTTGTGCCTGCCGGACGCGGCGGCAATCACGGCGGCGGATCTGGTCGAGAATCCGGACACCGTCGTGCTCGACACCTCGACCGCGCACCGCACCGCGCCGGGCTGGACATACGGCTTTCCGGAGCTGTCGCCGGAGCGCGAGGCCGCGATCCGGACGGCAAAGCGCATCGCCGTGCCCGGCTGCCACGCCAGCGGCTTTGTCGTGCTCACCTACCCGCTCGTCGAGGCGGGCATCCTGCCGCCGGACGCGCTGCTGACGTGCTATTCGCTCACGGGCTACAGCGGCGGCGGCAAGAAGATGATCGCCGAATATGAAGCAGAGCCGCTCGACCCGCTGTACACCGCGCCCCGCCAGTACGCCCTTGCGCAGCAGCACAAGCACCTGCGTGAGATGTGCGCGGTCCCCGGCCTGACGCACGCGCCGGTGTTCGCGCCGATCGTGGCGAATTTCTACAGCGGCATGGAGACGAGCGTCGCGCTCTTCGCCTCGCAGCTCTGCCCCGGCAAGACGGTGGAGGACATCCAGGCCGCCTATGCCGCGAAATACACCGGCCCCGTCGTGCGCTATCAGGACCCCGCGTGCGCGGACGGATTTCTGTCCGCCGCCGCCATGTCCGGCAAGGACAGCATGGTCGTGTCGGTGTCCGGCAATGACGAGCGCATCGTGCTCACGGCCGTGTTCGACAACCTCGGCAAGGGCGCGTCCGGCGCGGCGCTCGAGTGTCTGAACCTCGTCATGGGCAAGGAAAAGGGCTTCGGCCTCGAACTGTAAGGAGGAAAACCGATGAAGCAAGTCACTGGCGGCGTGTGCGCCGCACAGGGTTTTTCCGCAGCGGGCATCCACTGCGGCATCCGCAAGAACCAGTCCAAGCGCGACCTCGCGCTCATTTACAGCGCCGTCCCGGCCAGCGCCGCGGCGGTCTATACGACCAACCTCGTCAAGGGCGCGCCCCTGACCGTGACAAAGGCGCATCTGGCCGACGGCAAGGCGCAGGCCATCGTCTGCAACAGCGGCAACGCCAACACCTGCAACGCCGACGGCATCGCCGTGGCCGAGGAGATGAGCGCGCTCACGGCGGAGGCGCTGCACATCGCGCCGCAGGACGTCATCGTCGCGTCCACGGGTGTGATCGGCCAGCCGCTCGATCTCACGCCCGTCCGCAGCGGCCTGCCGCAGCTCGCCGCCGCGCTCGGCGACCACTCCGATCAGGCGGCCGAGGGCATCATGACCACCGACACGCAGCCGAAGGAGATCGCCGTGCAGTTCACCGCCGGCGGCAGGACCTGCACGATCGGCGGCATCGCCAAGGGCTCGGGCATGATCCACCCGAACCTTGCGACCATGCTGGTCTTTCTGACGACCGACTGCGCCATCAGCGCGCCGATGCTGCATGCGGCGCTCGCGGGCGACGTGAGCGACACGTTCAACATGGTCAGCGTCGACGGCGACACGTCCACAAACGATATGGTCGCCGTGCTGGCAAACGGGCTGGCGGGCAACGCCGAGATCACCGCGCCCGGCGCGGACTTCACGGCCTTCTGCCGCGCGCTCAACAGCGTGACCGTCTGGCTCTGCCGCCGGATCGCGGGCGACGGCGAGGGCGCGACGCGCCTGATCGAATGCTGCGTCACCGGCGCGGAAGATCACGCAACAGCGAAAACCGTCGCCAAGAGCGTCATCTGCTCGTCGCTCGTCAAGGCCGCCATGTTCGGCGCGGACGCCAACTGGGGGCGCGTGCTGTGCGCCATCGGCTACAGCGGCGCGGCGGTCGACGTGCACAAGGTCGACGTCGCCTTCCGCTCGGCGGCCGGCACGGTGCGCGTGTGCACGGCCGGCGCGGGCGTGCCGTTTTCCGAGGAGGAGGCCAAAAAGATCCTGCTCGAAAAGGAGATCGAGATCCTCGTCGACCTCAACTCCGGCGACGAGGGCGCAGCGGCGTGGGGCTGCGACCTGACCTATGACTACGTGAAGATCAACGGCGACTACCGCACCTGAACCGGGAGGGACACCATCATGGACATCACAAATCCGCAGCGCGCAAAGGTACTCGTCCACGCGCTGCCATACATTCAGGAATACAGCGGCAAGATCGTCGTCATCAAATACGGCGGCAACGCCATGATCAGCGAAAAGCTCAAGGACTCCGTCATGCGCGACATCGTGCTGCTCTCGCTCATCGGGGTGCAGGTCGTGCTCGTGCACGGCGGCGGGCCCGAGATCACGGAGACGCTCGAAAAGCTCGGCAAGCAGACGCAGTTTGTCGACGGCCTGCGCGTGACGGACGCCGAGACCGCCGACGTCGTGCAGATGGTGCTCGCCGGCAAGATCAACAAGACGCTCGTCAACCTCATCGGGCAAAAGGGCGGCCGCGCGATCGGCCTGTCCGGCATCGACGGGCAGATGATCCAGGCGCGCGTGCGCGATGAGCGCCTCGGCTACGTGGGCGAGATCACGAAGATCGACGTGCGTCCCATTCTCGACGTGCTCGACAAGGGCTACATCCCGGTCGTGTCCACCGTCGGGTGCGACGCGCAGGGGCACGTCTACAACATCAACGCCGACACCGCAGCCGCGCGCATCGCGGGCGAGCTCGGCGCGGAGAGCCTCATCGCCATGACCGACATCGGCGGCATCCTGCGCGACAAGTCCGACCCCGCCACGCTCATCCCCGTCATCCACACGGCGCAGGCGCACGCGCTCATCGCGTCCGGCGTCATCTGCGGCGGCATGCTGCCGAAGGTGACCTGCTGCATGGACGCCATCCGCTGGGGCGTGCACCGCGTCTTCATCATCGACGGGCGCGTGCCGCACGCCATACTCATCGAAATGCTGACAAACGAAGGCATCGGTACCATGTTCGTTGCCGGACAAGGAGGAAACGCAAATGAACACGCAGCAACTTGACAACACCTACATCGCCAACACCTACGCCCGCTATCCGGTCACGATCGCGCGCGGCAAGGGCTCGCTCGTCTGGGACGAGAACGGCAAGGAATACATCGACCTTGCGACCGGCATCGCCGTCAACAGCTTCGGCGTGTCCGACCCCGCATGGGTGCGCGCCGTGACCGAGCAGCTGTGCACCGTGCAGCACACCTCGAACCTCTACTACACCGCGCCCGACGCGCAGCTGGCGCAGCTGCTGTGCGAAAAGACCGGCATGAAAAAGGTCTTCTTCTCCAACTCCGGCGCGGAGGCCAACGAATGCGCCATCAAGGCCGCGCGCAAATACGCGGCCGAGCACAAGGGACCGGAATACCACACCGTCATCACGCTCAAAAACAGCTTCCACGGCCGCACGATCACGACGCTCGCCGCGACCGGTCAGGACGTGTTCCACCACGACTTCCTTCCGCTGACGGAGGGCTTCGCCTATGCCGAGGCGAACAACCTCGACGATCTCGAAAAGCAGGTGGCCGCGCACAAATGCGCCGCCATCATGATCGAGGTCGTGCAGGGCGAGGGCGGCGTCATCCCGCTGACGCAGGACTTCGTCAAGGGCGCGGCGCAGCTTGCCGCAGCGCAGGACATCCTGCTCATCTGCGACGAGGTGCAGACCGGAAACGGCCGCACCGGCAAGCTCTACGGCTACATGCACTACGGCGTCAAGCCCGACATCGTCTCCACGGCCAAGGGGCTCGGCGGCGGTCTGCCGCTGGGCGCGACGCTGCTCGGCGAGAAGGTGCAGAACGTCCTCACCCCCGGCAGCCACGGCTCCACCTTCGGCGGCAATCCGGTCTGCTGTGCCGGCGCGCTGAGCATCCTGCACCGGCTCGACGGGCCGCTGCTGCAGGCCGTGCAGGAAAAATCCGACTTCATCGTCGACACGCTCACCGGCGCGCCGGGCGTCAAGGGCGTCACGGGTCTCGGCCTGATGCTCGGCGTGGAGACCGTGCGTCCGGTCGCGGACGTCATCTGCGAATGTGCGGAGCAGGGCGTGCTCGTCATCTCGGCGAAAAACAAGGTGCGCCTGCTGCCGGCGCTCAACATCCCCATGGCGCAGCTCGAGCAGGCGATCGGCGTGCTCAAGGCCGTCTGCGCCAAGGCATAAGGAGGAACACCGACATGAATCTCAAGGGCAACGATTTTCTCAAGCTGCTCGACTACACGCCCGAGCAGATCGACTACCTGCTGCGGCTCGCAGCCAAGCTCAAGGCCGAAAAAAAGGCCGGCATCCCGCACCGCCTGTGCGAGGGCAGGAACGTCGCGCTCATCTTTGAAAAGACGAGCACGCGCACGCGCAGCAGCTTCGAGGTCGCGGCGCACGATCTGGGCATGGGCAGCACGTATCTCGACTCCACCGGTTCGCAGATCGGCAAGAAGGAGAGCATCGCCGACACCGCGCGCGTGCTCTCGGGCATGTTTGACGGCATCGAATACCGCGGCTACGGCCAGAGCATCGTCGAGGAACTGGCGCAGTACGCCTCCGTTCCGGTCTGGAACGGGCTGACGGACGAATTTCACCCGACGCAGATCCTCGCGGACTTCCTGACCATCCGGGAGCACTTCGGCTCGCTGGAGAACATCCACCTCGTCTACATGGGCGACGCGCGCTTCAACATGGGCAACTCCCTCATGGTCGGCTGCGCGAAGATGGGCATGCACTTCACGGCCTGCGCGCCCGAGGGCTACTTCCCCGACGCGGCGCTCATCGCGGAGTGTCAGACCATCGCGGCGCAGACGGGCGCGGTGCTCGACTTCATCTCCGACCCCGCGGCCGCCGTGCAGGGCGCGAACGTGATCTACACCGACATCTGGGTCTCCATGGGCGAGCCGGAATCCGTCTGGGCGGAGCGCATCGCGGCGCTCGCGCCGTATCAGGTCAACGCGGCGCTCATGGCCAAGGCCGGCCCCGGCGCCATCTTCATGCACTGCCTGCCGGCATATCACGACAAGAAGACCGCCGTCGGCAGCGAGATGTGCACGCGCTTCGGCCGCGAGGCCATGGAGGTCACGGACGACGTGTTTGAAAGCGCGCAGTCGGTCGTGTTTCAGGAGGCGGAAAACCGCATGCACACCATCAAGGCCGTCATGGCGGCGACGCTTGCGGAGATCGAGCTATGAAGCGCTATCTCGTGCTCGAAAACGGCGAGGTCTTTGCAGGCGACGCCCTCGGCGCGCCGTGCGACACCGTCGGTGAGCTGGTGTTCACAACCGGCATGAACGGCTACATCGAAACGCTCACCGACCCGAGCTACTGCGGGCAGATCGTGCTGCAGACGTTTCCGCTCATCGGCAACTACGGCATCATCCCGGCCGATTTTGAGGGCGGCTGCCACGTGCGCGGCTACGTCGTGCGCGAGGCGTGCCGGACGCCCTCGAACTTCCGCTGCGCGCAGACGCTCGACGCGTTCCTGAAAGAAAACAACATCCCCGGCATTGCCGGCATCGATACCCGCGCCGTCACGCGCATCCTGCGCGAGGCGGGCACGATGAACGCCGCCATCTGCGACACCGTGCCGGACGATCTCGCGCCGCTGCGCGCCTACCGCATCACGGACCCCGTGCCGCAGGTGACGACGCCGGAAAGCCGCACCCTCCGGCCGGAGGGCGGCGTGCTGCACCGCGTGGCGCTCATCGACTACGGCGCCAAGCGCAACATCGCGCGCGAGCTCTGCCGCCGCGGCTGCGCCGTGACGGTGCTGCCCTGCACGGTGCAGGCGGAGGACATCCTCGCCGCCGGATACGACGGCGTCATGCTTTCCAACGGCCCCGGAGACCCGACGGACTGCGGCGCGCAGATCGCCGAAATCTCCAGGCTCTTCGGCCGCATCCCGCTGTTCGGCATCTGCCTCGGCCATCAGCTCATGGCGCTGGCGCGCGGCGGCCGCACCGTAAAGCTCAAGTACGGCCACCGCGGCGTGAACCAGCCGGTGCGCGACGTGTGCGGCACGCGCACGTTCCTCACCAGCCAGAACCACGGCTACGCCGTCGTGCCCGAGGGCATTCAGGGCGGCGTCCTGCGCTTTGTCAACGCAAACGACGGCACGTGCGAGGGCGTGGACTACCCCGAGCTGCAGGCGTTTTCCGTGCAGTTTCACCCCGAGGCGTGTGCCGGACCGCACGACACGGCGTTTCTCTTCGACCGATTCTGTGACCTGATGGGAGGTGCGCACCATGCCGATTGATACCAGCATCCGCAAAGTCCTGGTCATCGGCTCCGGCCCGATCGTGATCGGGCAGGCGGCGGAATTTGACTATGCCGGCGCGCAGGCGTGCCGCGTGCTGCGCGAGGCGGGCGTGAACGTCGTGCTCGTCAACTCCAACCCCGCGACGATCATGACCGACAAGGCGCTCGCGGACGAGATCTATCTCGAGCCGCTCACGCTGACCTCCGTCAAGCGCATCATTGAAAAGGAGCAGCCCGACAGCCTCCTCGCCGGTCTCGGCGGCCAGACGGGGCTGACGCTGGCGATGGAGCTCGATAAAGAGGGCTTTTTGCAGCGGCACAACGTGCGCCTCATCGGCACGAACGCCGAGGCCATCGACAAGGCCGAGGACCGCGAGCTCTTCAAGGAGACCATGGCCGCCATCGGCGAGCCGACCATCCCCTCCGGCATCGCCGGCACCGTGGCCGAGGCGCTGGCCGTCGCCGGCAGCATCGGCTACCCCGTCATCATCCGTCCGGCGTTCACGCTCGGCGGCGCGGGCGGCGGCGTGGCCTACAGCCCGGAGGAGCTCACCGTCGCCGCGCAGACGGGGCTCGACGCGTCCCCGATCACGCAGATCCTCGTCGAGCGCTATATCTACGGCTGGAAGGAGATCGAGTTTGAGACCATGCGCGACGGCGCCGGCAACGTCATCGCCGTGTGCAGCATGGAAAACTTCGACCCCGTCGGCGTGCACACCGGCGACAGCATCGTCGTCGCTCCGGCGCTGACGCTCTCGGACAAGGAGTTTCAGATGCTGCGCAGCGCGGCGCTGAACATCATCTCCGCGCTCGACATCGTCGGCGGCTGCAACTGCCAGTTCGCGCTCGATCCCGACAGCTTCGACTACGCCGTCATCGAGGTCAACCCCCGCGTGTCGCGCTCGTCCGCGCTCGCCTCGAAGGCGACCGGCTACCCGATCGCCAAGATCACGACCAAAATTGCCCTCGGCTACACGCTCGACGAGATCCAGAACGACATCACCGGCAAGACCTGCGCCTGCTTCGAGCCCGCGCTCGACTATGTCGTCGTAAAGTTCCCCAAGTGGCCGTTTGACAAGTTCGTCGGCGCGTCCCGCCGCCTCGGCACACAGATGAAGGCCACCGGCGAGGTCATGGCCATCGGCACGAATTTCGAGAGCGCGCTGCTCAAGGCCGTGCGCGGCGCGGAGATCCATCTCGACACGCTGCACGCCGCCCCCCTGTCCGACCGCCCGGTGCGCGACCGGCTCGCCGACTGCGACGATCACCGCCTGTTCACCGTCTTTGAGGCGCTGTGCAGCGGCGTGTCCGTCGATGAGATCCACGATATCACCCGCATCGACCGCTGGTTTTTGTACCGGCTGCAAAACCTCGTGGACTATGAGGCGAGCATTCAGAGCGGCCTGACGCCGGAGCTTTACCGGCGCGGCAAGGCGCTCGGCTATCCGGACGCGGCGCTGCGCCGCCTGTCCGGCAGCGAGACGCTGCCCCCCTTCCGCGCCGGCTACAAGATGGTCGACACCTGCGCCGCCGAATTCGACGCGCAGACCCCGTATTTCTACGCCAGCGCCGACGCGCGCTGCGAGGCGCGCAGCTTCCCGCGCAGCGGCAAGCCCGTCGTCATGGTGCTCGGCTCGGGGCCGATCCGCATCGGGCAGGGCATCGAGTTTGACTATTCGTCCGTCTACTGCGTGTGGACGCTCAAGGCCATGGGCTACGACGTCGTCATTGTCAACAACAACCCCGAGACCGTCTCCACGGACTACGACACCGCCGACCGGCTGTATTTCGAGCCGCTCACGGCAGAGGACGTGCTGCAGATCATCGATGTCGAGCAGCCCGTCGGCGTCGTGGTCGCCTTCGGCGGGCAGACCGCCATCGCGCTCACGCAGACGCTCGACCGCCACGGCATCCGCATCCTCGGCACATCGGCCGAGGGCATCGACATCGCCGAGGATCGTGAGCGGTTTGACGCCCTGCTCGAACGCTTCCAAATCTCGCGCCCGAAGGGCATGGGCGTGCAGACGCTGCCCGAGGCGCTGCACGCCGCGCAGGTGCTCGGCTATCCCGTGCTGCTGCGCCCGTCGTACGTCATCGGCGGCCAGAACATGAAGATCGTCCACGACGATGACGAGGTCACGACGTATATGCAGCGCATCCTCGCGCAGGGCATCGACAACCCCGTGCTCGTGGACAAGTACATGATGGGCACGGAGCTGGAGGTGGACGTCATCTCCGACGGCACGGATGTGCTCATCCCCGGCATCATGGAGCACATCGAGCGCGCCGGCGTGCACAGCGGCGACTCCATCGCCGTCTACCCGCCGTACAACCTCAACGACATCATGACGGACAAGATCGTCGACAGCTCGCGCAAGCTCGCCCTTGCGCTCGGCACGAAGGGGCTGGTGAACATCCAGTACCTCATCTGGGAAAACGAGCTCTATGTCATCGAGGTCAACCCCCGCGCCTCGCGTACCGTGCCGTACATCAGCAAGGTCACGGGCGTGCCGATGGTGGACGTGGCGGCGCGCGTCATGCTCGGCGCGCAGCTCAAGGACCTCGGCTACGGCACGGGGCTGCACCCCATCCCGCCGTATTATGCGGTCAAGGTGCCGGTGTTCTCGTTTGAAAAGCTCGGCGACGTCAACGCCTACCTCGGTCCGGAGATGAAGTCCACGGGCGAGGTGCTCGGCCTCGGCAAGACGATGCAGGAGGCGCTGTTCAAGGGGCTGACCTCGGCCGGCATGGTCGTCGGCCGGCACCCGGATGGCCGCCACGGTGTGCTCGTGAGCGTGGACACGCACGACCTCGGCGAGATCGTGGCGCTGGCCAAGAAGCTTGACGACCTGCACTTCGCGCTCTACGCGACCGCGGAGACCGCCGCCGCCATCGCGCGCCTCGGCATCGACGTCGTGACCGTCGACGGCATCCGCGAGAGCGACCACGCCTTCGCCCTGCTCGAGAGCGGCTGCATCGACTACATCGTCTACACCGGCGCGCTCAAGGACGCGACCACGGACGATTACATCGCCCTGCACCGCCGCGCGCTGCAGCTCGGCATCCCGTGCTTCACCTCGCTCGACACAGCCAACGCCCTCGCGGACATCATCGCCAGCCGCTACAACGAGCACAACACGGAGCTTGTGGACATCAACCACATGCGCACGAAGCGCCAGCAGCTGAAGTTTTCAAAAATGCAGGCCACCGGCGACGACTACATCTATATCGAGAATTTTGACGGGCACATCACCTGCCCCGAGTCGCTGTGCATCCCGCTGTGCTCGCGCCACCGCGGCATCGGCGGCTACGGCATCGTGCTCATCGAGCGCAGCGCCGTGGCCGATGCGAAAATGCGCGTCTTCAACCGCGACGGCAGCTCCGGCGGCATGGGCGGCAACGCCATCCGCTGCGTGGGCAAGTATCTGTACGACAACGGCATCGTGCCGCGCGCCGATCTCACCATCGAGGCCGGCGGCCGGGTGCACCGGCTGCACCTGTACACGCGCTTCGGCACGGTCGGACTCGTGACGGTCGACATGGGTAAGCCCGTCTTCGCGCCCGAGGCCGTGCCCGTGGCGCTCGCGGGCGAGCGCGTGGTCGACCGGCCCGTGACCATCGCCGGCGGGGAGTACCGCATCACGTGCCTCTCGATGGGAAACCCGCACTGCGTCGTCTTCGTCGACCGCGTGGACGAGGTGGACGTTGCGCACCTCGGCCCGCAGTTTGAGCACGCGGATCTCTTCCCCGCGCGCACGAACACGGAGTTCATCCGCGTCGTCAACCGCACGACGATCAAGATGCGCGTCTGGGAGCGCGGCAACGGCGAGACGCGCGCCTGCGGCACGGGCGCGTGCGCGGCCGTGGTGGCCGCCGTGGAAAACGGCCTGTGCCCGAAGGGCGAGACCGTCACGGTCAAGGTCAGCGGCGGCGACCTGCTCGTCACCTACGATGACGACGGCGTGCGCCTGACCGGCAACGCCGAGCTCGCCTTCACCGGCGTGACCACATACTGAGACCCCGGAAGCGGAAAAGAAACAGCACCCCGTTTGTCAGGCAGGCACGGCAAAACGCCTGTACTGAAAACGGGGTGTTTTTCTGTGCACGGCAGGCACACAGCTGCGCCAACCGGCTGCAGATCCTCCCGTGCCATGACAGACCGCACCTGAAATTCCGGCGCCGGTCTATCCGCGGGCTTTTTTCTTACCAATCGGTAGATAAAACCTTGACATCCTGTTTTCTCCGTGCTACTTTAGAATTACCAATCGGTCAATGTTGACCTTGCGGTAATTTTCATTTGGGAGGATCACTATGTCGGAAGCTCAAGAAAAAACGGTGAAGCTGCTCGACAGCAAGCTCGACGCAGCCGTCATCAAGACCGTCACCACCTGCGCGATCGTCATGATCGCCGCCGTCCTGATCCACGACGGGGATCACATCCGCCAGGCGCTCAACTGGGGCTACTCCATCCCGCTCTCGCTCTGGGTGCTGAATCTCACGGTGTATGTGCTGCCGGTCGTGACGCTGTTTCTGGCCAGGAGCGGCCGCCCGTCCGCGACGCTGGTGGGCGCGGTCGCCGGTGTGTTCACGACGGCGTCGTTTCTCATCCTGCACCTCTGCGGCTCGTTCACGGGCAACTGGGGCGTGTGGAACTACTCGTATTTTGCGCTGATCAAGGGCGTCACGTACAACGGCGTGTTCTATCAGGGCGTGGACTGGCTGAGCTGGGTGCTGCTGTTTCACATCCCGGTGTGCTGCCTGCCGTGCTCGTGGGTGTGCTTCAAGCAGTATCTGAAGCTGAAACGCGATGCAGCCAGATGACGTCTCCGTCTCGTGTCCCGCCTGCGGCGACGCCGACAGTGAGATCGGCGGCCGGCTGCGGCTCCTGAGGACGCTCTGCATCAGCGCCCTTCTGACGATGCCCCTGTTCTGGAACCTGCACCCGCTGATCCAGCTTGCGATCGCGTCCGTGATCCAGTTCTGGCCGGGGGCATATTTCTACAGGGGCGCGTACAGGGCGCTGCGGCAGGGCGTGCTCGGCATGGACTTTCTGGTCGCCGTGTCGACGACCGTGATCTACCTGCACAGCGCCTGCATCGCGCTGACCGTGCACCACGACGTGAAGCTCTACTTTCTCTCCGAGGGTGTGCTGCTGTCGCTGATCCTGTTCGGCAAGTACATGGAGTGTACCTCGCGCTACGAGGCCTCGGAAGCGATCCGGAAGCTGATCCGCCTCCAGCCGGAGACGGCGAACGTGCTGCGCGGCGGCACGGTGCAGACCGTCGAGGTCCGCACGCTGACGCCCGGAGATATCGTGCAGATCCGCAGCGGCGAGCGCGTACCGGTCGACGGCGCCGTACTGAGCGGGGCGTGCACAGCCGACGAATCCATGCTCACGGGCGAGAGCGAGCTGATCCCGAAGGGCGCGGGCGCGCGCATGTACTGCGGCACGCTCTGCCGGGACGGCGATGTGACGCTCTCGTGCACAGCCGTCTCCGAGCAGACCGTGCTCGCGCAGATCATCGCCATCGTCAGCGCCGCACAGTCGGAAAAAGCCCCCATCGCGCGGCTGGCCGACAGGATCGCGGCCGTGTTCGTGCCCGTGGTCATTCTGGTCGCGGCCGGCGTTTTCTGCCTGCGCTACTTCGTGCTCGACGCCGGAAACCTGCGCTCGGCGCTCAACTGCGTCTGCTCCACGCTTGTGATCGCCTGTCCCTGCGCGCTGGGACTGGCTACGCCGACCTCGATCATGACCGGCTCCGGCCGCGCGGCGGAGCTCGGCGTGCTGTTTCGCGGCGGCGAGCAGCTGGAGACGGCCTACAAGACCGACACCGTCGTCTTCGACAAGACCGGCACGCTGACGCTCGGGCTTACCGGCGGCGCCGAGCAGCTGCGTCCGGGCGCCGCCGAGGCGATCCGCGCGCTCAAGGACCGCGGCATGGAGCTGTGGATGATCAGCGGCGACAAGCGCGAGAAGGCCGAGCGGATCGCCGGAATGCTTGGCATCGACAACGTGCTCTGCGAGGTCAGACCCGCCGACAAATCGGACGCGGTCAAGGCGCTGCAGGCGCGCGGAAGGCACGTGTGCTTCGTCGGCGACGGCATCAATGACTCTCCGGCGCTGGCGTGCGCAGACATCGGCGTCGCGCTCGGCTGCGGCGCGGACATCGCCATCTCGACGGCGGACGTGATGATCGTCAGCAGCAGCCTGGAAAGCGTGGAAACGGTGTTCGGCGTCTCCGCCGCGACCATGAAAAACGTGCGCCAGAACCTGATCTGGGCAGCCGTCTACAACATCGTCTGCATCCCGATCGCGGCGTCCGGCATCATCAACCCCTCCATTGCCGCGGCCGCGATGGCGCTGAGCTCCAACGGCGTATTGCTGAACGCACTGAGGTTGAAAAAATATGAACCACGAAACATTTGACCGCAAGGTCGACGGCATGATCTGCCCGCAGTGCGAGGACGAGATCGCGCACAAACTGCTGCACACGCGCGGCATCCTCTCCTGCACGGCCAGCTACCGCAAGAGCACGGTCACGGCGGACTTTGACCCGGACATCCTCTCGGCGGAGGACATCGGGCGCATCCTCGCCGAGGCCGGCTACCCCGCCGGCGACGGCCGCAGCGGGCGGCGCGCCGACGTGATCGCGCTCGTGCTCGTTGTGTGCCTGTATTTTGCCATCCCCGCCGTGACCGGCCTCGTCCGGACGCCGGGCGCGGAGCGCGGCGTCGGCTTCGGCGCGCTCTTTGTCATCGGCCTGCTCACGGGCGTGCACTGCATCGGCATGTGCGGCGGCATCATGCTCACGCAGGGCAATGCGCTGCTCTATAACGGCGGCCGCCTGCTGAGCTACACACTGACGGGTGCCGTCTTCGGCGCGCTCGGAACATTCATCAGCTATGATCTGCAGGTCAGGAGCATGCTCCTGACCGTCTGCGGCCTGCTCGTGGTGCTCATCGGGCTCAAGATGTGGGGCGTGCCGTTTCTGCGCCGGATCAGCCCCGAGCTGACCAGACCCTGCCGCTTCCGGGGCAAGGCGTTCGCCGTCGGGCTGCTGACCGGCCTGATGCCGTGCGGCGCGCTGTCGTCAATGTGGATCCTCGCCGCCTCATCCGGATCGTGGACGGGCGGCGCGGCGAGCATGCTCGCCTTCGGCGCGGGCACGTGCGTCTTCATGCTGCTGTTCGGTCTGCTCGGAGCGTTCATCCCGAAGCGCTATAACAAATATCTGCTCAAGGGCAGCACGATCCTCATCGTCGCCCTCGGGCTGAGCCTGATGACCAAGGGCATCCGGCTGCTTGCCTGACGGCGAAAGCACAAGCGGCGCGTCCGAAACCGGACGCGCCGCTTGGTTTTTCAGATTTGCGGGGATCATTTTCCCGCTTCGGTCTCGCAGTACAGGCAGCGGTAGACGCGCCGCTCCCGATCCGTCAGCACGAACTCCTGCGGCAGCTCGCGCTCGGTCGAGGTGATGCAGCGCGGGTTTTTGCACCGCAGCACGCCGTGAATGCGCTCGGGCAGCTTGAGCGTGCGCTTTTCCTGCAGCTCGCCGCCGCGGATGATGTTGACCGTGATGCTCGGATCGACGTAGCCGATCAGATCCCAGTCGAGCTCCATCTCGCCGTCGATCTTGATGATGTCCTTGCGGCCGAGCTTGCCGCTGGTGACGTTTTTGAGGATGGCGACGGTGCAGCCGAGCTTGTCCAGACCGAGGATCTGGTAGAGCTCCATGGCCTTGCCGGCCGTGATGTGGTCGATGACGATCCCGTTTTGAATCGAATCAATAAGCATAACGTTCCTCCTCCCGTCAGTCGATGCCCAGCAGCTTGAGCATGAGTGCCATGCGGATATAGCGGCCGTTTTTCACCTGCTTGAAGTAGCAGGCGCGCGGATCGTTATCCACGGCGGCGGCGATCTCGTTGACGCGCGGCAGCGGGTGCAGGATGCTCATGTCGGGCTTGGCGGTCTCGAGCTTATCCGGCGTGAGGATATAGCTGTCGCGCAGGCGCAGGTAGTCCTCCTCGTTGAAAAAGCGCTCGCGCTGCACGCGGGTCATATACAGCACGTCCAGCTCCGGCATCACGGCCTCGAGCGACACGGACTGCGTATAGGGGATGCCGGGCTTTTTGAGATACTCGTCCTTCACGTAGCGCGGGAGCTTGAGCTCCTCCGGGGAGATGAGCACGAAGCGGATGCCCGTGCAGCGGCTCATGGCGGCGACGAGCGAGTGCACCGTGCGGCCGAACTTCAGGTCGCCGCACAGGCCGATCGTCAGATCGTCCAGCCGTCCCTTTTCGCGGTAGATGGTCATGAGGTCGGTCAGCGTCTGCGTGGGGTGGTTATGACCGCCGTCGCCCGCATTGATGACCGGGACCTGCGCGTGCATGGACGCGACCAGCGGCGCGCCCTCCTTGGGATGGCGCATGGCGATGATGTCGCTGTAGCAGCTGACGACGCGCACGGTGTCCGCGACGGTCTCGCCCTTGGAGGCGGACGAGCTCTCCGCCGAGGCGACGCCGAGCACCTTGCCGCCGAGCGAGAGCATCGCGCTCTCAAAGCTCAGGCGTGTGCGCGTGGACGGCTCGAAAAACAGCGTTGCAAGGATCTTCCCGTCGCACTTGTGGGCGTATTCCTCAGGGTGTTCCATGATCGCGCAGGCGGTGTCGATGAGCTCCATGATCTCCTGCGGGGTCAACTGCATAATGTCGATCAGATGCTTCATATCACGCCTGACTTTCTGCTTCGATCCAGCGCTCGTCGGAGGGGTTTTCGCGGAAGGCGAGCAGCCGCGCGACGTCGGACTCGGTGATGTAGCCCTCCTGCGCGCCCGCGCGGGCAACGGTGTCCAGATCCGTGAGGCTCACGTTTCTGACCTGCGCGGCAGCGAGGCGCTCCACGCCCTTTTTCATGCCGTAGGTGAAGATGCTCACGACGCCGAGCACCTCCGCGCCGGCTTCGCGCAGCGCGTCCACCGCGTCGAGCACGCTGCCGGCGGTGGAGATCAGATCCTCGACGACGACGACCTTCTGCCCCGGGACGAGCTTGCCCTCGATGCGGTTCTGGCGGCCGTGATCCTTGCTGCTCGAGCGGACGTAGCCCATCGGCAGGCCAAGCAGATGCGCGGCGATGGCGGCGTGGGCGATGCCGGCCGTGGCCGTGCCCATGAGCACCTGCGCCTGCGGATACTCGCGCTTGACCGTCTCGGCGATGGCGCGCTCGACCAGATCACGCGCCGCAGGCGCGGTCAGGATGAGGCGGTTGTCGCAGTAGATGGGGCTCTTGATGCCGCTGGCCCACGTGAACGGCTCCTGCGGGCGCAGGAACACCGCCCCGATCGAGAGCAGGCTGCGCGCGACTTCGTTTTTGATATCCATAGCGGTACCTCCTGTTGAAAAGATCTCTGATCCGGCGCTCAGCCGACGAACGCGGCCACGCACCGGCGATAGGCGGCAACGGGATCGTCCGCCTGCGTGATCGGGCGGCCGACGACGATGTAGTCCGAGCCGATCTCCCGGGCGCGCTCCGGTGTCGTGACGCGCTTCTGGTCGCCGCTCTCCCCGTCGGCAAAGCGGACGCCGGGCGTCACGGTCAAAAAGTCCGCGCCGCAGTGCGCGTGGATGCCGCCCGCCTCCAGCGGGGAGCAGACCACGCCGTCGAGTCCGGCATCGCGCGCATTGCGCGCATAGTGCAGCACGACCTCGTCGATCGGCGCGTGGATGAGCAGTTCCCGCTCCATGCGCTCCTGATCCGTGGAGGTGAGCTGCGTCACGGCGATGAGCAGCGGGCGCGTGCCGTCCGGCCGGGTCAGACCCTCGAGCGCGGCGCTCATCATGGCCTTCGTGCCGGCGGCGTGGAGGTTGATGATATCCACATCCAGCGCCGAGAGCGCGGCCATCGCCTTTTTGACCGTGTTGGGGATGTCGTGCAGCTTGAGGTCAAGAAAGATCTTATGGCCGCGCGCGCGGATCTGGCGCACGATGTCCGGCCCCTCGGCATAAAACAGCTCCATGCCGACCTTCACAAACGGCTTCTCGTCCTCAAAGCGGTCGAGAAACGCGAGTGTCTTTTCCCGGCTGTCAAAATCCAGCGCGATGATAACGTCCTTACCCATGATGTGCTCCTCCTATGATGTCTCTGAGATCGTCGATGCCGAAGCGCGCCATCGCGTCCGGCAGAGTTTCAATGATGTGCTTGCAGGCATACGGCTCGACCAGGTTCGCCGCGCCCACGCCGACCGCCGTCGCGCCCGCGAGCATCAGCTCCAGAACGTCCTGCGCGCTCGTCACGCCGCCCATGCCCACGATGGGGATGCGCACCGCCTCGTATACCTGATAGACCATGCGCACGGCCAGCGGAAACATACCGGGGCCGGACATGCCGCCGGTTTGGTTTGCCAGCAGCGGGCGGCGGCGCGCAAGGTCGATGCGCATACCCGGCAGGGTGTTGATGAGGCTCACGCCGTCCGCGCCCGCGTCCTCGCAGGCCCTGGCAACGGCGGCGATGTCCGCCGCCGCCGGCGAGAGCTTGAGGATGATCGGCTTTTTCGTCACGGCGCGCACCGCGCGCGTCACCTCCGCCGCGGCCGACGGCTCCGCGCCGAAGGCGGCGCCGCCGCCGTGGACGTTCGGGCAGGAGATGTTGACCTCCAGCCAGCCGACCTGCGGCTGCGCGTCAAGCATGGCGCAGACCTCGGCGTATTCTTCCACGCTGAAGCCGCTCACATTCGCCATGACCGGCTTGTGAAACACCTTCTTCAGCTCCGGCAGCTCGTGCGCGATGACCGCGTCCACGCCGGGGTTCTGCAGCCCCACCGCGTTGAGCAGGCCGCCGGCATACTCGGCGATGCGCGGCGTGGGGTTGCCGAAGCGCGGCGCGCGCGTCGTCCCCTTGAAGGAGAACGTGCCGAGCATATTGATGTCATACAGCTGCGCAAACTCCTGCCCGTAGCCAAACGTGCCGCTGGCCGGGATGATGGGGTTTTCTATCTCGATCCCGCAGAGCGTTACGGCTGTTGCGGCCATAGGATCTCCTCCTTTGTGAACACGGGCCCGTCCTTGCAGACGCGCTTGCTGCCGTGCGTCGTTTCGCAGGTGCAGCCCATGCACGCGCCGAAGCCGCAGCCCATGCGCGCCTCAAGGCTCAGCTGGCCGTCGAGCGGCGTCGCGCTGCACAGCGCCTGCAGCATGGGCATCGGCCCGCAGGCATACACATAGGTGCCGTCCTCGGGCAGCGCCTCGGTCACGAAGCCGCGCGCGCCCATGGTGCCGTCCTCGGTCACGACCGTGACGGGGATGCCGAGCGCACAAAACGCATCGGCAAGCAGCACCTCTGCCGCCGTGCGGAAGCCGAGCACAGCCAGCGGACTGCGCCCCTCGGCCACGAGCTGCTGCGCCAGACCGTACAGCGGGGACGCGCCCACGCCGCCGCCGACCAGCAGCGGCCGCGCGCCGGCAGGCGCGGTGTCAAAGCCGTTGCCGAGGCCGACCAGCAGGTCCAGCTCCGTGCCCGGCGCCAGCGTGCTCAGCTGCGCCGTGCCTGCGCCCGCCACTTTATAATACAGCGTCAGCGCGCCGTCACTCCAGCTGCACACCGACACGGGGCGGCGCAGAAAGCGTCCGGCAAGCCGGATGTCCACAAACTGCCCCGGCGCGGTGATCGCGGCGGTGTCCCCCGTGAGGCGCAGGCGATACGTCTCACGGGCGACGGGCGCGTTTTCCGCAATGGTGAAAACTCTCTGCTGCATGGCTTACTCCGCGTGGATCGTGGACACGGCCAGCGTCGTCTCCTCGAGCACGTCGAGCAGCACGCGCACCGTATCGAGCGAGGTGAAGACGGTCACGCCGTTTTCCACCGCGCAGCGCCGGATCGCGGCGCCGTCCTGCGCGTGGACGCTCGAATGGATGGAGCGGGTGTTGATGATGTAGCTGACGTAGCCGCTGCGGATGGAGTCGAGGATCTCGTGGCTGCCGTCGCTGATCTTGCCGCGCACGCGCGTGCGGATGCCGAAGGACTTGAGGTAGGCAGCCGTGCCGGCGGTCGCCTCGATGTTGAAGCCCATCTCGTAGAACCGGCGCACGAGCGGCAGACCCTCGGGCTTGTCCTCATCGGCCAGCGTCACGAACACGGTGCCGTAGTTCTGCACGTTCATGCCGGAGGCCTGCAGTGCCTTGTACATGGCGCGCGAGAGCTTCTTGTCGTAGCCGATGGCCTCGCCCGTGGACTTCATCTCCGGGGAGAGATAGGCGTCCAGCCCGTGGAGCTTGGCGAAGGAGAACACCGGCGCCTTGACATAGCAGCGCTCTTTTTCCGGCGGATACAGGTCGAAGATGCCCTGCTCCTTGAGACTCGTGCCGAGGATGACGTTGGTGGCGATGTCCGCGAGCTGATAGCCCGTGGCCTTCGACAGGAACGGCACCGTGCGCGACGAGCGGGGGTTGACCTCGATGATGTAGACATGGTCGCTCTCATCGACGATGAACTGGATGTTGTACAGTCCGACGATGCCGATGCCCAGGCCAAGCTTCTTGGCATAGGTCAGGATCGTGCCCTTGACCTTGTCGGAGATGGAAAACGGCGGGTAGACGCTGATGGAGTCGCCGGAGTGGACGCCGGTGCGCTCGACCAGCTCCATGATGCCGGGCACGAACACGTCTCTGCCGTCGCAGATGGCGTCGACCTCGACCTCGCGGCCGGAGATGTACTTGTCGACCAGCACGGGCTTGCCCTCGCCGGTGCGCACGGCATTCTGCAGGTAGTGGCGCAGCATCTCGTCGTCGGCCACGATCTCCATGGCGCGGCCGCCCAGCACGAACGACGGACGCACCAGCACCGGATAGCCCACCGCGTGCGCGGCCTTGAGGCCGTCGTCCAGATTCGTCACCGCCGCGCCCATCGGCTGCGGGATGTTCAGCTCGAGCAGCAGCTTTTCAAAGCAGTCGCGGTTTTCCGCGCGCTCGATCGCGGCGCAGTCCGTGCCGATGATCTGCACGCCGCGCGTCATGAGCGGCTGCGCCAGATTGATGGCCGTCTGCCCGCCGAGGCTGGCGATCACCTGGTCGGCCTGCTCCTCGTGCAGGATGTTCATGACGTCCTCGGGCGTGAGGGGCTCGAAATACAGCTTGTCGGCGGTCGTGTAGTCGGTGGAGACCGTCTCGGGGTTGTTGTTGATGATGATGGCCTCGTAGCCCGCGCGCCGGATGGTCTGCACCGCGTGGACGGTGGAGTAGTCAAACTCCACGCCCTGACCGATGCGGATCGGACCCGCGCCGAGCACGACGACCTTCTGCTTGTCCGAGCGGCGCGCCTCGCTCTTTGCGCCGGGGGCGTAGGTGGAGTAGAAATAAGGGATGTAAGCGCCGGTGTGGCTGGTGTCCACCATCCTGTAGGCGGGGTAGAGACCGAGCTGCGCGCGCTGCGCATACACATCCTCCTCGCGCACATCCCAGAGCCGCGCGATGTAGGGGTCGCAGAAGCCCATCTGCTTGGCCTTTTTGAGCAGCTCGGCGTCGCCCTTGTGCGCGCGCAGCGTCTGCTCCATGTCGATGATGCCGCGGATGGTCTCAAGGAAGTAGGGCGTGATCATCGTCAGCGCGGCGACCTCGTCCACGCTCGCGCCCAGACGCAGCAGCTGCGCGACGGCAAAGAGCCCGTCGTCGCGGAACTGGTGCAGGTACTCGGTCAGCTCCGCCTTGGTCATGTTCTGGAACTTCGGCAGCCAGAGGTGCTGCGCGCCGATCTCCAGCGAGCGGACGGACTTGAGCAGGCACTCCTCGAGCGTGCTGCCGATGCCCATGACCTCGCCCGTGGCCTTCATCTGCGTGCCGAGCGTGTTGGCGGCGGTCGAGAACTTGTCAAACGGGAAGCGCGGCAGCTTTGCGACCACGTAGTCCAGCGACGGCTCGAACGCGGCCGTCGTGTTGGCGACGGCGATCTCGTCAAGATGCATGCCGACGGCGACCTTGGCCGTGACGCGCGCGATGGGATAGCCGCTGGCCTTGCTCGCCAGCGCCGACGAACGGGATACGCGGGGGTTGATCTCGATGAGGAAGTACTCCGAGGTCCTGGGGTTGAGCGCGAACTGCACGTTGCAGCCGCCCTGGATCTTCAGCGCGCGGATGATCTTGATCGCGCTGTCGTTGAGCATCTTCATGTCATGGTCGCTGAGCGTCATGATCGGCGCGACGACGGCGGAGTCGCCGGTGTGCACGCCCACGGGATCGATGTTCTCCATGCCGCAGATGGTGATGGCGCGGTCGGACGCGTCGCGCATGACCTCAAACTCGATCTCCTTATAGCCCTTGACGCTCTTTTCGATCAGCACCTGATGGATGGGCGAGAGCTTGAACGCCTGCATGCCCAGCTCGACGAGCTGCGCCTCGTCGTCGGCAAAGCCGCCGCCCGTACCGCCGAGCGTGAACGCCGGACGCAGCACGACCGGATAGCCGATGGCCGCGGCCGCGGCCCTGGCCTCCTCAAGATCGTAGGTGATCTGCGACGGGATGACCGGCTCGCCGATGCTCTGGCAGAGCTCCTTGAACTGCTCGCGGTCCTCGGCGCGGCGGATGCTGTCGCTGTCCGTGCCGAGCAGCTCGACCTGACACTCCCTGAGCACGCCCTTCTGCTCGAGCTGCATCGCCAGATTCAGACCGGTCTGGCCGCCGATGCCCGGGACGATCGCGTCCGGACGCTCCTTGCGCAGGATACGCGCCACATACTCCAGCGTCAGCGGCTCCATGTACACCTTGTCCGCGACGGAGGTATCCGTCATGATCGTGGCGGGGTTGGAGTTGACGAGAATGACCTCGTACCCCTCCTCCTTGAGCGACAGGCACGCCTGCGTGCCGGCATAGTCAAACTCGGCAGCCTGACCGATGACGATCGGGCCGGAGCCGATGATCATAATTTTCTTCAGGTCCGTTCTTTTGGGCATGTGATTTCCTCCTCAGTACGCAAAAAGTTCTGTATGTGATGTATTTTTATATGTAAGTGTAGGGCGCTCAGTCCTGCGCGTCCTGCCAGACGACGGCGCCGCCGCAGACGTTGCGCACGCACCGCCCGTAGACCGGCTGTCCGGCGAAGGGCGTGCTCTTTCCCATGGAGCAAAACCGCGCCGGGTCGATGCGGTATTCCGTGTTCAGATCCCAGACGGCGTAATCGTCCGCGCGCAGCGGGAAGCCGAAGCGCTTCCGGGGGTTGACCGCCATGAGCTCCACGAGCTTGTCGAGCGTCAGCACGCCGGTGCGCACAAGGCGGGTGTAGAGCACGGGAAACGCCGTCTCGAGGCCGACGATGCCCATGGCGCTTGCGTCGAGGCCCTTGGCCTTTTCCTCCGCGCTGTGCGGCGCGTGGTCGGTCGCGATCATGTCCACCGTGCCGTCAAGGATGCCCTCGATCAGCGCCTGCCGGTCGGCCTGTGTGCGCAGGGGCGGGTTCATCTTGAAGCTGCCGTCCTCGCGCAGATCGTCCTCGGTCAGGACGAGGTAGTGCGGCGCGGTCTCGCAGGTGACGTCCAGCCCCTGTGCCTTCGCCCGGCGGATAAGCGCCACGCTCTCCTTGGTGGACACGTGGCACATATGGTAGGCGCAGCCCGTCTCGCGCACCAGCTCGAGATCGCGCTCCAGCTGCCGCCACTCGCTCTCGCTGCTGATGCCCTTGTGCCCGTGGGCGCGGGCATACGCACCGTCGTGGATATAGCCGCCGTGCAGGAGGGTGTTGTCCTCACAGTGCGCGGCGATGAGCTTGCCGAGGCTCGCCGCCCTGCGCATCGCCGCGCGCATCACGTCCGCATCCTGCACGCCGCTGCCGTCGTCGGAAAAGCCGGCAACGTAGGGCGCGAGCCGCTCCATGTCCGCAAGCTCCCTGCCGCCGCGGCGCGCGGTGATCGCCCCGTAGGGCGTCACGTCGATGACCGCATCCGTGCGGATGCGCTCGAGCTGTGGGGCAAGCGTCTGCAGGCTGTCCGGTGCCGGATCCAGATTTGGCATGGCGCACACGCGGCTGTACCCGCCGTGCGCCGCAGCAAGCGTGCCGGACGAAATGGTCTCCTTATAAGAAAAACCCGGCTCACGAAGATGTACATGCACATCTACGAAACCAGGTAATACCACGAAAGAAGAAATATCAAGTTCGTCACCGGCAATACTGCCGCTGCCAAGAAAAACAGAATCACGGTTGCCGGAAAAAAGATCCCATCCAAATGCCTGCATATTTTCTGCGGCCGCAACCATTTTTCCTCGCCTCATTTCTGCCGAATCGCAAATTTTTGATATGATATCACACAATCGCCCGGTCTGTCAACAAATCCGGCGGCTTTGCGCGCCGTCTTTTTGCACGAAAATTTCCGCCATTTTCCGCCCCGCGTTGACACGCGATCCTGCGCGCAGAGCTGCGCCGGGCGCCGGATGCAAAACCCCTCGCAGAGGTCCGCCGCCGGAGCGGTGAATCTCTGCGAGGGGATCGTGACAGGGGGCTGCGGCCCGACGCCGCTCAGCCGCGCATGGCGGCGGCAAACGCGTCGATGCGCGCAATGTCGAAATCGGGCTCGGAATACTGTGCGCGGTACTGGGGCGACGTCATCAGCGCGCCGAAGAGCTGCTTGTAGGCATAGCTCATCTTCGCGTACTGCATCTTGCCGCCGAGGATGTCCTTCGCCGCCGCGTGCGCAAGCAGCTCCGGCGGGAAGAAGTGCTCAAGATACCCCTCCGTACCGGGCGTGGTGTAGCAGCACAGATACAGGCCGAGCTTCTTTTCCATGAGCGTCTTCTCGTTGCGGCGCAAAAAGCGCTTGATGTGCTTGTCGAGCTTGAACATATACACGCAGCTGCCGATGATGACCGTGTCATAGTCCTCGAGCGAGACGCCGTGCTCGCGGATGCTGCACAGCGTCACATCGCCGCCGACGGCGCTCTTGAGCATATAGGCGATCTCCTCCGTCGCGCCGTAACGCGAAGCGAACAGGATCAGCGTTTTCATGCGGTGACCTCCTTTTCCGCCCTCACGGGCGGCCTTTCCACATATATTATATGTATAAGAGTATAGGAAGCCGCCGCGCCGCTGTCAAGCCCGCGCACGATTTTTTTATCCGACCGGCACGGGTTCGCCCCGCTGCGCGTCCGGCTCGCGCCGCCGCGCCTTGGGGATGTTGATGGTGAGAATGAGCGCGTCGTCCGTCTCCTGCCGCTGCATACCGGCGTCGATGCCGCCCTGCTTCATGAGGTCGAGACTGTGGGCGATCGTGTTGAGAAACACGCGCACGTCCTTGAGGATGAAGGTCTTTTGCTGCTCGCTCTCGGGTGCGGCCCTGGCCTCGAGCAGGCGGTCGATGTAGGCGTCCGTCGCGGCGACGTTCAGGTCGCGGCTGAGGATATAGGCCAGCGCCGCGCGCTGCTCGTCCGGCGTCTCAAGCCGCAGCAGCGCGCGCCCGTGCCGCTCGGTGAGTCCGGCGTTGCGCATGGCGTTGAGCACATCCTCCGGCAGGCGCAGCAGGCGGAGCTTGTTCGCCACGGCCGACTGCGACTTGCCCAGCCGCCGCGCGCACTCCTCCTGACTGAGGCCGAAGAGCCGGATGAGCTGCGCGATGCCGCGCGCCTCCTCGAGAAAATCGAGATCGTTGCGCTGGAGATTTTCCACCAGCGCGATGAAGCTCGCCTCCTCCAGATCCAGCTCCATGACGATGCACGGCACCTCACCGAGCCCCGCCATGCGCGCGGCGCGCAGGCGGCGCTCACCGGCCACGAGCTCATACCCGCCCGGCCGCGGGCGCACGGTCAGCGGGCTGAGTACGCCGTACTCGGCGATGCTGCGCGAGAGCTCCTCGAGCTGCGCCGGGGGAAAGTTCTGCCGCGGCTGGACCGCGCTCGGCGCGATCGCGTCCACCGCCAGATACACGATGCCGCCGCGCTGTGCACGGCCGGAATGGTTGGAAAACTGCATAGCAAACCCTCCATATCTTGCGTTTTACAACTCAAAAATAACCCATATATTGCGCAAAACGCGGCGAATTCGGGCGCGCGCCGAAAAAAAGGGGGCGGATCGCGATCGATCCGCCCAAAACAGGGTCATGGGATAAAGCTATGAGCCGTGGCTTCCAGGGTGCGGAAGTCAATTGGATAAGCTGTGATGCTATTGTAGCGCCGGGCGCGGAAAATGTAAAGAGCGAACGGTGTCGGTCTGACACCGGTTTTGTCGGCGGCGGAATCTTTTTTCCCGCGCCGGGGCATACTGTCCGGGAGTACACGGAAAAGGAGATGGAAGCATATGCAGGTGATCGACCGCATCGCGCTGATCCTCACGATCGTCGGCGGGCTCAACTGGGGCAGCATCGGCCTGTTCCGGTTTGATCTCGTGGCGTGGATCTGCGGCGGGCAGACCGCTGTAGCCGCGCGCGTGATCTACACGCTCGTGGGTCTGGCCGCGGTCTGGTGCATTTCCCTGCTCTTTCGCGGCCGCGACGGGCTCGACGGCGCGGAAGACGTGTGACGGAAAACGGCATGGCCGACGCCATGCCGTTTTTTCTCCGCCGTACACGCCGCCGGAGAAAATGACGGTACTGTTTTGCGTCCGCGGGCGCAACCGCTGCGAGACTGTCTGTAATGTGTTACCCCAGCCGCTGCATGGCCAATGCGCTGCCGGGGAAGCGGTCGAAGGCGTCGAGCGGCGGCAGATACGCCTCGAGCGCGCGCACCAGCTCGCCCCCGAGCAGGCCGCCGAGCGTGTTGAGCATCAGATCGTCCACGTCGCACAGGCGGTACGAGCCGCGAAACAGGAAAAACAGTCCCGTGAGCTGCCCGAGCTCGATGAACGCCGAGAACGCCAGCGACACGAGCGCGACACGGCCGAGATCCAGCCCGCAGACGTAGCGCAGGTACATTCCGAACGGCATCAGCATCAGGATATTGAGCACGACCTGCAGCACCGTGCGGTCGAGCAGCGCCGGCAGATAGGTGTGCGCATCGGAGAGCACGAGCGGCGTCTCGCGCAGGAAATCGGCCACGAACTGAAACGGCACGAGCTGCGCGTCATAGGTCGTGAGCCGGGCTGCGCGCGCGGCATCCGGCAGCGGGAAGAACACGAGCGCCAGCACGCACAGCACATAAAACAAAAACAGACCGCCGAACACGGTGCGCACCCAGTTAAAGCAGCGCACACGCACCTGCCGGTAGAAAAACGGCACGGCCACCAGCGCCGCGATGAGCGGAAACGCATAAGCCGCCAGCCGGATACTGCCCAGAAGATTTGTCATGATCCTTGCCTCCCATCGGGGCGCTCCCGCCCCGGTTTCTGGCATCAGTATAGCGCCGGACGGCATCACACCGCCATCGTTTCGGCTTACAGTTGGCTTACATCTTCGTAAGGCAGCAAAAACCGGGCGCGTCCGTAAGACGCGCCCGGCCGGTTTTTTAAAAACCTCATAGAGTTTCGCCGCCGGAGCGGCGAAAGAAAGTCCGATCATTTTCTTCGGCGACATGTGCGGCGAAGAAAATACTTCTCAGGCTGCAAGTGTGGAATTTGTGCGCCGGCGCGCACAAATTATGCGCGCAGCAGACTGCAGCCCCTTTGTCAAAAAGTAATACTTTTTGACAGTCCCACCGGGCGCGCCCGGCAGTGCGGACAGATATATTTCCTCAGGCGACGAGGAAGAACTTCACAAGGAAGAGCAGCGAGATGGCATACGTCAGCAGCGAAACATCCTTGCCCTTGCCCGTGCAGAGCTTGAGCACGGAATAGCTGATCAGCCCCAGACCGATGCCGTGGCCGATGGAGCCGGAGACCGGCATGGAGATGAGCATGATGGCCACCGGCAGGCTCTGATAAATGTCGTCAAAGTCGATCTTCTTGAGACCGCCGATCATGAGCAGGCCGACGTAGATGAGCGCGGAGCTCGTCGCGGCGGCGGGGATGATGGCGGCGACGGGTGCGAGGAACATGCTCGCAAGGAAGAGCAGGCCGGTCGTCAGGGCGGTCAGACCCGTGCGGCCGCCGGCCTCCACGCCGGAGGCGGACTCGACAAACGTCGTGACCGTGGACGTGCCGGTGCATGCGCCCGTGACGGTGCCGACGGCATCGGCCAGCAGCGCCTCGCGCATGCGCGGCATGTTGCCGTCCTTGTCGACCATGCCGGCGCGGCTCGCCGTGCCGACGAGGGTGCCGATGGTGTCGAACATGTCGATGATGCAGAACGTGATGATGAGCGTCACGACCGTGAACCAGCCGATCTCGCCGAGGGCGGCAAAGTTGAACTTGAACAGGGTCGTCGCGGCCATGTCGCCGAACGCGGGCACGAACGACGCGCCCTTGAGCGCCGCGAACGGATTCGTGTGCAGGAAGATGGCCTCGCCCGCCCAGTAGATGCCGGACGCGCAGAGCATGCCCAGCAGCACGGAGCCCTTGACCTTTTTGTGCGCGAAGAGCACGATCAGAAACAGGTCCACGAACATGGTCACGACCGTGAGCACCATCTGCGGGTAGCCGTCGCCCATGGTGGCCTTGGCAAGTCCGGGCGTGAGCGCGCCGAAGAAGTCGCGCATCACGAAAAACGGCCCGCCTTCGCTCGAGTACACACCGGCGTTGGAGCCGATGCCGATGTTGAGCAGCATGAGGCCGATGGCCGGCGCGATGCCGAGCCGGATGCCGAGCGGGATGGCCTCGACGATCTTCTCGCGCACCTTGAGCACCGAGAGAATGATGAACACGATGCCCTCGATGAGGATGATGCACAGCGCCGTCTGGAACGACTGCAGGTAGCTCATGCCGGTCAGGGTGACGATGTTGGCCACGACGACGGCAAAGAAGCTGTTGAGTCCCATGCCGGGCGCCATGGCAAAGGGCTTGTTGGCCGCGAACGCCATGACGAGCGTGCCGACAGCGGAGGCGATGCAGGTGGCGAGGAACACGCCGTTCCAGAGCTGCGAACCGCCCTGGGCGCCGAAGCCGGTCAGCAGGTTCGGGTTGAGCGCGATGATGTACGCCATGGTCATGAACGTCGTCAGACCGGCGACGATCTCGGTGCGCGCGGTGGTGTTGTTTTCTTTCAGATGAAAGAGCTTTTCCATTGGGATCCCCTCTCCATAAAGTTTTTGCCAGCAAACGCAAAACGCCGTCAGTATACCGCGATTCGCCCCGCCTGTCAACGGCAAAAAGCCGGACACGGGCGTCCCGTGTCCGGCGATGAAGGCCCGGCGTTATTGCCCCCGCGCGGGGCAGTCGCGCCCGTGGCAGGTGAACAGGATGACCTGCCGGTGCTGCGCGATCTCCCGGAAGAGCGCCATGGCGCGTCCGGCGCGCGCGTCGTCGAAGTTGACGAGCGTGTCGTCGAGCACGAGCGGGCACGGATCGTCCGTCGGGCACGTCAGCTCGCACAGCGCCAGACGCACGGACAGATACAGCAGATCCGCCGTCCCCGCCGAGAGATAGGCCGTGTCGCGCGGCGTCGGGTCGTCGGCGCTGCGCGCCTTGGCCGACAGGTCGCGCGCGAGCACGAGCTCGTCGTAGCGGCCGTCGGTGAGGTAGTCCATGTAGTCGGCCGCCTTCTGCGCAAGCTGCGGGGAAAAGCGGCTCTGCAGCTCGGCATCGGCGCGGCCGAGCGTCTCGATCGCAAGCGCGAGCGCGGCATACTGCCGCTCGAGCGCATCGCGCTGCTCGAGAAGCTGCGCGTGCTCGCTTTTGAGCGCCATCGGGTCGCCGATGGCGAGCGCCGCGCCCGTGAGCTGCGCCTGCTGCGTGCGCAGGCGCGTGCGCACGCTCTCAAGCGCGCTCCTGCGCTGGTAGAGCGCGGCGGCCTCGCCCGTGCCGCTCTCAAAATCAAGGCTCTGCAGCAGCCGCTCGTGCGTCTCGCACTGATGCTCGCGCGCATCCTCGAGCGCGGCGGCCGCTTTCTGCTCGGCCTGCATGGCGGCGGCGCACGCGCGGTAAGCGGCGCGGTGCACCTCCGCCTGATAGTAAATGCCGTCCGCATCCTGCACGCCGTAGCTGCGCAGGAGCTTCCCGAGCGCGGCAGACGCCTGCTGCGCGCGCTTTTTGCCGCTGCTTGCAGCGATCAGCAGCACGAGCGCCAGCGCCGCGAGCGCAATGGCCGCATAGTACAGCGGCTGCGCCACCAGATAACCCAGCACGGCGCACAGCGCCGCGAGCACGAGCGCCGCGATCCAGAAATACGGCTTGCCGCCGTGCGCCGCCGTGTCGGCGAGAGATTCCGCCTGCTGCGCGTCGCGCTCGGCGGTCTCGCCCGCCTCGTCCGGTGTCTGCACGCCGAAGTGCGTCTGCTCGAGCGCGGTGCGCTTGGCCGCGGCGTCGCGCCGCGCCTGTTCGAGCGCCTGCTCGAGCGTGCGCAGGTTGGATTTTTCCTCGCCCATGCTGCTCAGCGCTGCGCGGCGCTGCCGCTGGCGGGCGGCGTTCATCTGATCGGTGACGGTCTGCAGTTCGCTCTCCGTCTGCCGCAGCTCGTCGGCGCAGGCGGCTTGCTCCTGCGCGTTGCGCTCGAGGCGGTGCAGCTGCGTCTCCGTGTCCGCGATGCGCTGCTCAAGCTCCGGCAGCGCGCCGTGCTGTCCGCTGCGGCGGCGGCGCAGCCACGCGCGCAGCTGCGCATCGGCCTCGGTATAGGAGCTGGCCTCCTCGCCGGAGGTCACGATGGCGGAGATGCGCCGTTCGAGCTCGGGCGTGCCGGTCACGACGAGGCCGCCCTGCCCGATGAACGCGCTGCGCTGGAACACCTCCGCCGACACGCCCGTGAGCTGCTCGCCCGCGTCGGTCGCCGTCAGGCCGGGCACCGGGATGTCCGTGCCCGTATACACCGCCGAAAAGCCGCGCAGCGGCGCACCCGGCGCCTCCGTCCAGCGGCGGATCGTGATGCGCCTGCCGTCCTGCTCGAGCTCGAGCTCGCCCGCCATGGGCTTGCCGCTCCAGGGCGCATATTTCTGCTTGTCGGGCACGAAGCCCGCGCGGGCGCGCCGGGACGTGTCGATCCCGTAGAGCATGGCGCGCAGGAAGGCGCACCACGTGCTCTTGCCGCTCTCATTCGGCGCATAGATGATATTCAGCCCCGTGTCAAGCCGCAGCTGCTCACCGTCGAGCGTGCCGAACGTGCCCTGCATATGCCGGATGATCACAGCGTCACCACCTCCTCATCGTGGTCCAGTGCCGCGAGCCCCCAGCGCGCGGCCATGACGATCGTCTCTCGGTCGCGGTCGGAGTCCGCCGCATCGTATTTTTGCTTGAGCTGCGCGAGAAACTGTCCGCGCAGCGTGCCCTCGCCCGCGCGCGCCCAGAGATCCCGGCGTGCGCGTGTCTCGTCGCGCAGCTGCATGGCGAATACCCGCCCCTCGAGCGCGGCGCGCAGCGCGGCGGGGTTCGGTGCGCGGTCGGTCTCACCCGTGAGCACGATGCGGCAGATATTGCGCGCAGCCCCCTCCGGCAGCGCGGCACACACCGCCTGCACGGGGTCTGTGTCCGTGACATCGACGCGCAGGATCTCATACCGCCGCCCGGGCACGGGCAAAAACTGCGCCTGCACATCGCCTGCGGCGACGTCCACGAGCAGCACGCCCTTTTCCCCTGTCTCGTCAAAGCCGCGCCCTTCCATACAGCCCGGCCACGCATACACCGTGCCCCCGGCGCGCTGCACGCCGCCGAAGCGGTGCGTGTGGCCGAAGGCGGCGTAGTCCAGCCCGCTGTGCGCAAGGTCCGCCGCCGACACGGGGTTATACGCCGAGGCGGGGTTTCCCACCTCCGCGTGCAAGCACAAAACGTCCAGCATCCCCGGCTCCTTCGGCACGGAAAAGCCCCGCAGCAGCGCGGGACAGCGGCTGTCGGTAAACGCCGCGCCCCAGACGCGCACGCCCAGCTCCGGCAGCGCGACGGCCTCGATGCGCTGTGTGCGGAAGATATGTACGTTCTCGGGAAACGTCAGGCGTGCATACGGCGCGCCCGCGCTGTAATAGTCGTGGTTTCCGGGCGCGAGAAACACCTCCGAAGCGCAGCCGGCAAACGTCTCGGCGAGCGCCTTCGCCGTCTCGGGATAGGGACTGCCGCTGTCGAGCAGGTCGCCCGCGAGCAGGATGATCTGCGCGCCGTGCGCCCTGGCCAGCTCCGGCAGAGCGCGCAGAAGGTCGCGCTGCTCCCGGCGGCGCTGCGCCGCCTGCGCGCCGGAGAGCGCCTCAAACGGCGAATCGAGGTGCAGATCCGCCGCGTGTAAAATGCGCACGCTCATCTCAGGCGCACCAGACGCACATCGCGGCACAGGCCGGTGTCGCTGTCGACCTCAAAGATCGCGCCCTCGAGCTTGGCCGCGCCCATGGCGGCCTCATAGCGGCGCGGCGGGTCGCCGAGGAACTTGCCGATCGACTGCTCCGGCGCGATGCCGAGCACGGCGTTGGCCGGCCCCGTCATGCCGAGGTCGGTCAGGTAGCCTGTGCCCTCGGGCAGCACCTCGGCGTCCGAGGTCTGCACGTGCGTGTGCGTGCCCCAGACGGCCGTCACGCGCCCGTCGAGATAAAAGCCCATGGCGCGCTTTTCGCTCGTGGCCTCGGCGTGCATGTCGACGAGGATGATCTTCGCCTGCGTCTGCTCCAGAATGTCGTCCACGACGAGAAACGGGTTATCCGTGTTCGTGTCGAGCGTGAAGCGCCCCATGAGGTTGATGACGCAGATCGGCCCGCCGCGCACGGAATACTCGCCCCAGCCGCGCCCCGGGCACTGCGGCGCGAAGTTTGCCGGACGCAGGATGCGCTTTTTCTGCTCGAGATACGGCTGCAGCTCGTAGCGCATCCACGTGTGGTTGCCGAGCGTGACGACGTCCGCTCCGGCGGCAAAGATCGCATCCGCCTGCTTGGGCGTAACGCCGACGACGTTGGCGTTTTCGCCGTTGACGACCGTAAAATCAATGTGCTCCTGCTCCTTGAAGGCACGCAGGCGCTCGGTCAGAAATGCAAGGCCGGGCGCGCCCACAACGTCGCCCACGGCCAGAATACGCAGGATCATATCTGTCCCCTCCCATTCGATCGGAAGAAAATTTGAAAGTGATAATAAAAATAGTATACCACCGACGGCGGCCGGGAAGCAATCCAGAAACTGCATTTGCGCGCCGCGCATGGCTTTTCGCGCCGCGCACATACTATCCGCGCAGCAGCCTTGCTGCGAAGGGAGGCAAAAGCATGAGCAGAGACAGCAAAATGTGCGCCGCGCAGTTTGCCAAGGGCATGGGCGTCGGGCTGGGCGCCGGCGTGGCGATCGGCGCAGCGGCGGTCTGGATAATGCAGCCGCAAAAAAAGCGCACCGGCAGCATCGTGGCCGACGCCGTGCGCACGGTCAGCGACGTGACCGACACGATCCGCGACACGATGGGCTGGTAAAAAAGCAAAAAAGGAAAACTTTTTTGAAAAAGGGCTTGCAATTCCGGCAGGGCTATGCTATTATACTTAGGCGCGTTAGGAGCGCACTAAGCGCCGTTAGCTCAGCTGGATAGAGCGTTTGGCTACGGACCAGAAGGCCGGGGGTTCGAATCCCTCACGGCGTGCCAATAACCGGATCACCGATGGTGATCCGGTTCTTTTTTGCTGTGCAAAAGCACAGCAAAAAAGAAATGTGCCATTTCCCCGCCCCTGCGGAGCAGCCAAACGATGATGTGAAAATTGACTTTTCCCAACAGGCAAGGCAGAAAGTTCTCCGATAAGCTTCAGCGGCGCGCCCGTCAGGGCGCGCCGCCGAGACTGTCAAAAAGTATTACTTTTTGACAAAGGAGTTTGCGGCCTGACTGCAGCGCACGCGCTGTCCGCCGGAGACGGACGGCGCGCACGTTTGCAGGCCGAGAAGTATTTTCTTCGCCGCACATGTCGCCGAAGAAAATGATCGGGCTTTCTTTCGCCGCTGCGGCGGCGAAACTCTACGAGGTCTTTGATAAGCTTCAGCGGCGCGCCCGTCAGGGCGCGCCGCCTTTGCTTTGCGTAAATGAAAGAAGGGAGAAGGATGTATTCCGGGGGATCAGTCCTCAAGCTCCGCCGCGACGTTGGACGCGTCGTACTCGCGCTCCTTGATCGGCAGCGTTGCCAGCGAGCAGAGCACGTAGGAGATCGTGACCGTGGCGATGGCCACCGAGATCATGTTCATATCGACCAGCTTGCCCATGAGGATGGGGGCAATGAACGCGCCCAGACGGCCGATGTTGAACGTGAAGCCGACGCCGGTGCTGCGCAGATGCGTCGGGAAGCACTCGCCGATGAACGTCGCGTGGATGCCGGTGGGCATGCCGTAGCAGACGCCGTAGAGCAGCATGAGCACGAGGATGTTGCTGCTGTTGGCCCAGAAGGCCAGGCACAGGCCGAAGATCGCCGTGCCGATGGTGCCGATGAGGAAGAGCTTCTTGCGGCCGATCTTGTCGGCGATCTTGCCGCCGCCGGCCGTGCCGATGATCATGGCGATGTAGCCGGCCGCGGTGATCCAGCCGCCGGACTGCATGCCGACCTGCGACTGCACGTAGTTGGGCAGCCAGGTGATGAGACCGTAGTAGCCGTAGAAATAGAGGATCATGGAGATCGACCAGATGATGAAGGACTTGCGCATACGCGGGTGCGCCCAGATCTCGGCATAGGCGTTGACCTTTTTGCCCTCAGCCTGATCGCGCTTGTCGCGGTTGGCCTTTGCGGCGGTGAACGAGGGGGCGTCCTTCATGCCGAAGATCATGAAGATGACGAAGATGATGGGCAGCGCGCAGATGCGGAAGCACCAGCGCCAGCCGATGCTGGGCAGCGCGAACGCCGACATGGCGCAGCAAACAACATAGCCGAAGTTCCACACGGATGTGGCGACGCCGCTCATGAAGCCGCGCTTATTGGTGGGCACGAATTCGCCGATGAGGATGGATGCGATGTAGTAGCAGCCGCCGAGACCGACGCCGGTGATAAAGCGCAGCAGGCCGAAAATGGAGTACGACTGCAGCAGCGAGGTCGCAAACACGGCCAGCGTTGCCAGAATGACGTCGACGATCAGGATGTTTTTGCGTCCGAAGCGGTCGGCAAGGTAGCCGGCCACCATGCCGCCGAGCATCTGTCCCATGAAGGTATAGGTACCGAGCGAGCCCGCCTGCACTGCCGTGAGCGCAAGGTCGGTTCGGATGGTCGAGATGCAGACAGAGTACATCATGGTCGCCAGACCGGCGGTCAGCATGGAGACGAAGGACCCGAGCAGCGCATTGCGCGAGTACTTCTTGAGTTCAAGTTCTGTCATGGTTTTCTGTTTCCTCTCTAAATGGATTGTCAGTGATAGATGTTGTATGTGCCTTCCTTGTGCACCTGCGCACGCGGCGCTGCGGCCGCATAGCCGACGATGGCGATGCCCCAGCACACGTGGGTGTCCGGCACGCCGAAGGTGCGCAGGACGGGGCGCACGCGCGCGTCGTCGCAGATATCACGGGCCTGATTGATCCAGCACGAGCCGATGCCCATGTCGGTGGCCCGCAGAAAAATGTTTTCGAGCATGCAGCCGACTTCCAGCTTCTGATTGTCGTTGCCGCGCTCGACGCAGGCGAGGATCGCAGCCGCCGGCGCATACATATTATATCCGGGGCGGCCGAGCACCTCGGCGAACACGCGCGCAAGCTTCTGCACGTTCTCGTGTCCGGCAATCACGCACAGATGCCGCGCATGATCGTGAAATGCCCACGGCGCCGCGAGTCCGGCGCGAACCAGCTCGGTGAGCTGCTCGTCGCTCAGCTCCGCGTCCGTGAAGGCGCGGATGCTGGCGCGGGAATACAGAATCTCCTGAAAATCAGCCATGGTTCATTCCTCCGCTGTGCCAAGTGCTTTTTGTTGTTTTTCCTCCGCTCTGAGCGCGAGATACTGCTTGCGGTACGGCCCTTTGAACAGGCCGACGAGCAGGATCGCCATCGCCGCAGCGCCGAAGCCGATGATGATCTTCCACGCGAGGCCGAACGACGCCGCCGTCCCGTCGGAGATGATGCCGCCGAGCAGCATGGGAACGCAGACGTTGCCGATCATCATCGCGCCGGCATACGAGCCGATGATCTCATCATAATACTTGCGGCCGAAGGCCTCGGGGATCAGGTAGGGCGCGGTCGCATTGTCGAGCGGGCCGTTCATGCCGCACAGGATGACCGTGACGAGCAGCAGCGCAAACGAGCCGGTGTTGTTCATGAGCACGATCGCACAGGCGTAGCCGACGATGGACACGACGTGCATCAGCACGACCATCTTCACGCTGCCGAGCCTGTCGGCCATGACGCCCATGAGGATCATGCCGGCCGCAATGCAGACCGACAGCACGGACGCCCAGTTGGAATACGTGACGGTGTCCAGACCGATGGGGCCGCGGAAGAACGCGCCGTTATAAAACCGGAACGCCACGCCGGGGAACGAGGAGATCGCAAGGCCGATCCACAGCAGCCAGTAGCTGGGCGTCCTGCGCGCCGCGGCAAGATCGAGTCCGCCCTGACGGCTCTCTTTTTCCTTCTTCGCCGCGACGGCCGCGGCGATCTCCGCCGCTTTTTCATAGCCGTAGGGCTTCACGCCGAGCTTTGCGGGGTCGTCGACGATCATGAAGATCGTGACCAGCAGCAGCAGCACGCCGCCGAGCGCATGGCAGCGGTAAGCGACCTGATAGCCGTAGGCCGCGATGAGCCGGCCGACGATCGGCAGGATGATCATGCCGCCGAAGCCGTAGCCGCCCATGATGAAGGCCAGCACGGACGAGCGCTTGTCCACGAACCAGTTGGTGATGACGACGGAGACCGGCGTCGCGCAGGCGAAGAGCGTCACAAGGCCGCCCAGCGTACCGCAGATGCGCAGAAACCAGAGCGTCTCGGCATAGGAGTACAGGATGTAATGGAACATCAGCAGCAGGTCGCCGAAGATCAGGAGCTTTTTCGCGCCGAATTTTCGGAGCAGCGGCTTGAAGAAAAACATGGAGACGATAAAGGATGCCAGATATGCAACCGTCAGGTTGCCGGAGATGGAGCCGGTGGAGATGCCGGTGTGGGCGCTGATCTCGGGGAGCATCATGGAAAAGCTGGAGCACAGGCCCATGCCAAGGAACATCTGCAGGAAGCAGCCGGCCGCGATATACCAGGGATTGCGTTTGAGCGTTTTCATTGGAGGTTCACTCTCTTTCTACTGCTTGTAAACGGATCGCCGAATCCCTGCGCGCACGAGATCCAAACTTATCGTTGCTTCATTGGGGCAGACGGATGGCCGGCGGCGCATTCGCCTGTCCCGCTTGCCCGCAGGGCCTCGCCGGCCGGACAAAGCCCTGTGGTGCGGGTAAGGAATGCCTCAGTACAGCTTCTGGTCGTAGACCTCGCCGAGAAGCTGACGGGCAGTATCTTCGTTAAACTCCGTGGGGCAGAAATGCCAGATCGGGTCGAGCATGACCTTCTCCACGGTCGCGTCGCCAACAAATTCCTCGCGGGAAATGCCGCGCTGCGCCGGGGTCGCGATGTCCATCTCCCAGACGAGCTTTTTCATGGCGTTGGCCACGTCGGCGGCGACGGTCTCGGACCGGTCGTCCATGCCGAAGCAGCGGGCGATGAGGCGGATCTCATGGTCGCACTCCTTGCGGGTGAAATACAGCGCGACCGGAGCCGTCCACGCGCAGCAGTGACCGTGCGGCACGTGGAAGCGGGCGCCGATGGCGTGCGCCAGCGAATGGCCGCAGTTGCCGTAGCTCTCGCCGGTCAGACCGAGATAGGCGGCCATGGACATATTGGCGCGCGCCTCAAGGTTATCGGGCTCTTTATAGGCCGTGAGCAGGTTCGCCCATGACAGCTCGAGCGACTTGCCGCAGATCATCTCCGTGAACAGGTTGCTCCTGGTGCAGCACAGCGCCTCACAGGCGTGGGCAATGGCGTCCATGCCGGTCGTCGCAGTGACATAGGGCGGCAGGCTCCTGGTGATCTGCGGATCGAGGAAGACAAAGTCCGCCTTCGCCGCCTGCGAGGACAGCGTCGCCTTCACGCCGAGCGTCTGAGACGCGATGATGCACGAACGGGTCGCCTCCGCGCCCGTGCCGGACGTGGTGGGGATGCTGATCAGGCGCGCCTTGCGCGGCAGATCCGGACCGTTGTACCAGCCGACAAAGTACTGGTCGATCGGCAGCGGCTGGTCGACCAGCAGGGTCGCCGCCTTGACGATGTCCATCGTGCTGCCGCCGCCCATGGCGAGAAAGCCGTCCACCTGATTGTCGATGGCAAGCTGGCGCACCTCGAGCACGCCGGTGTCCTGACCGTCGGCATAGGGGCAGGAATACGGGATGAGCTCGATGCCCTCCGCCGTGATCGAATCCAGCACCATGGACACCACGGTCTGCGGCAGATTCGCATCATAGCCGGCCAGGACCTTCGTGCAGCCGAATTCCTTGAACTTCTTGCCGGTCTCCTGCGCGACGCCGTCGCCGAACTTCAGCAGAGGCTTGATCGTCGTCTCAAAGCTTTTCATAACGTGTAGCTCCTTTCCTCTCACGGATAAAGATGTTTTCGTTTATTCCAGAGCGATCGCGCAGTCATACGCTGCCGAGATCGCTTCATAGATCATACCGGTCCTGGCGCTGTCGCCGATGTTGAAGAATTTCTCCACACCGCACGCACGCAGCTTCTCCACCTCGGCGCTGTTGGAGCGCACGCCGATCGCGGGGATGATGACGTCGGCCGCGAACGTGACCTGCTCGCCCGTCTCGACCGACTGGGCGACGACGGCGCTGTCCGTCAGCTCGAGCACCTTGTGACCGAACACGGTCCTGACGCCGGCCGCCTCGGCGTACTCGAGGTCGAGCTTGTGCTCGAGCAGCGTGATGAACGCGCGCTCCTGCATCTCGATCTCCGTGACGTCGTTGCCGAGCGCGGCGAGCATATGCGCCGCCTCCAGGCCCGTCTGGCCGCAGCCGAGCACGACCACCTTCTTGCCGCGGATCTCCGGCCGCTCAAGGATGTAGCGGCGGGCGCCGATGACGTTCTCACCGTCCGCTCCGGGGATGGGCGGGATGAACTCATACGAACCGACCGCGGCGATCACGGCGTAGGGCGCCTCCGCCTGCAGCAGCTCGGGCGTGACCTCCGTGTTCAGGCGCACGTCCACCTTCAGCTCGTGCAGCATATTGGCATAGTAGTTGATGCCGTTCTGGAACTCCTGCTTGCCGATCGGCATACCGGCCGGGACCATCATGCCGCCGAGAAAATCGTTTTTGTCGCACAGGATCGGGCGGAAGCCGCGCTGCGCCAGCGTGATGGCAGCGAGGCAGCCGGCAGGGCCGGCGCCGACGACGACGACCTTGCGCCCGGCGCCCGTCTGCGGGGTGTCCTCCACGCGGGGCGTGAACGCCTCGCGGCGGCAGCGCGGGTTCATCGTGCAGCCGCAGACATCCGCCGGCAGCGCATACACGCAGTGCATGCACGACAGGCAGTAGCGGATGAGATCCTCGCGGCCGGCCCTGCACTTGTTGACCCAGTGCGGGTCGCAGATCGAGGTGCGGCCGAGCGCGACCAGATCGCACTTGCCCTCGCGGATGATCGCGTCCACATAGGACGGGTGCTTGAGGTTGCCGCTCGCAGCGACGGGGATGGAGACCGCGTTTTTGACGATCTCGGCATATTTGACCTTCCAGCCCTCGGGGCGGTGGCCGTCGCCGCTCATGCCCTCCAGACGGGTCAGCCCGCCGCCGCCGTTGACGGTGATGAGCGCGATGCCGGCCTTCTCCAGCTCCCTGGCGCTGGCCGCAAGCAGCTCGGGCGTGATGTCGTCGTTGATGATCTCGCTGCCGTTGAGCTTTGCGATCAGCTCCACATGGCGGTAGCCTGCGGCGTCGAGCGTCCAGCGCGTCAGCGCGAGCGCCTCTCTGGCAAAGCGCATGGAGTTTTCCACGCTCTGCTGGCCGTATTCATCCGTGCGGCGGTTGAAGTAGGGGCTGAAAAACTGCTCGCCCAGATAGTTGTGGGCGTTGTGCCACTCGACCACGTCGGCGCCGGCCATCGCGCAGCGCAGCGCAGCCGCGGCATACTTTCTTTGAATGCTGTGGATCTCATCCACCGTGAGGCGGTTGACGATCGCGATGTCCTGCGCACGCTCGACCGCATTTGCGTAGGTATACGGGGCGCGGCCGGGCATCCACGGCTGCAGGCTCGCCTTCGCGCCGCCCGCGTGGATGGCTGCGACCGCCCGCGTCAGGCCGGGGATGTATTTGTCATCGCCGAGGCACGGCTGCGTGGGCATCGTGCTGGGCCAGTTGAGGTCGATCGGCATGATGCCGACCGTCACCATGGCGACGCCGCCCTCTGCGATCGCACGCAGATACTCGACATAGGCGTCCGTGACATAGCCGTCCTTGCAGAGGTAGCGCGCCATCGCGGGCACGATCACTCTGTTTTTCAGGACCATATTGCCGATGCGCACCGGCTGCAAAAAGCTGTAAGACATAGCTGCTTGGTCTCCTTTTCCGTTTTCAGAGGTTGTGTGTTAATAAACGCTCATGGCAGGACGATGGGCATTTCTTCCGATAATAAACATCGAGGTTTATTGAAAGCCGAAAAAAATGCCGGTCCGGAGATCTGCGCCTCGCGATACGAGCGGAATCGCATACGTGTCTCCGTCTCAATCGACAATTTTTTTATACCGCATTGTCAAGCCGTTGTCAATACGCTTTGTGAATTTTTTGTGTTTCACAACTGCACAAAGCTATCTGTTGACTTTTGTGCAATTCTACAAAACGAAAAATAAACTCGCGATTTTATTGACAATTTCCGTGGGCGTTTTATAATGGCTTTGTTAATAAACTCTCAAGATTATTCTCGGCCTCGCTGTTTTGGAAGCTTCACCCTGTTTCGAACACATCAGAAAGGATGTTCCTTATGCAAAACGAATTTCAGTTTTTCATTACAAAGATCATTCACGGCGTTGGCAGCAGCAAGAAAGTCGGCGATATCGCAAAAAAGCTCGGCGCCCGCAAAGCCCTCGTCATGCACGGCCCCAACGTCAAGGCGGCCGGCATCGTCGACCCCTGCATCGAGGCGCTCAAGGCCGACGGCATCGACTGCATCATTTATGATAAGGTAGAGATCGAATCCCCCATGCACTCCATTGAAGAGGCCGCCGCGCTCGGCCGCGCCGAGGGCGCCGATATCTGCATCGCCATCGGCGGCGGCAGCTGCATGGACACCGCAAAGGTCGCGCGCATGCTCATCACCAACCCCGGCACCTGCCGCGACTACACCACGGCGATCGGCACGGAGCTGTACCCCAACGCGGGCATCCCGCTCATCTGCATCCCGACGACCGCCGGAACCGGCTCGGAGGTGACCTTCACCGCCGTCATGCACGACGTGGAAAACCAGCGCAAGATCTCCACGCGCGACCGCGACAAGCTCGTGCCCGATTACGCCATTCTCGACCCGGCCGTCACCGTGACGCTGCCGCCCGAGATGACCGGCGCGACCGGTCTGGACGCGCTGGCACACGCGATCGAGGGCTTTTTGAAGCCCGAGGCGCACTGCTACTGCGACCCGCTGTGCATTCAGGCGATGAAGATGGTCTACTTCAACCTGAAAAACGCCTATGAGCACCCGGACGATCTCGAGGCGCGCGACAACATGCTCCTCGCGGCGAACATCGCCATGGGCGGCATGGCCGACGTCGGCGTGCAGATCGGCCACGGCATCGGCCAGGCGCTCGGCGCGTACACGCACGCGCCGCACGGCGTCACCTGCGCGTGGGCGCTGCCGTATGTCATCGAGCATCTGTACGACGTGGAGACCGCCAAGGTGCGCCAGATCGCGGACGCCTTCGCGCTCGGCCTGCCCGCCGACGCCGCCCCGGAGACCGTGCGCGACGCCGTTGTCGCCGCCATTGAGCAGCTCAGCGCCGACGTGCACCTGCCGATGCCGCGCGACCTCGGCTGCACCATGGAAAAGGACTACGACAACTTCGTCAAATTCGTCCTGCGCGAGCAGCGCCTCATCCAGATGTCCGCCAAGCACGTCTCGGACGACGACGTGCGCAGATACATGGCCGACCTGATGACCCGCGCGCACTGAACCGCGCCGCGACCGACAAATCTAAGAAGGAGTACAAACGATCATGAGAAAACTTCTCGAGCCGCTGAAAGTCGGCAATATGGAGCTGCGCAACCGCGTGATCCTCTCGGCGATGGCCAAGTATTTCTGCACCAACGGCTTCATCGGTCAGGAATACATTGAATATTACCGCACCATCGCCCATGGCGGCACCGCGCTCATCACCCCGGGCATTATGTGCGTCGAGCCCAAGTGGTACGGCCAGCATGAGCAGCCCTTCCTTAACGACGACAAGTATATCCCCGGCCTCAAGGCGGCGATCGACGCCGTGCACAACGAGGGCGCGAAATTTTCCTGCCAGCTCTGGATGCCCGGTCACCTGCCCTACACGCAGGCGGACTACATCGAGACCAACGGCCCGAAGCTGGTCGCGGTCAACTATATGTCCCGCGAGATGATCCAGGAGATGCAGCAGAAATATGTCGACGCGGCCATCCGCTGCGCAAAGGCCGGCACCGACGCCATCGAGTGGCACATGGCGCACAACTACCTGCCCGAGCAGTTCTACAGCCCCTACTTCAACCACCGCACGGATGAATACGGCGCGCAGAACATCGACAACGCCATGCGCTTCTCGCTCGAGGTCATCGACCGCATCAAAAAGGCCTGCCCCGACGTGGAGGTCGTGGCGAAGATGAACGGCACGGACTGCCACGACGGCGAGGCGAGCATGGCCTGGCTCGGCAGCGCGGCGTCGCTGCTCGAGCAGCACGGCGTGAGCCTCATCACCGTCAACGGCGGCGGCGTGATGTCGCGCCTGACCGGCATGAGCGCCGACGGCAATCAGGAGGAGGGCTGGAAGGTCCCGTATGCCGAGGTCGTGAAAAACAGCGTCAGCATCCCGGTCGCGGCCTGCGGCTCGCTGCGCCATCCCGATTACATCGACAGCATCATCCGCGACGGCAAGTGCGACGCCGTGGCGCTCGGCCGCCAGCTGTTCGCCGAGCCGGAATTCTGCAGCAAGATCGCGCAAGGGCGCGAGGATGAGCTCAAATACTGCGTGTCGTGCATGCACTGCCTGACCAAGACGCCCTTCGGCCCGCAGCAGCCCGGCTGCACCATGAACCCGAGAGGCCGCCGCGAATACTGCATGCCCGCGCAGCTCAACATCAACGGCGATCACCAGCCCGTGGCCGTCGTCGGCGCGGGTCCCGCCGGACTGGAGGCCGCCGTGACGCTCACCAGGCGCGGCTTCGACGTGACCGTGTTTGAGAAGTCCGACCGCATCGGCGGCGCGGTGAACCTTGCCGACGCCCCGATCGGCAAATACAAGCTCGGCTGGCTCATCGATTACTACGAGCGCATGATCCGCAAGCTCGGCATCCGCGTGCAGCTCAACACCGAGTGCACCTCGCAGATGCTGCGCGCCATGGATCCCTACGCCGTGTTCGTCGCGACCGGCTCTGACGAGTTCATTCCGCCGATCGACGGGCTCAGCGGTGAGAACGTGCTGAGCGTGCGCGACTATATCCGCAGCAAGCCCGCCGTCTCCGGCAGGCAGGTCGTCGTGCTCGGCGCCGGTCAGACCGGTCTGGAGGCCGCGCGTATGCTCGCGCAGGACAACACCGTCACCGTCGTGGACATGATGCCCGACGAGATCCCGGCCAACACCGACCACCGCCTCGACCTGTTCTACGCCAAGGATGCCGGCGTTCAGACCGTCCTCGGCCACAGGATCCTGCGCGTGGACGGCGCCGGTGTGACCGTTGCCTCCGTCGCCTCCGGTGAGGAGCGCGTGCTGCCCGCCGATCTGGTCGTCGTGGCGCTGGGCGTGCGCCCGGTCGCGGAGCTCTACAACGAGATCAAGGACGCGTTCCCGCACGTGTGCAAGCTCGGCGACAGTGTCAAACCCGGCTTCATCGTGCACGCCACCACGGCGGCATACGAGGCCGCGGCCAGCCTGCCGGCCAAGCCCTACGAGGTCAAAGAGGTCTACTTTGCGGCGGAAAAGGAAGCCGTCAGATCTCAGCTCGTCAACCCCTACGCATAACGCACTCGTTCTTCCCCCTCACCATACAAAAAGCACATCCCCAACCGGGGGATGTGCTTTTGTCTGTCAGAAATCGTTTTTTCGGCAAAGGGATCTGCGCCCTGACTGCAGCGCACGCGCCGTCCGTCAGGCCGCCGCTTCCAGCAGCTTTTTGCTGACCCTTGTCTGCACGTCGATGTAGTAAGCGGTTTCCGCGTCGTTCATGTCCGCGCTTTCCCATTTTTTGAACTTCTCACACGCATCCGCGTATTTGCTCATATACCTCGCGTAATCGGCCAGCAGCGCAGGATCGTTCGGATTCGCGTTGTATTTTTTCATGAACGCGACGTATTCATCCATGACGGCCTCATAGCTGTCCATGGCCTCTTTGAATTCCTTGCGCATACCGTTGACAAGCTCGGCATCGTTTTGCTGCGCCCCGGAGGTCGTGCTGCCCGAGCTCGTGTCCGGCGCGTCAATGCGAATGCTCATGATCTGGTTGCCCACATAATCGATCGAGACATGCCACCCCGCGTCGTTATTGGCACGATAATAGTTGTCGCCCTTATTGTAGTCGACCGTAAAGCCCTTATCCCGGCAGGCGCTGACATAGGCGTTGTAATCGTCTCTGCTCGTGCCGCCGATGTAAACGAAGAAATTGTCTTCATACTCAAAAGAGAATTTGCCGGTCAGGGATTTGGGTGCGGGCAGCTGCCGGCCGGCCTCGCTGTCTGGCCAGGTGATGGGGCCCATCTCCATCGGCTTTTCCAGCCGGATGGACAATTCCTCCCCGTTTCCGTAATAGCTCAGTTTCAGCTTGTATCCCTCAGCGTTGTAAGCGCTGAACGACGAGGAATTGGACTCCGCATCCACCGTGAACCCAACCGTCTGACACGCCTGCACATAGTCCGCATACTGCTTGTCGGAGATCTTTTCGATATCGACCCACAGCTCATCGGCTGTGTTCGTATGGATCTGACCTTTCTTCGCAGGCGGCTGCGGCAATTGCGTGCCTAAGACCATGTCGTTCCAGTCGACCTTTTCCGACTTGCCGCCTCCGGAGATCCTGCCGGCAAGCGCGATCACGATCACGGCGGCGAGCACATAGAACCACCACTTCCTGTAAATCGGTTTTTTCGTTTCTGGAGGTTTCGGACGGTCTGCCGCGATCTCCGGCGACGGCTGTGCCTTCGCGCCGCATTCCGTGCAGAATTTTCCCTCAAATTCCGCACCGCAATGACTGCATTTCATCTTCCTGTTCTCCTTTCGGTTCGTCTTTCTGTCCGCGCGGCACAGTGCCGCCGGTCTGCTTTCCAAACAGACGTTGGAAACGGGAATATCTCTGCCCTCCTTGCTCCCATGTACTTGGATGTTTCCGGTCAAATTCGGAAACACACGGAAACTCCCGAGCAAATAATAACACATTTGTGTTCAAATGACAACATATGTGTTCATAGTTCGCAAAATTTCTCTCTACACTGGAAGCAGAACCGGAAAGGGAGTGTGGACGATGCTGGATGCAAACGTTGTCGGCAGCGTGCTGCGGCGGCTGCGCGAGGAGCGCGGCCTGTCGCAGGAGATCGTGAGCGGTCTCGCCGGGATCGGCAGGACGCATCTGAGCGCCATTGAGCGCGGAGAGCGCAAGCCGACGCTGGAGACCTTTTACCGCATCGGCGAGGCGCTGCATATGCGGCCGAGCGCGGTGCTGGCGGAGATCGAGGCGGAGCTGGAAACGGCGCACAGGCCCGTCTGACGGGCAATGCCCGCGCCGCAGCCAAAAAAGACGTGAAAAAACAGGAGAGCCGCCGCTCTCCTGTTTTTGCTTTTCGTTTGCGCCGTCCGGCGTCACCGTTCCTCCCGGAAATACGGCAGGCCGAGGCTTGCGGGGGGCTGGTTCTCGCGCTTGGAGCGCACGCTCGTGATGATAAGCACGAGGATCGTGATGACATAGGGGATCATCTTGTAGAGCTCCTTGACGGCGAGGTTCGTGCCCGTCGGCAGGAAGATGTGCAGGATGTACAGCCCGCCGAAGAGGAACGAGGCGAGCACGCCGATGTTCGGCTTCCAGACCGTGAAGATGACGAGCGCGATGGCAAGCCACCCGCGGTCGCCGAAGGCGTCGTTCGACCAGACGCCGCAGGCGTAGTCCATGACGTAGTACAATCCGCCGAGACCGGCGATCATGCTGCCGACGCAGGTGGCAACGTACTTATACCTGTTGACGTCGATACCGGCGGCATCGGCCGTCTGCGGATTTTCGCCGACGGCGCGCAGGTGCAGGCCCACACGCGTGCGCTTGAGCACATAGGCCGCGATCAGCGCGATGGCCACGGCGAGATAGGCCAGAAAGCCGTAGGACAGGAAGATCTTCCCGAACCAGCCGAGGCGCTCCACGCCCGGGATCGTCCTTGCAAAATAGCTGTTGGTCGCCGAGAGCGCGATGGACGGCACCTCGCTGCCGGTGAGCTTGATGAGCGAGCCGCCCATGAAGTTGCCGAAGCCGACGCCGAACGTCGTCATGGCAAGACCGGTAACGTTCTGGTTGGCGCGCAGCGTGACGGTCAGAAAGCAGTACAGCAGACCCATGAGCAGCGACCCGAGCAGGCACGACAGCAGCGGGATCATCACGGCGAGAAAGCCGTTCATGCCCGCGGCGCCGCCGGCGCCCTGCTCGTACAAAAACGCCCCGATGACGCCGCTGATGCCGCCGACGTACATGATGCCCGCGATGCCGAGGTTGAGGTTGCCGGACTTTTCAGTGAGCGTCTCACCGGTGCTGCCGAACAGCAGCGGGATGCCCTGCATGATGGCGCGGGGGATAAAGGACACAAAATCAAACATGCTCCGCCGCCTCCTTCTTTGCCGGCCTGCGGAAGCTCAGCCGGTAGGTGATGAAAAACTCACAGCCGATGATGAAGAAAATGATGATGCCGCTGAGAATGTCGGCAAACGACTGGTTGAGCCCGAACACGGTCGAGATCTCACCCGCGCCGCGGGAGAGAAACACCAGCAGGAAGCTCGTGAGGATCATGCTGATGGGGTTGAACTTTGCCAGCCACGAGACCATGACCGCCGTGAAGCCGCGGCCGCCGGCGATGGTGGTCGAGATCGTGTGATCCGTGCCGGACACGAGCAGCACGCCCGCGATGCCGCACAGCGCGCCGGACAGCAGCATCGTGCGCACGATGACCTTGCCGACCTTGATGCCGACGTAGCGGGCGGTGCGCTCGCTCTCGCCGACGACGGAGATCTCATAACCGTGCTTGCTGTACTTGAGGTAGATATGCACGAGCACGGTCAGCACCGCGACGACAAGGATCGTCAGCAGGTACTTGTAGCTGCCGATCTGCGGCAGCCAGCCGGCCTCGGTGCTCTGGTTGATGATGCCGACCTGACCCGAGCCCTTCGGCGACTCCCAGATGATGATGAAGTAGGCCACGATCTGCGCGGCGACGTAGTTCATCATGAGGGTGAAGAGCGTCTCGTTCGTGTTCCACTTGGCCTTGAAGATGGCGGGGATGCCCGCCCAGACAGCGCCGGCGACGATGCCGGAGAGGATGATGAGCACGATGAGCAGGCCGTTGGGCACCTTGTCGCCAAGGCAGATCATGCACGCCGCGGCGGCGAGACCGCCCGCGAGTACCTGTCCCTCGGCGCCGATGTTCCAGAAGCGCATCTTGAACGCGGGCGTGACGGCCAGCGAGATGCACAGCAGGATGGCGAGGTTCTGCCCCATGATCCATATCTTGCGGGGCGAACCGAACGCGCCGCTGAACATGGTGGCAAAGACCTTGAGCGGATTGAGGTGCGTGCACAGCGTCGTGATGAGCGCGCACAGCAGCAGCGCCAGCACGATGGCGAGCGCGCGGATGCCCCACGCGCGGTACCACGGCAGCGTGTCGCGCTTGACGATATGGAACAGCGGTTCCCGGACTTTGTTATGCATCGGCTTTGTTCCCTCCCAACTGCGTCATCATCAGGCCGACATCGCGCTTGGTCGCGCCGCGGCCGGGGACGATGCCGCTGACCTTGCCGCCGCAGAGCACGAGGATGCGGTCGGCCAGCTCGAGCAGCACGTCAAGATCCTCGCCGACGTAGATCACGGCGACGCCGCGCTCCTTCTGCCGGTTAATGAGGTCATAGATCGTGTAGGATGCGTTGATGTCCAGCCCGCGCACGGCGTAGGCCGTGAGCAGCACGGTGGGGGCGGAGGCGATCTCGCGGCCGACGAGCACCTTCTGCACGTTGCCGCCGCTCAGACGGCGCACCGGCGTGCTCACACCGGGGGTGTTGACGTCGAGCTCCTCGACGACGGTCTCGGCGAGCTTGCGCGGAGCCTTGCGGTCGGTGAGGATGCCGCGTCCCTTGCGGAACGAGCGCAGCATCATGTTGTCCGACAGATCCATGTTGCCGACCAGACCCATGCCGAGGCGGTCCTCCGGCACGAACGAGAGCGCCACACCCATCTCGGCGATGTGCAGCGGATCCTTGCCGAGCAGCTCCTCGCGCGTGCCGTCGTCCTCGACGTAGCAGATACTGCCGCCCTCCGTCGGCTGCAGGCCGGCGATGGCCTCGAGCAGCTCCTTCTGACCGCAGCCGGAGATGCCCGCGATGCCGAGGATCTCGCCGGAGTTGGCGGTGAAGGACACGTCGTCGAGCTTGACGATGCCGTCGATGCTGCGCACGGTGAGGTTTTTGACCTCGATGCGCGGCTTGGGGTCGACGGGCTCGGGGCGCTCGATGTTGAGCGTCACGGCGTGGCCGACCATCATGTTCGTCATCTCCTGCGCGTCGGTCTCACGGGTGAGCATATCGCCCACGAACTGACCGTGGCGCAGCACGGCCACGCGGTCGCTGAGCGCCTCGACCTCGTGCATCTTGTGCGTGATGATGACGATGGCCTTGCCGTCATCGCGCATACTGCGCAGCACGGCGAAGAGCTTGTCCGTCTCCTGCGGGGTGAGCACGGCGGTCGGCTCGTCGAGGATGAGGATATCCGCGCCGCGGTAGAGCGCCTTGACGATCTCGACCGTCTGCTTCTGGGACACGGACATGTCGTAGATCTTCTGATCCGGGTCGAGCTCGAAGCCGTAGCGCTCGCAGATGCTGCGGATGCGCGCGGCCGTGCCCTTGATATTGAGCTTTTCCTCAAGGCCGAGCGTGATGTTTTCAGCGGCGGTGAAGACGTCGACCAGCTTGAAGTGCTGGTGGATCATGCCGATGCCGTAACGGTAGGCATCACGCGGGGAGCGGATGACGACCTCCTCGCCGTCGATGAGGATCTGTCCCTCGTCGGGGAAGTAGATGCCCGAGAGCATGTTCATGAGCGTGGTCTTGCCGCTGCCGTTCTCGCCGAGCAGCGCAAGGATCTCGCCCCGGTAAATATCCAGCCAGACGCGGTCATTGGCAACGACTGTGCCGAAGCGCTTGGTGATATCGCGCATTTTGACCGCTGCGATCTTCTTGTCCAATGTGGTGTCCCTCCCGGATGCAGCAAACGCCGGCTGTGCGCGGCGCGCTTTAAAGTACATTTGAGGGAAGGTCTGAGAGTGACAGACCTTCCCTCTGCGATAACTTCAGATATTAGCTGCCGAAGTTCTGGTCAAGCAGCTTGATGCCGTCGATCTGCACGTTGAAGTACGGAGCGGAGCGGTACTCGGACTCGTGGAAGTAGCCGTCGGCGATCGCCTCGGTGTCACCCTCGTTGTTCGCGTCGGTGTTGACGTCGGCCATGTAGCTGGTCAGGGTCTTGCCCTCGACGGTGAAGGTGGAGGTGTCAAAGACGTGCAGGGTGCCGTCCTCGAGCTGCTTGGTGACTTCCGCGATCTTCTCGGCAGTGCCCTTGGCGGCGACCTTCTCATTGATGTCGGTCAGCACGACGGAGCCGGTCTTGAGCGTGCCGGTCCAGTCGGCGTCGAGCGTCGCACCGCTGGCGGCAGCCTGGATGATGAGCTCGAAGTACGGCGTCCAGTCAATGCGGGAGGAAACGATGTAGCTGTTCGGGCAGGCGGACTCGGTGCTGCCGTTGTAGGAGACGTTCGGGACGCCGGCATCCTTGCAGGCGGTCGGAGCGCCCATGGAGTCGGCGTGCTGGCTGATGAGCTTGCAGCCGCCGGCGATGAGCTTGTTGGCGGCTTCCTTCTCGAGGGTCTCATCGTACCAGGAGCCGGTGAAGGTGACGTCCATGGTCACGGACGGGCACACGGACTTGGCGCCGAGGTAGAAGGAGGTGTAGCCGGAGATGACTTCCGCGTAGGTGAAGGCGCCGACATAGCCCATCTTGGCCTCGTCAGCCTTGATCTCACCGGAGTCGATCATCTCGTTGAGCTTCATGCCGGCAGCGATACCGGCGAGGTAACGGCCTTCATAGATGGAGGCGAAAGCATTGTGGAAGTTGCTGAGGTTCTCGGTGTGCGCCTTGGTGCCGGTGGCGTGGTAGAACTGCACGCCCTTGTCCTTGAACTCCTTGGCGGCCTGGATCATGAAGTCCTCGTGGCCGAAGCTGTCGGCGAAGACGACGGTGCAGCCGGCGTCGACGAGCTCAGCCGCGGCGTTGTAGCAATCCTGGTTCTCGGGGATATTGGTCTTGATGATGTACTGATCCTCGCTCAGGCCGGCGTTCTTGCAGGCGGCCTTGGCGGCGTCGATGAAGTTCTTGTCGTACGTGGAGTTCTCATCGTGCAGGCAGATGAAGCCGACCTTCACGGCCGCCTTGTCCTGCTTGTCATCCTGGGGCTTGTCGCCGCAGGCGCACAGTGCGAACACCATGACGAGCGCGAGCAGCATCGCTACGAACTTTTTCATTCTCAGCTCTCCCTTGAATATTGTTTTTATTTATCTGCATTGCTTGCGCAAAGAAGATACCCCTTGTCTGCCAAAAAAGCGCATTGGCAGGCGCAGCCGGTCACGGCGCTCCTGCCAATGCGAAACCGGGAAGCGGCGCGCAGCCGTCTCCCACGGTACATTTCCCATCGATAGTCCGGCAGTTCACGGTGCCGGGTAGAAACGCCAAGCCATAACCATTGGTCTATATCGACTGCTATATATATCTGTACCCGAAAAGCGGGAACATTAATAAGTTACCATTCCCGAACCGCGTTGTCAACTGTCGAAACGGGCGAATTTCACACTTTTGAAACATTTACCCCGTCGATTTGCACAATCCGGTCAGCAGAACACGATGCCGGTCTCCGGGTCCATGCTCTGCACGCGGGCGAGCGACTCCACGCGGTAGCCGCGCGCGCGGATGCGCGCACCGCCGGGCTGGAACGCCTTTTCCACCGCGATGCCCGCGCCGACCACCGTCGCCCCCGCGCTCTCGATGAGCGTGATGAGCCCGTCGAGCGCCGCGCCGTTGGCGAGAAAATCGTCGATGACGAGCACGCGGTCGCGCGCCGAGAGATACTCGCGCGAGATGCGGATGGTGTTGTCGTTGCCGTGCGTGAACGAGTGCACGACCGTCGTATACGCATCGTCGGAGACGTTGCGGCTCTTGGTTTTCTTGGCGAACACGACCGGGCAGTCGAACACGAGTCCGGCCACGGCCGCTATGCCGATGCCGCTGGCCTCGATCGTGACGAGCTTGTTCACGCCGCAGCCGTCAAACAGCCGCTTCCACTCCTCCGCCATCGCCAGAAACAGCTTCGGGTCCATCTGATGGTTCAAAAACCGGTCGACCTTCAGGATCTCACCGGATTTCACCTCGCCGTCGGCGAGAATGCGCTGCTCGAGAAGCTGCATAACGCTCCGTCCTCCCACAATCACTAAGATGACCTTTATCGTAGCACCCGCACGGGATGCGCGCAACCGTTTTTCGAAAAAAATCCGGCAAATCGACGAATGGACGGTTTTTGTCCGAACGGCGGTTGACTTTCCCGTCGATGTGCGGTATCATCTGTTCCTACAAGTAGGAAAAGTATGAATTTCCGCGACAGGAGGCGAGGCTATGCCCGGAGGGAAACACGTGCTCGGTCAGAGCCGCGAGCGCCACATCTTCGGCACGGTCAGGGTCGGCGAAAAGGGACAGATCGTGATCCCGAAGGAGGCGCGCACGGTCTTCGGCATTCAGCCGGGAGACACGCTGCTCGTGCTCGGCGACGAGACGCGCGGCATCGTGGTCACGCGGCCGGAGGTCATGCGCGACGTGGCCGCAAAAATTTTTGACGAATCCGATGAACGATAAATAAGGAGACGAACGATGAATACAGAGTCCATGTACACCGCGCTCGGCATCACGCCGGCGGTGCACCGCTTCGGCGAGGAGATCCTCGCCGGTCTGCGCGCGCGCTTTGACGAGATCGACCGCGTCGCGGAATACAACCAGTGCAAGGTCATCGGCGCGATGCAAAAAAACCGCGTCGACGCGACGCACTTCGCCGCCACCACGGGCTACGGCTACAACGACGCCGGGCGCGACAATCTCGAGCGCGTCTATGCCGACTGCTTCCACACCGAGGCCGCGCTCGTGCGCTCCCAGATCACCTGCGGCACGCACGCGCTGACCGTGGCGCTGAGCGCGAACCTCCTGCCCGGCGACACGCTGCTCAGCCCCGTCGGCGCGCCGTATGACACGCTCGAGGAGGTCATCGGCATCCGCCCGAGCGCCTGCTCGCTCAGGGAATACGGCGTGCACTACCGGCAGGTCGACCTGCTGCCGGACTACGGCTTTGACTATCCGGCCATCGAGCAGGCGCTGCGCGGCGGCGTCAAGCTCGTGACCATCCAGCGCTCGAAGGGCTACGCCACGCGCCCGACGTTCTCAGTCGCGCAGATCGGCGAGCTGATCGCGTTCTGCAAGCGCATCGACCCGAACGTCATCTGCATGGTCGACAACTGCTACGGCGAATTCGTCGAGACGGTCGAGCCGTCCGACCTCGGCGCGGACATGATCGTCGGCTCGCTCATCAAAAACCCCGGCGGCGGCCTTGCGCCCATCGGCGGCTACATCTGCGGCCGGCAGGATCTGGTCGACCGCTGCGCCTTCCGCCTGAGCGCCCCCGGCCTCGGGCAGGAGGTCGGTGCGAACCTCGGGCTCATGCCGTCGTTTTATCAGGGCTTCTTCCTCGCGCCGACCGTGACGGCCGGCGCGCTCAAGGGCGCGGTGTTCGCGGCAAACGTCTACGAGCGGCTCGGCTTCCGCTGCATCCCGAACGCAACGGAGACGCGCCACGACATCATCCAGTGCGTCGAGCTCGGCTCGGCAGAACACATGGTCGCCTTCTGCAAGGGCATTCAGGCGGCCGCGCCCGTGGACAGCTACGTCGACCCCATCCCGTGGGCGATGCCGGGCTACGACTCGGAGGTCATCATGGCCGCCGGTGCGTTCATTCAGGGCTCGTCCATCGAGCTGTCGGCCGACGGGCCGATCCGTCCGCCCTACGCCGTGTATTTTCAGGGCGGCCTGACGTGGTATCACGCAAAGCTCGGCATCCTCATGAGCCTGCAGAAGCTCGTGGACGCCGGTCTCGTTACACTTGATCAACTGGAGGAAAAATAAAGTATGTGGTTCTGGCTTTCTCTGATCGCCCTGCTGTGCTGGTCGGGCTCGGATCTGTTTTCAAAAATCGGCTGCCGTGACGCCGACGACAGGCTCTCGCACCTGAAAATGGTCATCGCCGTCGGCGTCGTCATGGGTCTGCACGCGGCGTATGAGATCTTCATCGGCGGCGTGAGCATCTCGTGGCACGTCATCTGGACGTATCTGCCCGTGTCGCTGCTGTACATCGTGTCGATGGCGCTCGGCTACATCGGCCTGCGCTACATCGAGCTGTCCATCTCGTCGCCGATCTGCAACGCCTCCGGCGCTGTGGTGGCGGTGCTGTACCTGTGCTTCGGCGGGCTGGACGAGGATCTCAGCGGCGGGATGCGCGTCATGGCGCTGGCTGCCGTGGCGCTCGTGTGTCTGGGCGTGATCGGGCTGGGCGTCGTCGAGTCGCGCGAGGACGACGAGCTGCGCCGCGCGCGGCAGGCCGCCTCGAACTACCGCTACGCCAAGAGCTGGCTCGCCCTCGCGCTGCCGGTGGCCTACTGCCTGCTCGACGCCGCCGGCACGTTCGCCGACAGCCTCGTGCTGCGGAGCCTCGACCCGGACTCGGCCAACTGCGCGTATGAGCTGACGTTCCTGTTCGCGGCAGTGGTGTCGTTCGTATATGTCAAGCTCATCCGGCACGACCGCTTCCAGACCAAGCGCGAGGCGCCGAAATATATCGGCGCGCTCTTTGAGACGGCCGGTCAGTTCGCGTACATCTACGCCATCGCGGACGAGGATCACGTCATGTATGCCGCGCCCATCATCGCGGCCTACTGCGCGGCGTCCGTGCTCTGGAGCCGTATCTTCCTGCGCGAGAAGCTCTCGTGGCGGCACTATCTGATGCTGGTGCTGATCGTCGCGGGCATCGTGCTGCTCGGCATCCTTGACATCTGAACACGATCTCTGCGCATATGGCCGGAGCTTTCCCGCGCCCCCGCAGCGCAGAGCCTCAGCCGCCCAATCGGCCGCTCCCGACGTGGAGCGGCCGATTTTCATCTGTCAGGCGTGTAACTTGCCTGTCAAGTGTGTAACGCTTGCATTTGTGCGCAGGTGTCTGTTATAATGAATAAACATCTGCGTAGAGAGCGCAGTATTTTGGTGAAATCAGAAGGATCAGGAGGGGTTTTGTGGATACAGATATCAAATCCAAGCGCGGTGGCTGGGGCAGCAACTTCGGCTTCCTTATGGCCTCGATCGGCTCGGCCGTCGGCCTCGGGAACATCTGGGGCTTCCCGTACAAGATGGGCAAAAGCGGCGGCGCCGTGTTTCTGCTGTTTTATCTGGTGCTCGTCGTGCTTGTGGGCGTGACGGTCATGCTCGGCGAGCTCGCGCTCGGCCGCCGCAGCGGCAAGAGCGGCGTGAGCACCTACCGCGGTCTGTCGAAAAAGTACACGTGGCTCGGCTATGCCGGCGTGCTGTGCGGCTTCTGCATCATGTGCTTCTACTTCGTGCTCGGCGGCATCGTGCTGCGCTACACGGTGGGCTACTTCCTCGCGATCTTCGGCGGGAGCGAGTTTGCATGGTGCGGCCAGGGCACGGGCTTCTTCGGCTATTTTCTCACGGATACCAAGAGCATGATCCTGTTTTTCACGCTCTACATCCTGCTCAACATCATCGTCGTGTCCGGCGGCGTGCACGGCGGCATCGAGAAGTTCTGCAACATCGGCATGCCGGCACTGTTCTGCCTGCTCGTGTTCATCATCGTCTATATCGCCTGCCAGCCCGGCGCTGCCGAGGGCTACAAGTTCATGTTCCGCCCCGACTTCTCCGTGTTCAGCAATCCGGAGATCGGCTTCGGGCGCGTGCTGAAAAACGCTGCCGGGCAGATGTTCTTCTCCCTGTCGATCGGTCTGGGCGTCATGATCACCTACGGCTCCTACCTCGGCAAGCAGGAGCACCTGCAGCGCAACGCCTTCATCGTCTGCGGCGCGGACACGCTCATCGCCGTCATGGCCGGCATGGCCGTCATGCCCGCCTGCTCCGCCTTCGGCGTGGAGTACGGTGCCGGCCCCGGACTGCTGTTTGCCTCGATGCAGACCGTGTTCTCCCACATGGGCAGCGCCGGAAACCTCATCGGCTTCCTGTTTTACCTGCTCGTGCTGATCGCGGCGCTCACGTCGTCGATCTCCATGCTCGAGCTGTGCACGGCCTACGCCGTGGACAAGCAGATCGAAAAGGGGCTCACGCCCAAGCGCGCCAAGCACACAAGTGCGGTCGCGGCGCTCGTGTTCATCGCGGGCTCGCTCGTCGCGCTTGACGGTCTGGGCGCGGGCGTTGCCGGCGGCGCCGCCGTCGAGACGCCGGCCACGCTGCTCGGCCTGAGCGTGCGCGGCTGGAACGACTGCTGGCTCGACCTGTACGACATGGTCGCCGAGGGCATCCTCATGCCGCTCGGTGCGCTCGTGATGACGATCCTCATCGGCTGGGTGCTCAAGCCCGAGGTCGTGCAGGCCGAATGTGAGCAGAGCGGCGTGAAATACCGCGCGGCGGGCTATTTCAAGGTCTGCTTCCGGTTCATCGTGCCCGTGCTGCTGGCGTTCATCCTCTTCTGCCAGCTCACCGACTTCTTCGGCCTGAACATCCCCGGCCTGAGCTGAGGGCCGTCAAATAAGGAGCCCTTTTGACAAGCTGTGTCGGCGTCTGCCCCAACGGGCGGGCGCTGACATTTTTGTGACGCTTGTTGAAAAAACGAGAACGGTCTGATATACTGAGCTTCCCTTCCATTTTTGCCCGAAAGGAGCGCTGCGTCATGCGCAAAACGGCAGCCTACGCCTTCCACCATTCGATCCCGATCCTGTTCGGCTTTTTCCCCGTCGGCATTGCCTACGGGCTGCTCATGCAGCAGGCGGGGTACGGCTTCCTGTGGTCGGGCGCGTGCAGCCTGTTCGTGCTGGCCGGCTCGCTGCAGTTTCTCATGGTCACCTTTTTCGCCGGCGGCGTGTCGCTCGCCACGGTGGCCGTGCTGGCGCTGCTGCTCAACAGCAGGCACATCTTCTACGGCCTGTCGTTCATCGACAAGTTCCGCTCCTTCGGCCCGTGGCGCTGGTTTCTGATCTACTCGCTGTGCGACGAGAGCTATTCGCTGCACTGCTCGCACGATTTCGGCCCCGATGTCAACGAGAAGTGGGCCTATGTGCTCACGGCCGCGTTTGTGACGTTTTACTGGGTGGCGCTGTCCATGCTCGGCGGGCTTGCCGGCTCGCTCATCACGTTTGACACCACGGGCATCGACTTTGCGCTCACGGCGCTGTTCACGGTCATCGTCGTCGATCAGCTGCGCGGCGCGCGCACGCGCGTCCCCGCCGCGGTCGCGGCCGTGTCGAGCATCGGGGCGCTGCTGCTGCTCGGACCGGATCGGTTCCTGCTGCCGTCACTGCTCGTGACGGTCGCGGCGCTCGCGCTGCTGCGCCCGGCGCTCGGGCCGAAGTATGCCGAGGGAGGTGCCGCCGCATGACCCTCTCCGTCGGACAGAGCATCGCCATCATCGCGGTCTGCACCGCGTGCACGTTTTTCGAGCGCTGGCTGCCGTGGCTGCTGTTTGGCCGCCGCGCCGTGCCGAAGGTCGTGGAGTACCTCGGCAGGATCCTGCCCATGGCCGTCATGGTCTCGCTGCTGGTCTACTGCCTGCGCGGGACGCAGTTCACCGCGGCAGGCGCGTGGGTGCCGCAGATCGTTGCCGTCGGCGTGACGGCCGGCCTGCACTGGTGGCGGCGCAGCACGCTGCTGAGCATCGCCGCCGGCACCGTGTGCTATATGCTGCTCGTTCAGCTTGTCTTCTGACCGGAAAAACCGGGCGTCCCGATCGGGGCGTCCGGTTTTTTGCGCGCGCGGATTGCGCTTTTTCTCACAATCCGCTATAATATAAGGTCAGATTCAAAGTTTTCTCCCGCAATGAGGTCTGCCTATGAAACACGACAAGAAAAAACAGCGGCTGTCGATCATCCTGCTGACGCTCGGCGCGGCGGCGCTGGCGATCTTTGCCGCCGCCACGCTCGACGCGGGCGACGTGCGCGCCTCGCTCGAGGCGCTGATGCCGGGCTGGACGGCCGCGATCATCGGGTGTATGCTGCTGTACTACCTGTGTGACGCGCTCAAGTACCGGCTCATCACGCGCGCGTTCGGCTGCGCGCAGCCGCTCGGCGACAGCATTGACGTGTCGATGGTCGGTTTCTTCTACTCGGCCGTGACGCCCGCCGCTGCCGGCGGCCAGCCGTTTCAGGTGCTGCATATGCACCGCCGCGGCATCCCGACCGGCACGGCCACGTCCGTCATCTGCACGGTCTACTGCCTGTGGAACATCGCGCTCGTGTCGCTCGGCGTCGTGGGTGTGTGCCTGTGCGGCGGCAAGCTCGCGGCGCAGAGCGCGGCGTGGATCCCCGTGCTGGCGCTGGGGCTGTTCGTGCACGCGGGGCTGCTGGCGCTCGTGCTGCTCTCGGCCATCTTCCCGAAGCCGATGTCCGCGTTCGGCACGGCGTGCATCCGCTGGCTGTACCGGCGCGGGCCGTTTGTGCGCCGGGGCGCAGACCCCGAGGCTGCCGCCGAAAAATGGTGCGGCTTCGTCGCGGAGTATCACGACGCGTTCGCCGCCGGCATCCACCACCGCGGCAAGCTTGCCGGCGCGCTCGCGCTCGCGCTGCTGCAGTGCACGGCGTATATGTCGGTTGCCTACTGCACGTACCGCGGCTTCGGGCTGCGCGGTGTGCCGTTCTGGCAGATCACGGGCACGCAGGTGCTGCTGTACATCGGGGCGAGCTGCTTTCCCATGCCGGGCGCGTCCGGCGCGAGCGAGGGCACGTTCTACCTCGCCTTCTCGCCGCTGTTCGGCGACTACCTGACGACCGCCATGCTCATCTGGCGGCTGGCGTCGTACTATCTCACGATCGTGCTCGGCTACCTCGCCGTCGTGGCCGAGCGCGTGGCGCTGCGCCGCGCGCAGCAGTAAACGCCGCCGCAGAAAACCGCGCTTGCAGCGCAAGCGCGCTCCGGCGTTTCAGGCAAACCGAAAATCGGCCGCTCTCGCACGAGAGCGGCCGATTTTCTGGTGCCGGCGGCGGGGCTCGAACCCGCACGGTGCTGCCACCGAGGGATTTTAAGTCCCTTGCGTCTGCCTGTTTCGCCACGCCGGCACGCCGGTCATATCGTACCACCGGCGGCGCGCACCTGTCAAGGGCAGGAAGCGCGGCGCGCGGCGGCGAAAAATCGCCCCCGGCGGCGGCAGATAACCAACACGCGCCTCTTGCATCTGCGCAGATATTTTGATAGAATAATAAATTATTGTATTATTGTAATCGATCGTTTTGGATTTGAGGCACACAGCGCATATGAAATACCGCAACTGGAAAATTCCATATACCGCGCCGCAGCCGCCGGAGGCGCTGCTGCGCGCGGGCTATTCCCCGCTGCTGGCGGTGCTGCTGGCGCTGCGCGGCTATGACAACGCCGGCAAGGCGCGCGCCTTTCTCAGCGGCGGCGACCAGAGCGCGTTCGACCCCATGCTCCTGCAGGACATGGACAAGGCCGTCGCGCGCATCCGCGCCGCCATCGAGCGGCGGGAGCACGTGGCCGTCTTCGGCGACTATGACGTCGACGGCATCACATCCACGTGCGTGCTCACGGACTATCTGCGCCGCCGCGGCGTGCCCGTGCACCCGTACATCCCCGACCGCATCGAGGAGGGCTACGGCCTGAACATGGACGCGATCACGAGCCTTCAGCGCGCCGACGACATCACGCTCATCATCACCGTCGACTGCGGCATCACCGCCATCGACGAGACGAACTACGCCCTGCAGCGCGGCATCGACATGGTCATCACCGACCACCACGAGTGCAGCGGGCAGGCGATCCCGAACGCCGTGGCCGTCGTCGACCCGAAGCGCCCCGGCTCGCAGTATCCCAACGGCGGGCTTGCGGGCGTAGGCGTGGCGTATAAGCTCCTGTGCGCGCTCGAGGGCAGCAGCGCGCAGGTGCTGCGCGACTACGGCGACCTTGTCGCCATCGGCACGGTGGCCGACGTCATGCCGCTCACGGGCGAAAACCGCTACCTCGTGGCGCAGGGTCTGGCGCAGATCAACACCAACCCGCGCCCCGGCATCCGCGCGCTGCTGCACGAGTGCGGCGCGCAGGGCCGCCCCGTCACGGCCACGACCATCGGCTTCACGCTCGCGCCGCGCATCAACGCGGCCGGCCGCCTCGGAAAAACGGCCATCGCCGCGCTGCTGCTGCTGACCGATGACAGCGCCGACGCCGACCGCTACGCCGCCGGACTCTGTCAGCTCAACCGCGAGCGGCAGGAGCTCGAGCAGCAGATCTGGGAGGAGGCCTCGGCCATCGCGTGCCGCTATCCGCCGCGCGCGCCGCTCGTGCTCGCGAGCGACTCGTGGCACCAGGGCGTGATCGGCATCGCCGCCTCGCGCCTGAGCGAGGAGTTCCACCTGCCGACGATCATGATCTGCTGCGACGGTGAGCGCGGCAAGGGCTCGTGCCGCAGCTTCGGCGGCTTCAACCTGTACAACGCCCTGAGCGCCTGCTCGGAGTATCTCGAGGGCTTCGGCGGCCACGCGCTGGCGGCCGGACTGACCATCCGGCGCGAGAACATCGACCGCTTCCGCCGCGCGCTCGGCGAATATTACCGCCGGAACCCGGCCGACGACCTGCCGGAGCTCACGTGCGACCTGCGCGTGAACGATCCGCACCTGCTGACCATGGCGTGCATCGAGTCGCTCGACGCGCTCGAGCCGTGCGGCAACGGCAACCCAAAGCCCCTGCTGTGCATCACGGGCGCGCGGCTCGTCAACGCCGTGCCCATCGGCGGCGGCCGCCACCTGCGGCTGCACTTTGCCAAGGGCGGGTATAATTATGCCGGCATCTTTTTCTCCTGCACCCCGGCGGAGCTCGGCGTGCGCATCGGCCAGTGGGTCGATGTGGCCTTCACGCCGCAGATCAACGAATTCCGCGGCCGCCGCAGCGTGCAGCTGCTCGTGACCGACGTGCGCCCGAGCGACCCGCTGCCGCTGTGCAGCGCGCTGCTCAAAAACCAGTGCGTGCCCGCGTGGGACACGGTGGATCTCTACCCCCTGCGGGCGGATTTCGCCGTGGCATGGCGCTGGCTGACGGCGCCGATGGTCTTTTCCCTTTCGGAGCTGCCGGAGCGCGCGCCCATGCGCCCGGAAAAATTCTGCGTGTGCCTGCGCGTCATGGCCGAGATGGGGCTCGCCGCCGTCGACTTTGACGGCGAGATGCTGCGCCTGCGCCCGCTGCCGACCAGCGGCAAGGTGGATCTCGGCGCGTCGAAGCTGCTGCAGACGCTGCGCGACCGCCGGCAGAATCTGCTATGAAACACTTTCAGGAAATCCCCATTCCTTTTCGGAAAGGAGCGACCCCCATGTCTGAAGCGACCCGCGCCGAAAACGCGGCTCCGGTGCCCTATGATCTCGAGGCGCATTATCAGGAGCTGGAACAGAAGATCACCTCCGCCGGCATCCCGGCGGATCTCGGCCGCGTGCGCGCGGCCTTCGAGTGCGCCGACCGCGCACACTCGGGGCAGAAGCGCCGCGACGGCTCGCCCTACGTGTCGCACTGCATCGCCGCCGCCATCATCACGGCGGAGATGGGCCTCGACGAGGACTCGATCATCGCAGCGCTGCTGCACGACACGATCGAGGACACCTCGCTCACGCATGACGACATCGCGCGCAGCTTCGGCAGCTCGGTGGCCGACATCGTCGAGGGCGTCACCAAGCTCACGCGCGTGCAGTACACGAGCGTCGAGGAGCAGCAGATGGAGAACATGCGCAAGATGCTGCTGGCCATGGCCAAGGACATCCGCGTCATCCTCATCAAGATGGCCGACCGTCTGCACAACATGCGCACGATGGCCTACCAGAGTGAGGAAAAGCAGCGCATCAAGTCCCTTGAGACGATGGAGATCTACGCCCCCATCGCGCACCGCCTCGGCATGCAGAAGATCAAGTGGGAGCTCGAAGACCTCTCGCTGCTCTATCTCGACCCCGAGGGCTACCGCGCCATCACGGACGCGCTCGAGGAGCGCATGCCGACGCTGGAAAAATTCATGGACGAGATGCGCTCGCAGATCCGCGAACGGCTGGAGCTTGACGGCGTACACGCCACCATCTCGAGCCGCATCAAGCACATCTACAGCATCTACCGCAAGATGTACGCGCAGAAGCTCGACATCAACGGCATCTTCGACCTGTGCGCGTTCCGCGTGATCGTGGACACGATCCCCGACTGCTACAACGTGCTCGGCATCATCCACGACATGTATAAGCCGCTGCCCGGCCGCTTCAAGGACTATATCAGCACGCCGAAGCCGAACATGTACCAGAGCGTGCACACGACGGTCATCGGCTCGGAGGGCATCCCGTTCGAGGTGCAGATCCGCACGTGGGAGATGCACATGACGGCGGAGTACGGCGTCGCGGCGCACTGGAAATACAAGACCGGCAGCGGCGAGGGCACCAAGGCCGGCGACGAGGAGAAGTTCGCGTGGATCCGCCGCCTGCTCGAAACGCAGCAGGAGTCCGACGCGCAGGACTTTTTCCACAACCTGAAGGTGGACATGTTCGCCGACGAGGTGTTCGTGTTCTCGCCGAAGGGCGACGTGATCAACCTGCCCGCCGGCGCGACGCCGATCGACTTTGCCTACAGCATCCACTCCGCGATCGGCAACAGCATGGTCGGCGCGACGGTCAACGGCCGCATCGTGAACTTCGACTACGTGCTGCAAAACGGCGACATCGTCGACATCCGCACGTCGAAAAACGCGCCCGGCCCGAGCCGCGACTGGCTCAACCTCGCCAAGAGCGGCGCCGCGCGCACGAAGATCAAGCAGTGGTTCAAAAAGGAGCGCCGCGAGGAGAACATCGTCCACGGCAAGGAGCAGTTCGAGCGCGAGCTGCGCGCCAACGGCATCGCCCCGGCCGACATCATGGGCGACGAGATCCTGCCGCTGATCCTCAAGCGGCTGGCCTTCACCTCGCTCGATGATCTGTACGCCGCCATCGGCTACGGCGGCGTGACCGCCACGCGCACCGTCAACCGCATCCGCGACGAGATCCTGCGCAGCCAGAAGGCCAACCAGAAAAACGCCATCGACCGCATCAACGAGGCGGCCGAGCGCCGCAGCAAGCGGGCGCGCCACGCCGTGCACGGCATCCTCGTCGAGGGGCTCGACAACTGCCTCATCAAATTCTCCCGCTGCTGCACGCCGGTGCCCGGCGACAGCATCATCGGCTTCATCACGCGCGGCGCGGGCGTGTCCATCCACCGGACGGACTGCGAAAACTACCTCTCCAGCCGCGACAATCCGGAGACCGCCGGCCGCTGGATCCGCGTGAGCTGGGCGGAGAACACCACCGATTCCTACGGCACGACGCTCATGCTGCTCAGCGCGCAGCGCTCGGGTCTCGTCATGGACGTGGCCACCGCACTCAACTCGCTCAACGCCAAGGTGCGCACGCTCACCGCGCGCGACGTGGACAGCGGCCGCTCGACCATCACGATCACGGTCGAGGTGCACGATCTGGCCGAGCTGCGCACGATCATCAGCCGCCTGAGCGCCGTCCGCGGCGTCATCCGCATCTCGCGCAGCGGCACGTCCGACACCGCGAAGGCCACCGCAAACACCGCGGAGCTGCAGGCCGAGCACGTCAAAAACACCGGGAAAGCCAAACAGGAGGGCAAAGCATGAGAGCTGTCATCACCCGCGTGAAGGAAGCGTCCGTCACGATCGGCGGACAGGAGACCGCGCGCATCGGCAAGGGCTTTCTCGTGCTGCTGGGCGTGCACGTGTCCGACACCGAGGCCGAGGCCGACCGCATCGTCGACAGGATCTGCGGCCTGCGCGTATTTGCCGACGAAGCGGGCAAAATGAACGTCAACCCCACCGACGCGGGCGCCGAGCTGCTGATCGTGAGCCAGTTCACGCTCTTTGCCGACTGCCGCTCCCGCCGCCCCGGCTTCACGGCCGCCGCCCGGCCGGAGACCGCCGTGCCGCTCTACGAGCGCGTGATCGCCGGCTGCGCCGCGCGCGGCTTCACCGTGCGCACGGGCGAGTTCGGCGCGGATATGCTCGTCGCATCCGTCAACGACGGCCCCGTCACCATCCTGCTCGATACCGATCAATTATAAAGGAGGCCACCCCATGCTCATCAAATGTCTGCCCGTCGGGCACCTCATGACCAACTGCTACATCGTCACCGACGAGACCACGCTCGAGTGCGCGGTCATCGACCCGGGCGACGAGTCCAACACCATCCTCTACTACCTTGAGGACAACCACCTCACCTGCCGCGCCATCCTGCTCACGCACGGTCACTATGACCACACCGGCGCCGTCTACGCCGTGCATGAGGAGACCGGCGCGCCCGTGTATATGCACGCGCTCGACGCGGGCACGGCCGTCGCGTTCGACAGCTACTCGTTCGTCCCGCCCGAGGGCACGATCTTTTATAAGGAGGGCGACGAGGTCAGGGTCGGCAACCTGACCTTCCGCGTCATGGAGACACCCGGTCACACCCCCGGGGGTGTGACGCTCATCTGCGGCGATGCGCTCTTCACCGGCGACACGCTCTTCAACGGCTCGTGCGGCCGCACGGATTTTGAGGGCGGCAGCATGGAGGTCGAGCTGCAGTCGCTGGCGAAGATTGCGGCGCTGCCCGGCGATTACGAAGTCTACCCCGGTCATATGGACTGCACCACGCTCGAGACCGAGCGCCGCTTCAACCCCTACCTGACCGCGCTGCAGCACCGCGGACAGTAAAAACTGCACAAACACGACCGGCAGAAGTTCGCTTCTGCCGGTTTTTTGCGCGCGCAAAGGTTCTTTGCGTGACAAATCGCGCCCGCGCATGGTATGCTTTGGGCGAGGTGAACACCATGCGCGACATCGGAGCCAACATCCGCTGCGCCCGCGTGCGCCGGCATCTGACGCAGGACGATCTGGCACAGACCGTGCACACGACGCGGCAGACCATATCGAATTACGAGACCGGCCGCTCCCGCCCGGACGTGGAGACGCTGCAGCGGCTCGCGGACGCGCTCGGCATCGAGCTCACGGAGCTGCTGGACGGAGAGCCGTCCGCCGATGCCCGCCGGGCGGCGCTGCGCAGGCTGTGCATCATGGGGGCCGTCACGCTCGTGCTGGCCGGACTGTGGGCATGCCTGCACGCAGTCTGCCTCCGGCAGTACCAGCGCGGGGACATGGCGCCGCTGGCAGCCATGCTCATAACCGAGCCGCTGCTCCTGTGCACGCTGGCGTGGACGCTGCTGCAGGCGCTGCACATGGTCACGCGCCTGCGGCCGCGGCGCTGTGCGCCCTGGGTGCGCCCACTCGTCCGGGCGGTGTTCGGCCTGTCGCTGGCAATTCTGGTCGTCAGCGTTGTTCTGCCCGCGTCCGGCGTGATATTGCCGCGGCTGTATGGTGGCCGCGCCGCCGCGGCAGCGCTGTTTTTTCTCCTCGGCGCGCTGCTCTGGCTGACGCAGCAGGACTCCGGACAGTAAAAACTGCACAAACACGACCGGCAGAAGCTCGCTTCTGCCGGTTTTTTGCTGTTTTCGGCGCAAAAATGCCGTGCAGCCTTGCATTTCACGGATAGGCGTGGTATATTGTTCTCGCTCGAAAAACATATGTCCGCCAAACGCGGGCAATTTTCATCGAATCTAAAGTGAGGGAACATCATGAACATCGGACTTCTGGGCTTTGGCGTTGTCGGCAGGGGCGTTTACGATATGCTCGCCGACCGGGACGATATCCGCGCAGCGTGGGTGCTGTGCCGGCGCGATCTCGGCGAGCTGACCGCCCGAACCACGTATGATATCCAGGACATTCTCAGTGACCCCGCGGTGGACACCGTCGTGGAGGTCATGGGCGGTCTGCACCCGGCGTATGAGTACGTGGCGGCCGCGCTGCGCGCCGGAAAGAACGTGGTGTCCTCGAACAAATACCTCATGTGCCGCTACTATGACGAGCTCAACGCGCTCGCCAGGGAGCACGGCGCGGCGCTGCGGTGCACGGCGGCGGTCGGCGGCGGCATCCCGTGGCTCACAAACCTCGAAAAGGCCGCGCGCGCCAACCACATCTCCCGCGTCTGGGGCATCCTCAACGGCACGACCAACTACATCATGGACGCGATGCACCACAGCGACGCGGACTTTGCTGACGTGCTCGCGCAGGCGCAGGCGCTCGGCTATGCCGAGGCCGACCCCTCGGCCGACATCGACGGGCTGGACATCCAGCGCAAACTGATCCTGTCCGCGAACGTCGCCTTCGGCGTGTCGCTGCGCGAGGCGGACGTGCCGGTGTCCGGCATCCGCAACGTGCGCAAGGCGGACATCGCGCGCTTTCAGGCGCACGGCTGCACGTGCAAGCTGATCGCCGCCGCCGAACAGCGCGACGGCAGCATCAGCGCCTACGTCGAGCCGACGCTGCTCGGCAGCGACGCGCTCGAGGCCGCCGTGCCCGCGAACTTCAACCTCATCAGCATGGACGGCGAGCGTATGGGCATGCAGAGCTTCTTCGGTCAGGGCGCGGGGCGCTACCCCACGGCCTACAACGTCGTGCAGGATCTGGTGGACATCACGCGCGGCGTGCACGCCTTTTACACCGACTCCTTCGTTCCGGCCGTGCCGGACAACGCCGGCGTGCAGCACCGCTACTATGTGCGCACGCGCGCCGCGCTGCCGGAGCTGGCCGCCCTCGCCGAGGGCGACTGGGACGGTGCCGTCATCACGCAGCCGATCCCCGTGAGCCGGATGCACGCGCTCATGGCGCAGGCGCTCGAACAGGACGGCGAGAGCTTCTTTGCCGCGCTGCAATAAGGAGGACGCCATGCTCAAGGTTGCAAAATTCGGCGGCTCGTCGATGGCGGACGCCAAGCAGTTTGAAAAGGTGCGCGACATCGTGCGCGCCGACCCCGCGCGCAAGGTCATCGTCGTGTCCGCCGCCGGAAAGCGCAGCGCGGACGACCACAAGCTCACAGACCTCCTCTACCTCTGCCACGCGCATCTGCAGTACGGTGTGAGCTGCGAGAGCATCTTCCAGATGATCTGCGAGCGCTACATCGCCATCCGCGACGAGTGCGGGCTGAGCGTCGACATCGAGGCCGAGCTCGACGTGCTGCGCCAGCAGCTGCGCAGCGGCATCTCGGAGGAGGAGCTCGTGTCGCGCGGCGAATACTTCTCCGCCCTGCTCATGGCGGACTATCTCGGCTACTCGTTTCTCGACGCGGAGCTGTGGGTGCGCTTCCGCTTTGACGGCACGATCGACAAGGAGGCGTCCTACGCCGCGCTGCAGCGGCTGGCCGAGGGGCGCAGGGTCGTCATCCCCGGCTTTTACGGCGTGACGCCCGACGGCAAGATCCGCACCTTCTCCCGCGGCGGCAGCGACATCACCGGCGCGCTCGCGGCAGCGGCGCTCAATGCCGACGTGTACGAAAACTGGACGGACGTGTCCGGCATCCTCATGGCCGACCCGCGCATCGTGCCCGACCCGCTGCCGATCGAGCGCATCACGTATAACGAGCTGCGCGAGCTGAGCTTCGTCGGCGCGCAGGTGCTGCACGAGGGGACGGTGTTCCCCGTGCGCGAGAAAAACATCCCGCTCAACATCCGCAACACCAACGACCCCGACCACCCCGGCACGCTCATCATGGAGTCGTTTGACGACGTGGACGACGGGCGGCTCATCACCGGCATCGCGGGCAGGAAAAACTACTCCATCGTCACCATCGCCAAGACCGGCATGTCCTCGAGCGTGGGCGCGTTCCGGCAGGTGTTTGAGGTGTTCGAGCGCAACGGCGTGAGCATCGAGTACGCGCCAAGCGGCATCGACTGCCTGTCGCTGGTCGTGCCGAGCGAGAAGATCGCCCCGTGCCTGTATTCCGTGCTCGGCGAGCTGGAAAAGCAGCTCAAGCCGGATCACCTGCACGTGACGGAGAACATCTCCATCGTTGCAGCCGTCGGCCGGAAGATGGTGTTCCGCCCCGGCACGTCGGGCCGCATCTTCGCCGCCCTCGGCGAGCACGGCATCAACATCCGCATGATCTCGCAGGGGCCGGACGAGCTCAACATCATCGTCGGCGTGGACACGAAGGATTTCGCCCCCGCCATTCAGGTTCTGTACAACAGCTTTGTGAAATAAGAAAGGAAGTTCGGATATGAAGCAGTATCGTGTTGCCATCCTCGGCGCAAGCGGCGCCGTGGGTCAGGAAATGATGAAGATCCTCGCCGAGCGCAGCTTCCCCGTCGGGGAGCTGCACCTGCTCGCGAGCGCCCGCTCGGCCGGCAAGGTCGTGTCGTGGCAGGGGCGGGACATCGTCGTCGAGGAGGCGACGGACGCCGCCTTCGCCGGCATGGACATCGTCCTCGGTGCGGCGGAAAACGACATTGCCGAGCGCTTCGCCCCCGCGATCGTGCGCTCCGGCGCCGTGTTCGTGGATAACTCCTCGGCTTTCCGGCTCGATCCGAACGTGCCGCTCGTCGTGCCGGAGATCAACGCCGGCGACGTGAAGCTGCACCACGGCATCATCTCGAACCCCAACTGCTCGACCATCATCACGCTGACGGCCGTCAACGCGCTGCGCAAGCTCTCGCCCATCCGCGACATGGTCGTCTCGACGTATCAGGCCGTGTCCGGCGCGGGCGCCGGCGGCCCGATCGAGCTGCAGAATGAGGTCGACGCCCTGCGCGACGGCAAGACCTACGCCCCGAAGGTGTTCGCGCACCAGATCGCCTACAACGTCATCCCGCAGATCGGCGGCGAGCAGTGCGACGGCTACACCTCCGAGGAGATGAAGCTGCAGAACGAGGGCCGCAAGATCCTGCACCTGCCGGACATGAACGTGTCGTGCACCTGCGTGCGCGTGCCCGTCGTGCGCAGCCACTCCATCTCTGCCGCCGTGCACTTCGCGCACCACATCTCCGTCGACGAGGCGCGCGCGGCCATCGCCGCCGCCCCCGGCTGCCGCCTTGTGGACGATCTCGACGCGCTGCAGTATCCCATGCCGCTCGACACGTCGGATCAGGATCTCGTGTTCGTCGGCCGCATCCGCCCCGACCTGACCGACCCCAACGGCCTGTGTCTCTGGTGCTGCGGCGATCAGGTGCGCAAGGGTGCAGCCACCAACTGCGTGCAGATCGCAGAGCTGCTGATCCAAAACGCCTGAAAAGCGAAAACGCCGCAAAATGGCCGGTGTTCGTAAGGCAGCGAACAGCCACAGCAGTTTGCACTGCTGTGGCTGTTCTTGTAGTTTATCCGGCCATATGATA
>CAKTPP010000003.1 GCA_934591895.1 uncultured Oscillospiraceae bacterium | reverse complement strand
AAAACCTTGCCAGATAACCGAAAGCCCTTGATATACGGGGCTTTTCCGGTTTGTCGTAATTATACCGTAAGGGCATAGCTGCGCAAGTCTGTTGTATGCAAACGGTGTCAGCCTGAAAGAGATTCAAGAATGGTTAGGACACAGCGACATTTCGACCACATCAAACATTTATACGCACCTGAATTTCAGTTCAAAGGTTGCGTCTGCCAATGCGATTTTGGGTGTATATCCCTCCAAATAACGTTCATGTCCCTCCAATGTCCCTCCTGAAAATGAGCTGCAAAACGGCGAATTTTCTGTTGTTGGAGGGGCGTTACATAACGGAGCAGAGCATAAAGAAAAGCCCGCAAACCCCGATAAATCAAGGGTTTACGAGCTGTTAAGGTCTGGTGCCGGTGGTGGGACTCGAACCCACACACCCTTGCGGATAACAGATTTTGAGTCTGTCTCGTCTGCCAATTCCGACACACCGGCATTTATATTTTTAAGTCGTCTCCCGATGTCCTGTCCGAGAAATCGGAGGGACATCGTGGAGGGACATTAAAAGCAAGTTACATATTCAGTTTTCAAAAAACCTTGTAAAATCAAGGGTTTACGGAACGGTGGTATGAAACGGCGAAGTAGATTTTGAGTCAAGCACGTCTACCAATTCCATCACACCGGCAAATGCGGTCGTTTGATTATACAACAGCCGGGTGCATATTTCAAGTGCAAATCTCGCGCGGCGGCACGAATTGCAGCCGCTCCGGCGGCCGCTCGGCAAGCGAGCACACGGCCGCCATGCAGCCGGGAATGCCGTCATACACGCGGCAGAGCGCCCCCGCCTCCGGCGGGACGAGCACCCCGTCTGCACGCCGGAACGGGATCGTGCGCAGGTCGCCCGCGCCCGTGAGCTTGAACCAGCTCTCGCGCAGCGTCCAGAGCTCGAACGGCTGCAGGTCGCCGCAGTCCGCCTGCGCGAGCCGCCGCGCCATCGCCGGATGCAGCGGGCGCACCTGCTCCACATCCGCGCCCACCGGCGCAGCCGACACGGCCACGAGCGCCGCCGTGCGCGTATGGCTGACGGAAAAGTGCACCTGCGGGCACGCCGGGAAATACGGCTTGCCGCCGGGCAGCACCGCCGTCTCCGGCAGGGCGATGCCCCAGACCGCGCGCACGGCAAACGCCAGCAGCGACACGCCCCATGCGCTGCCGTGCGCCTTCGAGCGCGCCGGGAACACCGGCTGCGCGTCCGTGATCTGCGTCCAGAAAAGCTCCATGTGGCCCACCTCATTTCCTGTGTCACAGAATAACACGATTCGTAATTTTTTGCTACCACAATTGTAAATAGTGTGATATACTGAAATGAATATGTCTGCAGATCTCTGCTTTCCCGAAAAGCAGACGCCGCAAACCGCAAAGGCGTCCACACACCGCCTTTGGAAAGGAACATGGATACATGAAGAAAATTCTTGTACTCGAGGATGAGCCCAGCATCCGCAGCTTCGTCGTCATCAACCTGCGCCGGACCGGTTACGAGCCCATTGAGGCGGCCACGGGTGAGGAAGCGCTCGAAAAGCTCAAGCAGAATCCGGACACGCTCGTCGCCCTGCTCGACGTGATGCTGCCGGACATCGACGGCTTTGAGGTCTGCCGCCGCATCCGCGCGACCGGCTCGAAGATGGGCATCCTCATGCTCAGCGCCAAAAGTCAGGAGATGGACAAGATCACCGGCCTCATGACCGGCGCGGACGACTATGTCACCAAGCCCTTCTCCCCCGCCGAGCTGCTCGCGCGCGTGGACGCGCTCTACCGCCGCATCGGCGGCAGCGAGAACACCGAGGACGTGCTCTCGAGCGGGCCGTTCGTGCTGCACCTGCGCTCGCGCACGCTCGACAAAAACAGCGACCACATCCGCCTGACGCAGACGGAGTTTGCGATCATGAAGCTGTTCATGGAAAATCCCGGCCGCGCGCTCTCGCGCGAGGAGATCCTGCACGCCGTCTGGGGCGCGGACTATAACGGCGAGGTCAAGATCGTCGACGTGAATATCCGCCGCCTGCGCATCAAGATCGAGGACGACGCGACCGCGCCCGAGTACATCACGACCGTCTGGGGCTACGGCTACAAGTGGGGCTACTGAGACCATGCAGGACCCCACCCCCATCCCGGCAGCCGAACCCAAGAACAAGACACTGCGCACCTTTTTCAGCGACCTGTTTTCGCGCATGGCCATCGGTCAGTGCGTGCACGCGGCGCTGTGCGTCGCCGCGGGTGCCGCCATCGGCCTGAGCACCGGCCGCACCAGCACCGCGCTCGGCATCGTGCTGGGCGTGCTCGCGGCGGCCGTCGGCGCCATGATCTGCGCGCTGTGGTTTCGCCGGCGCGTGTCGCGCCCGGTCGAGCAGATCACAGAGGTCACGCGCACGATCGCCGGCGGGCGCTATGGCACGGAGCTGCCGGTGCAGCGCGACGATGAGCTCGGCCTCCTTGCGACCGCCATCAACGAGCTGTCGCAGGAGATCAGCCGCAGCGAAAAGATGCAGTCGGAGTTCATCTCGTCCATCTCACATGAGCTGCGCACGCCCCTGACCGCCATCACCGGCTGGAGCGAGACGCTCATGTTCGACACCGCCATCCAGGGCGACTCCCGCCGCGGCATCGCCATCATCTCCAAGGAGGCCGCGCGCCTGACGAGCCTCGTCGAGGAGCTGCTGGAGTTCACCCGCATTCAGGACGGGCGCTTCAACCTCAACATGGAGCTGCTCGACATCGAGAGCGAGCTCGAGGACACCATCTTCACCTATCAGGAGCTGCTGCGTCAGGACGGGATGCAGCTCATCTACAATCCGCCCGAGGAGGAGATCCCGCTCGTGCCCGGCGACCCGGAGCGCCTCAAGCAGGTGTTTCTCAACATCCTCGACAATGCGGCAAAATACGCCTGTGACGGCAAAACGATCGAAGTGTCCGTTTTTTCGGACAGTGAAGCTGCTACCATACAGTTCAGAGACCACGGTCCCGGCATCCCGGACAGCGAACTGCCGCACGTGAAGGAAAAGTTCTTCAAGGGCGAAAAGCACAAGGCGCGCGGCAGCGGCATCGGCCTTGCCGTGTGCGATGAGATCGTCACGCGCTCCGGCGGCACGCTGACAATCGGCAACGCCCCCGGCGGCGGCACGCTCGTTTCGGTGCGGCTGCCGTTTGCTGCCGAGAGCAGCACCTGATCCCGTTATTCATTTTAACCGAGGTAACCATATGAGCAAAACCAGATCCGCAAAACCCGACACCAATGTCTCCTTCCGCACATCCATCGGCGGGCAGGCCCTCATCGAGGGCATTCTCATGCGCGGCCCGGAAAAGCAGGCCATCGTCTGCCGCACCGAGGACGGGCTGGTCGAAAAGATCGACGAGCTGCATCTTGTCAAGGAAAAGCACCCGATCCTCGGCTGGCCGCTCATCCGCGGCGTCGTCGTGTTTCTCGACTCGATGGTCAAGGGCATGCAGGCGCTGACGTATTCCGCCGACCTCCTGCCCGAGGACGAGCAGGAGGAGCCCGGCAAGATCGACCTCTGGATCGAAAAGCATTTCGGCGAGGAAAAGGGCAAGAACATCATCATCGGCACGGCCGTGGTGCTCGGCATCGCGCTGTCGATCGTGCTGTTCATCCTGCTGCCGACGCTGCTTGCCGGTCTGACCAAGAGCTTTATCCAGAGTCCCGTCGTGCGCAACCTCTTTGAGGGACTGCTGCGCATCGTCATCTTCCTGCTGTACCTGTGGGGCGTGTCGCACATGAAGGACGTCGAGCGCATGTTCGCCTACCACGGCGCGGAGCACAAGACCATCTTCTGCTATGAAAAGGGTCTGCCGCTGACGGTTGAGAACGTGCGGCCGCAGTCGCGCTTCCACCCCCGCTGCGGCACGAGCTTCCTGTTCGTCGTCGTCATCATCAGCATTCTCGTGTTCTCGCTCGTGAGCCTGCGCGTCGGCCTGTGGGACAATCCGTGGGTGCGCGTCGGTCTGCGGCTGCTGCTGCTGCCGGTCGTCGTGTCCATCAGCTATGAGATCAACCGCTGGGTCGGCCGGCACGACAACCTCTGCTCGCGCATTCTGTCCGCACCGGGCAAGTGGCTGCAGCGCCTGACCACCAACGAGCCGGACGACAGCATGATCGAGTGCGCCATCCGCGCGCTGGAGCTCGTCATCCCGGAGCAGAAGGGCAGCGACGCCTGGTAATTGTCAACAAAAGGACTGGAAATAGAGAGATGCCAAAGACCTACAACGATCTGTATCTGGCCACGCGCACGGCGCTCAAGAGCGCCGGCGTGGAGGCTTACGCGCTCGAGGCGCGGCTGCTGGTGGCGTATGCCGTCGGCAAGACGAAGGAGGAGTTCGTGCGCGACCTGCGCCTGTACACCTCCGATGAAAACGAGCAGAAGATCCATACGCTGCTGCAGCGGCGCCTTGCCGGCGAGCCGCTGGCCTACCTGATCGGCGAGTGGGAGTTTCACGGTCTGCCGATCGTGGTCACGCCCGACGTGCTCATCCCGCGCATGGACACCGAGGTGCTCGTGGACGCGGCGCTTCAGGTGCTTGTCGGGCGGAAGATGAACGCCCGCATTCTCGACCTCTGCTCCGGCAGCGGCTGCATCGGCTGCGCGCTGGCGCATGAGCTGCCGGCCGCGCGCGTCGTCATGGTGGACATCAGCGACGAGGCGCTCGCCGTGAGCAAGGAAAACCTCCGCCGCAACCGCCAGAACCGCACGATCTGCCTCAAGGCGGACGCGCTCGAAAAGCCGCCGATGAGCATCGGCACGTTCGACATCATCGTGTCCAACCCGCCCTACGTGGCGAGCATGGACATCCTCACGCTTGACAGCTCCGTGCGCGACTATGAGCCGCTCGGCGCGCTCGACGGCGGCGAGGACGGGCTGATGTTCTACCGCGCCATCGTGCAGCACTGGACGCAGATCCTCCGTCCCGGCGGCTGGCTCATGTTTGAGGTCGGCGAGGATCAGGCAGACGCCGTCATGGCGCTGATGAAGGACGCAAAATACACCGATGTGACCGCACTCGAGGACACCGCCGGCATCCGGCGCGTCGTCGTCGGCCGCATCTGATACTTAGAGGTGAAAGACTATGGCTGAAAAGAAAAAATCCGCACCCGTTTCCTCCGGCCCCGTCAAGCCGGAGGACAAGAAGAAAGCACTCGAGACCGCCCTCGCCCAGATCGAAAAGAACTTCGGCAAGGGCGCCATCATGCGCCTCGGCGACGACATCCCCGTGAACGTGGAGGCCATCTCCACCGGGTCGCTGTCGCTCGACCTCGCGCTCGGCATCGGCGGCGTGCCCCGCGGCCGCATCGTCGAGATCTACGGCCCCGAGTCGTCCGGTAAGACGACGCTCGCGCTGCACATCCTCGCCAGTGCCCAGAAGACCGGCGGCGAGGTCGCGTTCATCGACGTGGAGCACGCGCTCGAGCCCGCGTATGCCCGTGCCCTCGGCGTGGACATCGACAGCCTCCTCATCTCCCAGCCGGACACCGGCGAGCAGGCGCTCGAGATCACGGAGCAGCTCGTGCGCTCCGGCGCGCTTGACGTCGTGGTCGTCGACTCCGTGGCGGCGCTGCTGCCGCGCAGTGAGCTTGAGGGTGAGATGGGCGAGTCGTCCGTCGGCGTGATCGCGCGCCTGATGAGCCAGGCGCTGCGCAAGCTCGCCGGCACGGTCAGCCGCACGAACTGCATCGTCGTGTTCATCAACCAGCTGCGCGAGAAGATCGGCGTCATGTACGGCAACCCCGAGACGACGCCCGGCGGCCGCGCGCTGAAGTATTTCTCCAGCGTGCGCATCGACGTGCGCCGCATCGAGACGCTGAAGGTCGGCGGCGAGATGATCGGCAACCGCACGCGCGCCAAGATCGTCAAGAACAAGGTCGCGCCCCCGTTCAAGGAGGCCGAATTCGACATCATCTACGGCGAGGGCATCTCCAAGATCGGCGAGATCGTCGACCTCGGCGTCAAGCTCGACCTCATCGACAAGGCCGGCGCGTGGTACACCTACGGCGACGTGCGCGTGCAGGGGCGCGACAGCATGAAGGAATTTCTGCGCGAGCACCCCGACGTCTCGGATCAGATCGAGAGCGAGATCCGCGCCAACGCCCACAAGCTCATGAGCCCGCAGGCGCGCAAGGCCGCCATCGCCTCCGGCCGCGCCGTCGAGGTGGCGGCGGATGACTTCCAGGGCTGATGGCCCGGCTCATCGCACTCAAGCAGACCGCGCCGGAGCGCTTTCTGGCGCGGTTTGACACCGGCGAGGAAGTGCGCACGACGCTCGCCGTCGTGACGGATCATCACCTCAGCTGCGGCAGGGAGCTGACGGAGGCCGAGCTCGACGCCCTGCGCGCCGCCTCCGAGCGTTCCCGCTGCCGGCAGCGGGCGCTGCGCATCATCGGCGCGCGCGCCATGTCGGTCAGGGAGCTGACCGACCGGCTCAAGGAAAAGGGCGAGACCCCGGACAATGCCGAGGACGCCGCCGCGTGGCTCGAGCAGATGCACCTGCTCGACGACGCGCAGTACGCCGCCATGTGCGTGCGCCACTACGCCGCCAAGGGCTACGGCGCGGGGCGCATCCGCAGCGAGCTCTACCGCCGCGGCATCCCGCGCGACCTATGGGACGACGCGCTGCAGGAGCTGCCGGAGCAGGACGGGCAGATCGACGCCTTGCTGCGCCGCCGCCTGCGCAGCGACACGCCCGACCGCGACGAGCTGCGCCGCGCATCGGACTATCTGTATCGCCGCGGCTTCGGGCGCGACGAGATCCGCGCGGCTCTCGCACGCTATCAGGATAACTTTGAGGAGTATTGACCTATGCCATATCGAATCTGTCTCATTTCGCTCGGCTGTGCGAAAAATCAGGTCAACAGCGAGCAGATGCTCTATCTGCTCAATCAGGCCGGCCACGACGTGGTCGGCGAGGTGGACGGCTGCGACGTTGCGATCGTCAACACCTGCGGCTTCATCGACACCGCCAAGAGCGAGGCCATCGACCAGATCCTGCAGCTCGCCGAGGTGAAAAAGGCGGGCGGCCTGAAGAAGATCCTCGTGGCCGGCTGCCTCTCGCAGCGGTATAAAAACGACATCCTCGAGAGCCTTCCGGAGGTGGACGGCATGCTCGGCACGGGCAGCTTCGGCGAGATCTGTCAGGCCGTCGAGGACGTGATGCACGACGGCAGACCCCTGTATTTCGGCGACAAGAGCGCCCCTGTTGAGGAGATCGGCCGCGTGATCACGACCGGTCCGGGCTGGGCGTATCTGCGCATCGCCGAGGGATGCGACAACTGGTGCGCATTCTGCGCCATTCCCGCCATCCGCGGCCGCTACCGCAGCCGTGCGCTCGACGCCATCGTGCAGGAGGCAAAGGAGCTCGCGGCGCTCGGCGTCAAGGAGCTGATCGTCATTGCGCAGGACATCACCCGCTGGGGCATGGACCTCTACGGCAGGCCGAGTCTCGCGCTGCTGTTACGGGAGCTTGCGCAGGTCGACGGTATCCGCTGGATCCGCCTGCACTACCTCTACCCCGAGATCATGGACGACGAGCTCATTGACCTCATCGCAAGCGAGGACAAGATCGTCAAGTATCTCGACATCCCCATCCAGCACATCAACAACGACATTCTCCGCCGCATGAACCGCCACTGCACCGGCGACGAGATCCGTGCCCTGCTGCAGAAGCTGCGCGCACGCATTCCGGGGCTTGTGCTGCGCACGAGCCTCATCACGGGGCTTCCCGGCGAGGGCGAGGCGGAATTTGAGCAGCTGTGCGTCTGGCTGCGCGAGGCGCGGCTCGAGCGCGTGGGCGTGTTCCCGTTCTCCCCCGAGGAGGGGACGCCCGCCGCCAAGATGACCGACCGCTGCGAGCCCGAGGAGGCGCAGCGCCGCGCCGATCTCATCCTTGAACTGCAGGCCGGGATCATGGACGACTACAACGCCGCCTGCATCGGGCGGGACATGACCGTGCTCTGCGAGCACGCGGCCAAAAGCGGCATGTGCTCCGGCCGCACGTATGCCGACTCTCCCGAGATCGACGGCACGGTCTATTTCACCGGCACGGCCAGACCCGGCGACATGGTCACGGTGCGCATCACCGGCTGTGACGACGGCGATCTCGCCGGTGAACAAATCCAAGAATGAGGTGCTGACATGACAACTGCAAACAAAATCACCATCTTCCGCGTAGTGCTCATCCCCGTGTTTCTGGTGCTGATGTACCTGCGCTTCCCCGGCCACATGTACTGGGCGTTCGGCGTGTTCGTGCTCGCGAGCCTGAGCGATTTCGTCGACGGCTACATCGCCCGCCACTACAATCAGGTCACGGACTTCGGCAAGTTCATGGATCCGCTGGCCGATAAGCTGCTGGTCGTGTCAGCCATGCTCATGTTCGTTGAGCAGCACCAGATGCCCGCATGGGCGCTGCTGCTGGTGGTCGCGCGCGAGTTTGCCGTGACCGGCCTGCGGCTGATCGCCGTGGACAACGGCCGCGTCATCGCCGCCGCGTGGTCAGGCAAGATCAAGACCGCTTCGACCATGGTGGCCATCTGCCTGATGCTGCTGTGGAACATCGCCTGGCTCAACACGGTGTGCTGGGTGGTCATCGTCGTGACGACGGTGTACTCCGGCGTGGAATACTTCGTGAAAAACCGCGACGTGTTCCGCAAGGCCGCATAAAGCGCAAAAAGCCAGCGGGTATCAGCCCGCTGGCTTTTTTGGTTTTCCATCAGAACGTGAACGCCTGCAGCGGCTTATCGTAGTCCGCGTGCGCCGTGGAAAACGCCCTGCCCTCGACCGTGACGCGCACGGTCTCGCAGTTGAAGTTTTCGAGGAAGGTGTTGACCAGACTGCCGAGGTACATGCTCTCGCCCGTCGAGCCGCTCTGGCGCAGACCGGCGAGGAACGCCTCGTCCATGTCAAGGCTGAGCGCGCTGCCATCCTTCGAGATGGCGAGCACCTTGCTGTCCTTCGGCAGCGCATCATGCGCGATGAGCTGATCCACGATCGCCTGCGCATATGCGACCGTGACGTCCGCCTCCGCGCCCGTGATCTGCACGGTGTCGGCGCGCAGGTCGCTCGCCGCGTCGTTCGGGAAATAGACCTTGCAGGACGTGTCCGCGCCGGCGGCCGCCGTCTGCGTCGGCGGGGTCTCGACCGGGGGATCCGCCTCCGGCTTGCCGCTGCAGGCACTCAGCAGCGCGAGCGCCAGCACGCACGCCAGCAGGAGCGAAAAAACTTTTTTCATCCGATAGCCTCCTATGCGGCCGCGCGTCTGACCGGCCGCTGTTTTCTGCCTGCATCATACCATATCGCCGCGGCGCGCGCAACCTTGACATTGCCGGGGGCGTATGCTAAGATATGTGGTGCGATGAACGGAAAGAGTACGCCCGAGACCCGGTCTCAGAGAGGCGCCCGGCTTGCTGTGAGGGTGCTGTCCGGCGGGGCGGAACGTGCGTCCGGGAGCGCGGCGGGAGGAAATGCCCGCCCGAAGGCACCGCGTTACGGTGCAGCGAGTGAAAAACGAGAGTGGAACCGCGAAAAGACTTCGCCTCTCATGCCGGATGGCATGGGGGCGCTTTTTTATCCCAAATTCATCTGTCAAAGGAGTCTGAATATGAAACTGTTCAACACCATGTCCATGCAGAAGGAAGAGTTCGTGCCGATCGAGCCCGGCAAGGTACGCATGTACGCCTGCGGGCCGACGGTGTATAACTTCATCCACGTCGGCAACGCGCGCCCGATCATCATGTTCGACGTGCTGCGCCGCTATCTCGAGTACCGCGGCTACGAGGTGACGTTCGTGCAGAACTTCACCGACGTAGACGACAAGATCATCAAGCGCGCCAACGAAGAGGGCATCACGAGCGAGGAAGTCGCGAAAAAATACATCGCCGAGTACTTCACCGACGCCCACGCGCTCGGCGTCCGCGAGGCGACCGTGCACCCGAAGGCGACCGAGAACATCCGGCAGATCATCGACCTCATCACGACGCTCATCGACAAGGGCTACGCCTATGAGGTCAACGGCGACGTGTACTACCGCACGCTGAAATTCAAGGACTACGGCAAGCTCAGCCACCAGCCGATCGAGGATCTGCAGTCCGGCGCGCGCATCGACGTCAACGACATCAAGGAAAACCCGCTCGACTTCGCGCTCTGGAAGGCCGCCAAGCCCGGCGAGCCGTCCTGGGAATCCCCGTGGGGCAAAGGCCGTCCCGGCTGGCACATCGAGTGCTCGGCCATGTCCAACCGCTACCTCGGCAAGACGATCGACATCCACTGCGGCGGCAGCGACCTCGCCTTCCCGCACCACGAGAACGAGATCGCCCAGTCTGAGGCCGCCAACGGCTGCAAGTTCGTCAACTACTGGCTGCACAACGGCTTTATCAACATCGACAACAGGAAGATGAGCAAGTCGCTCGGCAACTTCTTCACCGTGCGCGAGGCGGCCGCCGTCTACGGCTATGACTGCATCCGCATGTTCATGCTCATGAGCCACTACCGCAGCCCGCTCAACTACTCCGGCGAGATCCTCATGCAGGCCAAGGCCGCGCTCGAGCGTCTGCGCACGGCCAAGAGCAACCTCGAATTCTTCATCGCAAACGGGCGCGACGGCGCGCTCAGCGAGACCGACGCCGCCTTCGTCGCCGGACTCGACCAGTACCGCGAGAAGTTCGACGCCGTCATGGACGACGACTTCAACACCGCCGACGCCATCTCCGTCATCTTCGAGATGGTGCGCGAGATCAACGCCGCCGTCTCCCCCGCCGCCGACCCGAGCAAGGCGCTGGCACAGGCATGCCTCGAGCGCCTGCTCGAGCTGTGCGACGTGCTGGGCATCCCCTTCGGCAGCGACAGCAGCGAGGATCCCGAGGCGAAGGCCATCGAGGAGAAGATTGCCGCGCGTCAGGCCGCCCGTAAGGCCAAGAACTGGGCCGAGGCTGACCGCATCCGCGACGAGCTCAAGGCCGCCGGCATCGTGCTCGAGGACACCCCGCAGGGCGTCAAGTGGAAGCGCGCATAAGCCGCCAATCGAAACCTCTGAAACCGCTCCGGCCAAATGGCCGGGGCGGTTTTGATGCTGTCAAAAAGTATTACTTTTTGACAAAGGGTTTGCGGCCTGACTGCAGCGCACGCGCTGTCCGCCAGAGACGGACGGCGCGCACGTTTGCAGGCCGAGCGGTATTTTCTTCGACGCACATGTCGCCGAAGAAAATGATTGGACTTCCTTTCGCCGCTCCGACGGCAAAAGGCTACGAGGCTCTTTAACAAACAGGTAACCGCCCCGGCCAAACGGCCGGGGCGGTTTTGCGTTCCGGGCGCAAAAACTCTGATCAGAAACCGCAAACGTTTGCGGCAGACACAAAAATCCCCGATTGGAGAACCAATCGGGGATTTTCGCTTTGCAGTTATGGGTAAGGGATGGGTAAGTATCAGGGATGCTGAGGCGCGTCGGAGTCATCGCTCTGCGCTTCATCGGCAGGCGTCTCTTCCGGCGCTGCCGTCTCGTCAGCCGGAGCGCTGTCATCCGCCGCCGTGTCCGGCGCGGGCTCGGCCCCGGCCTGTGCCGCGGCCTCGGCTGCCTTGGCCTCCGCCTCGGCGGCGCGCTTGGCTTCCTTGGCCTCATGCGCAGCGGCGCGCCTGGCCTGAAGCTTCGTGCGCTCCTCGGCCAGCCACATCCGCCAGCCCCGCTTGCGCAGCGTGGCGGCCTCTTCCTCGGTCATCGTTCCGGCTGCCACCGCCTTTTTCAGCTTGCGGTAATACAGCAGGCGCAGCACCGTGACGATCACGGCCAGCACGGTGAGCACGATGAGGATGTAGAACAGCGGGCTGTGGTGCGACTTGACCACGGCGAACTGCAGGTCACGCTCCGCCGTCTTAAAGACGAGGTAGCTGCCGTCGCGGGTGCTGGACGTGCTCGTCCAGGTGCCGTTCTGGTGGGTGTAGACCGTGTAGCTCGCTCCGGTATCCGGCGCGTAGACGCGCAGGGAGACAGTGTTGTCCGCGTCATCGTCAATGGTGTCGTTGAGCACCTCGACGCGGTACTTCATGTACAGCTGCTGGTTGCCGCGCAGCGTCGGGCCCTCCGCATCCGGCGACGTGACGTGCACGTCCGTTGCCGGGTCAAAGACACCCTCAGCCAGCACGATCGGCGTGCGGCTGTTGTCTGCATACAGGTCGCCGGCCACGACCGTCGAAACGGCGGTGTATTCCGCCTTGACCTCAAGATCGAAGGTCAGGTGGCTGTAGTCATGCTCCGGCCACGAGCCATAGTTGCCCTCCACCGTCGGGCAGTCCGGGATCTGGGATTCGTCGATCGAGCCGCCGTAGGCAAACGTGATCGTCTTGACGGTCTCGCCGTTGGCGGTGAACGTGACGGCAAAGCTGGAGAACTCCGCCGGAATACCGTCGCGCGCCATGAACGCATCATAGCTCATGCCCTCGGCCTTGCCGGCGTAGCTGATGCCGTCGATGCCGGCCTCCGTCTCGTGGACGAAGTAGTTATCCGCCGCGCTGCCGTCCTTGTCGATCTCACCGGCGATCGTGCCGACGCAGTTGCCGGAGCCGTTGAGGTTGACGAGCGTGTTGCAGCCGCTGACGTTCATGCCGTAGCCCGCGACGCCGCCGATGAAGTTGCGGCCGGTCAGCCCGCACTTGGCAAAGCTGCTGCGCACGGAGCCTTCCGACATGCCGACGACACCGCCGACGTAATCGCCCGCCGTGCTCTCGGCCGTGCCATAGCCCTCACAGCCGCTGATGACGCCGAGATCCGCATAGCCGCAGACCGCGCCGACACAGTTTTTGCGCGAGGTGGCGCTGCCATAGTTTTTGCTGTCAAGCAGCACGCATTTGGTAAAGTACTTCGCCGTGAGCGAGGCGTCCTTGATGATGTTGGAGTCGCTCTCGGGATCGTAGTCATATTCGATGCCCATCGTGCCGGCCACGCCGCCGACGTTGACATCGCCGTCGACCTTGCCATAGTTATCGCAGTTGTAGACCTTGCCGTCGGTCGTGCCGGCAAGCTCCTCCTCCGAGATATCCTGAATGATGTCGTCCTTGTCCTTGCTCAGGGCGAGCTCGAGGATGTCGCACAGGCGCATCATGACGACGTTGAACTGGTCGTTGACGGCCTTCATGTCGCTGATGATCTGGGCGCTGTAGCTCGCAGTCTCCACGCTCAGGCGCGAGAGGCCGGCCGAGATGCTGCCGAGGTCGTCAAACATCTGCTCCATTGCGGTGCGGTAATCGCTGCTGATCTCGGGCATTTTGAGCGGATCGTTGCTGGCAAGGTATTTTGTGACCTGATCGAGGTAGCTCATGCCGGTCGAGAAGTTGCCGCTGGAGGATTTGAGCGCGTCGAACGCGTTTTTGAACGCGGCGCTCATATAGTCCAGTCGGGTGTTGCCGGTGGAGTCCTCGGTGAGGTAGTAGGTGTTGATGATCTTCGTCATCGTCGAGATGTCACCGGAGATCGCGCCGATGGCCCGCGCGGCATCGCCCGTGCCCTTGAGCAGGGCGTCGCGCTGCGACTCATAGGTGCCGAGATTGTCCGGATTATACTCGTAACCGTACTTATCGGACATCTGCTGCCAGTTATCCGGGCGGCTGGCAAGCAGGTCGTAGGAGCCGGTGCCGTAGGAGTTGTCCATGACCTTCATGAGCCATGCACAGTAGTCCATGGCCGCGTTGAGCTGGTCGGACGAGACGCTCAGATCCTTGGCCGCGTCCTTGAAGGCCGTCTTGTCGGCCTCGGTCATCTCATCGACGATGTCGAGATAGTCAAAGCCCTGACTGAAGTAATGGATCGCCTTGTCGAGCGACACGGACGCCGTGGAAAACTCCGTGATCGCAGGGGCAAGCATCTTCTCCGCCGTGTTGATGCGGATGAACACCTCGTTGACGGTCGAGACCGTGCTGTCGACATAGTCCGTGGTGCGCTCGGCCACATAGCGTGCGCTCTCCGTGGCGTGCGCCGCGCTGTCGCTCAGCACGCCGAGCGTGGCGGCCAGCGACGCGGTCGCAGAGCCGGTGTGGTTGAGCAGCGTATCCATCAGGCCGTGGAGGGTGTTGAGCTCCTTGGCCATCGCGCCGATCGAGCCGGACTCAACGTCAAGCGTGATGAACGGCTCCATCTGGCCGCAGATGCCGCCGACGTCCTTGCGGCCGGAGGCAGTGCCCCAGTTCGTGCAGCCGGAGACCAGACCGCTCTGGCGGCCGACGATGCCGCCGATGTTGTAGCCGACGTGCTCAAAGCCGACGCCGCCCCAGTTCGTGCAGCCGATGATCACGCCGGAGGAAAAGCCGCAGATGCCGCCGATATCCGTGGAGGTGTTGGCCTTCTTCGGCGTATCGTCGTCATCGTCATCGGACGCGGTCGGGAGCGTCAGGGAGTCGAGATCCTCCGTGTCGTCCACGGCCTCGCCGGCGCTGACGTTCACGTCCGTGGTATTCGAGCAGTAGGAGATCGTGCCGACGTTCTGCCCGACGATGCCGCCCACATAGTGGTCGCCCTCGACCGAGCCCTCGGTCTTGCAGTTGTAGATCATGCCGCTGCCTTCGTTCGTGCCGGCGATGCCGCCGACATTGTTCTGGCCGGCGATCGTGCCGCTGAACGAGCAGCCGGAGATCGTGCCGTAGTTCGTGCCGACGATGGCGCCGATCTCATTGAGCGTTCCGGCGGCATCGATGCTGCCCGTGACCTTCAGGTCACGCACCGTACCGACCGCCTGCACGTAGCGGAACAGGCCCATGTGCGACGCATCGCCCGAGAGCTCCAGCCCGCTGACCGTGTGCCCCTGACCCTCAAACGTACCGCCGAAGGTCGGGATCGGCACGAATTTCGACCCGCTCAGGTCGACGTCGCTGTCCAGATACACCGTCTTCCCCTGCGAATACGTGTCAAGCTTGCAGCTTTTGCTCAGCTGCACGAAGTCGTCCGCAGAGTAGATATGGATCTCCTTGGGATTGGGCTGGGCGGCCGCGCCGCAGAGCAGGCACAGCGCCACCACAAGCACCAGCACCAGAATGCGGCGAGCATTATGTTTCTTCATCGGAACCCTCCTCACTGTGCATCTCCGCCGCCGTCGCGGTCTGCGCCGGCAGCTCCTCCATCTGCACATCTCCGATATCGATCGACGCGCTGACCGTGCCGTTGACACGGCCGTGGATCTCGGCATCGACATAGCCGTTGATATACCCGCGTACGTGTCCGTTGACACGCATGGCCCCATGCAGCTGCTGCGTCGCGGGATGCAGGCCAATTGTAAACGAGGTTTTCTCCACCAGTGAGTCGCCCAGCAGCAGGATCTGCGGCAGGACGCACATGACCAGCACCATCGACAGCAGCGTGCCGCGGCCAAGGCAGAGGCCGATGGACGCGACCGTGTTCTCCGAGGACAAAATGCCGATGGACATACCGGCGGCGGCGAGGATGGTGCCGGAGGTCACGACCGTCGGGAACGCCTGGTTGAGCGCCTCGATCATGGCTTCCTTATAGGGCATCTCCTCTTTGAGCCGGAGATACCGGCTCGAGATGACGATGGCGTAGTCGATGTTTGCGCCCATCATGATGGCGCTGACGATCAGGTACGCCAGGAAATACAGGTTATCATGCAGAATCGTCGGGAACGAGAAGTTGATCCACACACTGCCCTGGATCACGAGGATCAGCAGCAGCGGCAGCGCGACCGACTTAAATGTCAGCAGCAGCACGAGGATGACGAACACGAGCGTGAGAATGCTGATGAGCGTATTGTCCGTGCTGAAGGCGTCGGAGAAATCCTTGTCCTTGGCCGTCTCGCCGACGAAATAGGACTCATTATAATATTTGCCGACAACGCCCTTGATGACCGTCAGATAATCGTAGGTCTCCTCGCTCTCGACCGGAAGGTTGAGATAGAGGATCATGCGCGAATATTTCTCGGAGTGCAGCTGCTTTTCGCCGTCGATCAGACGGTCGTACATCTCCTCGAGATCTTTCATCGTCGATGCCGCGATCTTCGATCGGTAGATATCGCGCTGTTCATACAAAAACTTGAACATCTCGATCAGCGGCACGGAGCAGTTGTCGATATTGCTCAGATCCACGAGCTGGCCGAGCGCCTTCGTATAATCGTCGTTCGCGGTACAGTAGGCGGTGTAGAGCGCACGCGACACACCGATGTCGATGTCCGTGAGCTCGGCAAATTTGCGCGGCGTGAGCGAATCGGTGACCATGTAGCCGTCCTTGGCCTCTTCGTTTGCGAGCGCCTGCACACGATCCACGCCCTTGAGCTCCAGCAGATCGTCGAGCAGGTTCGCCTCGCTCTCATAGTCCGTGAACGGGAAGATGAGCGCGACCTGATTCGTCTCGCCGAAGGTGGCGTTGATCTTCTTCTCGGCGATCTTGTAGTCGTTTTGCTTGATGGTGTCGAGCGTGCTGTAGCCGAACACATACGGGCACTTGCTGCTGAGCACGAAGCCCACGATGATGATGACCAGAAAGATCGGCGGCACAACGTAGCGGCTGCGGATCGCAAAGCGGCCGAGCGCATCGATGCGCGGCAGAAACTGCCGGTGGTGCGTCCTGTCGATCCACGGGCTCATATACATGATCAGCGCCGGCATCAGGAAGAACACCGTCAGCATCAGAAACAGGATCGCCTTGATGAGCACCATGCTCATATCCTCGCCGATCTTGATCTTCATGAACGAGAGCGCCAGCAGACCCGAGATCGTCGTCAGGCTCGAGGCCGAGATCTCCGGGATGGCCAGCGTCAGCGCGCGGATGGTCGCCTCGCGCGGCTCCATGCGCTCGCGCTCCTCCGTGTAGTGGTGGCACATGATAATCGCGTAGTCGATGCCGAGGCCGAGCTGCAGCACCGCCGCGATGGAATTGGTGATAAACGAGACCTCGTGGAACCAGTAGTTCGTGCCCTTGTTGATCCAGACGGCCACGGCAAAGGTCACGATCAGCACCGGCACCTCGGCGTAGGTACGGCTCGTGAGCAGAAGCACCACGAAGATCGAGCACATGAGGATGATGAGCACGATGCGCATCTCCCGCTCGAGGATCTCGCCGGTCGGGTTGCCGATCTCCGTTGTAATATATGTATCGTAGCCGTCGAGCGCAGCGCGGACATTTTTCACGCCCTGAATGCTGATCTCGTCGAGCTTCTCGCCTTCAAATGTGACCACAAACAGCGCCGAGGCGCTGTTATAGTGCTGCGTGTCCTTTTCAAACTCCACGCTCTTGACGCCGTCCACCCCGCACAGCATCTCGGCAAGCTCCTCCGCCTGCGCGAATGTCACGTTGGACACCATGACCTTGGCGTCTCCATAGGTGATGAACTCACGGTTCATGATCTCCAGACCCTGACGCGTCTGCGTGGAGTCCGGCAGATAGTCGGTCAGCTCATTGTTGACGTCCGTCCGGCTCGCCGAGAAGATCGACAGCACACACGCGACGGCAAACAGCACCACGAACAGGCGCCGCTTGTCCACGATGAACGCCGCCATGCGCTCCATAAACGATTTCTTCATACCCCAGCCCCTCATCAGACGGCTTCCCCCCGTCCGGAATCTCTCTGCGCATCCAATCAGAACCGGTTACACAAGCGGTTAAAAAACGGTAACAAAATGTTCTATCGTATCCTGTTTGGGCATACCTGCGCGAAGTTAACATAAACAATTATGGATTCTTTTGTATCATACGATATCCATAACACGATGTCAACTGCGAAAATGGAATTTTCCGCAATATCCCCGGATTTTTTCCACACTCCCGCCCTTGTGCGCAGGATTTCCCGGTGTTTTCGCAGCAATTCATGATAAACGCAGAAAAAACGACCGGACGATATTTTCGCGTACAAGGTTACGTGGGTAACATATTTCAAATGGGTTTTATTGAAAAAGAGTAACAAAAATCGACCTGCAGGAGCAAAAATACGTCCATTCAGGTCGAATTTTGTAACTTTTTCACGCCTCGAAGATCTTCTCCACACGGCGGATATACGCCGGCAGCGCGCCCTCAAAGTCCACGCCGAAGTGGCGCGGCGTGTCGCGCCAGAGCGAGCGGCAGATGCTCTCATCCGTGAGCGCGGTGGCCGCCTCGAGCGCATCACTGAGCGGTGCGCCGCGCACAAGCAGGCCCGAGAGCGCGGAGGCGAACACGTCGCCCGTGCCGTAAAACAGCCCCGGATGCGCCGGGCGCATGCTCGCATACATCTCCCCCGTGCGGCAGTCGCAGGCGACGTTGCCGATCACGTCCGGCTGCGGGCGCACGCCGGTCACCGTCACGACACCGGCGCCGAGCGCGCCGAGCGCCCGAAACAGCTGCGCGAGGTAAGCGTCGCTGTGCGTGCCCGGCTCATACGGCAGCCCCGCCAGCAGCGCCGCCTCCGTAATGTTCGGTGTGATGACGTCCGCCCGCGAGAGCAGGCGGCGAAACGCCGCGCACATCCGGTCATCGATCTGCGAATAATAGATGCCGTTGTCCGCCATGACCGGGTCGACGATAACGAGCGTGTCCGGCGCGGCAATGCAGTCGATCGTCTGCGCGAGCAGCTGCGCCTGCTCCGGCGAGGCCAGATAGCCGGAATAGATGCCGTCGATGCGCACGCCCTCGCGCTGCCAGTGGCGCGCGATGGGCAGCATATCGTCCGACAGATCACGAAACGTCCAGCCGGTAAACTCCCCCGTGTGCGTGCTGAGCACGGCCGTCGGGATGCACGCGCACTCAACGCCGGTGGCCGAGATGACCGGCAGTGCCACGGTCAGCGAGCACTTGCCGAGCCCGGACAGATCGTGAATGGCGGCGATGCGCTTGAGCGGCGGTAACGTGTTATCCATAAGATGCCCTCGGTTCTTTCCAAAAATGCGTCATCGGTATCCCGACAGCAGATAGCCCCCGGCACAAACCGGGGGCACAAGCGGCTCAGTCTTCGGACGACGGGAGCGCACGCAGCTGCGCGTCGATCTCCGCGAGCGATTCCGCCGTCAGCCCCGACTGCGCAAACCCGGCCACCTGCCGCAGCGTCATGGCGGCGGTCATCTGCAGCGCCGGATTTTTCAGGATCTTGGGGAAAAACCGCTCAAGGACCGCGACCGCCTCCGGCGCGGCGAGGAGTGTCTTCATCTTGTCGTCCACAGTATATGTCACGTTGCTTTCCTCCCTGTCTCCGAATGTCGGAGGACAGAATTCACAAAAAATCTGTGATTTTGTAGTGATTATACACAAATATGCACCCGTTGTCAAATCCTACGCCCCGTCAGGGGTCTGCGCTGCGCCGCGCCGGTCAAGATAGTGCAGGAACCGGCGCGTTGCAGCCGAAATGTGCGCCTGTTCGGGCAGCGCAAGGGCAATGTCGCGGTAGAGCGGTATGTCGAGCCGGCGCACGGCGATCCGGTACGGGATGCGCTGCAAAATCAGCTCCGGCAGCAGGCTGATGCCCAGCCCGCACTCGACCATGGCCATGATGGCATAGTCGTCCCACGTCGTAAAGCGCACATCCGGCGTGACGCCGCAGCGCGCCAGCGCCTCGGACGTCTCGTGGTTCGCGCCTTTTTCGAGCAGGATGAAGGGCTCCTCGCCGAACGCCCGCACGGGGAACCGCTCTGCGGATGCAAGCGGATGCTCCACGGGCAGCACTGCGGCGAGCGCGTCGCGCTGCAAGAAGATCGTCTCAAACTCCGGCCGCGTCGGCAGGCGCAGAAAGCCGCAGTCGATCCGCCCGGCGGCGAGCCAGTCCTCGACCTCACAGTAATCGCCGAGCAGCAGCTCATAGTCGATGCCCGGATAGTCGCGCGAAAATGCGCACAGGATCTGCGGCAGCCAGTGCGTGGCCACGCTTGAAAACGTACCGATGCGGATGTGACCGGACTGCAGGCCGTGCAGCGCGTCCACCTCCGCGGCAAGCCGTGCGTAACCGGCGCACAGCGCGCGTGCGTGCGGCAGCAGCAGCGCACCCTCGCTTGTGAGCTCCACACCCGTCTTGCCGCGCTCGAGCAGCGTCACGCGCCACTCCTGCTCCAGATCTGCGATCATGCGGCTGATGCCCGACTGCGAATAGTGCAGCAGCTGCGCCGCGCGGGTGAAGCTGCCCGCCTCGACCGTTTTGACGAAGGCCTCGTATTTTTGCAGGTTTTTATCCACACGCACTCATCCGCTTTCCTCATGAAATGCATCTGAAACATTCGTTTTTCAAATGTCATCAACAAGCTTACACTGAATTCAGAGAAATTGCAACCGGGAGGCGGCATCATGACGCATGCTTATCTGAAATATCTGTCGGCGCTGCTGCTCTTCGGCTTCAACGGCATTGTGGCGAGCCGCATCGCACTGCCGAGCTGCGAGATCGTGCTGCTGCGCGCCGGCATCGGGTGCGCAGCGCTGGCAGCGGTCTTAGCCCTGCGCCGGCAGCGCCCCGCGTGCCTGCGCCATCCGCGCGAGCTGCTGCACATCGCGCTGTCCGGGGCGGCCATGGGAGCGAGCTGGATGTGCCTGTACGAGGGCTATGTGCGCATCGGCGTGGGCATGGCGTCACTGCTGTATTACTGCGGGCCGGTGATCGTGATGGCGCTGTCGCCCCTGCTGTTTCACGAGCGGCTGACGCGCGCGAAGCTGCTCGGCTTTGCAGCGGTGTTTGCGGGGGTGCTGCTCGTCAACGGCAGTGTGCGCGGCGGCAGCGCGGACATGACCGGCCTGCTGTGCGGTGCGGCAAGCGCGGTGCTCTATGCCGTGATGATCACGGAGAACAAGCGCGCCGCGCACATCACGGGGCAGGAAAACGCGGCGCTGCAGATGCTCTTCGGCTTTCTGACCGCGGCCGTGTTCGTCGGCATTCGTGAGCGCGGGTTCGCCGTCGATGTCCGCCCGGACGACTGGGGATGGATCGTGCTGCTCGGCGCCGTGAACACCGGTCTCGGCTGCTGCTGGTACTTCTCGGCGATCGGCCGTCTGCCGGTGCAGACCGTCGCCGTGTGCGGCTATCTTGAGCCGCTGGCCGCCGTCGTGTGTGCGGCCGTGCTGCTGCACGAGACGATGCAGCCGCTGCAGATCCTCGGCGCGGCGCTCATCCTCGGCGGCGCCGCAGGCGCGGAGTGCGTGCCCATGCTGCGAAAGCGCCCGTCGCGGCACGGTCTCCCCGCGGGTAAATAAATAAGGTATCCGCGCAAAGGCGCGCAGATGCAAAATGCCCATCCGCCGGTCAGACCGGCGGATGGGCATTGCGGTATCGGAACGGACGCCGCACGGGAGCGCCCGAGAAGGGACAGGCTTCCCCTCCCGGTTTTCGATCCTCGCCGCAGGCGCCTCCAAAAAGAACACCAGCCGAACGGCTGGTGTTCTCTCTGGAGGCGCCACCCGGATTTGAACCGGGGGTCAAGGATTTGCAGTCCCATGCCTTACCACTTGGCTATGGCGCCAAAAAATTGGAGCGGGCAACGAGATTCGAACTCGCTACCTCCACCTTGGCAAGGTGGCGCTCTGCCAAATGAGCTATGCCCGCAAAATGGTGCCTCCGGTCGGAATCGAACCAACGACACGGGGATTTTCAGTCCCCTGCTCTACCAACTGAGCTACAGAGGCGTATGAAATTAAAAAACTGGTGGGAACAACAGGGCTCGAACCTGTGACCCCTTGCTTGTAAGGCAAGTGCTCTCCCGGCTGAGCTATGCTCCCGTTTCGCAGCTTGCTCATTATACAAGACAGGCACACAATTGTCAATAGATTTTCGGTAATTTTTTCGGCAATTGTGCGTCTTCGGGGCGGCAGCGCCGCCCCGAAGACGGTTCAATCCGTTGCGGTGTCAGCGTTTTCGGTGTCCAGCAACGTCTGCAGATCCGCCGGCGCAAACACGTATTCCGTGTCGCAAAACTGGCAGTGCACGCGCGTATCCCTGCCCTCTGCGATCATCGCGCGCAGCTCATCCGCCCCGCACTGACGCAGCGCCTGCTCCACACGCGCACGCGAGCACGCGCAGCGGTAGGCCATCGGGTGGCGCAGAACGGTCTCGGGCTCGAGGCCGCGCATGACCTGCGCGATGATGGCGTCCGCTCCGTCCTCATCGAGGATGGTCGTGAGCTGATCCATCACGAAAATGTTGTCCTCCAGTTTTGAGATCAGCTCCTCGGGCGCGCCGGGCAGGAGCTGCACAAGAAAGCCGCCGGCCGCCTTGACGCTGTGATCGGTGTCGACGAGCACGCCGAGGCCGCAGGCAGCGGCGATCTGCTCGCTCTCGACGAGATAGGCGGACAGATCCTCCGCGATCTCGCCGCTGACGAGCTCCGTGCTGCCGATGTACGGCTCACGCAGGCCGATGTCCCGGCTGACGGTGAGCATGCCGTCCTTGCCGACCGCGCCGCCGACGTCGAGCTTTCCGTCCGGGCGCGTGGGCAGGTCGAACGCGGGGTTCGAGACCATGCCGCGGACATTTCCGTCGCAGTCCGACACCGCGACGATCGTGCCGAGGCCGCCGCCGCCGTTGATGCGCAGCGTGACCGTACCGTTTTCCTCCTTGAGCAGATCGCCGAGCATGGACGCGGCGCACAGGCTGCGGCCGAGGGCGGCGATGGCCGTCGGGCTGCAGGTGTGAATGGCGTTGGCGCGCTGCACCGCGTCACGCGCGGTGACGACCGATATTTTTGCAAAGCCGTCTTTCGAGACGGCGCGGATGATCTCATCCATAATGTTCACCTCGAAGAATTATCCAACAGGATCTCCTGTTTCCATGGTTTCGTTTCCGTATTCCAGACTGCGCATCGCCGTGAGGAACACACGCCCGGCGTCTGCCTGCGGCCCGTCGCGCCGCACGGTCACATCGAGAAAGCCCGCCTCCGTGAGCAGCCTTGTGAGCAGCTCGGGCGTGTGCGCATACTCAATGTGCTCCTCGGACGCGCGCGACCAGAGCTTGCCCGCGCGCGTGAACAGATCCATGCCGTAGTGCATGGTCTGCGCCGCCGCGTCAAACTCCGCCCGCCAGAGGCACAGGACATCGTCCGTCTCGTCGACGAACGTGCCGCCGTCGAGCGCGCGGAACGACGCCGGATCGCGGATGTCCAGGATCAGCATCCCGCCCGGGCGCACGAACAGGTGCAGCCGGTGCAGCACCTCCGGCAGCTCCTCCGGCGGCAGGTAGTCGATGCCGTCGAGCGAGCAGTAGGCCGCGTCGACCGTGCCGTAGAGGTCGAGCTCGGACGCCTCCTGACACAGCAGCAGCGGCGCAGCGGCGTCCGGCGGCAGGTCTGCATTGTGTGCCTGCGCCTGCATGAGCATATCGGGCGAGCCGTCGGTCGCGATCATCTCGTAGCCGCGCGCGGCCATGAGGCGCGTGAGCGTGCCCGTGCCGCAGCAAAAATCCAGCAGGGTATGGCTCTCGCCGCGCCCCTGCTGGAAACACTGCTCATAAAAGTCCGCGAACGCGGTATAATCCACGTCGCGGGTCAGCGCATCGTACCATGCGGCAAGGGCGCCGTAAGCGCTCACGCCTGCTCCTCCGGAGTTTTCTCCGCCAGCTCCTTGAGCCGGGCGAACACGATCTCATAACCGCCGTCGCCGTACTGCAGGCTGCGGTTGACGCGGCTGATCGTCGCGCTCGAGGCGCCGGTCTTTTCGAGGATGTCGTTATAGATCAGGCCGGAGTCAAGATACTGCGCCACCTGATAGCGCTGCTCCATGGCCTGCAGCTCCGTGACCGTGCACAGGTCATCAAAAAACTGCTTGCACTCCTCGACCGTTCTGAGCGTCAGGATGGCACGGTACATGTCATCGCAGCGTGGTTTTTTATGCTGTTTATTCATATGCACTCCTTGTTTCTCATCAGATGTATTGCCGGTGGAATCATATTTTCACGGACACTATTTTACACTAATTGTTTAGGAAAGTAAAGAGGAAAACCATTCGGGAATTTGATGTGTCGGATCACGGGGGTTTTGCTTGCTTTTAGGCCGCAAATACGGTATGATATTTTCATGGCAAAACATTGCCGTGCCGTACCCCCACCGCTTATAAAGGAGGTTTTGTCTATGGTCATCGCCGGGATCCCCTTCACCATGCCGGCCATCTGGATCGGACTGATCGTGATCTTTCTGGTCATCGAGGGGCTGACCGCAGGCCTCGTCACGATCTGGTTTGCCGTGGGTGCGCTCGCCGCGCTCATCGCCGCCATGTTCCACGCGCCGCTGTGGCTGCAGCTCGTGTGGTTTTTCGTCATCTCGATCGCGGCCTTTGCCGTGACGCGGCCTCTGGTGAAAAAATATATCAACGGCCGCACGCAGCCGACGAACGCCGACATGCTCATCGGACAGGAATGCCTCGTCACCGAGGACATCGACAACCTGACCGGCCGCGGCGCCGTGACCGTCGGCGGCAGGGTCTGGACCGCGCGTGCGCAGGGCGATGTCCCCATCGCCGCCGGAACGACCGCCGCCGTGCTGCGCATCGAAGGCGTCAAGCTCATCGTCACCCCCGTCTGCGTGCGCGCAGACGCAAATGAATAAGGAGGAATCCCCATGCCATACGTTCTCTACGGAATCATCGTGATCGCGCTCGTCATCCTCGTGCGCAACATCCGCATCGTACCGCAGGCGCAGGCCTATGTCATCACCCGCCTCGGCGCGTACAAGACCACGTGGGGCGTCGGTCTGCACCTGAAGATCCCGTTCATTGAGTCGGTCGCCAAGCGTCTGTCGCTCAAGGAGCAGGTCGCGGACTTCCCGCCGCAGCCCGTCATCACGAAAGACAACGTCACCATGCAGATCGACACCGTCGTCTACTACCAGATCACCGACCCGAAGCTCTATACCTACGGCATCGAGCAGCCGATCCTCGCGATCGAGAACCTCTCGGCCACGACGCTGCGCAACCTCATCGGCGATCTTGAGCTCGACCAGTGCCTGACCAGCCGCGACATCGTCAACACCAAGATGCGCCAGATCCTCGATGAGGCCACCGACCCTTGGGGCATCAAGGTCAACCGCGTGGAGCTCAAGAACATTCTCCCGCCGAAGGAGATCCAGAGCGCCATGGAAAAGCAGATGAAGGCCGAGCGCGAACGCCGCGAGGCCATTCTGCGCGCCGAGGGCGAGAAGCGCTCCGCCATCCTCACGGCAGAGGGCGAAAAAGAATCGGCCATTCTGCGCGCCGACGCGAAAAAGCAGGAGCAGATCCTTGAGGCGCAGGGCCGCGCCGAGGCCATTCTGACCGTGCAGCGCGCGACCGCAGAGGGCATCCGGCTCATCAACGAGTCCATGCCGTCCGACGCCGTCATCAAGCTCAAGAGTCTGGAGGCCTTTGCCGCCGCCGCCGACGGCCGCGCGACGAAGATCATCATCCCGTCCGAGATCCAGGGCGTTGCCGCGCTGGCGGCCGGCCTGGTCGAGAGCGTCAAGACGGACACGCCGACCGCCTGACCGCACCCGTATTTGTACCGACCCCGCGCCGGTTTCGGCGCGGGGTTTTCGGTGAAAAGGAGAGAGACACACATGAAGCTTCCGTTTTTCAAGAAAAAGAAGGACGCCCCCGAGCAGCCCGCAGCCCCCGCAAAGCCGGCCGCACCGCGCGCGCCGTTCCCCTTCGCCGCCCAGCAGGAGGAGGAGCTGCCCGCGATCAACATCGACGCGCGCGTGCTCGCCTTCCTGCGCAAATATGACGCCGCGCCCGACCAGCTCGACACGCAGGCGCTCACCGACGCCCTGCTCGCCGCGATGCAGCGCGGCCTGCGCGGTGAGCCCGGCGGCCTGCCGATGCTGCCGGCCTACCTCGCGCCGGGCGAACACCTGCCTGACACGGAGGGCAAGCGCGTCGCCGTCGTCGACGCGGGCGGGACGCACTTTCGCGTGGCCGCCGTGCGGTATGAATTTGGCCATCCGATCCTCGAAAACGAGCGCCGGCTGCCCATGCCCGGCACGGACGGCGCAGCCGGCTGGGAGGATTTCATCCGTCTGACCGCCGACGCGCTCGCGCCGCTGCTGACAGACGCCACGCACATCGGCGTTTGCTTCAGCTATCCTGCGCAGAACACGCCGGAGCTGGACGCGAAGGTGCTCAGCATGACCAAGGAGGTGCAGCTCACCGGCTGGGAGGAGCACCTTGTGGGCGCCGACCTCGCCGAGGAGCTCGCGCGCCGCGGCTGCCCGAAGCTGCCCATCGCAGTCGTCAACGACACCCCCGCCACGTACCTGAGCGGCGTGGCTACCATCGCCCACAACTACGCCAACGGCTTTGCCGGCCTCGTCAACGGCACGGGCACGAACTCCTGCTGCCTGCTGCCGGTACGCATGATTGAAAAGCTCGGCCTCGATGCCGACGGCGAGATGCTCGTAAATCTCGAGTCCGGCTCGTTCACCGACCTGCCGCAAAGCCGCTTCGATCAGGCGGTCGACGCGGCCTCCGCCGTGCCGGGCGCTTACCGTCTCGAGAAGATGACGAGCGGGCGCTACCTTGGCGAGCTCAGCCGCCTTGCGCTCATCGCCGCGGCGGACGACGGCCTGTTTGCCCCCGAGACTGCCGACAGGCTGCGCGCGCTCGATACGCTCTCCGCCGCCGAAGCGGACGCCTTCAGCGCAGACCCGGACAGCGGCGCGATCGCCGCGCTGGCGGATGCCGCCGACGCCGAGCGCAAGACCGCCGCCATGGTCATTCAGGGCGTGTTCGGCCGCGCGGCCAAGGTGCTCGTCGCAAATGTCGCCGCCATGGTGCTGCTGACCGGCGGCGCGCAGAACCGCCACCGCCCCATGGTCGTGGCCGTGGACGGGTCGCTGTTTCGCAATTCGGTGCTCCTGCACCCCGCCGTCAACGAGGAGCTCGAGCGCTTCCTCGTCCAGAAGCTGCAGCGTTATTGCGTGTGCAAGCCCATATCCAACGCCTCTGCCGTGGGCGCTGCGGCCGCAGCGCTGCTGCAGGGCTGAAAACGCGCAGAAAAAAGCCGGATGTCACAGACATCCGGCTTTTTTGCATCAAAGTGGTGAGCATTTCACAAATACGATGAAAAATCATGCGCAGGTGGGGAATCATTGCCGCTCCGTCTCCGGCCAGAACAGCGCGTCGAGCGTGCAGTCCAGCGCCTGACAAATGGAAATACACAGGCGGATCGTGGGGTTATAGTCTCCCTTTTCGATGGCAACGATCGTCTGGCGCGACACGCCGACGGCGTCCGCCAGCTGCTGCTGCGACCAGTCGCGCGCGGCACGGGCCGCCTTGAGCTTCAGATTCTTCATGTATCCTCCCGGCGGGCGCGCACGGCCGTCACGATCGCCGCGACCGTGATCGGCACGAAGGCGACGCCCATAATAAGGTTCATGCTGCTCGCGCGCGTGAGCAGACCGTTTTCCAGCAGCGGCTCACCGGCCGCAAAGCGGGCGACCGCCACGCCGAGATTGAGCGCAGCCACAAAGCCAAACAGCACGATCGACGCGACCGGGCGCTCATGGATGCCGAAATAGGCATCCATGCGGCTGGCAGTGACGGCAAACACATCGAGCGCGAGCATCATGCCGAGAAAACACGCCGTATACAAGTCACACCAGCGCACCTCGGCAACCGAATCGAGCAGCGCCACAACAGCGAGATACCCCAGCAGCGTGAAAAACGCGCTGCTGTACGCCTTGGCTCGCGCGGCGAGCTGCCGCTCGTCAAACTCCGACGCGTCGCCGCTGCGCTTTTTGCGCAGGGAAACAAACAGCGCCCAAAGGAAGACCGCCACGGCCGCACCGGCGGCAGCACCAAAAAGTCCTGACACATTGTGCATAGTCAAACCTTCTTTCTTGTTCAAGCGCAATGTACCACTTATCATTCTTAATGTCAAGTATAATTTACTTAAAATCAAATATAAAAGATATTCAGGCAGAAAAAAGAGCACCATCCGGTGCTCTTTTTAAAACGCTGCTTCGGGCAGCGGACTTATCTGAGCGGCTTGTTTCGCTCCGCCCAGAGAAAATTTGTATTGCGCCACAGGAAAACGAGCAGCTCGCGGCGGTAGCGCTCGGGGTCGACCTGCGCCGCCATGGCGTGCTCCGCGCCGGGGATCACGACAAGGCGCTGCGGCCGCCGGCAGGCGGCGAGGTTTCGCTCGCTGTGGTGCAGCGGCACAAAGGTATCCGCGTCACCGTGGAAAAACAGGATCGGGATATCGAGCGCGGCCATGCCGGGCGTGGTATCGACCGCGTCAAAATCCAGCCCGCTGCGGCGCAGGATGCGCACGCAGACGCGCGCAAGCGGTCCCTGCAGCCAGCGCGGGGCGTTCGTCGCATGATGCACGGCGTCCGTGACCTCCAGCGCGAAGCTCGAATAGCCGCAGTCGGCCACGACGCAGGCAATCTCCCCGTGCAGCTCCGGAAGCTGCGCCGAGAGCAGCACCGACGCCGCACCCATCGACACGCCGTAGAGCGCGATCGGACGCTGCACGCGCGAGTGCTCGCGCACCCAGTGCACCCACTGCGCGATGTCATAGCGCTCGAGCTGTCCGAAGGTCAGGCATTTGCCCTCGCTCAGGCCGTGCGCGCGCTCGTCGATCAGCAGCAGATTGCAGCCGCCGGAGGCGTACAGAGCCGGAAACTGCGCGCCGAAGTCGTGCTCGGCGCGGCTGTGGTAGCCGTGGCAGAGAATAACGGTCGCGTGGGCATTGGCCACGCGGTAGAGCCGCGCGTGCAGGCGCGCGCCGTCGAGTCCGGGCGTGAACACATCCTCATGCGGCCGCTCCTGGATCTCGGCGAGTCCCGCGCGGGCGCGCGCAAGCGCGGCGCTGCCCTGCCCGGAGTCTTCCGTCCAGCCCTGCTTGTGCAGCATATGCTGCTCCCACGCTGCCTGCGCATCCGCGCGCTCCGGCACGCGGCCGAGCGACCGCGCCAGCATCCGCTGCTCCAGATACCACACCAGCAGCGCCAACAGCACCGCCGCACCCAGCAGACACAGCAGCACGATCCAGACGGGCTTCATATCCGGGCCTCCGGCGCCGCGCACAGATCGAGCACGATCTTCTGCGCCATGAGCAAGCCCGCGCTCGCGGGCACCCACGGCAGCGAGCCGGGCACACTCCGCCGTCCCGGCGGCGGGGCGCACAGCGCCTCCGGCGTCATGGCCGGCTCGGGGCTAAACACGACCGCGTGGTGTGTGATACCGGCGCTGCGCAGCTCGCGGCGGATGACGCGCGCGAACGGGCAGCCGCTCGTGCGGCTGATGTCGCAGAGCTCAAAGCGGCTCGCGTCGGCCTTGTTGCCCGTGCCGAGCGCCGACACGATCGGGATGCCGCGCGCGTGCGCGGTGCGGATCAGATCCACCTTGCAGGCCACGAGATCGATGCAGTCGGCGATGTAATCATACTCCGTGTCGAAAAACCGCTCCCGCGTCGCCGCCTCATAGCGCTCGGTGCGGGCGTCAACGGCGATGGCAGGATCAATGTCGCGCACGCGCGCGGCCATCACCTCCGCCTTCGGCAGACCGACCGTGGAGTGCAGCGCGCAGCACTGGCGGTTGATGTTGCTCTCGCTGACGGTGTCCTCGTCCACAAGCGTGAGCGCGCCGACGCCGGCGCGGGCCAGCGCTTCGGCACACCAGCTGCCCACGCCGCCGAGACCGAGCACCGCAACGCGGCTGCGGCGCAGACGCGCGAGCGCATCGCCGCCGAGCAGCATCTCGGTACGCAGGGTCTGCTCGCTCATAGCGCGCCCTCCCGCTCGAAGGTCACGACAAAATCCGTGCCGTCGTAGGCCGCCTCCGCGACCTCCCAGCCGGCCTTCTCTTCCGCCTCGAGCGCGTCGGCGAGCGCGCGCGCATCGAGCACGGTCGTGTCATAGCGCAGTGTTTTTGTTCCGGTCATGCGGATCCCTCCATAGAGTCATTGAAAAAAGAGCCGCCCTGTTCGGACGGCTCCCGGCTTGCTCAGAGAGCAAGCCGGCACCGTCAGGCATTTTGCACAGCAAATATGCCTGACGAATCGAATCTCATTCGAGGCGGGCGCTTCGCCCCCTCGAGCTCCCCCGCTGCTCTGTCAACATGGTGCGTCCGCACTTTGCGATAGACGCAGAGCCGCCCGGCGGGCGGCTCTGACGTGTGTCTGATTTATCCGACGTACTTCATGCCATTGAGCTCGGTAGCGCTCCAGTCATCGAAGAACGTGCTCTCCCACTGCTCAAAATCTGCCGAGCGCAGCGCCTGATCGGCGAGATAGTCGCAGTAGCGCTCGCCCTGGCCGACAAAGTACACAAGGTGGTAGCCGCAGTAGGAATCGCTCTCGTTGAAAACGATGCCCACATCGCCCGGCTTGCGCGCGGGATCAAAGCAGAAGTCGTTGAACTCCTGCACCATCTGTCCCTTGTAGACATTCTCATACAGGCCGCCCTTCGTGTTCGAGCCGCTGTCCTGGCTGAAGGAATTGACCAGCTGCGCAAAATCGTCCTCCGTCTTGTTGCTCTGCTCCCAGCGCTCGTAGACATCGTCGATCGCGACCTTTGCCTTCTGCTTTTCCTCATCGGAATACGTGCCGTCGTTATCGCTGTCCTCGGCCTTGATGAGGATGTGGCGGACGTTGACGGTGTTGTACGTATTGTCATCGCGGCTCTGGAAGAGCACGACGTAGTAGCCGCTGTTTTCCTGCTCGATGACGGTCACGTCATTGGCCGTGCGATCGGCGCTGTAGAGCCACTCGGCATACGGGGCGGAGCTGACGCTCGAGCCCTTGGCGTTGGTGTTGGACGTGACGCTCGGCGCCGTGGCCGTGCCGTCGGAACCAGTCGTGGCGGGCACGTTCGCCGTCACGGCAGCGGCAAAGCTGTCCGCGTCGTGCGTGGCCGCGGCGATCTTGTCGGCCGTGGCCTTGGCAGCCGCCATCGTGGCCGCCGTCGTGGCGGTGCTGGTGCTGCCGTCGGCGTCCGTCGTCTCCTCGGTCTCGGCCTGCACGAGATAATACTCGTAGTTGAAGACGTCGTAGCTGTTTTTGTTCTCGGCGTAGTTTTCCGCGATCTGCTCGTCCGTGTAGGTGTAGCTGTCATACTGCTGCTGCGAGTACTTCGAGGCGAGCTGGCTGAGCTCCAGCATATGGCGCGCGACCTTCTTGGTCACGCCGTTTCCGTAGACCGCCTGCAGGTATTTGCTGACGGAGCTGTACTTATACTGCTTGGCAGAGAGCTCAATATAGGAAAACTGCTCGTCGACCTCATGCTGGTCGTCCTCATCGAGCGTGATGCCGGCCTTCTCGGCGGCATCGCACAGCGCCGTGACCTGCACGAGGTTCTGCTTGGCAGCGTCCTTGAAATAGTCGTCCCACGTGTCAAATTCGTCGCTGATGGTGCACTCCTGCTCGTCCAGCGCCTTGCTCGTGTCAAAGCCGATGGAGGAGAGGATGCTGCTGTACTGATTGCAGAACGAGAGGTAGGCCGTGCGGTAGGCATAGTTGACCTCGGCCGAGGAATACTTCACGTCGCCGATCTGCAGCGCAGGACGCGCGGTGTAAAAGAGGCTGGAATTGCCGAGCAGGATCGCAACGACCAGCAGCACGACAATGACCGTGCCGGCCGTCCACTTGATCTTGCTCTGCCTGCGCTCCTTGGCCTCCTTCTGAGAGGCGACCTGACGGCGCTCGGTGCCCAGCGCACGCTCGTCGTTGCGGCGTTTTTTGTCTTGGGATGCACTCATTCGTGATTCACCTGATCCTTCGAAAAATGTCTGGCCCGCGAAGAAACACTCCGCGCGCGGAAAAGATGCATGTATTATAACGCAAACGGCCGTTGGTTTCAAGTTCTTTCTATTTCAAGACCCCTGTTCGTGCATTTTTTCAGACCTTCCGGCATACAATGGCCGTATGCCGTTGAAACGGGAGGTGAACGCACCATGGAGCAGGATCTGGACGACTGGATCTTCGGCGGGCAGAGCTCCGCGCCGAGCAACCGCTGACATGAAGCTGCCGCCGCTGTGCACCGTCGGATGCGCACGGCGGTTTTCCGGCTGCGCACCGCTGCGCGGCCGGTCGCCAATGCCCCGCATGCACGGGGCGTTGGCATGGGGCCGCCGGAAATTCGGCGTTTTTACTGAACATAACAGCTGATTTTTGTTTATTAAAACATTGACAAAGACCGGGGCACCTGCTATACTGAAGATGCAAAGAGGAAGAGTCGCAACCCCCTAACAAGGGGCGGCGCTTTTACAATAAAGGTTCAGTGGAAGCCTTGGAGGTGAGTCCGATGTACTGAATCGACCGGAAGCAGACAGGGTTCTGTAATTCCGGAGACGGCACGCAGTGGTGTGAAATCTTGAATGAGCATTTCCCTTCACAGCGGTCGGAGTCCGTGTGCGGCGCCAAGTACCCGTGCGCGGCAAGAAAACTGAAGGAGGTTCTAAGGTGATGGAACCGAACACCGCAGGATAGCCCCTTGTTCTGATGTTGGAGCAAGGGGCTATCTTTTATTTGCGCTTCGCGCAAATAAAAGATAGCCCAAATTCTTTACGAGGGGGCTTTCCCCCTCGTGCTCCCCGGCTGCTCTGTGAACATCGCGCTCCTGCGCAGACGGGAGCACCGGCGCGGTTCTGTTTCTTTTGCCCGAAGGCAAAAGATAGCCAAAATTCCTTCCGAGGGGGCTTTCCCCCACTCCTCCGGTTTACATAATCACACTGCTCTGCACACCAGCGCGCCGATCGCCGCAAGGCAGCCGGCAAATACGCTCAGATCGGCGACGTTCCAGATGATGCGCCGGAAAAACGGGATGACCGCCTGCGGCAGATACACATAGTCCGTGACCGCGCCGCGCACCCAGCGCTCGATGAGGTTTGCCAGCGCGCCGCCGAGCATCACCCCCATGGCGGCCTGCAGCGCAGCGCTGCTCCGGCGGCAGGCGCACACCACCGTCATCCCCGCGAGCACCGCGACAGACACCGTCTGCAGCGCGGTCGCCGCCTTCGGCCGGTCGGCGAGCTTGCTGCACAGCAGGCCCCGGTTATACGCGCGGCGCAGCTGCACGCGCCGCCCGATGCGCAGCGGGAACGTCTCGCGCGGCAGGGCGTTGATCCGCCGGCGAATGACCGCCTCGGCCGCCAGCACCGTCAGCGCCGGCACAACGGTTTTCCACATATGATTTCCTCCTTTGCGCGAAAAATGTCCTGCGCACATTGTAGCACGAATATGCGTATGCGAAAAGGTTGACAGGCAAAGTTCCGTTTTGGGGCTTTACAGGCGGGGTCGGATGGTGTAAGGTATTTCCGAGTAGTGACGAAATGCAGTATAAGCGCGGCATGATGCCGAGAGATTTTATTAAATATGCAAAAAAGGAGAACCTGTCAACATGGAACTGACACAAAACCCGTCCGTGCTGGAGCTGGTGCGGAAAACCGCCGAACTTGCGACCCCGAAAGAGATCGTCTGGATCGACGGCTCTGAGGCCCAGCTCGACTCTCTGAGAAAGATCGCCGTCGAGACCGGCGAGCTCATCAAGCTCAACGAGGAAAAGCTGCCCGGCTGCTATCTCAACCACAGCGATGTGAACGACGTGGCGCGTGTGGAAGGCCGGACCTTTATCTGCTCGAAGACCCGCGAGGCTGCCGGCCCGACGAACAACTGGATGGATCCGGACGAGATGAAGGCCAAGCTCCACGAGATCCTGCGCGGCGCGATGACCGGCCGCACGATGTACGTCATTCCCTATTCGATGGGCGTGATCGGCACACCGTTTGCCAAGTACGGCATCGAGATCACCGACTCAATCTACGTCGTGCTGAACATGGCGATCATGACGCGCATCGGCACAAAGGTGCTCGAGGCGCTCGGCGACAGCAGCGACGTAATCCTCGGCGTACACTCCAAGGCAAAGCTCGACCCCGAAAACCGCTACATCGTCCACTTCCCGGAGGAGAACAAGATCGTCTCGGTCAACTCCAACTACGGCGGCAACGTGCTGCAGGGCAAAAAGTGCTTCTCGCTGCGCATCGCCTCCGAGCTCGGCCGCCGCGAGGGCTGGCTCGCCGAGCACATGCTCATCCTCGGCATCGAAAACCCGCAGGGCGAGGTGCGCTATGTGACGGGCGCGTTCCCGTCCGCGTGCGGCAAGACGAACCTCGCCATGCTCATCCCGCCCGAGGGCTACCGCAAAAAGGGCTGGAAATGCTGGACCGTCGGCGACGACATTGCATGGCTGCGCGTCGGCCCGGACGGCCGCCTCTGGGCCGTGAACCCGGAAAACGGCTTTTTCGGCGTTGCCCCCGGCACGAGCGAGAAGTCCAATCCGAATGCGCTCGCGTCCACGAGCAGGAACACCATCTTCACCAACGTCGTGCTCAATGAGGACGACATGACCGTCTGGTGGGAGGGCATGACCAAGCAGCCGCCCAAGGGGCACCTGCGCAACTGGAAGGGCGAAGCGTGGGACGGCAGTGACGGCACGCGCGGCGCGCACCCGAACAGCCGCTTCACCGCACCGGCGGAAAACTGCCCGTGCATCAGCGAGGAGTTTTTCAAGGGCACCGGCGTGCCGATCAGCGCGATCATCTTCGGCGGCCGCCGCGCGAAGACCGCGCCGCTGGTCTATCAGTCCCGCGACTGGGCGCACGGCGTGTTCGTCGGCGCGACGATGGCCTCCGAGACGACGGCCGCCGCGACCGGCGCCGTGGGCGTTGTGCGCCGCGACCCGATGGCCATGCGGCCGTTCTGCGGCTATAACATGGCCGACTACTGGCAGCACTGGCTCGACATGGGCGAAAAGCTGCCGAACGCGCCGAAGATCTTCAACGTCAACTGGTTCCGCACCGACGACAACGGCCGCTTCCTGTGGCCGGGCTTCGGCGACAACCTGCGCGTGCTCGAGTGGATCCTCAAGCGCTGCTTTGACGAGGTGGGCGCGGATGAGACGCCCATCGGCTACGAGCCGAAGCCGGAGGACATCAACCTCGAAGGCTGCGGCGTGACGGTCGAGACGCTCCGTCAGCTGCTGACGCTCGACGCCGGGAGCTGGCGCGAAAACTGCGCGGGCATCCGCGAGTACTTCGCACAGTTCGGCGACAAGCTGCCGCACGAGCTGCGCGACGAGCTCGAGGCGCTCGAAAAGGCGTTCGCCGAGTAAAGAGATACATGAAAAAATCCCGCTGTCCCATGGGACGGCGGGATTTTTTGCGTGCGCTGCAGCGAGCTGCGGTCTCTCCCAACGAGGACCCAGCGAAGCGGTCCTCGTTGGAATTAAAACAGCAGCGACGCCGCGCCATACGTCACAACGGCGACGATGACGCCGGCCGTGACGACGCCGAGCGCGATCGGCGGGAAGGCCTCCTTGACGCGCATCTCCAGCATGGCGGCGATGAGCGAGCCCGTCCACGCACCGGTGCCCGGCAGCGGGATGGCCACGAACAAAAACAGGCCCCAGAAGCGCGCGCGGCGCACGGAGTCGGACTTTTTGAGCGCGCGCTGCTCCATGCGCGTGACAAAGCCGTTGAGCCGCTCGCTTTTTGTGCGCAGCCACGCAAAGATCTTGCGGATGAAGAGCACGATGAACGGCACCGGCACGAGATTGCCGACGATGGACACCGCGATGGCAGCGCGGTAGTCCAGTCCGTGCGCCACGCCGATCGGGATCGCGCCGCGCAGCTCGAGCACCGGCACCATAGAGATGAGGAAGGTCATAAAGAGCTTCCCGAACAGGCTGTTCCAAATCTTCAAATTCGAATCCTCCGAGAAAAGTATCCGGCCATCAGCGGCGGAAATGGACGATCTTCCCCACCGCATCCATGAGCGGCTTGCGGTTGAGCAGCAGCAGCAGCGCGATGCACACGCCCTGCGCGATCTTCCAGCCCGGCAGCTGCAGGACGATGAAGAGCGTCTGCACAGTCAGCAGGATGCAGTTTTCCGTGACGCCGACGGTATAAAACCGAAACGGGATGAACTTGCGCGCATCGACCGCGCGGATGACAAACACGACAAAATAACTCACACACGTGGCGATGGCCGCGCCCTGCACGCCGAGCTTCGACGGAATGAGCAGGAAGTTGAGCGCAATATTGAGCACCGCGCCGATCATGGACGTGAAAAACGTGCGCTTGCTGCGCTTTTCGACCATGTAGACGCTGCCGAGATAGCTCACGAACGCGGAAAAGACCATGGCCATACCGAGCACCGGCACATACAGCCACGCGCCGTGATACTGCTCCGCCGCGAGCACGCGGATCTCCGGCACGGCAAAGGCGATGATGCACGCGCCGGCAAGGAACATCACCGACTGGAACGAGCACCAGACTTTCGAGAAGAAGCGGATATGCTCGCGCCGGCTGCCCTGCGCCTCGGAGACGGCGGAAAACTGCCACGCCTCCATGAAAATGCTCGACACGAGCGACAGGATCGTCGGCATCTTGTACGACACGGAGTAGATGCCGTTGGCATCCACGCCGAGATAAGCCGTGACCATATAGCGGTCGGACACGCTCGTGATCCACCAGAACACCGTCGTCGGGATCATGGGGATGCTGTAGGCCAGCATCTCCCGCGCGGCCGCCCAGCCGGGGCGCAGCATCAGCTGCCGCCAGAGCCGCTCGCGCACGAACAGCAGCAGCGTGCACGTCAGATCCGCCAGCGCGACCGACAGCACATAGCCCGTGATGCCCATGCGCAGCCCCGCAAGGAAGAGGATGTTGAGCCCGATGACGAGCGCGGTGTTGATCATGCCCTGCACGGCGAAGAGCGCCGTGTGCCCCTCGGCGCGCACGAACTGCGCGCACAGCGTGTGCAGGCACGAGCACATCGTGTAGAGCGCGATCAGCCAGAGGAAGCCGTCAAACTGCGGGAAGAGCCCCAGCAGCGGCAGAATGGCCACGAGCAGCAGCGCGCCCGCAAGGATCGTATACACGCCGACGGAGAAAATGTTCCGCCGCTGCTCGGTGTGATCCACGGCGAAGCGGAACACGCCGTCCGTGATGCCAAGGCTGATGAGCGGGAAGAGCAGATTGGCCGTCTGCGTGATGAGATCGGCGGTGCCGTAGTCCGCCGGCGTGAGACAGCTCGTGTAAAAGCGCACCATGAAAAACACCAGCAGCTTGCTGCCGAAGGTGCCAAGGCTGATGAGCATGGTGTTGGACACGAGGGTTTTGTATTTGTTGTTCGACATAGGCGTACCCGTGTTTCTGCCCGCGCAAGCAAATATTCTGCCGGTTCGACAGGCGCGGACAGAGATAGTATAGCACAGTCAGAGCAAAAGCGGAATTCCTTTTTGCGCTCCGCTGTGAAAAAGCGCGGAAAACCGCCCGCGCTTCAGCCCGCGCGGGCGGCAGACATCAATGCGTGTAGTAGGCCAGCGCCGTGCTGTCGGCAACGATGGCAGCGCATTCTCCGGCTGACAGCGCCTCAAAGCAGGCCTTCGACCCGCCGGTGACGCGCTGGGCGGCGCCGAAGTTTTTCATGAGCTTCTCTTCGCTCGAGAGCGCGTCCGTGTACGTCTCGTCCGTGCCGAGCAGGACGGTCGTGCCCTTGAGGCTGCTGCCGGTGCGGTACTTCGAGTCGCCGCGCACGATGAGCAGGAGCTTGTTTTCCAGATACGGCGCGGTGAGCGTCAGCTTCTGCTTTTTCTTACTGTCCTTGCTGTCGGTCTGATCGAGCACCATGCCGCCCCATGCGCAGTCGACATTGCCGCTCGAGAGCTCCACATAGGCGTTGCGGTTGGCGATGGACTGATACTGCAGCGTCCAGCCGAGGCGGGCACAGACCGCCTGCGCCAGCTCCACGTCAAAGCCGCTGTAGCCGTCGCCGTCGGCATAGCTCATGGGAAAGCGCTCCTCATTGAGCCCCATGATGAACGTGCGCTGCGGAATGTCGCCGAGCGCGTCGAGCGCATCGGCGTCGCTGTCGAAGGTCGTGTCGTCCGTGCCGAACCACTTGAGCGCAAGGCTGTGGATCGTCCCGTCGGCGGCGAGCACCTTGAGCGCGGCGTTGACATACACCGCCGCCTGATCCCCGTCACGAAAGCCGATGCGAAACTGCTCCGTGCCGAGCGTTTTGACCACGCGGTAGCTGCCGACGGTCTTGCTGCACGCCGTGCAGCAGCACAGCGCGAGCGCGAGCAGCAGCGCCGCGATCCGTTTGCCGTATTTCAAGGGAAACCCTCCCGAAAGAAAAATCAAAAAGCGCACCGACCACCGATGCGCTTTTTATCATAGCGAATATAAACCGGTCATGCAAGAGGGAAAAACTGAATTTTCTCTTACATTTTCGTCACGGACGCTCATTATAGCGCGCGAGGAACTGCTTTGTGCGCTCCTGCTGCGTGTCGCCGAAGACCGCCTCAGGCGCGCCCTGCTCGACGATGACGCCGCCGTCCATGAAAATGACCTTGTCGGCCACGGCGCGGGCAAAGGCCATCTCGTGCGTGACAATGACCATGGTCATGTGCTCCTCGGCAAGGGCGCGGATGACCTTGAGCACCTCGCCCGTGAGCTCGGGGTCGAGTGCGGAGGTCGGCTCGTCGAAAAACAGGATCTCGGGGTTCATCTCGAGCGCGCGCGCGATGGCCACGCGCTGCTGCTGGCCGCCGGAGAGCTGGCACGGATAGGCGTCGGCCTTGTCGCCGAGCCCCATTTTTTCGAGCGTCCTGCGCGCCGAGGCCTCGACCTCGGCACGGTCGCGCTTCTGGACGCAGAGGGGCGCGTCCATGACGTTTTTGAGCACCGAGTAGTGCGGGAAAAGATTGAACTGCTGGAAAACGAGGCCAAAATAGTTGCGGATCTGCCTGAGCTCCGCCTTGTCGGCATAGACGGCGGCGCCGTCGTCGCCGGTGCGCGCGGCGTAATGCCCGTCAAAGCAGACCTCGCCGGAGTCGATGCGCTCGAGCAGCGTGGCGCAGCGCAGCAGCGTGGATTTGCCGCTGCCGCTCGGGCCGATGATGGCCACGACCTCACCCTTTTCAACGCTCAGGCTGATGTCCTGCAGGACCTCCAGCTCCCCGTTATTAAAGGATTTTTTGACGTGATTGAGTTCCAATACGCTCATGACAGCACCTCCTTACTTATAGTAGTCCATGCGCTTTTCGATCTTGCCCATGGCAAAATCGACGATGGCGTTAAAGACGAAATAGAACACGCCCGCCACGAGAAACGGCGTGAAGCTCGTCTGCGAGTTTGCGATCTGCTTGCCGATGGTGAACATCTCCTGATACGAGACCGTGAAGGCCATGGAGGTGTCCTTGACCAGCGTGACGACCTCGTTGGTGACGCTCGGCATGACGCGCTTGACGACCTGCGGCAGGATGATGCGCAAAAACGTCTGCGCCTTGGTGTAGCCAAGGACATTCGCCGCCTCGTACTGCCCGGCCGGGATCGACTCGATGCCGCCGCGGTAGATCTCCGAGAAATAGGCCGCATAGTTGATGGCAAACGCGATGACCACGGGGATGAGCTTGTTTTTCGACACCGCCGTGCCGAAAAGATAGTACGGGCCGTAGGTCACGGCGATCAGCTGCAGCATCAGCGGCGTGCCGCGCAGCACGGCGACCACAAAGCGGGTCACGCTCGAGATGACCTTGCTCCTGCTCATGCGCAGGAAGGTGATGATCATGCCCAGCGGCAGGGAGAACAGGAGGGTCAGAAAGAAAATGGCGCAGGTCTTGCCGAGGCCCTCGCTCATCTTCGCGATGATGGTAAGTAATGTCATATAATTCCTCTATGATACGCGCACGCTCCCGGAGACCGCAAAGCCTCCGGGAGACGTGACTGGATTTCACACTTATTTATTCAGGTAGGTGAGGTTGTTGACGATGTCGGGGTACTTCGCGGCGATCTTGGCATAGGTGCCGTTGTCGACCAGCTGCTGCACCGCGTCCTCGATGGTGTTGCACAGCTCCTGATCGCCGGAACGGAAGGCGATGCCGTACTGCTCCGCGCCCAGCTCCTCGCTGAGGATGGTGAAGCCGCTGTTCTTCTGCGCATAGTCGGTGGCGACCGGCTTGTCGACGATCACGGCGTCAACGGCGCCGCCGCCCAGCTCGGTGAAGCACTTGAGGAAGCTGTCGCAGGTGGTGAGCTTGCCGAACGTCTTGGCCAGATCCTCAAGATCGCCGCCCTCGGACAGCAGGGACTCGCCGGAGGTGCCGAGCTGCACAGCCACATTCTTGCCGGCCAGATCGGCGGAGGACTTGATGTCGCTGCCCTCTTTGACCATGATGACCTGCGCATTGTCATAGTAGGGGGTGGAGAGCACATAGCCCGCATCCTTCATGCTGTCGAGAATGGTCATGCCCGACCAGACACAGTCGCACTCCTTGGAGTCAAGCTGCACGAGCTTCTGGTCCCAGTTGACGCCGAACACCTGCAGGTCCCAGCCGAGCAGATCGCAGACAGCCTGGCAGATCTCCACGTCGAAGCCGGTGTACTTGCCGTCGTCGCCCAGATAGCTGAACGGGGGATACTCCGGATCGACGCCCATGATGAACGTCTTCTTGCCGTCGGCCTTGTCTTCGTTGTTGTCCTTGCCGCAGGCGCACAGCGCCAGGCACATCACCAGCGCGAGCGCCAGCGAGATCACTTTGGTCATCTTTTTCATGTCGGTTCTCCTTCATATCTCGATTTTTTGTTTTGTTTGTTAGCACGGTGTTATATTACCACATTAGCACGATAAAGCAAGTCTTTTTTCGTATTTTGTTGTGCAGATACTGCACAAGCATTTTCCGCCGTCCCGCCGCCGTTTTCGGTCGGGCTTGTCTTGCAATCACGGCATAAAACAGGTAAAATAAAAAGTTGTTATTCTATTTTAATGAAGAATCCGGAGGGATCTCGTCATGCGCTATGACGCCGGAAGCTGTGACGTCGCCGTCGTCGGCGCGGGGCACGCGGGCATTGAGGCCGCGCTGGCCGCCGCCCGGCTGGGGTTGGACACCGTCTGCTTCACCATCAATATGGACGCGATCGGCAATATGCCCTGCAACCCCGCCATCGGCGGCACGGGCAAGGGGCATCTTGTGCGCGAGCTCGACGCGCTCGGCGGCGAGATGGCGCGCGCGGCCGATCAGGCCTGCATCCAGTACCGGATGCTCAACCGCGGCAAAGGGCCGGCCGTGCACTCGCTGCGCGCGCAGGCCGACCGGCGGAAGTATCAGGCCGTGATGAAGCACACGCTCGAGCTGCAGCCGAACCTGCGCGTCAAGCAGGCAGAGGTCGTCGCCGTCGAGACGGAGGACGGACACGTCAGCGCCGTCGTGACGGCAAACGGCGCCGTCTACCGCTGCCGCGCCGCCGTGCTCGCCACGGGCACATACCTGCGCGGGCGCACGATCGTGGGCGACGTGCTGCGCGAATCCGGCCCCGACGGGCTGGCCGCCGCAGGGCCGCTGGCCGAATGCTGCCGGGCGCTGGGGCTGCGCATGCGCCGCTTCAAGACCGGCACGCCGCCGCGCGTGAATGCGCGCACGGTGGACTTCTCGCGCATGGAGCTGCAGCCGGGCGACGTGCAGATCGAGCCGTTCTCCTTTTCCACCACACAGCCGGTCGAGAACAGGGCCGTGTGCTACCTCACCTATACCAACGAGCGCACGCATGCCATCATCCGCGCGAACCTTGACCGCAGCCCGATCTACTCCGGCGTGATCGAGGGTGTCGGCCCGCGCTACTGCCCGTCGATCGAGACGAAGATCATGACCTTCCCCGACAAGCCGCGCCACCAGCTGTTCATCGAGCCGATGGGGCTCGACACGGAGGAGCTCTACATTCAGGGCTTCTCCTCCTCCCTGCCGGAGGATGTGCAGATCGAGATGCTGCACACGCTGCCGGGGCTCGAGCACGCGGAAATGACCCGCTGCGCCTACGCGATCGAGTATGACTGCGTCGATCCGACGGAGCTGCTGCCGACGCTGGAAGCCAAGAAAGTGCCCGGCCTCTACGGTGCGGGGCAGTTCAACGGCTCGTCCGGCTATGAGGAGGCGGCGGTGCAGGGCTTCGTCGCGGGCGTGAACGCGGCGCTCAGACTGCTCGGACGCGCGCCGATGATCCTCCGCCGCTCGGACGGATACATCGGCACGCTCGTGGACGATCTCGTCACCAAGGGCACGAACGAGCCGTACCGCATCATGACCTCCCGCTCGGAATACCGCCTGCTGCACCGGCAGGACAACGCTGACGAGCGCCTGAGCGCCATCGGCCACCGCATCGGGCTGGTGTCGGACGCGCGCTTTGCCGCCGTGCAGGAAAAATACCGGCTGGTAGACGCCGAGTGCGCCCGGCTGGAGAAAACGCACCTCGCGCCGACCCCCGCGCTCGCCGCGATGCTCACCGCGCGCGGCACTGCACCGACAAGTTCGGGCGTGAGCCTTGCCGACCTCCTGCGCCGCCCGCAGATCACCTACGCCGACCTCGCGCCCTTTGACCCCGCGCGGCCGGAGCTGCCGCACGTCGTGACCGAGCAGGCGGAGATCCGGCTCAAATACGCGGGCTACATCCAGCGCCAGCTCCGGCAGGTGGCGGAATTCACCCGGCTTGAGGAGCGGCTGCTGCCGCAGGATCTCGACTACCGGGAGGTGTCCTGCCTGCGGCTCGAGGCGCGGCAGAAGCTCAGCGACATCCGCCCCGCGAGCCTCGGTCAGGCCAGCCGCATCTCCGGCGTCTCCCCTGCCGACATTGCGACGCTCATGGTCTATCTCGAGAGCCGCGAGGGGCAGAAATAAAATTATCTGGATTCCTGCACCCCAGCGCAGATATTCGACATTCTCCATTCCCGGACGCGAACCCGCGTCCGGGAACTTTTTGCATCAAAATGCATCTTAACCCTTGACAGGCGCGCCGCCGCATGGTAACTTAACTGTACCAACACGATTAATACACTTAACACGCTACGAAAGGTGGTGCTGCACTACGATCTCGATCAATTACCGCGATCCCCGGCCGATCTACGAGCAGGTGCGCGACGGGCTGCGCCGGCTGATCGTGTCTGGAACGCTGCCGCTGGGCGAGAAGCTGCCCTCTGTGCGCGAGCTGTCCACACAGCTGACCATCAACCCCAACACGATCCAGCGCGCCTACCGCGAGCTGGAGACGGATGGCTACATCTGCTCCGTCGCCGGGCGCGGCAGCTATGTCTGCGCGCAGATCCCGGACGATCCCGTGCGGCAGGACGCGCTGCTGCAGCAATTTGACGCAGCCGTGCAGGAGCTGCTGTATCTCGGCATGCGCAGCGAGGAGCTGCGCCGCCGCATTCCGGAAGGAGGAACGAACCATGATTGAAATCAGAGACGTTGTCAAGACGTTTGACGGTTTCCGCGCGCTCGACGGCGTGACCATGACCGTGCCGCGCGGCGCGGTGTACGGCCTCGTCGGGCCGAACGGCGCGGGCAAGTCCACGCTCATCCGCCATCTGACGGGTATCTATCGCCCCGACAGCGGCGTGATCGACATCGACGGTCAGCCCGTGTACGAAAACCCGGCTGTCAAGGCGCGCATCGCCTACATCCCGGACGACGTGTTCTATTTCCCGCAGGCGACGATCCCGGACATGATGCGCTACTACCGCGGCATCTACCCGAAGTTCGACACCGAACGCTATCAGAAGCTCGGCGAGGTGTTTCAGCTCGACCCCAAGCGGCAGATCCGCCGCCTGTCCAAGGGTATGCAGAAGCAGGCCGCGTTCTGGCTGGCGATGTGCCTGCGGCCGGACGTGCTCGTGCTCGACGAGCCGGTCGACGGGCTCGATCCCGTCATGCGCCGTCAGGTCTGGAATCTCGTGCTGGCCGATGTCGCCGAAAACGGCACGACCGTGCTCATCTCGTCGCACAACCTGCGCGAGCTTGAGGACGTGTGCGATCATGTGGGCATCATGAACGGCGGCAAGATCCTGCTCGAGCATCCGCTCGCGGAGCTGCAGGCCAACATCGTCAAGGTGTTCGTCGCCCTGCCGGACGAGGCACAGCTGCCCGAGGGGCTCGACATCCTGCACCGCAGCGCACAGGGACACCTGCACACGCTGATCGTGCACGGCGACGCCGCCGAGGTCATGAACCGGCTCTCGACCGCGCAGCCGCAGTATCTCGACGTCGTGCCGCTGACGCTCGAGGAGATCTTTATTTATGAACTGGGAGGTGCAGACTATGCCGTCAAAGACATCCTTCTGTAACGGGACGGAATTTCGCAAGTGCCTGTCGCGCTGGTGGCCGCTGTGGGTCATCTACGGCGTCATTCTGTTCATCCTGCTGCCGGGTGTGCTGCTCAACGCGCGCACGACGACACCGTATATGACGACACCGTATGTGTCGACCGAGCAGATCGGCTACCTCTCGAACGTCATTCTCTCCGAGACGCAGATGCTGCTGCCGCTGACGGCGTTTTGCGCGGGTCTGATCGCGGCCGCCGCCATGTTCGGCTATCTGTACACGCCGCGCGGCGCGGGGCTGGCAGCCTCCCTGCCCATCCGGCGCGGGTGCATGTTCCGCACGCATCTGCTGGCGGGGCTTTTGATGCTGCTGTCGGCCGAGGCCGTGGTGTTCGGTCTTGCCGTGCTCATCGAAGCAACGCGCTTCGGACTCGTCATCGAGCCGCTGCTCATCTGGCTCGGCGTGCTCGCGCTCGAGACGGTCGTATTCTACGGCATCGCCGTGCTGTGCGCCATGTTCACCGGCCACGTGGTCATGCTGCCGTGCCTGTACCTGCTCGTGAACTTCATCGCCGTGGGCTTCCAGCTGCTCGTCGAGGCCGTGCTCTACACGTTCGTGTACGGCATGTCGGGCATGGTGGATCTGCCGGTCGACTGGCTCTCCCCGCTGGTGCTGTTCATGCGGCGCACAAGCATCAGCAACGACTATCTGCTGCGCCCGATCAGCGGCACGGGGGCAGAGGCCGCCGTCAACGGCTTCTCCGGCTGGATCTATCCGCTCGTCTGGGCGGCGTTCGCGCTGCTGCTGCTCGTGTGCGCGGGTCAGCTCTACCGGCGCCGCCGCATGGAGAGCGCGGGCGACACCGTCGCCATTCCGGTGCTCAAGCCGGTGCTGAAGTATATCGTGGCGCTCTTCGCCGGTCTGGCAATGCCGGTCGGCGTGTACGGCATGCTGCTCAACGTGCCGGCCTACCGGACGCATCTGGCGCCGTTTCTGCTGCTGACCGTTTTCGGTGCGGCGCTTGGCTTTGTCATCAGTGAGATGGTCATCCGCAAGTCCCTGCGCATCCCGCGCACGGTCTGGCGCGGCTGCGCGGTCACGGCGGCCGTGTGCTGCCTCGTCGTGGTCGGCGCGAAGTGCGACCTCTCGGGCTACGCCCGCCGCATCCCGGATACCGCGCAGGTCGAAAGCGCGCGCATCATCTGCAACGGTTACAACTCCACACTCACCGAGGCGGAGAACATTCAGGCCGTGGAGGATATTCACCGCGCCGTCGTGGCGGAGCGCGAAAAGATCACGGACGACACCAGCATCACCAGTCTGCAGCTGACCTACAAGCTCACGAACGGCAAGGTGCTGATGCGCGAATACACGCTCCCCGACACGAGCACGCGTCTGGCGCAGATCGAGCAGGTGCTCAACTGCGACGAGGCGCGCGCCACGCGCAACACGCCGGCGCTGCCGATGACGCTCGAGCACCTCACCTATGCCAACATCGGCTATGAGGCCGAAAGCGGCGACTACCTCTACGTGGAGCTCACGGCCGAGCAGGCGCTCGACCTGTATGAAAACGCCATCGTGCCCGACTGCGCGGACGGCACCATGGGCCGCGCCTGGCTGACCGACAGCGGCACGCGGCAGAGCACGGCCTACGCCGTGACCATCGGCTATCAGCTCAGCCAGTACGACCCGGCAACGGGCGAAACGACCTACGCCAATGTCGACTACACCCCGCTGACCGATTCCACGCGCACGCTCGCATGGCTGCGCGCGCACGGCATCGAGCCGCTGCTTGAGGGCGAATCGATCAAATACGGCGGCGAGCCCGACACGCAGCCGGCTGCCAACGCCTATGAAACGGGCGACAGCAGCTACGGCCGGTAACGTCCGCACAAATCACGCTCACCGCCCGCACAGGTTCTGTGCGGGCGGTTTTTTGCCGCGCGTTCATAAATCAGACGCAGTGTTCACAAATGCTTTCGGGAATATTCGAAAAATCTTCGCCCTTTGTTCATGCGCGTGTTACAAATATCGTCTACGATATAGACACTTCAAAAACAACACAGCCGGGAGGCAGATAACATGAACGACGCTTCCAATTTCCCCGAAGACGAACAGCCGGAAGTCATCCCCACAGCATCGGATGCAGCCCAGGACGCGGACGAGAACACGTCCGCGCAGGCACAGGCAGCCACAGACGATACCGCCGCAGCGGCGCGCACGTGCCCGCAGTGCGGCGCGGCGCTCAAGCCGGGCGCAAGCTTCTGCGCAAACTGCGGCGCGCCGGTCGACGACAGTGACGACGTGACCTATCACATCGTCCGTCCCGAGGCCGAGCGCAGCTATGAAGACGCGAACTTCCAGCCCAGCGACGACGCGGCCAACACCCCGCCGCGCTACTACACGCCGGACGCCGACGCATGGGCGGAAAAGCCCAAACGCAAGCACCGTGCCCGCAAGCCCAGGACCGCGCGCACGCCCGAGCAGAAACGGCTCATCACGCGCATCGCGTGCCTGTGCCTTGTGTGCGCACTGCTCGGCGGGCTCGGCGGCGGCGCAGTCGCGGGGCTCATCACCCGCTCCGGCAAGAGCTCCGGAAGCTCCGCCACCGGCTCGAGCGGCACGCTCGTGACGCAGCCGGTCAGCTCCGACCCGAGCTCCGCCTCATCGATCTACGATCTGGCGTGCAAGCAGGTCGTTGCGATCACGACGGAGGTGACCTACACCAACTACTTCGGCCAGACGAGCTCGCAGGCGAGCTGCGGCAGCGGCTTTTTCATTACGGAGGACGGCTACGTGCTCACGAACTACCACGTCATCTCCACCGCGCACCAGTACGGCTACGCCGTGTCCGTGCTCACCTACGACGGCACGACCTATCAGGCGACCATCGTCGGCGTGGACGAGGACAACGACATCGCCCTGCTCAAGATCGACGCCGCCGGCGTGACGCCCGTCACCTTCGGCGACAGCGACGGCATGGCCGTCGGCGACACGGTCTATGCCGTCGGCAACCCGCTCGGCGAGCTGGAGTTCACCATGACGAGCGGCATGATCAGCGCGCTTGACCGCACGATCACCACCTCCGACGGCTCCGACAGCGGCATCAACATGTTCCAGATCGACGCCGCCGTCAACGCCGGCAACTCCGGCGGCCCCGTGTACAACACCTCCGGTCAGGTCATCGGCATCGTGACCGCGAAATACAGCTCCTCCGGCGTGGAGGGTCTGGGCTTCGCCATCCCGATCAATGACGCCGTCGCCATCGCAAACGACCTCATGAAAAACGGCACCGTGACCGACCGCGCCCAGCTCGGCATCACGCTGCAGACCATTCCGGACAGCGCCGCGCAGTATTACAACATGCCGGACGGCGCGTGCGTCAACGCCGTCAACAGCGGCAGCTGCGCTGAGAAGGCCGGCCTGAAGGCGGGCGACATCATCACCGCCATCGACGACACGGCCATCTCCTCCGGCGACGCGCTGCGCAGCGCGCTGCGCGGCTACTCCGCCGGCGAGAGCGCCACGCTGACCGTCTCGCGCAACGGCGAGACGCTGAAGCTGACCGTCACCTTCGACCGCGCCAGCGACAGTACGAAATAATTTGCTTCTCCTCAACTCCGGCGGCGGGTGACCGCCCCGCCGCCGAAGGTTTTGTGCATCCTCTCTTTTTCTTTCTCCATCTTCTTTCCCCAAGCGGAAAAGCGCCGCGCAGAGCGATCTGCACGGCGCTTTTTCCATGTCCGGACACGGACTGCGCGGTGACCGCCGCAGCGCACGGCACAACAAAAACCGGCAGCCCGAAGGCTGCCGGTTGCGGTTGTTTTGTTTCGTTTTACGAAAAGCTTCTGATGCTGCGATCACTCGAACCAGCCGAAGCCGAAGAACGTGCTCAGCTGCACGAGCAGGATGAAGACCATCGCGATCGGGCAGACATACTTGATGCAGAAGGTGTAGAAGCCGTGAATCTTGCCGTTGTAGCCGCTGTCGATCTCGTCGAACAGAGATTTTGGCTTGATCTCCCAGCCGATCATGATGGACATGAGCAGGGCGCCGAGCGGCATCGCAACGCCTTCGGACCAGGTGTCCATGAAGTCGAGCCAGCAGTCATTCCACGGAGCGGCCTCAGAGCCGATGCCGAAGAACTGCCACGGGGCGAACGGACGAGAGCCAAGACCGTCGGAAGCGACGAAGCAGGACAGCAGGAAGATGACGATGCACACGAGGGTGATCGTACGCGGACGGCTGGGCTCCTCACCGCGCGCGCTGGCACGGTCGATGAACGTGACGGCGACCGCCTCGATCAGGGAGATGGCGGACGAGATGGCCGCGATCAGAACGAGGGCATAGAAGATGAAGCCGAAGACGCCGCCGATGGTGCCCATGTCATGGAACACGTCCTGCAGGGTGGCGAACAGAAGGGTCGGGCCGCCGAGCTTGATCTCGGAGACGGCCATGCCCTTGGCGATGCCGTTGGCGACGGCCGCCGGGATAACGGCGAGGCCGGCCATGATGGCAACGAGGGTATCGGAGATAACGATGATAACGGAGTTTTTCGGCAGGTTCTCACTCTTGCCGAGGTAGGAGCCATAGGTGATCATGGCGCCCATGGCAAGAGACAGGGAGAAGAACATCTGGCCGCCGGCCGTCGCCAGAACGGACATGACGCCGGGTGCCTTGTCGATGAAGCCGCCCTTGACCGCGTAGCCGGGGACGAACATGAACTTCAGACCTTCCGCAGCGTGCGGGAGCGTCCAGGCACGGATGATGACGATGACGAGCATGACGAACAGAGCGGGCATGCCGATCTTGTTGAACTTCTCAATGCCGCCGCCGACACCGTTGAGGTTGATGAGGTAGCAGATGATCATGAAGCCGAGCATCACGAGAATGCTCATGCCGGGGTTGGTGAGCAGCGTGCCAAAACTCTCAGCGCCGGGCACACCCTTGAACAGGCCGACAATGTTGAGGACGATGTAGTAGATGCAGTAGCCGCCGAGGACCGAGTAGAAGGTCATGATCAGGAACGGAGCCAGGATTGCCAGCCAGCCGATCCACTTGAACTTCTTCGACATAGTCTTGTAGGCGTTGACCGGGCCGAGGCCGGTCTTACGACCCATCGCCAGCTCGGACAGCATGATCGCAAAGCCGACGAAGACCGCGAGGATCAGGTAGATGATCAGGAACGTAAAGCCGCCGCTCTTGCCCATCTTGTACGGGAAGCCCCAGATATTGCCGAGGCCGACGGCGGAACCGATGGCAGACATCAGAAAGCCGATATTGCTGCCAAATGAACCACGTTTGTTTTCGTCCATTGTTTTTCCTCCAATTTCAAATTGCTTTTCCCCGGAACTCCCCCCAAATAGTGCCGGACGATAACCGCTTCGTCCGGGCATCCATAACCGCAAGTGGGAAATTCTCGATGAACTTATTGCTAATTTACACTAAAAATACGAAATCCGCAACCGTTTTTCGTGAATTTCGTTCATAAACTGTTCATTTTAGACGATGCCATAGATTGCCCCAGCGAAACCTGACCACTTTTTAGATATTCTGACGGCGTCACGAAAATGGCAACTCCCATTATTTTGATATTCTGTTTTCGAATGGTTTCCTTTACTGAAATATATTCGAAACACATTCGTCCATATGACACATACATACAGACATCTTTTGCCGCCGGAAGTCTTGCATTTTTCCGGCATTCATGTATAATAACTTTGTTACCCTGTGATTATGATTAGGAGGAATTTCAAATGACATATGAGATGGATATCGCCGGGCTAAAGCGCGATCTGCCCCTGTGCAAGGTCTCCGACGACCTGTACATCGGCGCGTTCGTCATGTTTGGCGATGTGGAGCTGACCGTGCACTGCGCGGCCGAGCTGCTCAAGCTGACGCCGGAATATGACTATCTGATCGCCCCCGAAGCGAAAGCCATCCCGCTGGTGTATGAAATGGCCCGTCAGAGCGGCGCGGACAAGTATTTTGTCGCCCGCAAGAAGGCCAAGGCCTACATGAGCAGCGTATTTCAGGTGCACGTCAAGTCCATCACGACGCAGGGCGTGCAGACGCTCGTGCTCGACCAGACGGACGCGGAGCTGATCCACGGCAAGCGCATCGTCATCGTCGACGACGTGATCTCGACCGGCGAGTCGCTGCGCGCGATGGAGGAGCTCGTCAACGAGGCCGGCGGCATCATCGTCGGCAAGATGGCCGTGCTCGCCGAGGGCGACGCCAACGACCGCCCCGACATCACCGTGCTCGGCAAGCTGCCGCTGTTCAACCCCGACGGCACGCCGAAGGCATAACGACACACAGCAAAGCTTCGCGGGCGCTGCCGATGCAGCGCCCGCGTGCCATAACCGCCTGCATTCGCAGCGTATTCGGGAGGAAAGCGTATGAACCTGCTCTTTGCGATCAACGGGGGCTATATCCCCACGTTTCTCAATTGTATGCGCAGCGTGCTGCTGCACGGCGGCGCAAGCCACTACGAGGTCTTTATCCTGCACTCCGATCTCACGCCCGCCGACGAGGACAGCGTGCGCGCGGCGCTGCCCGAGGCCGGGCTGCACTTCGTGTTCGTCGACCCCGCGATGTTCGACGGCTTTCCGGAGTCGAAGCGCTACCCGCGCCAGATCTATTACCGCATCGCGGCGCCCCTGCTGCTGCCGGACACGCTCGAGCGCATACTCTACCTCGACGCGGACACGGTCATCATCAACCCCCTCACGGCGCTGTATGCCGCGCCGTTCGGCGACGCGTATTTCATGGCCTGCACGCACACACGCAAGCTGCTCGAAAAGCTCAACGCCGCGCGCCTGGGCATGGACGAGGCAGCGCCCTACATCAACACCGGCGTGCTGCTGTATAACCTCCCCGCCCTGCGCGGAGATCTCGACATGGAGCGTGTGCGCGCCTTTGCCGACGAAAAGCAGGACGTGTTCCTGCTGCCGGATCAGGACATTCTCACCGCGCTCTACGGCGACCGGGTGCACCTGCTCGACAGCATGATCTACAACCTCAGCGACCGCATCCTCGCGCTGCACAACGCGGAGCTGCTCGCAGAGCCGGTCGATCTCGACTGGGTGCGCGCGCACACGGTCATCATCCACTACTGCGGCCGGCTCAAGCCGTGGAAGCCGCACTATATCGGCGTACTCGACGTGTTTTACCACGAGCTGATGGAGGAGATATCAGCGCAAAAAGGGCGTCCCATATAAGCCGGTATACAATATGGCAGCATTGCGCACACCCGATGAATTCGAAGCATTTCCGGCGTTTCCTGCGTGCAGGGTCGATTTTCCACTTTTTCAATAACCGCATTCAACGCGCGAGCAGATCCATTCAAATATTGCAGAATCAGGAGGGCACACAATGTTTCTATCAAAATTATGGAGAAGCAAAAAAGAGCAGAAAACCGCAAGAGAACCGGAAATCACAAGAGAACAGGCACGCGCAGAAGAACAGGCACGCGCAGAAGAACAGGCACGCGCAAGAGAACAGGCAGAAGCAGAAATGGAAAGAGCGTTTCAGGATTTTATGAATGGGGAAGGCAAACTGCCAGAAGGTTTTTCAACTCCGTATAACTCTACATTTGAAAACGGATTCATCTTACGCGGGACACCCTTTGACGCATGCCTCAGAATAATACGGGATAGCGTTGATGATCTGAAAAATCACTCCGGAGTATCGGACTGGTTATATCTGGACGACTCTGTGGAGATAAATGCCGCGGCGGAGGCGATTTCTGATTGGGTAAAACGACACCGGGAAATGAATAAATGGATAAGTAAAAAATGTCATGTTGGTAATAGATACATTTCGCCGCCATGGTCGGCATTCCCTTACTGTAAAGAAAACATCATCATTGTAATCGACGACAGACGCAGGTTCGAAGATATGACGGAAGAATCCATACAGCGCTGCAAAGATGTGGGAATTTCTTTCTGCTCCATCGTTTCAGACCACGCGATGTATGATCTATTTGAGCAGAAGACAAAAGCAATCGATTATTACACTTATCCAAATTACCATGATGAGACATATGCCGACTGGAGCTTTCAATAATTTTCACGTGATGCCATCCGGTTTATCCGGCTGTTGCAACCTCTTTCCGCGCGAAAGCGTGCACTTCTATACGCTTATCTATATGAGCTGTTTCATACGATCTCAGCGGTGGAAGAGATGCAAAAGCAAAACGAAAAGCGCGTCCCGGATTCCGGGACGCGCTTTTCGTTCCTCTCAGCGCAGAGCGCCGAAAAATGTGCGCAGGACGCGCGCGCACGCATTCTCCAGCACACCGCCGTAAATGGCGGGGTGGTGACCGTAGCGCTCCTCAAAGAGGTTGAGCACGCTGCCGCACGAGCCGAAATTCGGCTCCTTCGCGCCGTAGACGACGACCGGCACGCGGGCGTTGATGATCGCCCCGGCGCACATGGGGCACGGCTCGAGCGTGACATAGAGCGTGCAGCCGTCGAGCCGCCACGTGCCGAGCGCGCGGCACGCCTCGGCGATGGCCTCCATCTCGGCGTGGGCATCGGCGCGGTGCGTGCGCTCGCGGCGGTTGCGCCCGCGGCCGATGATGCGCCCCCCGGCGTCGGCGATCACGCAGCCGACCGGCACTTCCCCGTCGGCCGCCGCGGCGTGCGCGAGCGCGAGCGCCGCGCGCATATATTCCTCGCGCTCCACAGGCGCACCTCCCTTTCAAAAAACCGGCGCTGTTATCTTAACAGCGCCGGCAATATGTTTTGGACGGAAAACCGATCAGGCCAGAGCCGCCGTGATGATGGACATCTGGTAGACCTCCTCGGCGTCGCAGCCGCGGGACAGGTCGTTGATGGGCGCGTTCAGACCCTGCAGGATCGGGCCGTAGGCCGCGAAGCCGCCCAGGCGCTGCGCGATCTTATAGCCGATGTTGCCGGCCTCGATGCACGGGAAGATGAAGGTGTTGGCATGGCCCGCGACCGGGGAACCGGGGAACTTCAGCTGGCCGACGACCGGGGAGACGGCGGCGTCAAACTGCATCTCGCCGTCGATCTTCAGCTCGGGCGCGAGCTCCTTGGCGATGACGGTGGCGTCGTGGCTGAGCGCGACCGTGCCGCCCTTGCCGGAGCCCTTGGTGGAGAAGCTCAGCATGGCGACCTTCGGATCCATGCCGAAGATCTCGGCAGTCTTGGCGGTCTCGACGGCGACCTCCGCCAGCTTCTGCGCAGCGGAGAAGGTGACCTCACCGGTGGCCTTGTCGACGTTGTCCTGATAATCGATGTTGATGGCGCAGTCGCCCATGGCGAGCATCTCGTCGCCGCGCACCATGATGAAGCAGGAGCTCACAAGGTGGGCGCCCTTCTTGGTCTTGATCAGCTGCAGCGCCGGACGGACGGTGTCCGCGGTGGAATAGGTCGCGCCGCCGAGCAGCGCGTCGGCCACGCCCATCTTCACGAGCATGGTGCCGAAGTAGTTGCCCTTCTGGAGGTTGGCGCGCACGTCCTCCATTTCCATCTTGCCCTTGCGCAGGTCGAACATGCACTGCGCCATCTCGTCCATCTTGTCATAGGTGGCGGGATCGATGATCTCGAGACCCTCGATGTCAAAGCCGCCGGCCTTGGCCGCAGCCTTCACGTCCTCGACATTGCCGACAAGGATCGGCGTCAGGAAGCCGCCCTGCTTCAGGCGGGCAGCGGACTCGAGGATGCGGGCGTCGGTGCCCTCGGTGTAGACGATCTTGCGCGGATTGGCTTTGAGAACTTCAACCAGATTTTCAAACATGGTGTTTTCCTCCAATATGTTCATCTGTTTTCTGTTTTTCTGTGAACATGATTTCACAATTAAATAGTGTAACACCACATCCGACGTTTTTCAACCCCCGCACACGATTTTAAAAAGAGGTTGTTGCCGTTTGCGCGCGGGCGTGGTAAAATACAGACCGTTATCAGAACGTTACAGGAGGTGCGGCATGGAACGCAATTTTGCTGCCGTCATGTCGGAGCTGCGCCATGCGCGCGGGCTGTCCCAGCGCAAGGTCGCCGCCGACCTGAAGATCAGTCAGGCGCTGCTGTCCCACTACGAAAACGGTGCGCGCGAGCCGGGGCTCGCGTTCGTGTGCCGGGCTTGTGATTACTACGGCGTGAGCGCGGACTTTCTGCTCGGCCGTGCGCCGAGCCCGACCTGCACGCCCGAACAGCTCGAGGCGCTGCGCGCGCTCGTGCAGGACGTGCGCACGGCCGCCGACCGCGCCGAGGCCGCACTGGAGGAGATTTCCCTATGATCCCACAAGAAAACATCCGCAATTTTTCGATCATCGCACACATTGACCACGGCAAATCCACGCTCTCCGACCGGCTCATCGAGCTGTGCGGCGGCGTCGAGGCGCGCGAAATGGAAGATCAGCTGCTCGACAACATGGAGCTCGAGCGCGAGCGCGGCATCACGATCAAGGCGCGCGCCGTCGGGCTGACGTATCACCGTGACGGCAAGGCCTATACCCTCAACCTCATCGACACGCCGGGTCACGTGGACTTCAACTACGAGGTCAGCCGCTCGCTCGCCGCGTGCGAAGGCGCCGTGCTGATCGTGGACGCCTCGCAGGGCGTGGAGGCGCAGACGCTCGCCAACACCTACCTTGCGCTCGACCACGATCTTGAGATCCTGCCGGTCATCAACAAGATCGACCTGCCCGCCGCCGACCCCCAGCGCACCAAGACCGAGATCGAGGACATCATCGGCATCCCGGCCATGGACGCGCCCGAGATCTCAGCCAAGCAGGGCGTCAACATTCAGGCCGTGCTCGACGACATCGTCGACCACGTCCCCGCCCCGCAGGGCGACCCGGATGCCCCGCTGCAGGCGCTCGTGTTCGACAGCCAGTATGACAGCTACCGCGGCGTCATCGTGCTCATGCGCATCGTGGCCGGCACGCTCCGGCGCGGCACGGAGGTGACGCTCATGTCCACCGGCGCGTCGTACAAGGTGCTCGAGGTCGGCCATCTGCGCCCCATCGGACTCGACCCGTGCGACGAGCTCGGCTGCGGCGACGTGGGCTACTTCACCGCGAGCATCAAAAACGTCGAGGACACGCGCGTGGGCGACACCGTGACCGAAGCCGCCCGCCCCGCCGCCGAGCCGCTGCCCGGCTACCGCCCGGCGCGGTCGATGGTCTACTGCGGCATCTACACCGAGGACGGCTCGAAGTACCCCGACCTGCGCGACGCGCTCGAAAAGCTCAAGCTCAACGACGCCTCGCTCTCGTTCGAGCCGGAGTCGTCGGTCGCGCTCGGCTTCGGCTTCCGGTGCGGTTTTCTCGGCATGCTGCACATGGAGATCATTCAGGAGCGGCTCGAGCGCGAGTTCGACCTCGACCTCATCACGACGCTGCCGAGCGTCATCTACCGCATCACAAAAACCGACGGCACGGTGCTCATGATCGATAACCCCCACGACTACCCGAACCCCGCGTCCATCGAGGTCGCGGAGGAGCCGTATGTGAACGTGTCGATCATCACGCCGCAGGAATTCGTCGGCAACATCATGCCGCTGTGTCAGGATCTGCGCGGCGAGTACAAGACCATGCAGTATCTCGACAGCCGGCTTGTGGAGCTGCACTACGAGATGCCGCTCAACGAGATCGTCTACAACTTCTTCGACACGCTCAAGGCGCGCACGAAGGGGTACGCCTCGCTCGACTACGAATTTTCCAGCTACCATCCGAGCGAGCTCGTGAAGGTGGACATGCTGCTCAACGGCGATCAGGTCGACGCGCTGAGCTTCATCGCCCACAAGGACAAGGCCTACGGCCGGGCGCGCAAGCTGTGCGAGAAGCTCAAGGAGAACATCCCGCGGCAGCTGTTTGAGATCCCGGTGCAGGCCGCGATCGGCGGCAAGATCATCGCGCGCGAGACCGTCAAGGCCATGCGCAAGGACGTGCTCGCCAAGTGCTACGGCGGCGACATCACACGCAAGAAAAAGCTGCTCGAAAAGCAAAAGGAAGGCAAGAAGAAAATGCGCCAGCTCGGCACGGTCCAGATCCCCACGGAGGCATTTCTCGCCGTGCTCAAGCTCGATGACTAAGGAGGCTCACCATGCTCGAATTCCGTTTTGACACCCAGCTGCTCATCGAGGGTCACGACCTCGACGAGGACGCGATCCACGACTACATCCTCGCCAACATCGCGGGCGACTGCCTGCTCGCCGTGGGCGACGAGGATCTCATCAAGATCCACTTTCACACGAACACGCCCTGGAAGGTGCTCGAATACTGCGCCGGCCTCGGCGACATTCACGACATCGTCATCGAAAACATGGAGCGTCAGGAAAACGGCCTGCACGGCTGAACGATCCGGACGCAGAAAACCGGCAGAGCCAAGGCTCTGCCGGTTTTTCATGTTTCATATGCAGTTATTTCGCGTAGGCCTCCGCCACGAGCTTGCCCTGCACGAGATAGCGCTGGTGATTGTCCCCGCGGTAGCAGGTCGAGAGCGTCAGCACCCGGTCGCCCGGCTGCGGCCAGGCATCCTCGCGGACGTTGGCCTGCAGGCTTTTTTGCGCGAGCACATCGTCAAAATACGCCGCAAAATCCTCCGCGTCCGTGAAATCATGGCACAGCAGCAGGTGCTCGTTCGAGTGCGGGTAGGCCGCGAAGATCTCATACACGAGCATCCGGTCGGGGAGATAGACGTAGATATAGCGGTGCGACTCAAAGACCTCCGCGTCCGAAAAGTTGTTGAGCTGGGCAAACATGCGCCCGTTGCGCAGGTTGTGGCCGTAGAGCACGGTCATGGGGTCGGAAAAGTCCTTCCGGTTGCAGCTCTGGCTGAAAATGCTGCCGCCGCTGTAGTACGCGCCGTTTTCGCTGTGCTTGGAGTAATACTCCTGATCGTCATCGCCGTCACGCTGCAGCACGGCATAGCTGATGTCGGTATCCGGGATCCTGATCCACGCATAGATCTCCGGATTCATGGCCTGCAGCTCGTCAAAATCGACCGGGATCTTCACGCGCTCGAGCTGAAAGCTGCCGCCGTCGTCGGAAATGTTGGTGCGCATCCGGTCGCCGAAGGCCTGCCCCTGATAGTACTGCACAATGTACCACACGCACCACGCGCACGCACACAGCGCCGCAAGCGCCACAAGCACCAGCACGCTGCGCACAAGGATCTTTTTCTTCTTCATTGTTCACCTCATAAAAGCAAAAGCCCCATGAAGATCATGGGGCTTTGTTATCCATGTGACCGCCGGTTCACTTGACGCGAATCAGCTTTTTGCCGCAAAACAGCACCGCTCCGACCGCTGCGACGGCCGCAAGGATCACCCACAGGATGCTGAAGGGCTCACCGGTCTGCGGAGAGGTGTTGCTCTTGTCGGGCGTGACATTCGTGTCGGTGTTGTTCTTCTCGGGGCTGGTGACCGCGCCGGCGGCAAACGCCGTTGCAGACAGAGCGAACACAAGAACGAGTATCAGAAGAATGGCCACGAAACGCTTCATTGTGAAATCCTCCATTCATATTCCGGTAATTTTAAATGCAGTATGATTTTACACCAATTGCCCACGAATTGCAAGGGGTAATTGCAAAAAATATCCGTTTTCCGTTCAGCTCTCCACGGGCTCGTAGAAAATGCTCAGGATCAGCTCCAGCAGCGCGTCCGTATCGACCTGATACTCCGCGTGCCGCTGCTCGCCCATGACCGACGTGCCGGGAACGTTGACGATGTCGCCCGAGAAATGCATCCCGCTCGCCTGCTGCGCCAGATAGACCATCATGGCGGTGTTGATGTTCGTCGTGGTGTTGCGCCGGACGTTGTTGTAGAGCGCCAGAATGCTTGCCGGATCCTCCTTGACCTGCGCGAGCATCTTCTGCACGAGCGCGAGCACGACCTGCTTTTGCCGCTGCATGCGCTCGTTGTTGCCCTCGGTCGAGTCGGCGCGGTAGCGGATGTAGCTTTCCGTGCGCTGGCCGGTGAGCGTCACGGGCTGTCCGGCGGCAAAGCCGGGGATGCTCGTGTCCGGCGTGACCGTCACGCCGCCGACGCCGTCGACAAGCTGGCGGATGCCCTGCATATAGATCGAGCCGTAGGCCGGGATCGGCAGGTCGTAAAACAGGCGCGAGACCGCCGCGCTCGTCAGCTCACAGCTGCGCTCCGCCCCGTCGCCGTAGGCGTAGGCAAGCGCAAGCTGCGCCGTGGCCGTGCCGACGTGCTCACCCGCGCTGTCGAGAATGTCGAGCGTACACATCGCGTCGCGCGAGATGGAGATGAGCGTCATCTCCTTGTTGCGCAGATCGAGCACCGCAAGGATGTTCACATCCGACTGGTTGGCGTTGCCGTAGATGCCGTTGGCGTCCTGCTTGACCTGTTCGTCCACGCCCATGAGCAGGATCGTGACGATATCGGTGTTGTAGCGATAGAGCCGGTCGTTGTAGCGCACCGTGCCCGAGCCGAGCGACTCCACATCGTCCCGGGAAATGTTCATCCCGTCATCGTCGGTCAGCGCATTGCGGCCGATCGCAGACAAAACCAATACCGTTGCGACCAGCAGCAGCGCGATGGCGAGCAGCACACACACGATGATGACGAGCACGCGCGTGCCGCGGCTCATGCGCTTTTTCGGCGGCCGCTCCGCCGGTGTCTGACGTTCGTCTGGCACAGCTGTCCCCTCCTCTGTCCTGTAAGGATATATTTCTCTGCGCATGATACCACGTTTGGGCCGGTGTTGTAAAGCCGGGCGCAGCGTTTGCGGTTGACTTTTGCGCGCCGCGCGCCTATCTTAAAGGCAGAAGCATACGAAATTCCGGAGGTCCTGCTATCTATGGGCGAAGACAAGAAATCAAACCGCTGGGTCAGCGCATGGAGCACCAGCCCCATCGACGCGAGCCTGTCCGAGAGCGGCATCCTCGACCGGCTCGGCGTCGCCGTGACGGACGTGTCCGCGCGCACGGCCGTGCAGCTCACGGCCGGCGGCACGCACGTGCGCCTGACGCTCTCGAACGTGTTCGGCGTGCTGCCGCTGCACGTGGCCGCCTGCACCGTCGCCATCGGCGCGGACGATGCGCGCGGCATCGACCCGGCCACGCTGCACACCGTGACCTTCGGCGGCGAGCGCCGCGTCCGCATCGACGCCGGGACGAGCCGCACTTCCGATGCCGCCGCGCTGCCGGTCGCCGCCGGGCAGACGCTGACCGTCACGGTCTTTTACCGCGGCATCAACGCCATGCGCACGATCGGGCTCATCGGCGGGTGCAGCTGCGCCGAGCCCGGCAACTGCACGCGCCGCACCCTGCTGCATCTGGCCATACCGATGCAGCACACGGCGGAGACCGGTGCATACGAGGTCATCCCAGCACTCACGGAGGTCGACGTGCTGGCAGCGCCCGGGACGCACGCGTGCGTCATCTTCGGCGACTCGACCGTGGCAAACGAGCTGCCGCGCCTGCTGGCGGCGCGCCTGCGCGCCGACGGGATCGAAAACGTGAGCGTGACGCAGGCCGCCATCAAAGGCGACCGGCTGGTGGCCGACGGCGTCGGCCGCGCGGCGAAGCTCCTCGGCGGCGCGGGCGTGAAGCGCTTTGCGCGCGACGTGCTCGCGCAGGCGTGCGCGGACATGGTGCTCGTCAAGCTCGGCGCCAATGATCTCATCCACCCGCACTGCCGGAGCAAGCAGGGGCTGCTGACCCCGGTCACGTTCGCGCAGATGACAGCGGGCTACCGCGCGCTCGCCGACATGGCGCACGCGCAGGGCGTGCGCATCTGGTTTTGTGAGCTCACGCCGTGGAAGGGCTACACACGAAACCTCTTCGGCCGCGGGGACGACATTCAGTGGTCGCCGGAGTATGACGCGCTGCGGCTGGAGCTCAACGCGTGGTTTCAGAGCGCGGACTGCCCCGCCGACGGCTACATCCCGCTCGACGCTCTGGCAGACCCCGACGACCCGGACGCGCTCATCCCGGCCTATACGACCGACGGCGTGCACCACACGCCCGCCGGACAGCGCGCGCTCGCAGCCCTGATCCCGGAGGACATCTTCCGGACACCGCCAAAGGAGGTATCTCCATGATTGACATCCGACCCGCGACCGCAGACGATCTGCCGCGCATCGAGGAAATTTACGACGCGATCCACACCGCAGAGGAGACCGGCGCCGCCAGCGTCGGCTGGGCGCGCGGCGTCTACCCGACGCGCGCGACCGCACAGGCCGCGCTCGACGACGGGGCGCTGTTCATGCTGACCGACGACGGCGTGCTCACCGCTGCCGGGCGCATCGACCGCACGCAGGTGCCGGTATATGCGCAGGTGCCGTGGCAATACGCAGCGCCGCCGGAGCAGGTGCTCGTGCTGCACACCCTCGTCGTTGACCCGGCGATCGCCGGACACGGCTATGGCACGCGGTTCGTGCGTTTTTACGAGCAGCGCGCCCGCGCGCTCGGCTGCACGGTGCTGCGCATCGACACGAACGCAAAAAACACCGCTGCCCGCCGGCTCTACGCCCGTCTCGGCTTCCGCGAGGCCGCCATCGTGCCGTGCACCTTCAGCGGCATCGCAGACGTCGCGCTCGCCTGTCTGGAAAAGCGGCTGGACGCAGAATGACACAAAGCAAAAACCGCAGTCCACGGACTGCGGGTTTCAGTTTGTCAAAGAACCCCATAGTCTTTCGCCGCATCGGCGGCGAAAGACTGCGAGGTTTTTCATTTTGCCGTTCACAGCGTCGGGCGCTCGCCGTACATCCGCGCATAGTAGCTCCGGTATTCGCCGGAGACGATCTCCTCCCACCAGGCGCGGTGCGCAAGATACCAGTCGATCGTGCGGCCGATGCCGTCGGCAAACTTGGTCTCCGGCAGCCAGCCGAGCTCCGTGTGGATCTTCGTGGGGTCGATGGCATAGCGCAGGTCATGCCCCTGCCGGTCGGCAACGTGGGTGATGAGGCGCTCGGGCTTGCCAAGCTTGCGGCAGATCAGGCGCACGATGTCGATGTTGCGCATCTCGTTATGACCGCCGATGTTGTACACCTCGCCGATGCGCCCGCGCGTGACCACGAGGTCGATGGCCCGGCAGTGATCGGTGACATACAGCCAGTCGCGCACATTCAGCCCCCGCCCGTACACCGGCAGCGGACGCTCGGCGAGGGCATTGATGATCATGAGCGGGATGAGCTTTTCCGGAAACTGATACGGCCCGTAGTTATTCGAGCAGCGCGAGATCGTGACCGGCAGGCCGTAGGTGCGTCCGTACGCGCCCACGAGCAGGTCGGCCGCAGCCTTGGAGCTGCTGTAGGGCGAGCTCGTGTGCAGCGGCGTCTGCTCGGTGAACAGCAGCTCCGGCCGGTCGAGCGGCAGGTCGCCGTAGACCTCGTCGGTCGAGACCTGATGGAAGCGGATGTTTCCGTATTCACGGCAGGCGTCCATGAGCACGGACGTGCCGATGATGTTCGTCTGCAAAAACAGCGACGGGTCGGCGATCGAGCGATCCACATGGCTCTCGGCCGCGAAGTTGATGACCACGTCGGGACGCTCCTCGGCAAAGAGGGCATAGACCGCCTCACGGTCGCAGATGTCCACCCTGGCAAAGCGGAAATTCGGCTGGCCGAGCAGCGGCGCGAGCGTGGAGAGATTGCCGGCATAGGTGAGCTTGTCGATGCACACGAGCCGGTCGTCCGGATAGTGCGCGCGCAGGTAAAACAGGAAATTCGCGCCGATGAAGCCGGCGCCGCCGGTTACGAATCTAATCATGCAGTTCCCTCTCAAACACCAGCTTGTCCTCCGCGACCGCGCGCAGGTGCGCACCGTAGGGCGCGTTGTGATACTGCGCGGCGGCAGCCAGCAGCTGCGCCTTCGTGAGCCAGCCCATGTGATAGGCCACCTCTTCCGGCGCGGAAATGATGACGTCCTGCCGGTTCTGCACCGTCTGGACAAAGACCGCCGCGTCCATGAGGCTCTCGACCGTGCCGGTGTCGAGCCACGCAAAGCCCCGGCCGAGCAGCTGCACCTTCAGCCGGTCGTCCTCGAGATAGAGCCGGTTGAGATCCGTGATCTCCAGCTCGCCGCGCGCGGAGGGACGCACCTGCCGTGCCTTTTCCACGACGCGGTTATCATAAAAATACAGCCCCGTGACGCAGTAATTCGAGCGCGGGTTTTGGGGCTTTTCCTCCACCGACAGCACGCGCTGATCCTGATCGAACTCCACGACGCCGAAGCGCTCGGGGTCCTTGACATGGTAGCCGAAAATGGTGGCATAGCCCGCCTCGGCGGCCTTGACCGCCGCACACAGATTGCTGCGAAAGCGGTTGCCGTAGAAAATATTGTCGCCGAGGATCATGGCGCACGTGTCATTGCCGATGAAATCGGCCCCGATCAGAAACGCCTGCGCCAGACCGTCCGGATGCGGCTGCACCGCGTAGGACAGCCGGATGCCGAACTGGCTGCCGTCGCCGAGCAGGCGCTCAAAGCGCGGCGTGTCCTCCGGCGTGGAGATGATGAGGATGTCGCGGATGCCCGCAAGCATGAGCGTCGAGAGCGGATAGTAGATCATGGGCTTGTCATACACCGGCAGCAGCTGCTTGGACGTGACCCGTGTGAGCGGGTACAGCCGTGTGCCGGAGCCCCCGGCGAGGATGATGCCTTTCATCGTCTGTGCCTCCCTTTTTCAGTCTCTGCGGTACAGGTCGCGGGTGTATACCTTCTCCGGCACGTCGTCGAGCGCGGACTCGGCGCGGTTGGCAACAATAACGGCCGCCATGCGCTTGAATTCCGTCAGCGACGCGATCACCGGCAGGCCGTCAAAGGAGGCGTCCCTGAGCGTCGGCTCATAGATCACGACGCTCGCGCCCGCGCGGCGCAGCCGCTCGATGACGCCGCGGATGCTCGACTCGCGGAAGTTGTCCGAATCGGCCTTCATCGTCAGGCGGTACACGCCGACGACGCCGCCCGCCGCCTTGCGCAGGATCTGGCGGGCGATGTGATCCTTGCGCTCGTCGTTGGCCGTGACGGCGGCGCTGATGATGCGGTTCGGGATGTCGCCGAAGTTCGCCACCAGCTGGCGCGTGTCCTTCGGCAGGCAGTAGCCGCCGTAGCCGAACGACGGATTGTTGTAATGTGCGCCGATGCGCGGGTCGAGGCACACACCGTCGATGACCTGCCGCGTGTTGAGCCCCTTGAGCTCGCAGTAGGTGTCGAGCTCATTGAAGTAGCTCACGCGCACGGCGAGATACGTGTTGGCAAAGAGCTTGATGGCCTCGGCCTCCGTCGCGTTCGGGTACAGCGTCGGGATGTCCGGCTCCGCCGCGCCCTGCTGCAGCAGGGCCGCAAACAGGCGTGCATCTGCCTCCGTCGCCGTGCCGCCGTGCGGACGGCCGACCACGATGCGGCTCGGATGCAGGTTGTCATACAGTGCCCTGCCCTCACGCAGAAACTCCGGCGAGAACAGCAGCCGCTTGCAGCCGAACGCCTCCGCGGCGCGCTCCGTGTAGCCGACCGGCACCGTGGACTTGATGACCACGAGCGCGCCGGGATTGACCCTGTCCACGAGCGAGAGCACCGCCTCGACGGTCGAGGTGTTGAAGATCTGCCGCTCGGGGTCGTAGTCCGTCGGCGTGGCGATGATGACCACGTCCGCCGTACGGTAGGCCTGCCCGGCGTCCACGGTCGCCGTGAGCGTGAGCGGTTTTGTGCGCAGGAAGTCCGTGATCTCGGCGTCGGCGATCGGCGAGACGCCGCGGTTGATGTTTTCGGCTTTGGCGGGGGTCGTGGTCACGGCGGTGACGGCGTTGTGCTGCGCGAGCAGCACCGCCTGCGCCAGACCGACATAGCCCACGCCGGCAACGGTGATGTTCATATCGGTTCTCCGGTTTCTCTGAGGATTTTGTGTATGCGCTCACGGCTCGCGCCGGTCGCCGAGGATGTCGTAACAGCGCATCAGCGCGATCCGTTCCCTGGCGAGGCGGAGCGAACCCGCAGCGCTGTTGTCCGCGCCGGAGCGCTTCTCGGCGGCGTAATGCACCATGCGCGCAAGCCACGCCACGGGCAGCAGATACGGCCGCTTTTGCAGGTACGGGTAGCGGCGCTCGAGATAGGCCCGCTTCGGGAACACCGTGCGCAGCACGCCGCTCCGCTCCCCGGTGCGGCTGGCCTTGACGGCGTTGATGGTCACGGTGGAGGAATGCAGCCGCGTGTAGTCGTTCGAGCCGTACACGCCGCCGCAGAGCGTATCGTGCAGCAGGGGTTCGGTGTCGATGGCGGCATCCCACGGCGCGGGCAGGGCAAACGCGATGCCCAGCCCGTCGCGCGCGATGCAAAACGCGGCCCGCGCAAACGTCGCCGCGTGGACGCGCTCACACTGCGCGTGCAGGCGCTGCCAGTCAATTTCGGTGTGATACGCCCGCGCCCACAGGCCGATGTCGCAAAACTGCCGCAGGCCGATGCCGCAGCTGACAAAGTGCTTGTAGGCGTGCAGGATCAGGTACAGCAGGTGCTCATGCGGCGGCATGGCGAGAAAGCCGTCAATTTCAATGGGTTTGAGGTCGGCAAAAAATCGGTTCAGGTCGTCGTGCGCGTCCTCGGCGGAATCGAACAGGTTCCGGTGCAGCTCGATGTAAAGCGGGCTGCCCTTTTTCGTGTAGGACACCTCGTCCGCCGTGGCCAGCGCATCCGTGGGCGTATCGGTGGTCAGGCCGTTTTCGCGCAGCGCCTCGTGGCAGGCGAGAAATCCGCTGTCCGGGATGCAGAGGTCGTCGTCGGCGCTGATGCGGTGATCGGTCAGCGGATACAACCGGCTGCAAAGCTGGCCCTTGACCACGATGGGGTGCAGCCCCGCCGCGCGGAGCTTCTGGTAAAGGGTGGAAAACTCCGCTGAGCGCACGGTCTGGCTCAGCACCTGCGCAACGACCTGCTGCTTGACGGACGCGAACAGCGCGGCGTTTTCCGCCGCGGCAGGCGCTTTGCGGGCGGCCTCAAACACGAGCGGCAGCAGCTTCTGCTGCCCCGCCAGCGCAAAAACGGCAGACCAGTCCACGTTTTCAGCGGGTATCTCCCCGCCGGAAACGGCCGCTTTGACGATATGCAGGAATTGTGTTTCGGTAGCGGTCAGGGTCATGTTCGTGTGCCGAGCCCTTTCTTTTTGTTTTTCGATGACGTGCGCGACAAGCAGCGACGCCGCGCCGAGCAGCGCGCCGAGCGTGTTGCAGATCACGTCGTCCGTCTCCGCAAGTCCCAGCGAGAAGCGATATTGTGCGTATTCGATCCCCGCGCTGAGCAGGCAGCCGGCAAGTACTGTGACGCCGATCCGCCGCCGGTAGTTCCATCGCCGCGGCAGCGCGTTCGAGAGCGTCAGCCCCAGCGGGAAGAAGAGGAACACGTTCATCAGCATCTCGCGGTAGAGCTCCGGCTGCACCCGCGCAGCGGCGAAGGCGGCAAAGGGGGTGAGGATAAGGCCGCCGCTGCCCTCAGCGCGGCTGAACAAGGTCGCATAAAGGATCACCGCAGCGCTCACGAGCAGCAGCGCAAGATTCCCCGGCCGCCAGTGCCGCTCGGCCACGCGGGCGGATAACGCGCCCCAGACGGCAAGAAGCAGCGGCATGGCGACCAGTACGCCGATCAGCGATCGGGAGTAGATGTAGTGGAGCATTTGTGTCACCCCTGAGCGTCTACACGTCCTGTCAGCTTCATCTTTACTTTCTTCCAATACGGAGCGAATAATTCCTTGGCATAGCGATAGGTCTCCCTGTCAAACAGTGATGCAACTGCGAAAAACAGCGGAATCACAATCACACAGGTAATCGCTGCCCACAGAATAATGCGCGGGTAGGTATCCAGTGCAATGTGGGCAAACAGCGGCTTTGACAGCACTGTTACCGCAATGAACAGCGCCAGATTGACCAGCCAGCGGCGGTAAGTCTTCCACGGGCTGCGGTGCAGGATTTTTTTGTTGGCGTAGATGATCATTGCATTCGCTCTGAATAACAAGGCCGCGATTGTACCAATCAAAACGCCATAAATACCCCATTTGAGAACACCTATCAGTGATACTACGATATTTACTATCATTTCAGTCCAAGCATGCCATTGCGTCTGCCTGAAATGTCCAGCTACGTGTATTGCTTTTGCTGAGGACAATCTGCTGTTCTCTAGCAAAGCAACTGTTGCAAATAGAATTACCAATGCTGGGTCAATATAATTTATGTCATTAACTCCACCAGTATATAATCTCAAAAACGGCAAAATGTACACGCTTGCTACAAAAATCAATGAAAAAGACAGCGATATATAGACTAACTCGAAGCCATCCTGCAATTTCCGATACTTTTTCTGATTGCGCCCCATTTCTTGTCCCAGCACAAATGTAATGCTCCCAGCAATATTAGAAAGAAGCGTTCCAACCATTCCAAAAAGCAGTGCATACATGGAGTATACACTTACTACGCTTAGTCCGCAAAAAATAGATAGCACGAAAGCATCTGTACTGCTGAATACCGTCCCAGAAAGCTGATGCGCCAATACAGAATTTCTTTGGGAAAGCCTGTCGTAAGCGGGCGCAGCTGTTAAATCCATCCATGAATAGTTCTTTTTTATGTAGTATGAAATATACAACATCTGAACCAAGCTGAGTACTAAATACATAGTCTGGACGGCAACAACTCCGAACCCAAACTGTAGCAGCAGGATTTTCCCAATACTTGTAACAATGCCGATAAGCGTTGTAAGGTTCGTAATGATGTAGGTTTTGCCTTCTGCTTGCAATAGAATTTTGTACTTGCCCTGAAAATAATAGTTCACCACACCGGGCAAACCACTGATAAGCACGACAAGCGCTACTGTCTTATAGGGTATAGTTGTTTTAATTATGATTGGGTAAAGTGCTGACAAAAAAAGCACGAGCAGAAGATAGGCAATACCAGTACGTCTGTAATATAGATTGGTTGCAGACATAATAGCATTAACAGTAGGCTTATCTTCTTCTGCAATCGGTTTATAGAGCGCTTGCAATGAAGCCAAACCAACGCCTGCTTCTAAAAGGCTGGCGTACCCTAAGACCTGAGTTATCGAGCTAAGCAGTCCATTGTTTTCCGACCCCAGATTAACAAGCACAAGCCGAGGTATTACTATCCCCATAGCAATCGTAATTACCTGCCCTAAAATGCTTGTAATCATATTGTACACGCTTTTCTTTGCGTTTGACATACTCATAGTCTATACTAGCCTCCGCAGCAGCGGGATTTTTGACAGTATCCACGAGACGAAAAGTGATGCCCCAAAGATACCGACAGAAGAAATGAAGACCGCCAGCACAGGCTGACAATAGTCAGGCTTTACATTCCAAATATGATAGACCAGAGAAACAAAAAATACATGCGTTAAGTAAATTCCAAACACGCGCTGTCCCAAGAACTCCAATATCCGTGAAGCGCTGTCTGAAATTCGAAGATTCTGTGCTATTGTGAATATCACCACTGCAAGCAAGCACGAAAAAACACCTAATGGCAATTCAAAAGCAGCCGTTTCCTTTTCAAAGACGAAAAAAAGAAGCATTTTTCCAAAGATGATGACGCACACTGACACAGCCGCCAGAATATAGCCAGCTTTCTTTACATTCCCGTGTAACGGATATGACTTCAAATAATACCCAAGCAGGAAATAGCCACCGTATCCCGTTATTACAAACGGAGAAAACGGCAAAAAATCTGTGCCAAGCCCCATATCGGATGCGAAGCAATTGATTTGACCCATCAGCAGTGAAAACATTCCCCACATAGCCAAAGCATACTCCAATTGCCTCTTTGATGCGTTGCCAGTGATTAACCGAAAAAGGGGTACAGCAATGTAAAGCATAAGTAGCGTATAAAGAAACCACAGGTGATAGCCAGTATTCCCGGTAACGATTCCATACACGGCAACCAGAGCGCTTTTAGCGGAAAGCGTTCCATAAATGTATTGATCCAGTAACGAGTAAAGAAATCCCCATACGATGATGCAAACAACGATACGTAGGATGTTTTTCTTATACAGTTTCTTTAGTGTTAGTTCCCTACTTGGCTCAAGGAACAGCGCTCCACTGACCATAAAGAACACTGGAACCGCCCATCGAGAAATACTATTGACCAACCAATTCACACGCCAAACAGCAGTCACAGGTGCGCAGAGTTTCATCCCCGCGCTCGTAACATGAACGACGATTACGAAAAAGATAGATACAACACGGAGAACGTCAAAATAACACACTCGATTTCTGCCCATATCATTTCTCCACCAATGCATAAAACTTCTCTATTTCTTCTACATTGCCTTTTTTCTCCCGCTCTTGAAAGCGTTTAATGTGCTGATATAGCTCAGAATCCATCGCCAAGCGAGTAATCCCATCCGCAACGGCCTCCGCATTCATTTCGACCACAAGGCCATTTTCGCCGTTGATCATCTGCGCATACACCACATCAAAGTTCGTAGTCACACAAGGAATATTCAGCATACGTGCTTCCGCGAGGGTCAGGCAATAACCTTCAAATTTAGAGGTCTGGACATAGATATCTGCTGCTTTCATATAGGGATAGGGATTCTCTTTCGCGCCCAACAGCGTAAAGCAATCACCAATCTCATATCGAGCAATGTCCTTTTCAATAGCGCTTCTATCTCCGTCACCGACAATATACCAGTGGAACTTGATGTCACGTTTCTTCAGCAGCCATGCGGCTTTTGCAGCAATATCGTAACCTTTCTGTGGCACAAGGCGCCCCACCGTAACCAGCGTCAAATTATGATGCCTCGGCAAATCGCAGGGTTGATTAGCCATAGAAGTAATCATTGCGGCATTATTAATATCATAAATTGTTTCCATTTTTGTTGCATACTCTGGAAAGACTGTTCGTAATGTCTGACAGAGTTTATCCGAAACACAAACAATTTTTTCAAACGCCGCATAATATGCTCGGTCAAACTCTTTATTATGACCAACCTTTTCATAATCTGCATTAACCCACGCAAGCTTTTTCTTTGCCTTCACTTTTTCTGCTACAAAATGTGTCGGCGTCCCTTGCCCCCATGCAACAGCTACATCATACAGTTCCGACAGTGGGTCAAACGCCGCTCCCGAATACTTCCAGTAAGCCTGCGCATCATGCAGCGGACGCCCTGCTTTTACGTTCCGGCGCAGAAATATACTTGTCTGTACTCTGGCTGCAAGACGTCTAAAATCAAACGAGAGCAGTTGCTTCGCCATACTCTGGCTGCAAAAAGCCGTATAGTCCAATTCTTTTCGAACGTGAACCTCAGGCGGCAGCAATTGCTCAAACATACCACCGCGGCGAAGCATTTGCAGTGTCACATCATATTTTTCAAAATCGAGCAGAGTGAGCAGCGACAGCAGACTTTTTTCTGCGCCACCACAACCCATGGAATTAATCACAAACAAAATGCGCTTCTTCATCGCTCCCCATCCCTCAGCACTTTATCAATATACGCCTTCGACTTATCGATCTCAGCCGTCAGGCGGCAGCGCACAACCGCCCAGTCCACATCCGGCGGAAGGGCGCGCTCCGCTGTCACCATGCGCTCAGGTAGGCCGAGCAGCGCAGTGAAGTCCCGCATCCGCGAATTGAGCTGCTCCGTGCGCTCTACGACCGCGAACTCCCGTTCGAAGATAACCGAAAACGCCGTGGCGTGAAAAGAGTTCGACAGCACAAAGGCCGCATTCTGTATCAAGCCCAAAAACACCTCCGGCCCATCAAGCGCGAAGCAGCGCTCGGCATACGGAAGGTCAAATACCGAATAGATCCGCAGGCCGCGCTCGGCGGCGATCCGCTCAGCCAGCCCCCGGATCGTGGCGTCGTTATCAAAGGCATACACCAGAAGATACGGCGCATCGCAGTGTTCCGGCCGCACGGCCATGGTCTCCCACTGCGCCCGGTCAAGCAGAAACACAGGGTCGAGAACCGATACGGCATCTTCAACACCAAGCGAGTGCAAAATCGCAAGACCGGATTTTTCCCGAACCGCAACATAACCAAAGCGCTTCAAATACCCCGCCGTGACAGCACGCAGCGCCTCCGGAAAATCATCCACGGAGAAACTGGCTGCGTAAGCAGCGCGCGTGCCGCGCTGCACAAAGTCCAGATAAAACGCGGGGTCTTTTCCGTTGGGAAACAGCGGATTCCAGATCTGGTCGCTCCCGGCGAAGAAAACGTCCGCCACGGGAGGATTGGCCTTCAGCTCTTCGTTGGAGGCATAGCGCGCGGTCAGGTCAAGGTGCGCAGCCGTAAAGCGGTCAAATGCTTCTTTGCGCGACAGCAAACGCAGCCGTCCCGGCAGCTTCGCCAGCAGATACGCCTGCTTCAGGAGCGGCTTGTCATATTTTGGGTTTGCAACAACGTCCAGCCGGTAATGCTGTGACAGATAATCCGGCTTGTAGTCGATGATTCTCACGTCGTGGCCGAGCGATTTCAAATACGTCTGCAGCGCATAGGCCTGCAATGACGCTCCGGCATTATACACATCGTGACAGGTGATCGTACATATTTTCATAGCTTGACCTTTTTCGTAAGTCTCCTTATGATCCGCCCCACTCGCGCCCGCATCTGTTTGTGCTGCGGCAGCCAGCTCATGGAATACCAGTGGATCGAGTAGGTGTTCTCCGTTTTTGTCAGCTTGCCCGTTACGCTGTCCAGCGGGTTGAAGTAGTCCGCCGGATAGACATGGATCCCGGCGACCAGCTGCTCCTGCCCGTTGCGCACAAGGCCGAAGCGTTCCATCACATCCGTGTTCAGCCGCGGACAGCCCACGGGCGTCGCACTTCCGTCCGCATTGGTGAAGTGCAGCTTTTTATATTCCTCGATCATCGCCTGAATCACCGGGTGATGCGCCTCAGCGGCCACGACCTGACCGCTGTTGACATGCTGGGCATTTTCGAACCCAATGAATCCTTCGTCATCCAGCAGCGGCGAAATGTCCCGCAGCACCTCCACGTCGGTGTCGAAGTACACGCCGCCGTACTGCTCCAGCACGATCAGGCGCATGACGTCGGACACGAAGGCGTACTTCTTCGCGGCATACGCCTCCGCCATGAAGGGCATGGCGAGATAATCACAGTTGTCCTCATTCCACTCGCGGATCTCAAAATCCGGGCAGAATCGGCGCCAACTGGCGATGCACTTCTTGGCAAGCTCCGGCTTTTCGCCGCGGCCAAACCAGCAGTAGTGAATGATCTTGGGGATCATGGGGTCAGTCCTCCATCAGCGCGTAGATCTTTTCGACCTCCGCGCTGTTTGTATAATCTCTCTTTGCGCAGTTTTCCGACAGCTGCTGCATCCGCTCCGGGTCGCGCAGCAGCGCGGCAATTCCGGCGGCGCAGCCGGCATTGTCCATCGGGACGATCACGCCGTCCACGCCGTCGGCCAGCTGACTGGCGGAGGTAGCGTAGTCCGTGATGACGACCGGCTTGCCGAGAAGCTGAGCCTCGCGCACGGTGACGGCCTTGCCCTCGTAGCGCGACGGCTGCACATACAGATCACAGGCGCGCATATAGGGGTATGGGTTGTCCTTTTTGCCGAGGATGATGACGCGCTCCTGCATGCCGGCATCATGGATCTTCTGGCGGATCAGCGCCTCGCTGCCGCCGTAGCCGATGAGATACCACTTCACATCAAGGCCGTCCGCCACCAGACGGCGGCAGATATCCGGCACATTGTCGAAATTTTTTTGTTCCGAAAAGCGGCCGACAGATAACAGCATTAAACTATCACCACAGCCAATTTCAGCTAAAGGATCAAAAGCCACGCTACGCTTTAGAACAAATGCTTTCGACAATATATTTTCGATCAACAACGAGTGGAATCGACTTAGATATGGATGTGCTTTGTCAAAAGCAGCTTTGCAATTTTCAGAGACATTGATCGCATAGTCGGACATTCCCCACATCTCTTTTTCTATGTTGTCGCAAAATTGGATACGAGATGCATCGGTATGGAACCATGCAAGTTTGACTTTCGCGTTTACCTTTTCTCCAATGATATAATGCGGATCGTTGAAGCTTATTGCTAAATCATATTCTCCGGGGATGTTGGGCAAATACGGCATGCTCAACTTATGAAAATACTGCTTGTAGTTGTGTGGGAAACGCAAAGCTCCACGAGACAACGCCGAGCGCATTCTGGCATAACAACGCGCGAATGCGATTCCGATATTTCCGTTACGCAGATTAGCAGAGATTGGCTGCGTGAGCGCCTTGTAGCTTGAATTCTCTGGAAGCAGATTCACATGCTCATTGATCAGCGGCATAAACTCACCAGAGTGACTTAACAAGAACAAGTCCACTGCGTACTTGCTGTAGTCTATCGTGTCAAGCAAACCGAGCAAACTGCTCTCTGCTCCGCCAAGCTCCATATTAAAATGAATGATAAGGATACGTTTTTTCATTTAATCAAACTGTGCTTTCCATTCTTCTATTGCCGAGAAATCCACATTGACCTTGGTATCAAATTCAGAATTGATTTTTTCTTCAAGTTCTGTATCGAGTTTGCTTCTCGGAATGCAATTATTAGCAACGCTGCTTTGCATAGCGGTCATCCGCTCATCCAGCGTAATGATAATACACCTTGCTTTGTGACGCATTGCAAATACGCCTCCATGAAACCGCGTCCCGATATAGTCAATTTCAATGTCAGAATTCAATAATTCTTCGTAGCTATCAACGCATGGAGGCAACTGATTTATGCCCCCCCTGTATAAATCGACAGCAAATAGTCCCTATCGTAAATGCCTTGCGGCATAAAGAAAACAGTCTAATAATTGTTCCGAACAACATCAATCAACATCCTATCTCTTTGCGGATCTCTGTTGTAGTCTGTTAGTGAAACTACTGCCACCTCACCTTTCCTGCGATGAATATCGCCGCAAAAGTCAGGATTAAGCTTCCACAATGTAAGGCATCCCGTATTTAATGCCTTGAACCCCAACTTGTTTAGTGACTCTTTTGCCTGTTCTGTGCGAACACTGTGGACATGCTCCTTGCTTAGTACTTTTTGATATATAGCCCTCGTATATGCTCCTGACAGGCCGCTATTCAAAAAGGCGGTATCACCTACACCCACAAGGACTGAATTCCTAAAAGGTTTGCATGTCAACAAACTCAAATCCCATTGGTTGCTCCTGTGGAGCAAATTGGGAGAAAGCAAATTAGTTCCACAGACAAACTTATATTTTGAATTGGAAATTTCGCCCGCAGAATCGGGTAAGCGGCCAACATTCTGCATCACAGAGAAACTCCTTAAATGTGTGGGAGCAGTGAGGACGAAATACTTTTCCAAGAAAGTCCGCATCTCTTCGCGGAAGCAACGCATAATGATTTCATCGCCAAGATTTGTTGTTCCAACAGATGTGTCAAGCAGAGTTACTCGCTCCATAAAGATGTTCTCCTAGTCAAAAAGTTCTATATCGCCAGTTGATCAGCCTTACATACCACTTGCTTGTGTCGTTTATTGGCTGTGCTCCAGCCCACGGCGTCTTTTCCACGGCATCCCAATACAGCTTTTTCAGTGGGTGGTGGCAAGTCCGCACCCAAGGTCGACTTGTAAAGCTGGGTGTATAGTGGAGTACAACAGGATGTGCTTTTGCCTGTGCGATCTCTTCTTCACTGTAAAATGGGCTTTCTTCATGAAAGTACTTTAAGATTTTGGCACAACTCATTATGTAATGGATCGTCATAACATTGTATTTTAACGGAAGGATAGAAACGTCCTGATGGAAAAGCCCATTCAACACACCCTGATCATGGTGTGTAACACTCCCTTGGTGCTGTGCAATGAAATCAAGGCACGCCTGCTCCACATCGGTGCTTCGCCATTTATTGAGATCGATCAGCAAAAGGCCCGCATTAAAGTACTTTTCCCCACAATGCGCACCGATACTTTCTTTTGTTTCTCGGCTGACCGTATCCTGCACAGCCGCAATGGTACATCCGCGCATATCCCTATTCCAAAGTTCATCTATACAATCACAGATGATCATGTCACAATCCAGATATAAGCAACGGGAAACATCCTCAGGAAGCATACTTCCAATAAATAAACGGCCATAGGAACTTAGTGAAATAGGCCACTCCATATTTAGCGTCAATTTCTCACTCCACTTGGAAAAATCAACCCACTGAAGCTGTGAAAGCGGGAATTGCCTAACGATCTGCTGAAGCTTTTCTTTGCTATCAGAGGAAATACCGTTGTCAATCACATAAATGACTATCTCTGAATCGGCATTATGAGAAAGCAGCGAGTAAATTGATGCGCCCATATGCTGTGCGTAGTTATCATCACTGGAATATACGATGTGCATAGGCTGCATTTCAGTGTCCCGCCTTTCTCCTGATATACCCCGTCAGCAGCCATCCCGCTGGTGTACACAGCGCCGTCAGCAGCTTTTTAGGGGATTCCCGGATATAGTTTTTGTTGCCCGCAAGTTGGCTGCTGGAGCAGTAGTGAATGATATTCTTGATCCGATACTGCCAAGTCAGCCCCGGCACATCCATAATCGCCCGCCGAAGCTCTGCAAAGCTGTGCGGGCTATTGACATATTGCTTCCAGATATTCGCCGTCATGCCGTCAGACTGGTATTCAACCAAGCAAAAGCACTGGTTGACAGGATGAAACCGATACTGTTTGGACAACTTAATGATCAAGTAGTGTGGATTAAAGTTTTTCTCGCCAGCAAACACAGGCATCGGAGCCACGGTACGCAGCAAGTCATTACGCACAACATATTTTTTGTCGCCCATACCCGGAACACAAAGCAAGGATGCCGCGTTGATCAGTTCACTGTCCGGCAGTCTTTTACCAATCAGGTTTCCATTCTGATCCACATCCAAGCCAACCAGCCCTGCCGCACCACTGTCTTTTACCTTTTGCCATCCAGTGAGAATACGCTCTATTGCATCCTCTGGCATAGAATCGTCAGAGTCGATACATACGGACAGTTCCGTTTCCATATTTGCAATGGCGGTGTTATATCCTGTGTGCAGGCCGCCATTCTCTTTATAGATATAGCGAATGGGATATCCGTTTTCGCGCTCCTGCCATTCTGCGACAAGCTCTTTTGTATGGTCTGTTGAGCCATCATCGATAATCAGCCACTCGAAGTTCTTGCAGGTCTGATGATTCAGGCTTTCATAGCACTTGGGCAAGATATAAGCTCGATTATATGTCGGTGTAAAAACAGTTATCTTCGGCATGGTTACATTCAAGTCCCTTACTTATCTGATGAAGGCAATCTTTCCATCTGTAGCGGCAAGGAGTTCCTTCTTCCTGCTTTCGTCAAGACCATATCCCATGCGGTACTCATCCCCAAACGTGTTTGCTTCGTCCATTTGAGATTGAAACCGCGCGACATACTCGTCCACACCGCAAATTTCCTTGGCCGGAACACCGGCAACAACTGTCCTTGCTGGCACGTCATGCGCAACAATGCTGCCAGCACCGATCACAGCATAATCTCCGATCGTCACGCCGGGCAAAATGGTAGCATTAGCTCCTATAAAAACATGGTTGCCAATATGTACCTGACCAATTTTGGTGTATCCAAGGGTTTTCTTCGTGCTGGCATCATGCGCCATAACCGTCACGCGGATACTCATCGTCACATCATCGCCGATCGCGATCAGAAAACAATGCGACGGATCAAGGAAACAGCCTTGCTGACGGTTGAAATTCTCGCCAACCATCATTCCACGGTTAATCAGGGCCTCGGTGGGAACCTCGCGGTTCAGGAGCAAAAGAATTCTTTTTAGAATTGCCATGCAATAACTCACTTCTTTTTAATATCATTTTTTCTGCTTGGAAAACAAATTCACTTAGTACTAACGACAGCAAAAAGGCAACGGCCATGTTGAGAAAAGCACTCTGGAAGTTTTGCATCTTTAACGGCCCGGTCAAGAAAATGTAGTGTACAAGATAGAACTCGTAGGTTTTCTTACTTAACGCGGCAACACATGATTTCACTGAGGAATTTTCTACCGTATCAAACAATTCTCCGATCTGAAACAAAAATACTATGATTGATAGCGCGAGAACCAAGGAGCATAATTCCGTTGCGACAGAGTTGTAGAAGGGTGTTCCGTCAAAAAAGTGGCGGAATACTAAACGGCAGCAGCAAGAAAGGAGTGCAGTGCCCAAAAGCAGACCGTAATGATGTTTCCGAAGCAAAAGCTGCGGTAAAACATAGAACCCAACAGCATAACTCAGAAGCGAGTTTAGCAGCGTGCACCAAATCGGAAGAACCGTGTAGGCCAGCAGCACACAAACAACAAGCCAGATTGCCGACATCAAAACAATTCCGCGTTTCCCCAGCCGGGTATGCTCCTGTAGCAACGGCGTTAAAAGGTAGCAAATCAAAAGATGCGTCAAAAACCATAACTGCCCACAACCGGGTATATACTTTTGTGTCAAGCCACAAATTGGAATGATTGTCTGTCCCCAGATAGACAAATCAATAGGCAGACCGGCAGCTAAATAAGCGGCAGCCAGTGCAGCGACAAATATATAAAGCGGGAGCAACAATCGATGCAGCTTTCTCCCATACCACTTCAGTTTGTTCTTTGGTGTCTCTTTCTGACCGTGTAGATATCCAGACAAAATAAAGAATATCGGGACTCCAACATTGAAGATCTGCCCCAGCATTCCTCCAACCACGCTGCCAGATTCATTGCACGCATGACAAAGGAAGATGAAGAAAGCGCCGCAGATTCTTATAAGATCTATGGACATTATGCATCTCCTTGAACAGCGTTCAAATAAAACTCCTGTAGCTTCACAGCTTCTGTGCTGACATCAAACCCGTGCGCGGCAATTTCCGCTCGGCGATCCGTTCGCGGGATCGCTCGCTTCGCAAGAATCTTCTCCGCCCAAGCCTCCGGACTCGCGGACAGAGGCATGATATTCACCAAGCCCTCAGTCAGGATGCACTCGGGAGGAACCTTATCAGAGATAATGCATGGCAGCCCCGCCGCTTGTGCCTCGACCATGGTGACCGGCAAGCCCTCGTACAACGACGGAAACACAAACACATCCATAGCTTGCATCAGGTCGGCGACATCACTGCGCACTCCCAAGAAGCGAACGCGCTCCGCGATACCAAGCTCCTGCGCCTTAGCCTGAATTTTCGGCATATCCGCCCCACCACCGACCAGAAGCAGAACCGCGTCGGGCTCTTTTTTCAGCAGCACGGCAAAGAAATCAAGGAGGAACGGGTGGTTTTTAGGCTGATTAAATCGCCCAACATGACCAATCGTGAATTCGTTTTCAAGGCCAAGCTGCCGCCGCATTTCTTGGCGCTTGGTTGGGTCATAGGAGTAAGCCGCAACATCTATAGCATTGTTGATGATCTGATATGATGCTCCACCAAACATCCAATCGCCCGCATCTTTGCCGCAGGCGAAAAGATTGGTCGCATATTCAGGGATGCTCCGCTTATACCACAGCTTGATGGGATATTTCAAATTCTTATCCTGATTAGCACTGTGACTGTGTGCAATCCGAACCGGGACATCATGCTGCTTGGCCGCCTTCAAAATGACGGAGCTCAGGCAATCCTGATGGACATGAACCACCTTGTATCCCGTGTGTTCATCAAAGAAGCGATTCAGCGCAGATAAATAGCTTTTGCTCCATGGCACAAGACGCGGCAAGCGGTAGATCCTACCGCCAAGAGCCTCAATCTCATCATCAAACGCCGCCCGCTCCTGACGGTGTACCAGAAAATCAAACTGGATCTTCTCTCTGTCAATATGGCGGTAATAATTCATGAGCATGGACTCCAGACCGCCGCGCTCCATATGCGTTACGACCTGCAAGACCCGAATTGGACTCATCCCTCATCCCCCCAACTGCGCAAAATACTCTGCAACGGTCAGCCGCGCGAAGTCCTGATCAAACGGAATCGCAAGAACATTGGCATAATAAAAATACGCCGCGTAGCCGACAACCATCAGCAGCGTCAGCAGCTTCCGGTCTCTGCCGCCGATCTTTTTGAGCATCCACGGCAGCGACAGCGACTGAAAAATCAAAAAGTAATTAGCCAGACGCCCAAAGTAATTTGCCGTGCCGAACAGGCCGACAAACATGATCGCGCCGTTGAGCATCGTCAGGTTCACAACCAGATTTTCCGCCCTGGAGCTGTCGGCAAACAGCTTGTCCCGGTAAAGATACGACAGCACGAGCGGCACATTGCAGACGAGCACGCGGAAAATGTTGACGCCCTCGCCCGTGAAGGACGAGACCGTATACTCCTCGCCGAGCATCGTCGTGATGCTGACCACCGTACCGACCAGCGGCCGCAGCAGAAATCCGGCCGCCAGAAACAGCGCCAGCATCCAGTAAGTATTTTTCGTCCACGGCCGGAACTCCAGCAGCGGCACCAGCAGATACATCAGAGAATAGGGATGGATCAGCGTCGCAATGAGCACCCCCAGCACATAGGGGATCCACTTTTTACGCAGTGCGAACAGCACTGAGATCACCGCAATGCCCACGGCCGCAGCCTGCTTGATGCCGGCAAAGGCGAACGTGTAGCAGCCGGTGGTAAAGAGCAAAAAGACCGTCAGCGGGTAATTCGCAGAAAGCTTATGCACAAAAACAACATAGCACGCGACGGTCAGAAACGCCCAGAACATCAGGAAATTCTGCGTGGAGACGCCGCGCATCTTCAGCTGGTAATTCACCCAGTTGAAGAGCGGGTTTGCGCCAATGCTCTTGTCGGAGTCATCCAAGAAGCTCTTGGAAATCAGCTCATAGCTGTGCCGGTAAGCGCCGGTGTCGTTGCAGCGCGTCCGCAGACCCGCAAAGCCCGCAAGCAGGATGACGATCAGCAGTGTGCAGAAAATCAGCCGGTGCCGCCGGCCGGGCTGCAGCGGTCTGACCGCCACGTGGTCAGCGCACCACGCCAGACCGATCGCTATGAGCATGACAATGACTAAATCTCGCATTTCAGATCTCCAGATGTTTGATCGTCTCCGCCACGACGGCGGTCTTGCCAAACTGCCGCTCCATCCGCTCGCGCCCGCGGCAGCCCATCGCCGCCCGCTGCGCAGGGGGCAGCTCGAGAAACCGCCGCATTGCGGCGCAGAGCGCGTCCGCATCGCGCACGGGGCACAGATACCCGCTCACGCCGGGCTCGACCGCCTCGCGGCAGCCGGGGATGTCGCTCGTGATGAGCGGACGGCCGGAGGCGGCAGCCTCCAGCAGAACGTTGGACATACCCTCGTGGTAAGAGGGCAGCACGACACAGTCCGCCATGGCGTAAAAGCGCTTCATGTCCGACTGATAGCCGTGGTACTTGACCACGCCGGCCTGCTCAAGCTCTTCCATAAGGGGCTTGTAGCCTTCCTCAAACGAGCCGACGATGTGAAACTCCACGCCGTCGCCATACGCGCGCTTGAGCCGCCGCGCCGCGGAAAACAGCTCGTCCACGCCCTTTTCATGCATGACGCGCCCGACAAAGAGGAAGCGTACCGCCCCCTCCTGCGGGTAGGGCTGAGACGGATAATCCTCCAAATTGACGCCCGCACCGCTGAGCACCACGTCGCGTCCCTGCGGCACAACGCCGGCGGCGACAAGGGTGTCGCGGTTTCCGGCGTTTTCGAAAAACACCACGCGCGCGCCCGCAAGCGCCGGCTTGTACAGCGCCAGCACAAACCGCTTGAGCCAGCCGCCGTTTTCGATCGCGCTGCCGAGGCCGGTGATGTTGACGGCATAGGGAATATGCAGCTCGCGGCAGACAAGACCGCCGTAGATGTTCGGCTTGATGGTGTAGGTCAGCACCAGATCCGGGCGGAGCCGCTTCAAGATCGCGCGGTACTGCCCCAGGAGCTTTGCATCGCGCGCAGGGTTCATGCCGCGCCGGTCGATGGGCAGCTCGATCACACGGTCAGCCAGCGCCTGCAATTCATCCCACCGGTCATTGTGGGGCACTGCAACAGATACCTCTGCGTGCTGTTTGAGTGCGGCAATCAGGTCTTTGCGAAAATCATACAGTCCACCGCTGTGGTTGGCCAAGATCAGGATCTGCATGGCTTTGTCATTCCACCTTATCCAGTTTTGTGATGACCACACTGTCATACATCATCATCACAATGTTTTCTTCATAATCTCCGAATACGGGCGTGTTCTGCGCGCCGTTCAGGTTATTCTTGATGAGCTTGACGAAGTCTACACCCGCCCCATAAGCGTGCAGATAGGCGCCGCCAAAGCGCGGATTGATCTCCGAGAGATAGTACAAGCCGTCTTGGAAGAAGAAATCCATGTCCACAGGACCGTTGAATTTCAGCAGCTGCGTGATCTGCTGAATGAAAGCAAACAGCGCCTCGTCCTTGAACGAGACCGTCTTGCTTGCTCCGCCGATCTTCGTCTCCAGCTTACGTTTGGAAAATGCGGAAACCGCCTTATGGCTGATCGTATCAATATACACATCGGCGTCCAGATCGCCGGTCATCAGCCGCTGAATAATCAGCGAGGGGTCTGCCTGACACAGCGCCTTGAGCGTGTCGGCATCGTGCACCTTGCGTGCGCCCACGCTGCCGCTGCCCGTCCTCGGCTTAACAAACACGGGAAACGCAAGCTCTCCGGCTGCAACGGCAGCCATTGCGGAGGCGTAATCGCCCCACGTATCCGGCGTCGGAATACCGTGCGCGGCAAGAAACCGCGACATCTTGAACTTATCGAAGCACAGCTCCGCCGTCTCCGCATAGGGTGCAAGCACCTCTACACCGATCTGCTCGAAGCACTCGCGGTTCTGAGCCAGCAGCACGATCTCCGGATCGATCAGCGTCGTGACAGCGTCGATCTTTTCCTTGCGGCAAATGGACAGGATCGTGTCCAGATAAGTCGGATCATCAATGCGCGGCACAAGGTAATGCGCGTCCGCGACATACAGAGCCGGTGCCAGCTCGGACAAATCAGCGGCAACAATTCTGTCACCGTCATCCATGGACTTGCGAAAGTCCTTGAGCAGCTCAACGCGCCGTCCGGCGCTGCAGAATAAAATGTTCATTGCACTTCCTCCGGATGCTTTGCCGTTCCCGTAAATGCCTCCATCGTCGCGCTGCCCTCGGCGCTGATGCCTTCCCGGCTGAACACGCAGCGCAGCGTCATCAGCACGATCTTTGCATCCAGCGCGAAGCTGATGTGATCCACATAGTCCACATCATAGGCAAAGCGGTCTTCCCAGCGCAGGGCATTGCGGCCGTTGACCTGCGCAAGCCCGGTCAGACCGGGGCGCACGGCATGGCGGCGGCGCTCGGTCTGCGTGTAATACGGCAGATATTTGACCAACAGCGGCCGCGGCCCGACGATCGACATATCGCCGCGCAGAATGTTCCACAGCTCCGGCAGCTCGTCGAGCGACGTGCTGCGCAGGCGGCGGCCAAACGGCGTGAGCCGCTGCGCATCCGGCAGCAGTTCGCCGTCCGCTCCGCGCGCATCCGTCATGGTACGGAACTTGTACAGGCGGAAGATCTGCTCATCCTTGCCCGGCCGATCCTGATGGAAAATGACCGGACTGCCGAGCTTGCAGCGCACGAGCAGCGCCGTCACGCCCATGACCGGCGAGAGTGCCGCGAGCGCGCAGCCGGAGAGCGCCACGTCGAGCGCGCGCTTGACATACGTCTCATAAATGCGTCCCATCGTTCCCTCCGCTCAAAACAGGCCGCGAATGACGGCGCAGACCTGCGCCTGCTGCTCGGGCGTCATCTTCGTGTCACTCGGCAGACAGACGCCGCGCGCAAAAACATCCTCGGCGACAGACTGCGCCGCCGTCTGCACAAACGCGCAGTCGCGAAACACCGGCTGCAGATGCATGGGCTTCCAGATATGCCGCGCCTCAATGTTGCGCTCGGCCAGTGCCGCGATGATCCGCCCCGGCGTGACGCCGCAGTCCGGCGCGAGCAGCGCCGCCGTGAGCCAGCGGTTGCTGCGCACGCCCTCCGGCTCGGCCGGAAGCTGCAGCGGCAGGCCGGCCAGCGCCTCACGGTAGCGGTCATGGATGGCACGCTTTTGCGCCACGCGCTGCTCGAGCACCTCCATCTGCCCGCGGCCGATGCCGGCGCAGATGTTGCTCATGCGGTAGTTGTAGCCGAGCTCGGTGTGCTCATACCACGCGACCGGCTCACGCGCCTGCGTGGCCATTTTGAGCGCGTGCTGCGCATCCGCCTCCTCCCGGCAGACGAGCGCGCCGCCGCCGGAGGTCGTGATGATCTTGTTGCCGTTGAACGACAGCACGCCGTAGTGCCCGAACGTGCCGCATTTCTGCCCGTGGTACACCGAGCCGAGCGCTTCGGCCGCATCCTCGATGAGCGTGATCCCGTGCACGTCGCACAGACTGCGGATGGCGTCGAGCTTAGCGGGCATTCCGTAGAGATGCACGGCGATGAGCGCCTTCGGCACGCCGAAGCGCGCGATGGCCGCCTCGACGGTCTCGGGGTCGAGATTCCATGTGTCGGGCTCGGAGTCGAGAAACACCGGCTCGCCGCCCTCATAGACGATCGGGTTTGCCGAGGCCGAAAACGTCAGGCTCTGGCAAAAGACCCGGTCGCCGCGCTGCACACCCGCGAGCCGCACCGCCAGATGCAGTGCCGCCGTCCCGGCGGACAGCGCCGTGACACAGCCCGCGCCGAGGTACTGCTGCAGATCCTGCTCGAAGCCCGTGACGTTTGCGCCGAGCGGCGCGATCCAGTTTGTATCGAACGCCAGATCCACATACCGGCGCTCACTGCCGCCCATATGCGGCGAGGCGAGATAGATTCGCTCAGACATCCTGACATCTCCTTTTCATCCCACCGTAGCTTCCTGCGGCAGGGTCTGTCCGTCCGGCGCGTGGAACGTCGGCACCAGTTCGCGCAGCTTTGCGCGCAGCGCGGGCTCATCCGTCTCCGGGATGGCGCGCAGCAGCATGAGATCCTCCTCAAAGGCAGCGGGATCAAAGGCGATCTCGTGGCCGATGTAGATCAGATCGTTCTTCGTCTTCTGCATGCCCTCGCCGCTGAGCAGCAGCTCCTCATAGAGCTTCTCGCCAGGGCGCAGGCCGGTGTACTCGATGGGAATATCGACATCCGGCTCGAAACCGGACAGGCGGATCATATTGCGCGCCAGATCGTCGATGCACACGGGCTCACCCATGTCGAGCACGAAGATCTCGCCGCCGCGGGCATACGCGCCCGCCTGAAAAATGAGCTGCACCGCCTCGGGAATGGTCATGAAATAGCGGATGACGCGCTTGTCCGTGACCGTGACGGGGCCGCCGCTGCGGATCTGCTTGCGAAAGAGCGGGATGACGCTGCCGGCCGAGCCGAGGACGTTGCCGAAGCGCACGGCGACATACTCGGTGGCCGAGCGGTCGTTGATCATCTGCACGATCATCTCGCACAGGCGCTTGGATGCCCCCATGACATTTGTGGGGTTGACGGCCTTGTCCGTCGAGATGAGGATGAAGCGCTGCGTGCCGAAGCGATCCGCCGCCTGCGCGACGTTATACGTGCCGAAGACGTTATTCTTGATGGCCTCAAACGGCGACGTCTCCATGAGCGGCACGTGCTTGTGCGCCGCCGCATGGCACACGAGATCCGGCCGGTAGCGGTCAAAGACCTGCATGACGCGCTCGCGGTCGCGCACGGAGCCGATGAGCACGACCAGATCCAGCTCCGGATGCGTGCGCCGCAGCTCCATCTGGATGTCGTAGGCGTTATTCTCGTAGATATCGAAAATGATGAGCCGCTTCGGCCGCTGCGCCGCCGCCTGACGGCAGAGCTCGCTGCCGATGCTGCCGCCGCCGCCCGTGACGAGCACGGTCTTGCCGGTGATGTAGGCCGCGACCTCGTCGAGGTCGATCTTCACCGTCTCGCGGCCGAGCAGGTCCTCGATGTCCACCTCGCGGATCTGCTCGATGCGCACCTCGCCGTTGGCGAGCTGGCAGATGCCGGGCAGGGTGCGCAGGGTGCAGGACGTGTCGTGGCAGTAACTGAGGATCTGCAGCTTCTCCCGCCGGGAGGCCGACGGGATGGCAAGGATGATCTCGTCAACGTCGTACTTTTCCGCCATCGCGGGGATGCTGCTGCGGCCGCCGACGATCTTCACGCCGCGCAGATAGCTGCCGACCTTGTTCGGCGCATCGTCGATGATGCACACGACCTTGTTTTCCGAGCGCGGGCTGGTCTGAAACTCGCGCAGCACGATGGCGCCGGCCTGACCGCCGCCGATGAGCATGGTGCGCTTGCCGCCCTGACTGTGCAGCCCGACGCGCGTGCGCCGCGCGCAGCGGTAGGCAAAGCGCAGCGCCCCGCACAGCAGGCACAAAACGAGCATATAGATGGCCGGGAAGCTGCGCGGCACGGTCAGATGCAGCATGAACATGCCGACCATGTAAAACACCGCCGAGAAAAAGCAGCCCACGGCCGTGCGCACCAGCTCCGACACGCCGGCAAACTCCCACAGACTGTTATACAGCTTCAGGATATAGAAGATCAGGATCGTGCACACGGAGTTGATGCCGGAATAGACGATCATGTTGTGCAGAAACTCCGTTTCGCACAGGAGCTGGAGATCAAATTCAAACCGTATGTAGAGCGCCAGAAACGCCGACAGATTGATCAGGATCAGATCCGCCAGCACAAGGCAGGCCACGCGCAGCGCCTTCTGCGCGTTGAACGGCTGCTTGATTTCTTTCATGGTATCCCCCCCCTGCCGGCGCGGACTCAGTCCGCGTCGCTTTTTTCTCCCCGTTTTCCGTAACCGTAGCCATAGCCGTAGCCATAGCCATACCCGTAACCGCCGTAGCCGTAGCCGCCGTAGCCATAGCCGGACTGTCCGCGGCCGCGGCCGGTGCAGACATTGAGCGTATAGCCGAGCACCGGCACGCCGAAGGCATCCAGCGATGCGAGTGCATTGATGACGCTCGCGCGGCCGGCCACTCCCTGCCGCACGACGAGCAACGCGCAGTCGGCCGACTCGCCGGTCTCGAGCGCGTCGGTCATGACGGCGCAGGGCGGCGTGTCGAGCAGGATGACGTCATAGCGGGCGCGCAGATCATCCAGCAGCGCCCGGAAGGCATCTCCGCCGAGCTGCTCGGTCTGTGTTCCGGCGCGTCGGCCGGCGAAGATCACATCGGGCTTTCCCTTGCCGAGTGCCGTCACGATCTGCTCCGGCCCGGCCGCACCGGCCAGATACTCCGCGAGCCCGGCCTGCGCCGGCCGGCCGAGCGTCTTGTGCACGGACGGGTTGCGCAGGTCGCAGTCGACGACGAGCACGCGCCGCCCCTGCCGCGTGAGCGCATCGGCAAGCTGGCACACGAACGTCGTCTTGCCCTCGCCGGGCGCGGCGCTCGAGACGAGCAGCGTGCGGTACGCATGGCGCTGCATGGCCTTGTCGATGCGCATGGAAACGATGCGCATGGCCTCGCAGTAGGCACTGCTGTGCGCCAGCTCCTCCGAGAGCGTTGCCGGGGTGGTGCGGCTGCGCTTTTTGACGCGCACCGCCGGCAGCGCGCCGAGATAGCGCGCGCTCGTGACCTTCTGCAGATCGTCGCGGGTCATGACCGTCGCCCGCGCGCGGCCGGACAGATACAGCAGCGCCAGACTCAGCAGCACGCCGACGAGCGCGCCGCGCATGAGCGGCTGCCGCCACGAAAACGGATTCGACGGCTGCGACGGCACGCCGGTCTGGTCCATCATGACCAGCTCCGTCGGCCCGACCACCAGCTCCGCCACATCCGGATAATGCACGATGACCGACTGCAGCACATCATAGCACTGCTGCGCATCGCTGCCGGTCACGCTCAGGGTGCACAGGTTCGTGCCCTCCTCCGACGACGCGGAGATCGCGGGCAGCGCCGTCAGGCCGGTGTCCGCGCGCACGCTGCCGTCAAGCAGGCCGCTCGTGAGAATGTACGGAAACGTCTTTGCCATCTGCGCTGCGGTCGCCGCGCTGCCGCTGCCGGCGTTGACGAGAAACGTCATCGAGGCCGTGTACTGCGGCCGGTAGCTCACGCGGGCATAACCGCCGAACAGCGCCGAGCACAGCGCGATCAGCAGCAGGCACACCCACCACACACGGCGCAGGCTGCGCACAAACAGATCCAGCACCTCCGTGATCTGGATGGTGTTCTCTTGTCTCTCTTCGTTCATGCGTCCTCCTCCGTCTGCGCGCCGTAGCCATAGCCGTGACCATAGCCGTAGCCATAACCGTATCCGTAGCTCTGCCGGTCGCTGACGGACGCGGCATAGGCATTGTTGAATACGCAGCCGAGCACCTCGGCATCCGACCGGTGCAGCACGTCGATGCAGTCGTTGAGCGCGCGCACCGGCGCCTGATCCTGCCGGACGACGAGAATGGCCGCGTCGGCAAGGTCGGCGATGCGCTCGGCGTCGCCGCCGGCGCTCATCGGCGGGGTGTCGATGATGATGACGTCCATGCGCGTGCGCATCTGCGCGAGCAGATCGTGCAGGCGCGCGCTGTCGAGCAGCTGCGCGGTGTCGCCCACGCCCTTGCGGCTGAGGATCGTATAAATGCCGTAGCGCTCGTCCTTGCGCACGACCTGCCCGAGCGGCGCGTCGCCGCACAGGTACGTCTCGAGCGGGAGAAATTTCTCCTGCTGGCGGTCGAGCAGCTTGTACAGCGCAGGTTTTTTCATGTCCAGATCGATGAGCAGGACGTTTTTGTGCCGCCGCGCCATGGCCAGCGCCAGATTGGCGGCCACGGTGCTCTTGCCCTCGTCCTCGAGCAGGGAGGTGACCAGGATCGTCCTGCCCTGCGCACGGCGCATCAGGTAATCCACCCGCGTGCGCAGGCGCTTGAACGTCTCGACGAAGGCAAAGCCCGTCGTCGCGTTCGTGATGAGGATGCTCGTTTTGCGGTTGCGCAGCGTTTTCTGCTTCTTCTCATGGCGCACGGTCGCAAGCAGGCGCGCGTCAAGCTTCTGCTCCACGTCCGCCTCGCACTTGACCGTGTCGCGCAGATACACGCGCACCGCCAGATACACGGCCGCCAGCAGCAGCCCCGCAAGCCCGCAGAGCTTTGCCGTGTGCATGGCGCCGGAGCTGTTGGCCGGTGCAGTCGGCACCGCCGGCCGGCGCAGCACATCGAGCGCCACGTCGCCGAGGAGCTTATTGGCCTGCTCGTTATAGTTGCGCAGGACGCTCTGCGTGATGCGGTACGCATCGCGCTGCGTGGGCGCGGAGACCGTCACCGTCAGTAGGTTCGTCTCGGGGATCTGCTTGGCCTTGATCGTGCCGCTGACCGCGCCGATGTCATTGGTGATGCACTTGCGCATCACGTCGCCCTCAAAAAACGTCGAGAGCGTCTCCGCCATCGTCGAGGCGGTGTTGAGGTTTGCATAGACCGTGCTGCCATTGCGCACGGAGACCACAAACGTCGTCTGCGTCTGGTATGCGGGGCGGTAAAGCAGCGTGGCGGCAATGTAGCCGCAGGCGGCGATCGTGGCGGCAAACATCAGGATCAGCCCGAGCTTGCGCCACAGCTCCCGCGCGATCAGCAGCAGCGGAACGGATTCCGGCTGCGCGGAGGTCTGCGTTTTCTGTTCGTCCATCGGTCCACCGCCTCTCATTCCACCACGACGATCTGCCGCGTGTGGCTCTCGGTACCGCCGCTGCGATAGGTGAAGACCACCTCATACGCGCCGGGCTCGTTCATGTTCACGGTCGAGCTTGCCGTGACGCCGCTTTTGCTGTCGCTGCCGCCGACGCCCGCGACGTAGTCCATCGGCGCATAGCTGCCGCCGGCCGGAAGATAGATCAGATACTCCGTGAGCGTGATGCCGGCGGGATTCGTGTCCGCCGCCGAGACCTCGACCGTAACGGGCACGGCCGCCGTGTCGCCGAGGCTGTTGGTCACGCGCAGCTCCGCCGTGTGCGTGCCGGAAATGGCCAGCGAGCTGCCGTCGGTCAGCGCGATCTTGACGCGGCCGGAGATGTCGCCGTCAACGCTGTCGTGCGCGGTCACATAGCTTGACAGGACGCGGCTGCCGCCCGTGCGGCAGACCAGCGGCTGCGTGAGCGCGAAGCGCGGCCCGGTATAGTCCGTGTAGCGCACGGCGCGCGTCGCCTTCGTCACATGGTGGTTGGAGTCAAAGGCCGCATACGTGACCTGCACCGTGCCGTCGTCATTGCGGCCGGAAATGCCCTCGACGAGCAGCGACGCCGTAACATCGCCGTCCTCGGCGTCCGTCGCCGTCACACCGGCGAGCAGCGCCGCATCGTCCGCGCCGGTCGGCACGGAGATGACCTCACTGTCAAACAGGATCTCCGGCGCGGCGCCGCCATAGACAGCCGTTTGATAAATGCGCGTGCCCAGCACGCCCAGAACAGACAGCGCCAGCGCGACCGCCAGGATCACAGGAGTCAGTTTCTTCACAAAAACACCTCTCTCATTGCTTCAGAAAAACGGCCGGAAGCGGCCGGCAGGCAGCGGCTCGCTGCGCAGGATCCGTTCGGGATTGCGCGTGAGCAGCTGCTCGGAGAGCCGCTCGGAAAAATGCTCGGCCAAATCGTCCCACGCGCTCGAAAGCTCCGGCGTGCGCACATCCGGACGGTGCGCGTCGCTGGCGATGCAGCCGACGAGCCCGTGTGTGAGCATTGCTCCGGCCAGAGCCTGCGCTCCGCGGCCGAAGCGGCCGAAGAGGCTGCCCTTGTTCACCTGCAGCACGACGCCGCGGTTGACCCAGTCATACAGATAATTCGGCATGCGCTGCAGGCCGTAATACCGCTCCGGATGCGCCACGACCGGCCAATACCCGGCCGCAAGCAGCTGGTCGAGCAGGCGCTCGATGCGCAGCGGGTCTTCGTGAAAGCCGAACTCGATGAGCACGTAGCGCCCACCATTGATCGTCAGCAGCCGGCCCTCGCGCAGAAGCTGCGGCACGTCGCCCGTGCCGAAGATCTCCATGCCGAGCGAGAGCTCGAGCGGGATGCCCGCCTCGCGCACGGCCGCGCGCAGGCAGTCAAAGCGCACCTGCAGCGCCGGGGATGCGTAGTTTTCAAACGCGCCGCGCTGATTGCTGTGCGGCGTGGCGACCAGATGCGTCACGCCGGACTCCGCCGCCACGGCGGCCATCAGCACCGACGTCTCCATATCCGGTGCGCCGTCATCCAGCCCCGGAAGAATATGTGTGTGCAGATCGATCATGGATACCCTCCGCAATTTCCATTCCGACACTTGCCGATCCTGCCCGTTGCCGTCACGGCGCGGCCACCTCGTGCAGGCGCGTGCCGTGCAGGACATAGCGGCGGTCGCAGCGTCCGGCTGTCGCCGCGCGGTGCGTGATGAGCACGCACGTCTGCACGCGGCCGCTGTGCATGAGGTTAGCGAGCATCTGCCGCTCGGTGGCCTCGTCGAGCGCACTGGTGGCCTCGTCGAGCAGCAGCACCTGCGTGCCGCGCAGCACGGCGCGGGCCACGGCGATGCGCTGCGCCTGTCCCTCGGACAGACCGTGACCGAGCTCGCCCGTGCGGGCATAGATGCCGTCCGGCAGCTGGGACACAAAATCATACGCGCAGGCGGTCTCAAGCGCAGAGACGAGCTCCGCATCCGTCGCCTCCGGACGCACCATGCGCAGGTTGTCGGCGATCGTGCCGGCAAAGACGGTGTTGCCCTGCGGCACATAGCTGAAGGCAGCGCGCGTCGCGGCCGAGGCCGGCAGACGCCGCCCGTCCGCCCCGGTGAGGCTGACGCTGCCCTCCGCCGGGCGGATCAGCCCGAGCATGAGGCGGATCATCGTGGTCTTGCCCTCGCCGGACGGACCGGTGAGCGCCACGACCTCGCCGGGTGCGGCGTGAAAATCCACGTGCTCGAGCACCGGCTCGCCGCCGGGATAGGCAAAGGTCACATCGCGCAGCTCCACTGTGCACGGCGTCGGGATCTGCGCGGTCTCTCGCGCGCCGGGCTCCTCCGGCAGGTTCACGATGGCCATGAGGCGTCCGGCGGACGTCGTGATCGAGATCGCCGACGGCACGAGGCCGATGAGCGAGGAAAACGCGCTGCGCAGCATGGTCGTCAGCTGCAGAAACATCATCATCGCGCCGTAGGAGATCGCGTGCGTCCACAGGCGGTAAGCGCCCCAGCCGAAGCACCCCGCCGAAACGAGCAGCCCGACGACCGACATCACAAAGCCCGCGACGACGGAAAAGCGGTTGTAGTCAAGATACGTCTCGCGGTATTTTTCCTGCATGGCGCACATCCGGTCACGAAAGCCGTCCATGATGCCGAACGCCTTGACCGATGTGAGGTTGCGCAGCGAGTCCTCGTGAAACGACATGACCTCGCTGCTGATATCCTTCATGCGCCGGTTATACCCGCGCATGCGGTGCACGAGCGTGCGCGAACACAGCACGGACAGCGGCGCACCGATGAGCGCGATGAGCGCCATGACGGGGTCGTAGCACAAAATGATGATGAGCGAGCCGAGAAACTGCACCGCCGCCGACACAAAGCTCGGCAGCAGCCCCGTCACGCCCCCCGCCACCGCGCCGACGTCGGTGTTGAGGCGGTTGAGCAGGTCGCCGGAGCGAAACTGCTCGAGCGAGACCCAGTCGGTGCGCAGGATGCGGTCGTAGACCTCCGCCTGAATGCCGTTTTGCACGCGGATGTCGACGACGGCGGCGATGCGCGACGCCGCCGCCTGCATGGCGGCGCTGCCGAGCAGCAGACCGGCCATCCACGCCGCGGCCGACCAGATCGCCCCGGTCTCAAAGCCGGTGACGACGTCGATGAGCGTCTTCATGGCCACACTCGACAGCAGCGAGAGCGCCGTGCCGAGAATGCCAAGCAGGATATGGATGCCGACGGCGGCGCGGTAGCGGCGGATGTAAGCGAAGATCCACTTCATCTCCTGCCACATCTCCCGCAGTGAGCCGTCGTGCACCTTTTGTCGGAGCTTGCGCGTGAAGGCCATATGTTTCATCCTGTCTCATGTATTTGTGCCATCTTCTTCCATGCGCATGGCGCAATAACAATCAGAACTTATTGTATCATAATCCGACGGTCTCCCACAATATCCGAATGGTACATCTTTTCTGGAATATGTAGCAATTTATGCACGTTTTTGTGCTTTTTTTGCAATCACGAAAAAAAGCGGCCGGAGCAAACGCTCCGGCCGCATGGTGCATTGCGTATTTCGTGATCAGCGGTTTTCCTCGATCTCCACCGGCAGACCGGTGAGATAGCGCCGCACCATGTCGAAGGCGTGGTTGGCGGCGGCGTGCTTGATGCGCACGCGCCCCCACTTATCCTTATGCAGCGTGCGGAAAAACGTCCCGTCCGGCGTGGAGAGCGCCACAAAGAGCGTGCCGACGGTGTGCACGCCGTCACCCTCCGGCCCGGCAAGGCCGGTGATGCTCATGGCAAGATCCGTGCCGAATATGGTGCGCGCGTGCTCCGCCATTGCGCCCGCGACCTCGGGGCTGACAGCGCCGCAGCGCGCGATGAGCGCGGGGTCGACATCCAGCAGCCGGGACTTGGTGTCGTTATTATAGGCGATGATGCCGCCGGCAAATATTGCCGACGCGCCCGGCACGTTCGTGAGCATATCGCCGAGCAGACCGCCGGTGCAGCTGTCGGCCACGGCGATGGTCTTCTGCTGCCGGAGCAGGAGCCCGGCCGCGCAGGTCTCGATATTCGGCGTGTCAACGCCGTAGGCGAAGGCGCCGAGCTCGCGCTGCACGCGCGCAAGGCACGGGGCGATCATCGCCTCGGCCTCGGCCTCGGTGGGGGCCTTTGCCGTGATGCGCACGAGGCACTCCCCCTCCTTGGCATAGGGCGCAAGGGTGGGATTTTGCATCTCGTTCATGAGATCGCGCAGCTGGTACTCCATCGTGCCCTCGCCGATGCCGAAGATCTTGACATTGTGCGAGACGATGATCCCGTCGCCGCGCACGGCGAGCAGCGGGCGCACGCGGTAGCGCAGCAGCGGCTCGCACTCCAGCGGCGGGCCGGGCAGCATGATGACCATGCAGCCGTCCGCCTCAAACGCACAGGCGGGCGCCGTGCCCCAGTCGTTTTGCAGCACGGTGCAGCCGCGCGGCAGCATGACCTGCTGCAGGTGGTTCTCGGTCATGTAGGTGTGGCGCTCACGGTACAGGCCGCGCAGGCGCGCCTCCTCCGCCTCGTTGAGCTCGAGCGGGATGCCGAACGCGCCGGCCACGACCTCCTTGGTCAGGTCGTCGCACGTCGGGCCGAGGCCGCCGGTCGTGATGATGAGGTCGGCGCGGGTGCGGGCAAGCTGCACCGCCTGCTCGAGCCGCGCGCGGTTATCGCCGACGACAGTCTGCCAATAGACATTGATGCCCAGCTCCGAGAGCAGGCGCGCGACAGCCGCCGCGTCGGTATTGATGGTGTCGCCGAGGAGCAGTTCGGTGCCGACGGCAATGAGTTCTGCGTTCATAAATCGATCCGGATCCTTTCAATTCCGTCCACTGCCTCGCGCACGAGCGCGTCAATGTCGAGCGCGGCCTCCGCCTCCGCGACCTCCGCCACGGTCGGGCGGGTCTTGGGGTGGCGCGGGGTAAAGACCGTGCAGCAATCCTCATACGGGAGGATGGATGTGTCAAATGTGCCGATGTCGCGCGCGATCTTCACGATATCGCGCTTGTCCATGCCGATGAGCGGCTGGAGCACGGGCAGGTGCGTCACAGCCTGCGTGCAGGCCATGGCCTCCATGGTCTGGCTGGCGACCTGACCGAGATTTTCGCCGGTGACGATGGCCTTGCACTCGTTGTGCGCGGCGATGTCCTCGGCGATGCGCATCATGAACCTGCGCATGATGAGCGTGAAGTATTCCTCCGGGCAGGCGCGGCGGATCTCCTCCTGGATGTGCGTGAAGGGCACGATCTGCAGCGTCATGCGGCCGGTGTAGGCCGTGAGCTCCTTAGCCAGCGAGATGACCTTTTCCTTGGCCAGCTCCGAGGTATACGGGAAGGAGAAAAAGTGCACCGGGATCAGGCGCACGCCGCGCTTGGCGATCATGTACGAGGACACGGGGCTGTCAATGCCGCCGGAGAGCATCGTCACGGCGGCGCCGTTGCAGCCGACGGGCATGCCGCCCGCCGCCTCGACTGCCTGCGCGTGGACATACGCCGCCTGCTCGCGCACCTCAAGGCGCACGGTCAGCTCCGGGTCGTGCACGTCGACGACCGTGTCGGGGTATGCCTCGGCGAGCTCGCCGCCGACGTACTGCGAGAGCTCAATGCTCGTCATGGGGAAGCGCTTGTCCGAGCGCTTGGTCTCGACCTTGAAGCTGCGCGCCGCCGTCATCGCGTCGTGCAGGTAGGTCTTGGCGAGCGCCGTGATGGCGTCCTTGTCCTTTTCACAGGCGGCCGCGCGCGTGATCGTCGCGATGCCGAACACCTTGCGCGCGGCGTCATACGCCGCGTCAAGATCGGCCGCGTCGTCGGCGGCCTCGATGTAGAGCGCCGACTGCAGATACGTCACGCGGAAGTGGCCGATGGGCTTGAGGCGGCGCTTGACGTTTGCGACCAGCCTCTCTTCAAAATAGTGCTTGTTGAGCCCCTTGAGGAAGATCTCTCCGGGCTTGCAGAGCAGCAGATCCTTCATAAATCGTTCGTTCCTTTTCTTTCAGGATATCACAGGCAGCGCTCGACGAGCGTGATGAACACGCCGATCGACCATGCGCCGAGCCACACGAGCAGCAGGCACACGAGCACGCCGAGGATCAGCCCGATGAGCGAGCAGACATAGCCGACCGTGCGCGGCGTGCCGTTGAAGCCGAGGCTCCTGGCGCGCGCGGAATAGATCAGGCCGATGATGCCCGTGACGACCGAGCCGAGCGCCGTGTAGCCGAACACGAGCAGCGCGCACGACGCGATGCCGAGCACCATGGCGACGGTGGCCTCATGCTTGCCGGGCTGCGGGGCGGGCGGCTGATACCAATTATAGTTGTTGTTATACATGACGAAGCTCCCTTCTGTCAGGCGTGGCCGCCGGGCTCACGGCTCGGCGACGGAAAAATCATACGTGCGGTACTGGATGGCCTCGGCCAGATGCGCGAGCGCGATGGTCTCCGCCCCGTCGAGATCGGCGATCGTGCGCGCGACGCGCAGGATGCGGTCATAGCTGCGGGCGGTGAGCGCCATGGCGTCAAACGCCTGATGCATGAGCTGCTCGCACTCGGGCGAGAGCGTGCAGAACTGCGCAAGGGCGCGCGGCCCCATGTGCGCATTGGTCGCGGTGGTGTCGTCCCCGTAGCGGGCGCGCTGTACGGCGCGGGCGGCGTTGACGCGCGCGCGGATGGTCTCCGACGGCTCTCCGGCCGAGGGCTCGGTGAGCTCGTCAAACTCCAGCGCCGGCACCTCGACGATGATGTCGATGCGGTCGAGCAGCGGGCCGGATACGCGCGCGTGGTAGCGGCGCACGTCGCGCGGCGAGCAGCGGCAGCGCCCCGAGGGATGCCCGTACCAGCCGCACTTGCAGGGATTCATGGCGCACACGAGCATGAAGCGGCTCGGATACGTCACAGAGCCGGTCGCGCGCGAGATGGTGATGCTGCCGTCCTCGAGCGGCTGGCGCATCGTCTCGAGCACGGCGGGCGAAAACTCCGGCAGCTCGTCGAGAAAGAGCACGCCGTTATCGGCAAGGCTCATCTCGCCCGGCTGCAGCGCGCTGCCGCCGCCGGACATGGCGACGTTCGACACCGTGTGGTGCGGGGCGCGGAACGGCCGGACGCGCACGACGGGGTCATCCGGCGTCGTGAGGCCGAGGACGGAGTAGATCTGCGTGGTCTCGATCATTTCGGCGCGGTTCATCGCGGGCAGAATGGTCGGCAGGCGCTTGGCGAGCATGGACTTGCCCGCGCCCGGCGGCCCGACGAGCAGGATGTTGTGCCCGCCGGCGGCGGCCACCTCGAGCGCGCGCTTGACGTTCTCCTGCGCCTTGACCTCGGCAAAATCGACCGCAAAGTGCGGCGCGGCCGAAAACGCCGGCGGCGGCATGGGCGCGATGCGCTTATCCCCGCGCAGATGGTGCACGAGCTGCGAGATGTTCTCGACCGGGTACACGGTCACGCCCTCGGCAAAGGCGGCCTCGGCCGCGTTGCCCGCCGGGACGAAGAGCTCCTTCAGGCCGAGCTGCTCGGCCGCGAGCGCCATCGTGAGCGCGCCGGTGACGGGGCGGATCTCCCCCGCGAGGCTCACCTCGCCGAAGAAGGCCGCCGTCGCCGGCGGCTGGCGGATCTCCCCCGTGGCGCACAGAATGCCCAGCAGCACCGGCAGGTCATAGAGCGTGCCGGCCTTGCGCGTGTCCGCCGGGGCGAGGTTCACCGTCAGGCGGCTGACCGGAAACTTCATGCCGTTGGTCTTGATGGCGCTGCGCACGCGCTCGCGCGCCTCCTTGACGGCCGCATCCGGCAGGCCGACGATATCAAACCCCGGCAGGCCGTTGGACACGTGGCACTCCACGCTCACGGCGTAGCCGCTCACACCGCGGCAGCCGAGGGACTGGATCTTGGACAGCAAACCGTTCGCCTTCTTTCACGGACGAGGCCCCGGCCGAACGCCGGGGCGCCGTCACTCGGATTTTGGGTTTACGCTTCGGTATCGGGCTCCGTGTCGCCGACGACGGCGATGTGCAGCTCCTCAAGCTGGTGCGGCTCGACGGTGCCGGGCGCGCCCATCATGACGTCCTGCGCGTTTTTGTTCATCGGGAACGGGATGATCTCCCGGATGCTGTCCTCGCCCGCAAGGAGCATGACCATGCGGTCGACGCCCGGGGCGATGCCGGCGTGCGGGGGCGCGCCGTAGCAGAAGGCGTTGTACATGGCCGGGAACTTGGCCTTGACATCGTCCTCACCGAGGCGCACGAGCTCGAACGCCTTGACCATGATCTCGGGATCGTGGTTTCGCACCGCGCCGGAGCTGAGCTCGACGCCGTTGCAGACGAGGTCATACTGGAAGGCATTGATGTCGAGCGGATCGACCTCGCCGCGCTCGGCCTGTTCGAGGATCTCGAGGCCGCCGTTGGGCATCGAGAACGGGTTGTGGCAGAACTCCAGCTCGCCGGACTCCTCGCCGATCTCGTACATGGGGAAGTCGACGATCCAGCAAAATTCGTACCGCTCGGTGTCCATGTGACCCGGAACGGCCGCGCCGAGCTTGGCGCGCAGCACGCCCGCCGTCTTCTGCGCGGCGGTCTTTTTGCCGGCCGTCACGCCGACGAAGCAGCCGGGCTTGAGCCCGAGGGCCGCCGTGATCTCGGCGGTGCGATCCGTGAGGAACTTTGCGATGCCGCCGGAGAAGTTGCCCTGCTCGTCGACCTTGAACCAGTAGGGCTTGCTGCCGGCCTGCACCTCCACATCGGCGCAGAGCTTGTCGACGGCCTTGCGCGCAAGCGCGCACTCAGGCACGACGACGGCCTTGACGGTGTTGCCCGCGGCAAAGGGCGCAAAGTCGCTGCCGGCGACGAGCACCGTCATGTCCTGCACGGTCAGGTCGATGCGCAGGTCGGGCTTGTCCGAGCCGTAGGTGTCCATCGCGTCGCGGTAGGAAATGCGGCGGAAGGGCGCCTCGGACGCGACGTTGTACTTGCCGTACTTAGCGAAGATCGGCGGGAGCACGTCCTCGAGCACCGCGAACACGTCGTCCTGCGTGGCAAAGGCCATCTCCATGTCGAGCTGATAGAATTCGCCGGGGCTGCGGTCGCCGCGGGCGTCCTCGTCGCGGAAGCACGGGGCGATCTGGAAATAGCGGTCGAAGCCCGCCGTCATGAGCAGCTGCTTGAACTGCTGCGGCGCCTGCGGCAGGGCGTAAAACTTGCCGGGGTGCTTGCGCGCCGGCACAAGATAGTCGCGCGCGCCCTCTGGGCTGGACGCCGTGAGGATGGGCGTGGTGATCTCAAGAAAGCCGTGCGCGGTCATGGCGGCGCGCAGCGCGGCCACCACCTGACAGCGCAGGATGATGTTCTGCTTCACGGCGGGGTTGCGCAGGTCAAGATAGCGGTACTTCAGGCGCAGCGCCTCGTCGGCGTCGCGGCTGCGGTTGATCTCAAACGGCAGCTCGTTGTAGCGGCAGCGGCCGAGCACCTCGATCTTGGTGGGCACGACCTCGATGTCGCCGGTGGGCTGCTTGGGGTTTTTGCTCGCGCGCTCGCGCACGACGCCCTCGACGGCGATCGTGGACTCCTTGTTGAGGGGCTTGACGAGCTTCATCATGTCCTCGGTCTCAATGACGACCTGCGTCGTGCCGTAAAAATCACGGACGACGACAAAGGCAAAATTCTGTCCGACCTCGCGGACATTTTCCATCCAGCCGACGATGCGGACCTGCTCGCCGACGTTTTCGAGCCGCAGCTCGTTGCAAGTGTGTGTGCGGGACTGAAACATACTCCTGATTCCCTTTCTTTCTATCGAATATCGCCTCCGGCGGTGCGGCGGCGGATTGACCGGATCAAGACTCGCGCAGGATCGCACCGGCGGTGCGCCGCGCGATCTCCGCGCGGATGGTCTCGAGCGCGGCGGCCTGCGTCACGGCCTCCTGCTCGCCGGTGACCATATTCTTGAGCGCGCAGACGTTCTGCGCGATCTCGTCCTCGCCGAGGAAGATCACGAACGGGATGCCGAGCTTGTCGGCATAGCCGATCTTGGCCTTGAATTTCTTGCGCTCGCTGTAAAGCTGCACGCGCAGACCGCCGGCGCGCAGCATGGACGCCAGCGACACGGCGGCGGACAGATCGTTCGTCATCGGCAGGATGAGCACGTCCGCCGGGGCGGTGAGCACGGTGTCGGAGATCATGTTCTGCTCCTGCAGGATGTAAAACAGACGCGTCAGCCCGATGGAGATGCCGACGCCGGGCAGGGACTTGTTCGTATAATACCCCGCGAGGTCGTCATAGCGGCCGCCGGAGCAGATGCTGCCGACCTCGGGATGGTCGAGCAGGACGGTCTCGTACACCGTGCCGGTGTAGTAGTCGAGGCCGCGCGCGATCGTGAGGTCGAGCTCGAAGTTCTCCTCCGGGACGCCGAACGCGGGCAGATAGCCCACGACGGTGCGCAGCTCGTCGAGGCCGGTGTCAAACGTCCCGTTCCGGCCGCGGTACTGCTCGAGGAAGGCGAGCTTTTCCGCGCTCGTGCCCGGGCAGGCAATAAAGCGCAGGATCTCATCCGCCTGCTCACTCGTGACGCCGCAGGTATCGGTGAGCAGCGCGCGCACCTTGTCCGCGCCGATCTTATCGAGCTTGTCGATGGTGCGCAGCACGTCGCCCGCCTGCTCACTCAGACCGAGGATGGCGAAAAAGCCGTTGAGCACCTTGCGGTTATTCACGCGGATGCGGAAGCGGTGCAGCCCGAGGCGGGTGAACGTGTCGTAGATAATGGCCGGGATCTCGGCCTCATTGAGGATATCGAGCGCACCGTCGCCGATGATGTCGATGTCCGCCTGATAAAACTCGCGGAAGCGGCCGCGCTGCGCGCGCTCGCCGCGCCAGACCTTGCCGATCTGATAGCGGCGGAAGGGGAAGGTGAGCTGACCGTAATTGGCCGCGACGTACTTTGCCAGCGGCACCGTGAGGTCAAAGCGCAGCGCGAGATCGCTCTCGCCCTTCGTGAAGCGGTAGATCTGCTTTTCCGTCTCGCCGCCGCCCTTGGCCAGCAGCACCTCGGCCGCCTCGATCGCGGGCGTGTCGAGCGGGGTGAAGCCGTAGCGGGCGTAGGTCTCGGCCAGAACGGCGCGCATTTTGTCCATCTGCACCTGCTTGTCCGGCTGCAGCTCCATGAAGCCGGACAGCGTGCGGGGTTTGATCTTGTCCATGATGTCTTGGTTTCCTTTCGGGCTTACGATTTCTTCTTGGGATTGACGATGTCGCGCCAGTCGAGATCGCCGCGGTTCAGACCCAGAATGAGCACCTCGGCCGTGGCCACGTTGCTCGCAAACGGGATCTGCCGCTGGTCGCACAGGCGCGCCATGCGGTTGACCTCGTCAAAATTGCCGCTCTCGGCGTCGCAGAAAAACAGCACGAGGTCGATCTCGTTGTAGGCGATGCGCGCGTCGAGCTGCTGGCAGCCCTGCGCCGAGTGCAGGTACGTGCGGATCTTCAGTCCGGTGGCCTCGGAGATGAGCCGGCCGGTCGTAAACGTGGAGCACAAGTCGTGCTTGGCCAGAATGCCGCAGTATGCGATGCAGAACTGGACCATGAGTTCCTTTTTGCCGTCGTCAGCGATCAGTGCAATGTTCATATGGATAACTCCTCTCTTTCTGGTCAGCGGCCGTCACCGCAGCAGCGAGAGCTCGCTCTCGGGGGCGGTGTCAACGGTCTTGACGGTAAAATATGCATCGAGAAAATCGCGCGCGATGGAGGCGATGGAAGCGCCGGCGCTGCCGTGCTCCACAACGACCGCCACGGCGACCTTGGGATTGTCATACGGTGCGTAGCAGATGAAAATGGCGTTGTTGACCTGATTATCGCCGAGCTGGGCGGTACCGGTCTTGGCGGCGACCTTCACGCCGTAGCTGCCGAAGGTCTCATACGCGCTGCCGGAGGGGTCGTTGGCGACGAGGTACATGCCCTTTTGCACGGCGGCCCAGTTGTAGTCGCTGGTCTCGACGGTGCTGAGCACCTCGGCCGCGTTTTCGTAGATGAGCTCGCTGCCGTCATAGCTGCGCACGGATTTCAGGATGGACGCGCTGTGGCGCGTGCCGCCGTTGGCAATCGTGGCGCAGTATTCCGCAAGCTGCAGCGGCGTAAACAGACTGTACGACTGGCCGATGGCCGCCTGCAGCGAGTCGCCGACGTACCAGTTCGTGTTTTCGAGCTTTTTCTTCACGGCCTCCGTGGCCATCTGGCCGGTGCTCTCGGGCAGCTCGATGCCGGTGTGCTCGCCGAGACCGAAGGCCGCGGCATAGCGCGCGAGCGTGTCGATCGGCAGGCTGTCGCCGACGGTGTAGAAGAAGATATTGCACGAGTCGCGGATGGCCTCGGTGACATTGTCACTGCCGTGTGTGGTGCCGGAGGAAGCGATCCAGCAGCGCGGGGCGTAGCCGGTGTCCTCATACTTGCGGAACGTGCCGGTGCACTGGATCTTCGTGCCGGTGGTGATGACGCCCTCGGTCAGACCGGCGATGGCCGTGCAGGGCTTGAACGTCGAGCCCGGCGAATACTGGCCGAGCAGCGCGCGGTTGAACAGCGGCTGATTGTCGGCGTCTTTGACGGCGTCATAGCTCTCCTGACTCTGGAAGAGCGTCTGCAGGTCAAAGGTCGGGTAGTTGGCGATGGCCAGCGGCTGGCCGGTGTCCACGTCGACCGCCACGAGCGCACCGCCGCCGACGGCGTCGCTGGTCTCGGTGGACTTCGACTTCATGTTCTCGATGCCCTTGGTCAGCGACTGCTCCGCCGCCGACTGCAGGTCGAGGTCAATGGTGAGACTGACCTGATTGCCGGGCTCCGGCTCCTTGGTATAGGTCGTGCCGGTGACGGTACCGGCGGCATTTTTCGTCACGATTGCCGTGCCGTCCGTACCATGGAGGTATTTCTCAAAGGCGAGCTCCGCCCCGTCCTTGCCGACGGTCGCGTTCATGGGGTAGCCCTGCGTCTTGTAGGTCGTGTACTCCTCGGCGTTCATCTTGCCCGTGTAGCCGAGCAGATGCGCCGCCAGATTCGTGTGGTACTGGCGCGTATACGACACCGAGACCTCAAAGCCGGGGACGTTATTTTCCTTCAGGGAGGTGATGAGCTCCATGCTCGCGTCCTGAACAAAGACATAGTCCGGCAGATAGAGCTTGTCGATATAGCGCGTCTTGATCGAATAACGCAGGCCGGCGATGATGCGCATGTCGGCCGCGGAATAGTTGTTGTTGATCTCAAACTTCTCGCGGCAGTAGCTCAAAAGCTCCACGGCCGTGGCCTCCTCGTCGAGACCGGCATATTTGAGAAAGCCACGGATCTGCGTGCGCTGCGTCTCGTTCATGTCCGTATACTCGAACGGCGGCTCGGTCGTGACCGGCAGCTCGTCGACATACGTGTCGCCGCAGGCGGCGACGGTGCGCGCCAGCTGCAGCAGGATGCCGTTCGGGTCGTCCTGCTCGAAGAGATCGTCGGGGTTGAAGACGAGGTTGTTGCAGCTCGTGTTCGACACGAGCACGCGGCCATAGCGGTCGAGAATGCTGCCGCGCGCGGCCGCCACGGTCTGGGAGCTGGCGACGCTGTTGCGGTTTTCCTCATAGTACGCCTTACCGTCGACGATCTGCAGTTTGTAGAGCGCGACCACGAACACGATCACGAGCAGCGTGAGCATACACGCGAGCGCGGCGATGCGGCCGGGCTTGATGGGTTTTTCCATAGCGAAGATCCTTTCGGGGGTACGGGCGCGCTGAAGGCCTCAGCGCTGGGCACGCCGGCGGTGAAACGCACGGCTGATGTAGTAATACGGCACGGCGAACGGGAGCGAGAACACGCTCTGTCCGAGCGCCACGGCGAGCAGCCGCCAGAACGACGCGCCGTGGAAGATCCACAGGCGGAACATCTGGCAGAAGGCCATGAGCAGAAACGCGGCCAGACACGTCACGAGAAACGGGAAGATGCTGTTATTGATGAGGTACGCCGCGAGCATCCCGGCGCCGAAGCCGATGAACGCGAAGAGCACGGCAAACAGCAGCCCCGTTTCGGGGTAGCCCATGGCGCAGAAGTAGCCCGTGACGAGGCCGAAGACCGCGCCCCATGTGCCGCCCTCGAACATGCCGACCGCCACGACGACCGCCGGCACGAACATGGTGTGCACGCCGAAGAGCGCAATGTGCGCAAAGACCGTGGTCTGCAGCACAATGGTCACCGCCATGTACAGCGCGCACCAGAGCGCGCGGTGTATCTTTTCCTTGTTGATCAGATCCGCCCACATGTCAGCTCACCACGTCAAAGTCCTTGATGACGAACACCTGCAGCAGCTCGCCGAGATCGCATGCCGGCGTGATGACGCCGTAGGTCTGCTGGCCGCCGGCCTCGGTGCGCACATCGGTGATCGTGCCGACGACGAGCCCTGCCGGGAACGCGCCGCCCTTGCCGGAGGTGAGCACGGTGTCGCCGGTGAAGATGCTCATGCCCTCGGCCAGATAGCCGAAGCGCACGCAGCCGTCCTGCATGAGCGTGAAGTCGCCGAGCACCATAGCCGTGGCGCCGCTGCTGCTGATGTAGCCGCCGACGCTCATGTCCACGTCGATGACCGTGCGCACGGTCGCCCATGTGCTGCCGACCTCGATGACCTGACCGACGAGCGCGCCGGCCTCGTTCATGACGCAGTCGCCGACCTTGATGCCGCAGTCGCTGCCCTTGCTGAGCGTGAGCGTGCTCGACCAGTTCGACGCGCCGTAGGACACGACGTTCGCCGGCTCGAGCTCAAAGTCCGTGTGCCGCTGCGTGAAGCCCAGCAGCTCGCGGTAGCGCTCGTTTTCCGCCAGCGCCTCCTGACCCTCGCGCGCCTGCGCCTGCGCCTCGGCAAGCTGGACGCGCAGCTGGTCGTTTTCGGCCTTGAGCTGGTCATATTTATAAATGTAGCCGTAGATGCTCTCAAGCCACTGCGCCGTGACGGTCGCGGCCTTCTGCAGCGGCGCGCGCACGATGCCGTCGAGATTCGTCAGAACCCCCGCCTTGCCGCCGAGCGCCCCGGCGATGAGCGCGAGCACGAGCACGACCGCAAGCACGACCGCGCCGATGCGCGCACCTTTTTTCTTCAGATATGTTTTCCAGTTCAAAGCAGCTCGACTCCCAGTTCGTTCAGCAGTTGTCCGAGCCGGCACAGCGGCAGGCCCATGACGTTGAAATAGTCCCCGTCCAGATGCGCGACGAACAGCGCCCCGCGCCCCTGAATGCCGTAGGCGCCGGCCTTGTCCATCGGCTCACCGGTGGCGATGTAGCGCGTGATCTCCTCCGGCGTCAGCGTGCGAAAGCGCACGGCCGTGCGCTCGGCCGCCTGCCGCGTCTCGCCGCCGCGCAAAACGGCGACGCCGGTGTAGACGGTGTGCTCGCGTCCCGACAGGGCGGCGAGCATGCGCGCGGCGTCGGCCGCGTCCTTCGGCTTGCCGAGGATCACGCCGTCAAGGTAGACGATCGTGTCCGCCGCGATGACGATGTCCTCCGGCGCGCAGGTCTGCGCGACCTCCTGCGCCTTGTGCAGCGCGAGCTCGCGCACGGTCTGCTCCGGGCCTGCGCCCGGCGCCGCGCGCTCGGGTCCCTTGGCCGGACGGATCGTCAGGTCCGGCACACCGAGCATCTCCAGCAGCTCCCGCCGGCGCGGGGAGCCGGAGGCAAGAATCCAGTTCATGGTCGTTCCTCCCGGGCGGGTCATTCCACGCCCCGATAATACAGTCCGCGGGTCAGCCCGTTGGGGCGGTAATCCGTCAGACCCTGATAGCTCTGCGTGACCGCGACGCACTCATGCGGCGTCTCGGTCGTGAACATGAGGCGCACGCCCCAGAGCCCCGCCGTTTCATAGTCCTCATGCTTGTCGGCGAGATAGAGCTTGTGCGCGTTGAAGATCTGGTTGCGGTGGCCGAACGCCGGCAGCACCGGGAACAGCGCCCCGCGCCGGTCGGCCAGATTGTTCGGCACGGTGCAGTTGCAGCGCCCCGCGCTGTTGCGGATGATGCACTGCTCGGTGATCATGCACGGCAGACGGCCGTAGACGATCATCTCGGTGTCGACCGCCTTGGCAAGGTCGCGGATCTGCGCCACGCGCAGCTCGAACGACGCCGTCGCGCTCACGAGCCCGGCCTGCTGCAGCACCTCCTCCGTGAAGGAGTTGAAGACATTGAGCCCGAAGTCGCCGCGCACACGCATGCCCGCGCGGCGGGCAAAGAAGATGTGCCCCATGTTGCCGGCGAGCGCCTCGCGCACACCGTTTTCGGCGGCGCGGGAGAGCATCGCGTGCATATCCTCCGCCTGATCGTCCGTGATGACGCGCGGCAGGACTGCCGCGACCTGCGTCCCCTGCTCCAGAAACGGGGCGACGCGCGGAAAATCCGTGTCAAGAATTTCGACCGGCACGTACACATAGGCCGGGCGCAGCTGCGCAAGCTCCGGCGTGAGCTGCTCCGGCTGATGCACCTGCACGATGAGCACGGGGTCGGCATAATAGCGCTTGCCCTCCGGCCGCAGCGGCAGCGGCAGGCTGCGCCGCTCGGGCAGCGCCGCACGCTCGTCCTTCAGGCCGGTGATGAGCCGGCGGCGCAGGTCGTTGACGGCGGCCGCCGGAAGGTACAGGCCGGGATCGATGCGGCTTTCCGTGCCGGTGGAATAATAGGGCGTTCCGCCCGTTTTGGCAAATTGATCGGCAAGGCTCTGCTCAGTCAGCGGCGCGCGCTGCGCGGGCTCCGGCACGGGCCCTGTGAGCACGGCACGGTGCCCGTCCTCATCCGCGACGGCGGCCATGACCGGCTCGCCCGCGCACACCTTGGCGTAAAACTTCACGGGCACACGGCGGCGCTCGCCGTCGGCATATGCCTTGCGCGCGGCGGTGAACATCTTTTCGGCCTCGCGGTCTGGCTCGGCCGCGCGGGTGCCGAGCATATCCGGCCCCTTTTTGCCGAGCAGGTAGCCCTGCGTGAAGCCCTGACGCGAAAACGCCAGCGCAAGACGGTCATTTTCCTCCGGCGTGGGCACGCGGTGCTCATGGATGCACCTTGCGTACACGTCCGTGACCACGGCAACGTACTCCGGCCGCTTCATGCGCCCCTCGATCTTCACGCAGGCGACGCCGGCCTCGTCGAGCTGCTGCAGATAGTCCGCCAGACAGTTGTCGCGCAGGCTCAGCGGATACTCGTCCATGCGGCCGCCCATGCTGTACTGCATGCGGCACGGCTGCGCACACGCGCCGCGGTTGCCGCTGCGGCGGCCGATGAGCGCGCTCATATAGCACTGGCCGGAATAGCAGAAGCACAGCGCACCGTGCACAAAGACCTCGGTCTCGATGCTCGCGTGCTGCGAGATGAAGCGGATCTGCTCGAGCGAGAGCTCGCGCGAGAGCACGGCGCGGGTGATGCCCATCTCGGCCGCGGCCTCGACGCCGGCGAGGTTGTGGATGCTCATCTGCGTGCTCGCGTGCAGCGGGATATCCGGCAGAGCATCGCGCAGCACGCGCGCAAGCCCCAGATCCTGCACGAGGATCGCGTCCGCTCCGGCGTCCGACGCCTGCTGCGCGAGCGCGGCGGCGGCCTCCATCTCGCGGTCGCCCACGAGGGTGTTGAGCGTGACGTAGACCTTGCAGCCGCGGATATGGCAGTAGCGCACCGCTTTCGCAAACGACTCCTGTGTGAAATTATCGGCGCTCCGGCGCGCGTTGAACCCGTCGCCAAAGCCCATATACACCGCGTCCGCCCCGTTTTGCACCGCCGCGATGACGGCATCGAGGTTGCCCGCAGGTGCCAGCAATTCCAGCATAGACCCACTCCTAGTTATAGTCATACATATCGCATTATAACACAGGCGCCGCTCTTGCTACAAGTCAATTTTCATGCTATAATGTGAATCTATCATGAATTTCTATCGACCCGAGGGGTAATTGCATGGATCAAGCCGAATTTACGCTGTCGCGGCCGGTTTGCCTGTCGCTGCCGATCGAGGAAGCGGACAAGCTGCTGCAGGAAAAGGACGGGCGCTGCGCCCTGGTATATCTCGCGCTGCTGCGCGCCGGGGGAAAGCCCTTCCCCGCCGAGCGCATCGGCCTGACCGAGCGCGAACTGCGCCAGACGATGGAGCGCCTGTGCGCGCTCGGGCTCGTCTCCGCCGCCGGAAAAGAACAGCCCGCCCCGGCGCAGCACAGTGCAGCGCCCGCAGCCGACCGGCCGGGCGCCGCCGAGCCGAAGCTCGTGCCCGCGGCCGAGCTGCCGCAGTACACGGCGGAGGACATCTCTGCCCGGATGCTCAGCGACGGGCCCATGCAGACCGTGCGCCGCGAGGCCGAGCAGCTCTACGGCCGCAAGCTCACGACGCCCGAAATGAACATGCTGCTCGGGCTGCGCGACTATCTCGGTCTCCCGGCCGACGTGCTCATGGAGCTGATCCACTACGTCTTTCAAGAATACCGCGCCGAGCGCGGCCACGCCGGCACGCCGACGATGCGCCGGATCGAAAAGGAGGCCTATGCGTGGGCCGATCAGGAGATCCACACGACGGCGCAGGCGGAGGAATTTCTGCAGCGGCGGCAGGCGCGGCGCGACCTTGCGCAGCAGGTGCTGCAGGTGCTGCAGATCCATGACCGCGCGCCGAGCCGCACCGAGCGCGGCTACATCACGAGCTGGCTGGACATGGGCTTCGGCTGCGAGGCGATCGCCGAGGCGTATGACCGCACGGTCGTGGCGACCGGCGCGCGCAAGTGGCCCTATCTCAACCGCATCCTCATGAGCTGGCACGAAAAAGGGCTGCACACGCCCAACGAGATCAGCAGCGGCGACCCGCGCGCAGCGGACAGGCACCGCGCGGCTGCCGCCGCGCCCGCAGCCGACCGCGACGATCTCGACCGCGTGGAACAGATGCTCCGCAAGATGGAGCAGACCAACACCTAAGGGAGGGACCGGCATGGCCCGCAATGGGATCTACCTGGCGCGCGCCCGCGAGCAGATCGCGCAGCAGCGCGCGGAAAACGAGCGCGAGCACCGCCGCCGCGTGGACGACGCGTACCGCCGCGTGCCCGGTCTGCGCACACTTGACCAGACGCTGCAGCAGCAGATGATCACGCTCGTCGGTCTGACGATGCGCCACGGCAGCGACCCGACGGACGAGCTGCGCGCGCTCGAGCGTGCGAATCTTGACACGCAGGCACGGCGCGCCGAGCTGCTGACAAGCTGTCACCTGCCGCCGGACTACACCGACGACATCTATACCTGCCCCGACTGCCGCGACACGGGCTATGTCCACGGGCAGCCGTGCCGGTGTCTGCTGCGGCGCTACAACGCCGAGCTCACGCGCGACCTCAGCCGCCTGCTGCAAAGCGGCGACGAGTCGTTCGAGCACTTTGACCTCACGCTCTATGACGAGAGCGCGCGCCCGAAGATGGAGCGCGTGTTTCAGGTCTGCCGCACGTTCGCGCAGACGTTCCGCCCCGGCACGATGAACCTGCTGCTGCAGGGCGGCACGGGGCTGGGCAAGACGTATCTGTCGGCGTGCATCGCGCGCGTGGTCGCAGGCGCGGGCTACGCCGTCGCCTACGAGACGGCTGCGAGCGCGCTCGACGCGTTCGAGTGCGCAAAGTTCCAGCGCAGCAGCGCAGACGGCGAGGCCGCCGCCCAGCGCGTGGAGCAGTATCTCGGCTGCGATCTGATGATCCTCGACGATCTCGGCACGGAAATGATCACGGCCTACTCCACGAGCGCCCTCTACACGCTCATCAACACGCGCCTGACGCGCAAAAAGGCCACCATCATCAGCACCAACTGCTCCAACGAGGAGCTGCAGAAAAAATACACGCCGCAGATCCTGTCGCGCATCGCGGGCGAATATCAGACGCTCCCGTTCGCGGGTCGGGACATCCGGCAGATCAAAAAGGAGCGCGAAGCATGAATCAGCACGAGATCACCGAGCGCCGCCCCCTGCTCGACGCGAGCGGAAACCTGACAGAGCCCGGCTACGCCAAGACCCTGCTGCCCGTCTACCGCCGCAGCGACATCAAGGCCGGCAAAATGCGCATCAAGGAGTGGGACTACTACTGCGTCAACAACGGGCACTTTGCCCTCGCCCTGACCATCGCGGACAACAGCTACATGGGGCTCGACTCCATCTCCCTGCTCAACCTCGACGAGGGGTGGGAGATCACGAAAAGCCCGATGAAGGCCTTCACCAACGGCAGGGTCGGCCTGCCCGAGAGCAGCGAGACCGGCGATGTGCACAGCTCCGGCAAGCACTACAGCATCCTGCTCAGAAACGAGGGCGACAAGCGTGTGCTCATCGCGCAGATGGACAACTTCGGCCCCGAGGGGTCGCTGTACGCGAAGGTCACGCTCACGGACATCCCGCCCGAGTCCATGGTCATCGCCACGCCCTTTGACAAGGACAAGCACTTTTACTTCAACCAGAAGATCAACTGCATGCGCGCCGAGGGCACAGTGACCTACGGCTACTATAACCGCACCTACACCTTCGAACCGGCCGACAGCTTCGCCGTGCTCGACTGGGGGCGCGGCGTGTGGACGTACAAAAACACGTGGTACTGGGGCAGCGCCTCCGGGCTCGTGGACGGGGAGCGCTTCGGCTTCAACATCGGCTACGGCTTCGGCAACACGAGCGCCGCGAGCGAGAACATGCTCTTTTACAAGGGCCGCGCGCACAAGCTCAGTCAGGTCACCTTCCACATCCCCGGCGACGGCGGCAAGGCCACGCCGGACTACATGCAGCCGTGGACGTTCACGAGCGACGACGGCCGCTTCGAGATGGACTACACTCCCGTGCTCGACCGCGCGAGCTGCTCGGACGTGGGGCTCATCAAATCCGACCAGCATCAGGTGTTCGGCGTGTTCAACGGCCGCGCCGTGCTCGACGACGGCACGGTGCTGGACGTGAAAGACCTCCCCGGCTTCGCCGAGAAGGTCATCAACAAATGGTAAAGCCAAAACCCGCTCTGCCGACGGCAGAGCGGGTTTTGAGCCTGTCGGAAAACCTCCGGGTTTTCCGACAAAAGGCCTGCAGTCTGCTGCGCGCATAATTTGTGCGCCGGCGGCACACAAATTCCACACTTGCAGCCTGAGAAGTATTCTCTCCGACGCACATGTCGCCGAAGAGAATGATCGGACTTTCTTTCGCCGCGCCATTGGCGAAACTCTGCGAGGCTTTGGGGCTGCGTGGAAAAACCGCTCTGCATTTCGCAGAGCGGTTTTTGTTATGCAGGCAATTACTTGCCCTCAATGGCGTCGGCGAGGCTGCTGAGCCAGTCGCCCTGCACGTCCTCGATCCGGCCCGCGTCGCACGCCGCCGCGATGGCGGGGTCGATGGGCAGCTTGGCCGTGTTGGGGATGCCGTGCTTGGCAGCGATGGCCTCAATGTGGCTCTCGCCGAAGATGGCATGCTGCTTGCCGCAGTCCGGGCAGGTGTAGTAGGCCATGTTCTCAACGATGCCGAGCACGGGCACGTGCATCATGTCGGCCATGTTGACGGCCTTGTCGACGATCATGCCGACAAGCTCCTGCGGAGACGTGACGACGACCACGCCCGCCACGGGCAGGGACTGGAACACCGTCAGCGGCACGTCGCCCGTTCCGGGAGGCATGTCGACGAACATATAGTTCACGTTCTCCCACTGCACGTCGGTCCAGAACTGGGTCACGGCGCCCGCGATGACCGGGCCGCGCCAGACGACGGGGTCGGTCTCGTTCGGGAGCAGGAGGTTGATGGACATGATCTCGATGCCGGTGCGGGTACGGTTGGGATACAGAAAATCCTCGCCGCCCATGGCGCTGCCGTGGACACCGAACGCCTGCGGGATCGAGGGGCCGGTGATATCGGCATCGAGCACGGCTGCCTGATGGCCGCGGCGCTGCATCTCGCAGGCGAGCAGGCTCGTCACGAGGCTCTTGCCGACGCCGCCCTTGCCGGAGACGACCGCGATGACCTTGTCGACACGGGCGCCCGGACGCAGCGCCTGCTGCAGGGACTCGGCCGCATGCTCGCAGTTTTCGCCGCAGGTCGAGCAGTCGTGGGTGCAATTTTCAGGGGTTTCGTTGTGATGGTCGCTCATAGTTGGGGGTTCCTCCGTTTCAACAATGTGTTGAGCTTATTATACGCCGATGGCGCAGGAAGTCAACCGCCGGACGCGGTGAGAAAGTCATGGAGCCCGCACAGCACAACGCACGCCTCGGCGCGCGTGGCGTTGTCCAGCGGGGCGAAGCCCGTATCGCGGCCGGTCAGCAGCTTCTTCTCATAGCAGAAGCAGACGCTGTCGAGCGCCCACGGGGCAATGGTGTCGAGGTCGGCAATGTTGTAGGCCGAAGGCTCGGTGCCCGGTGTCGCGTCGACGCCCTTCCACTTGAGATAGGCCGTCATGATCACCGCCATCTCCTGACGGGCGATGTTGCGGTTCGGCTCAAACTTCCCGTCGCCCACGCCGGAGACGATCCCCTCCGACGCCGCCCAGGACACGCCGGGCGCATACCACGCGCTCGCCGCGACGTCTGCAAACCGGCTGCCGGTATAATCCGCCTTGTTGATGCCGGCAAGCGCCGCCAGCATGGTCACGAACGCGCCGCGCGTGAGTGTGGCGTTCGGCTCAAACTTCCCTTCGCCGACGCCGCTCACCCAGCCGGCGGCCGCAGCGGTTTCAACGTAGCTGCGCGCCCAGTGATTGCGGCAGTCGCGGAAGGTCGGCTCGGGGTCGACCTCGCCCTCCGCCTTCTTCTCAAGACCGTAATACGCCGCGATGCCGCCCGCATCCGCCAGCGCCAGCGCCCGCAGCTTTTCCTCGCTCGAGAGGAACTGCGCGCTGTCGCTGTCGCTGCTGATGAAGCAATGCTCGATGATCAGCGACGGGATGTGCGCAAGCTGGCCGTAGCGGACGATGCCGTAATAATCGGCGAGCTTGCCGTTGGGGTAGGTCGTGCCGTCGTGGGAGCTCTCCTTGACGAGGCCGCGGCTCGTGTCGAGACCGAGCTTGCCGAGCTGCATGAGGATGTTCGTGCCGACACCGTCGACGATGTTCGCGCACGCGGCGTCATAGTTGCCGTTGCTCGCAAGGATCAGCGCGCCGTGCGCAGACTGCGTGGCGGCACCGTTCAGGTGCAGGCTCACGAGCAGGTCCGAGCCCATCTGCTGCGCGAAGTCCACACGTCCCTGCACCTTGCTCAGGGGCGCAGTCGCGCTCGTGCCGTTGCGGTCGGAGCGCGTCATGTCCACGTGGACATGGCGGTACGTCTCAAGCTCCTGCTTGAGATAGAGGCCGATCCTGAGCACGCGGTCCGCCTCCTGATAGCCATAGGTGTTGTTGAGCGCGCCGGGGTCATACCCGCCTGCGCCGTCGCCGCCGTGACCGGGGTCGATCGTGATATACAGCCAGTCGGTATCCTTGCCCGCCGCAGTCACGTTTGCCGCTGCCGCAGCCGGTGCCAGCAGCGCCGCCGACAGAGCCACGGTCAGAAATAAAGACAAAAATCGCTTCATCATTTCTCCGGACGCGCCGCGCGCGCCCACGCTCCTTTTCGAAAAATGTCACACCGGAGAATTTCCGGGTCTTTTATGACGAGGTGATTTTACCGCACCTATCCTGTTTTTGCAATGGTTCGCTCTTCCAGCGGTGCGCATTTCCGGAAGCACACAAAGATTGACAATTTCACCCCGTTTGTGCTATGTTGTATGTTACGATTTTTATAACAGACAGAAAGGTTCACCGCATATGGATATGACCCTGGTAGTAATGGCGGCCGGCCTCGGCTCGCGCTATGGCGGCGTCAAGCAGATCGAGCGTCTCGGCCCCGACGGCGAGATCCTCATGGAATACGCGATCTATGACGCGCTGCGCGCCGGCTTTGACCGCATCGTGCTCATCATCAAGCCGGCGATGCTCGAGGACGTGCGCGCCCTCTTCGGCGACCGCATCGAGCGGCACACCGGCATCCGGATCGACTACGCGTTTCAGACGCCCGACCGCTTCACCGCGGCGCGGCCGGAGCTGGCGCAGCGCAGAAAGCCGCTCGGCACGGTGCACGCCGTGCTGTGCGCGCGCGATGTGATCGGCACGCCGTTTGCCGTCATCAACGCCGATGATTTTTACGGCCGCGGCGCGCTCGACGCCGTTGCCGCCGCGCTGCCGGAGCTCGGCGGCGCGCAGGACGCCGCCATGGTCGGCTACCGGCTGAAAAACACCGTCAGCCCCTTCGGCGCGGTCACGCGCGGCGTGTGCGCGACGGAGGACGGCCTGCTGCGCAAGGTGCAGGAGACGTATAAGATCCGCCTCTGCCCCGACGGTCTGATCCGCGACACGTCCGGCGAGGGCGAGGGCGTCTTGCTCGACCCCGAGGCGCTCGTGAGCATGAACCTCTGGGCCTATCACCCGGCGATGCTGGACGTGATGGCGCAGTATTTTGACGCCTTTGTGCGCACGCTCGCCCCCGGCGACGAAAAGAGTGAGTGCCTGCTGCCCGTGATGATGGACGCGCTCACGGCGCAAAACCGCGTGCGCACGCGCGTGCTGCAGACGGATGAGCGCTGGTTCGGCCTGACGTATCAGGACGACAAGCCCGGCGTCGTCGCGGCGCTGCGCGCGCTGCACGCCGGCGGGACGTATCCCCCCGCGCTGTGGAAATAAGATACGCAAAGCTGCCAATCGCGGCGATCTGTCCGATCGCCGCGATTTCTTTACAAATTTCTAATCTTATTTTAAGTGTCTGCCGGTATTATGGTGGAAAACCACCTGCAGGAGGACCTCGCAATGGAAGAAAAACTGCGCATCGTCGTATACGGCGACTCACTGATGAAGGGCACGCTGCCGGACGAGCAGCTCCGGTATCATTTTCACACTGACCTGTTTGAGGCTCCGCTTGCCGGCGTAGACGCCGAGGTGACGAACAAATCCGTCTTCGGCGCGACCTCGCGCAAGGGCGTCGCGCTCGTGCAGCGTGACCTCGCGCGCGGCCACCGCTATGACTGGGCGCTCATCGAGTACGGCGGCAACGACTGCAACTACGACTGGGCGGACGTGGCCGCGCACCCCGAGCAGCACCATGATCCCGTGGTGCTGGCGGATGAATTCCGCGCGAATCTCACGGCCATCGTGCAGATGCTACGCGAGGCGGGCGTGCGCCCCATCTTCACGACCCTGCCGCCGATCGACGAGGTGAAGTACCTCGCCTGCATCGACCACAACGGTGCAAGCGCCGAGGGCGTCATGCAGTGGCTGGGCGACGTGCGGCGCATCTACCGCACGCAGGAGCGTTATTCCGGTCTCGTGTGCACCATCGCCGCCGAGCTGGACGTGCCGTGCGTAGACCCGCGCGATCGTTTTCTCGACGGGGTCGATCCGCGCGCGAGCAATGCCGAGGACGGCATCCACCTGTCCGAGGCAGGCTATGCGCTGTTTTACACCACGCTCATTGAGCAGGTGCGTGCCGTCGTTGTCTGATGAGCAGGAAAAAAGCAGCGGACACCGAAAAAACGGTGTCCGCTGCTTGTTTTTTTCCTGTCAGGCGCGGCAGGCCGCCTGTGTGCGGGCAAGCAGGCGCGCGGCCGTCTGTGCGTCCGCCTGACCGGGCAGCAGCCGCCAGACCCAGTTGCCGGCAGCCGTGCCGGGAGTATTCATGCGGCTCTCCGCGCCGAGGCCGAGCACGTCCTGCATCTGCGCGACGAACAGCTCCGCGCGCGAGCCCATGCCGGCGCGCAGCAGCGCCTCGGGCAGGCGCGCCACATCGTACACGCCGAGACAGCGCATGGCATAGTCGGCGTCCGCACCGCCGAGCGCCGCCCATGCCGCGGCGGGCTCGTTGTCGTGCGTGCCGACATAGCAGACGCTGTGCGCGCGCACACGATCCGGCCGGTGCTCGGACGTGCCGCCGGGATCAAAGCCGAAGAGCAGCACGCGCATCCCCGGACAGCCGGAGCGCGCGACGAGCCGGCGCACATCGTCGTCGATCACGCCGAGATCCTCCGCGATCAGCTCGAGCCCGGGCGCCGCCGTGTGCAGCGCCTGCAGCAGCGCGGGGCCGGGGCCGGGCGCCCAGTGGCCGCCGCGCGCGGTCGATTCGCCGCGCGGCACCACCCAATAGCTCGAAATGGCGCGGAAATGGTCAATGCGCACCACATCATACCGCTTTGCCGCGCCGACGATGCGATCCTTCCACCACCGGAAGCCGTCTGCCTTCATGACGTCCCACGCATAGAGCGGGTTGCCCCAGAGCTGGCCGTCGGCGCAGAAATAGTCCGGCGGGACACCGGCGACGGCGCTCGGCTGTCCGTCCGGGTCGAGACAGAACTGCCCCGGCTGCGCCCAGACGTCCGCACTGTCGGCGGCGACGTACATGGGCAGGTCGCCGATGATGCGCACCCCGTGCGCGTGCGCATAGGCGCGCACCGCGTCCCACTGACGGGCAAACTCCGTCTGCAGATACGCGTGCAGCAGCACGCGCGCGTCAAGCTGCGCGGCCGCCTCCGCGAGCGCGGCGGGGTCGCGGGCGCGCAGGGGCTGCGGCCAGGCATACCACGGCGCGCCGCCCTGCGCCTCCTTGACGGCCATGTACAGGCAGTAGTCCATGAGCCACGGCTGGGCCTCGAGCGCGGCACGCAGCGCGGGCGTGACGGCTGCCTGTTCGCGCGCAAACGCCGCGTCCCAGAGCGCGGTCCTGCCCGCGTGCACGCGGCCGTAGTCCACGCGCATCGGATCGCCGCCCCAGTCGACTGCGCGCACCTCGGACGCCGTGAGCGCGCCGCGCGCCATAAACGGCTCCGGAGACAGCAGGTCGGTGCTGCCGGCAAAGGTCGACGCCGACAGGTACGGCGAGTGCGCGCTGTCCGGCGGATTGAGCGGCAGGATCTGCCAATAGCGCTGCCCGGCGGCAGCGAGAAAGTCGATAAATTCCCGGGCGGCTGCGCCCAGATCGCCGATGCCGCACGGCGACGGCAGAGCCGACACCGGCAGCAGGATACCGCTTGAGCGGGTCATGCTCCGTCACTCCTTTTGATAGCTGCGAATGATCTCCCGGAACTTCGGGTTGCGCGGCAGCAGGCGCATGAGCGGCAGGCCCAGAATGCCGAGCACGGCGACCTCGCCGAGCGCGACCTGACCGCCGAAGAGCCAGAACGATGCATTCAGGTGCGGGAACACGGCGTCCGTGAGCGACCACGTGAGCACCGCACCGACAAACACGAAATTGAACACGACCGGCATGAGCGCCGCAAGGACGCACCGCAGCCACGACTGCGCGCCGCGCCCGCGGCCGAGCCATGCCGTGCACAGCGCCGCCAGCAGCGTCGCCAGCGAGCCGAAGACGACGTCAAAAATGCCCGCCGCGCTCAGCAGGTTTGCGATCGCGCAGCCGACGAACAGCCCCCATGCCGTGCAGGGGATGAAAAACGGCAAAATGCACAGCACCTCCGAGACCCGGCACTGGATCGCTCCGTAGCTGATTGGCGCCAGAAGCATCGTCAGGGCTGCATAAGCCGCGCCCGTGACCGCCGCGGCGGTCAGTTTTCTCGTGGTGATGTGCATAATTCAATTCCTCCCATTTTTTTCGTTGCACACAGTGTGCGCGCAGGGGTATGGCACCTGCGCCTGATGAAATTGTGACGGCGGTTATTCTACTCCTCCGTCCGGCCGTTGTCAACCGGTTTGCTGTACAGACAGCCGCAGTATTCCTGCCGGTAGAGCCCGTACTGCCGGGACAGCTCGATGCTGCGCTTGTAGCCCTCGCGCTTTTTGAAGTCCGACGGCAGCCAGCGCACGCCGTACTGCCGCGCAAGCTCCGCGCCGATGGTGTTGAGACGCTGCGCGTCCTTGTGCGGCGAGACGGTGAGCGTCGTGCCGAAATAGTCAAATCCGTGCGCCTGTGCCTGCCGCGCCGTCTCCTCGAGGCGCAGACGGAAGCACACCGTGCAGCGCGCGCCGCCCTCCGGCTCGCGCTCGAGGCCGCGGACGGCGTCGATGTAGCGCTGCCCGTCATAATCGCACGCGAGCAGTGCCACCGGCTCCGGCGTCGGCAGCCGGCGGATGAGCTCCTGCTGCCAGTAGAGACGGCGGTCATATTCCGCGCGCGGCTGGATGTTCGGATTATAGTACAGCACGGTCACGCGAAAATACCGCGTGAGGTACTCGAGCACGTAGCTGCTGCACGGGCCGCAGCAGCTGTGCAGCAGCAGGCGCGGCTTTTCCTCCGGCGGGAGGGCGGAGAGCAGCGCATCGAGCTGTTTTTGATAGTTTTCCTTCATAAGCGTCACCCGCCGGACAGTATAGCACACACGCGCGCAGAATACCAGTGCAGGCCTTGACGCGGCGGAGCATTTCCGATATGATATAAGTTAGGAAATTATGCGAAGGAGGCGCGTCCAACATGGATCAGCGCATGAGCAAGGACAAATACTATCTCAACATTGCCGACGCGGTGCTCGACCGCTCGACCTGCCTGCGGCGCAAATACGGCGCGATCATCGTCAAGAACGACGAGATCCTCTCCACCGGCTACAACGGCGCGCCGCGCGGCCGCGTCAACTGCTCACAGCTCGGCTACTGCAACCGCGAGCAGCTCAACATCCCGAGCGGCCAGCGCTATGAGCTCTGCCGCAGCGTCCACGCCGAGGCCAACGCCATCATCTCCGCCGCGCGGCGCGACATGATCGGCGGCACGCTCTATCTCGTCGGGCGCAGCGCAGCCGACGGCGAGCTCCTGCACGATACGACCTCGTGCGCCATGTGCCGGCGCATGATCATCAACTCCGGCATCACGCGCGTCGTCAACCGCATCGGCGACGACGGCATCGAGATCATCGACGTGCAGAACTGGATCGTCAACGACGAGTCCATCCAGCCGAAGGCCGAGGCCGAATGAGCGCGGTTTTTCTTTACAAGCGCGCGTTTTTTGATTATAATAAGTAAGTTAGACTGAAAAAAGGCAGGATTCAACCTATGGCATCCATTGCATTTGAAGAGTATAAAAACAAGCTCAACAACCTCCGTCCGGCGCTGGACGATCTGGGCGGCGCGCTGCATCTCGACGAGGCGCGCAACGAGGTCGAAAAGCTCGAGGAGGAGAGCGCGCAGGACGGCTTCTGGAACGACACCGAAAACAGCCAGCGCGTGCAAAAGCGCATCAAGACGCTCAAGCACAAGCTCGAGCGCTACGCCAAGCTCACCGGCGCGTGGGAGGATATGCTGACCATGTGCGAGATGGCTGTCGAGGAGGACGACGACTCGATGCTGCCCGACCTCGAGAGCGAGTTTCAGTCCTTTGAGGAGACGCTCGAATCCATGCGGCTCGAGACGCTGCTGACCGGCGAGTATGACGCGAACAACGCCATCCTCACCTTCCACGCCGGCGCCGGCGGCACCGAGGCGCAGGACTGGACGAGCATGCTCTACCGTATGTACAACATGTGGGCCGAGCGCCACGGCTACACCGTCAAGCTCATGGACTATCTCGACGGCGACGAGGCCGGCATCAAGAGCGCGACGATCATGATCGAGGGCGAGAACGCCTACGGCTTCCTCAAGAGCGAAAACGGCATCCACCGCCTCGTGCGCATCAGCCCGTTTGACGCCTCCGGCCGCCGCCACACGTCGTTCGCCGCCGTGGAGGTCATGCCCGAGATCACCGAGGACAGCGAGATCGAGCTGCGCGACGAGGACATCAAGATGGACGTATACCGCTCATCCGGCGCGGGCGGCCAGAAGGTCAACAAGACCTCGTCCGCCGTGCGTCTGACGCATATCCCGACCGGCATCGTCGTGTCCAGTCAGGTCGAGCGCAGCCACTTCCAGAACCTCGAAAACTGCAAGAATATGCTCCGTGCGCGTCTGGCCGAGATCAAGGAGCGCGAGCACCTGGAGAAGATCTCCGACATCAAGGGCGTCCAGCTCAAGATCGAGTGGGGCAGCCAGATCCGTTCGTATGTGTTCATGCCGTACACGCTGGCCAAGGATCACCGCACCGGCTTTGAAAACGGCAACATCCAGGCCGTCATGGACGGCGACATCGACGGCTTCATCAACGCCTACCTGAGCATGAACGCCGACCAGCAAACAAAATAAGCACGAAAAGCTGCACGCCCAAGCGGGCGTGCAGTTTTTCAGTTTGTCAAGAACCTCGTAGAGTTTGCGCCCGCAGGCGCAAAAAAAGTCCGATCATTTTCTTCGGCGACATGTGCGGCGAAGAAAATACTTCTCGGCCTGCAAACGTGCGCGCCGTCCGCCTCCGGCGGGCAGCGCGTGCGCTGCAGTCAGGCAGCCCACCCCTTTGTCAAAAAGTAATACTTTTTGACAGCCTCAAAACGCCCAAGCGGGCGTGCAGTTTTCTTACCGTGCGGGCACGAGGCGGATGATCTGCTGGTCGTCCACGCACTGATAGCCGGACGAGGCGACGCGGCTTCCGAGTGCGCGGTAGACATCCCAGAGGCGGTCGCGGTCGAAGAGCAGCGCGCGCATCTCATCATAGGCCTCCGGCGACTCGCAGCGGAACTCCAGCACGGCGCGTCCGTCCTCCCACTGGCTGCGCACGGCGGCAGCCGCCGCGGCGACGGTCGCCTCCGCCGCCGTATAACCGCTGCGGACGTAGTAATTATCGGCGTTCGCGCGGCTGTCCGGCCAGAGCTCGGGCGCGTCCGGCGTGTGGCGCACGGCCATGCGCGCCGCCGTGAGCGCGAACCATGTGTGGCTGAGATAGTCCGGCAGCGCCGCCTCGCTCCCGTCGTCCTGCAGATCCCACGTGGGGTCGAAGTAGTAGACCGCGCCGTCGAGCTCGGCCGCGACCCATGCGTGGCGCTCGCTTGCGCCGTCCGAGGACACGGACGTGCCCGTGACGGCGCGCGCCGGAATGCCGCCGCGCTCAAGCAGGTAGACATACGCATCGGCAATGCCGCCGCAGACGGCCTGCCCCTCGCAGACGGCGGCATAGGCCGTCTGGTCATAGGTCTCCCGCTCGGTGTAGGCGACGTGCGTGAGCAGCCAGTCGTAGAGATACAGCGCGCGCTCGTAATCCCCCGCCGGAGCGGCGGCAAGCAGACCGTCCGCCGTCTGCGCAAGCTCCTCGCGGCGCGCCGGACCGTCATCGGGATAGACCCAGTCGAACGTGACGGAGATGCGCGCATGCACCCCGCCGTACACCGTATAGCGGTACGAGCGCACCCAGAGCTCCGGATCGTCGAGCAGCTCGCTCAGACAGGCCGTGAGCGTATCGGCGTCGCACCCGTAGACGACCGCGTCCGTCTGGTCCCGCATCGCCGTGTGCAGCGCGGCGGCGACGCGCGGGTTCGCGCTGCAGTTCGGTGCAGTATCCGGCAGGACGGATGACTCGCGCTGGATCTGCACCATCTGCACCGGCGTGAGCCGCGCGCGGATGCGCGGATAAAACACCGCGCCCGCCAGCACGAGCAGCAGCACCAGCAGCGTCAGCCCGCAGCCCGCTCTGCTCCGGCGGCGCGGCGGCGGCGTCTGGCGCAGCCATTGCTCGTCCAAGTGATCGTTATCGTACATTCGGGTCACCTCCCGCGTGTTTGTGGAAATGTTGTCAGTTTTTTTGTGCCGCAGCGGTGGAAATTGCAAAAAGTTTCTGCTATAATGCTGGCCATTCATGAAATGTATCAAAGGAGTTTTTCAACATGATCGAAGTTACCTTCCGGATTGAGAGTCTGGACTACACCGACAAGCTTGATTCCCAGCTCCCGCTCGTGCTCGAAGCGCTGAGCCAGAGCGGCCATATCAACCCCGTGCTCAAGCTCGCGTGCAACACGCCCGAGGCCTCGGCACGCATCGTCAAGGGCATTCTGCGCACCATGTCGCAGGACCAGAAGCAGCGCCTGGCTACGAAGATCGTCAATGCCAACCGCGAGAAGCTCATGCAAAAGCTCAATGACTTCGCCGCCGGCAAGGGCGTCGACGTGCACATCTGCGACTGCGCCGCCACGTATCGCTGAGGCAATCCTTTGCCGCTCCGGCGGCGAAAGGCTGCGAGATCCTCTGACAAGCTGCAAATGCCGCCCGAGAGGGCGGCATTTTCTTTTGCCGCAGCTTTATTCTACCATTCCGTGCGTGTACAAGTCTACCGCTTTTTGTCTGCGCATAGGCTGTGCTATCCGAAAAAGGAGGCATGGCCATGATCCTTGCGCTCGCCGGAAACCCCAACTGCGGCAAGACGACGCTCTTCAACGCCCTTACGGGAGCGAATGCGCACACGGGCAACTTCCCGGGCGTGACCGTCACACGCAGCACCGGCGCATGCCGCGCGCGGCCGGACGTGACGCTCGTCGACCTGCCGGGTGTGTATGCGCTGCGCCCATACTCGGACGAGGAGCGCGTCACGCGCGCGTATCTGCTCGGCGGCGAGGCGGACGCGATCGTCAGCGTCGCGGACGCGACGTGCCCGGCGCGCAGCCTGTACCTGACGCTGCAGCTGCTGGAGCTGGGCGTGCCGGTCGTGCTGGCGCTGAACGTGATGGACGCGCTGCGTGCCGGCGGCGGTGCGGTGGATACGGCGGGGCTGGCACGGGTGCTGGGCATCCCGGTCGTGCCGGTGAGCGCGGCACTGGGCGAGGGGCTGGACACGCTGCTGGACGCAGCCGTGCGCGCGGCGCAGGGTGCGCCGCCCGACCCGCGGCGCGCGCTGACTTCGGGCGCGGTGCAAGACTGCGTGCGCACACTCACCCGCTTGCTTGCAGACGAGGCGCGCAGGGCGGGACTGCCGCCGGTATGCGCGGCGACGCAGTGGCTCGACGGCACGTGCAGCCTGCACGCGCCGGAGGCGGCACGGCAGGCCGTCGCGCGCATGGAGCGCAAGACCGGACTCACGCGCGGCGAGGCGCTGCCTGCGGCGCGCTATGCGCAGGTGGACAGGCTGACGCGGTTTTTCACCCTGCCGCAGACGCTGCCTGAGCACCGGCGCAGCGCGCGCATCGACCGCGTGCTCACGGGGCGGTACACGGCCTACCCCGCGATGGCGGCGCTGCTCGGCGGCGTGTGCTGCCTGACGTTTCACGTCATTGGACCGTGTCTGAGCCGAGTGCTCGCGCGCGCCATCGCATGGCTCGCGGACGCGGCGGACGGCGCGCTTCTGGCGCTGGACGCAAGGCCGCTGCTGCGCGCGCTGGTGCGCGAGGGCGTGTTTGCGGGCGTGGGGAGCGTGGCGGCGTTTCTGCCGGTGATCCTGACGCTGTTTTTCTTTCTCTCCCTGCTCGAGGACTCGGGCTATCTCGCGCGCGTGGCCTTCGTGACGGACTGCCCGCTGCGGCGTCTGGGGCTGAGCGGGCAGAGCGCCGTGCCGCTGCTGCTGGGCTTCGGGTGCAGCGTACCGGCAGTGCTCGCCGCGCGCACGCTGCCCGCCCGGCGCGACCGGACGCTGACGATCCTGCTCACGCCATGGATGAGCTGCAGCGCAAAGGCGCCGGTATATGCGGCCTTTGCCGCCGCGTTTTTTCCGCAGCACAGCGCCTTGGTGTTTCCGGCGCTGTACGCGCTCGGCATTCTGGCGGCCGTGGGCGCGGCGAAGCTGCTCGGCTGCACGGTGCTGCGCGGACAGGCCGCGCCCTTTGTCATGGAACTGCCGGACTACCGCCTGCCGGACGCGCGCAGCGTGCTGCGGCGGATGCGGCAGCGGACGCGGGAATTTCTCACACGGGCGCTCACGGTCATCCTCGCGGCAAGCGTGGGCGTATGGGTGCTGCGCACGTTCACCCCGGCGTGGCGCGTGGCCGCCTGCGCCGACGAGAGCCTGCTGGCCGCGGCCGGACGGGCGATCGCACCGGTGTTTGCGCCGCTCGGCTTCGGCGACTGGCGTGCGGCAACCGCGCTCGTGACCGGTCTGCTGGCCAAGGAGGCGGTGCTCTCCACGCTCGGCGTGCTGCTCGGGGGCGAGCTGACGGCGGCGCTGCCGCAGGTGTTCTCCCCCGCGGCCGCCGCGAGCTTTCTCGTGTTCACGGCACTGTATGCGCCGTGCGCGGCGGCGCAGGCAGCCATGCGGCAGGAGCTCGGCAGCAGGCTCGGCGCGCTCGCTGCGGCGGCGGGGTATTGCGCTGCGGCGTGGTGCGCCGCGGCGGCCGTGTACCGCATCGCCATATGGCTATGAAAAAACAGCAGGCTTCCGGTGCCGGAAGCCTGCTGTTTTTTGCTGGTCTGATCTGCCTCAGCCGTGGACGAGCACGCCGAGATCGGGGTTGTTCGTGCCGGGGTATTCGACTGTGGCCTTACCGGCGCGCAGAGCGGCCGCCGCGCTCTCGCGCAGGTCGAGCCCTGAAAGATACGCCCAGACGAGCGCCGCCATGACCGCGTCGCCCCCGCCGGTCGTGTTGACCATGCGGGTGGGCAGGCACGGCAGGTACACCAGCTCATCGCGCGTACCGGCGAGGATGCCCTCGCCCCCCATGCTCAGAAACACGCGCTGCACGCCCTGTGCCAGCAGCGCCGCGACCACGCCCTCAGGCGAGGACTCACCCGTGAGGTTCTGCCCCTCGGTGAGATTGGGCTTGAACGTGTGCAGCGCGCCGAGCGTGGAGCGCATCCGCTCCGCCTTCGTGACGGAGACGGGATCCGCAAAAAGCGGCGCCGTGCAGTGCGTGCCGAGCCATGCGATCGTCTCGCTCGTCAGGTTGCCGTCGATGACGACGGCGGCCGCGCCGTTGAGCTCGTCCAGATGGCGGCTCAGATAGTCCGGCGTGATGGCGGCGGAGATGTCCGTGTCGGACAGGCCGATCTGCATCTCGCCGCGCTCATCCGTAATGTACAGGTACGTCGACGTGCGCCCGTCGGGCACGTCGAGCGCGCAGCTGAGATCCATGCCGAGGCGCACGCAGTCCCCGCGCAGGAGCAGCGCGTGCGAATCGCCGCCGAAGGCGGTGAAAAACTTGACCTCCACGCCAAGCAGACGCAGATCGTGCGCGATGTTGCGCCCGACGCCGCCGGGCGTGAGCGTGACCGTGCCGGGATTGGAGTCGCGGAAGATGAGCTTGCGCGACGGACGGCCGCAGATGTCGAGATTGACTGCGCCGACAACACAGACATAAGGGTTCATACTTGCACCTCCCAGATGCGCTCGGCGTATTCACGCACGGCGCGGTCGGCGGCAAAGATGCCGCTGCGGGCAATATTCACGAGCGAGAGCCGCGCGCGCTCGGCGGGGTCGGCGATCGCGGCGTACAGCTTTTCATGCGCGGCGGCATAGTCGTCAAAGTCCGCGAGCAGCAGGTACGGGTCGCCGCCGTAGAGCAGGCTGCCGACGAGGTCTGCATAGCTCTCGCCGTCGGCATAGCCGCGGCTCATGCGCTCGAGCACGCGGCCCAGCCACGGACTGCGGCGGACATACGCCTGCGGGTCATAGCCCGCGGCGCGCAGCGCCTGCGCCTCGTCGGCGTGCAGGCCGAAGAGAAACATATTGTCCGCACCAAGCTGCTCGAACATCTCGACGTTTGCACCGTCGAGCGTGCCGATCGTGACGGCGCCGTTCATCATGAGCTTCATGTTGCCGGTGCCGCTGGCCTCCTTGCCGGCGGTCGAGATCTGCTCGGACACCTGTGCGGCGGGCATGAGCATCTCGGCGGCCGAGACGCGGTAGTTCGGCAGGAAGTACACCTGCAGCCTGCCGCGGCAGACGGGGTCATTGTTCACATCGGCCGCGAGCGAGCACAAAAGCCGGATGATGCGCTTGGCCGTCGCGTAGCCGGGCGCGGCCTTGGCCGCAAACAGGAACGTGCGCGGCTGGAACGCCCGGTCCGGATCGTCGTGCAGCATGAGCTGCAGCTGCGTGATGTGCATCGCGCACAGAAGCTGGCGCTTGTACTCGTGCAGGCGCTTGACCTGCACGTCAAGGATCGCGTCGCTGTTGAGCGAGAAGCCGTCCGTGCGGAACACCCACGCGGCCAGCCGCTGCTTGTTGAGCGCCTTGACCTCCTCGAGCCGCGCGAGCACGGCGGGGTCGTCCGCCGCGCGCTCAAGCCCCGCAAGCTCCTCCGGATGCAGGAGATAGCGGTCGCTGCCGAGCACGTCGCACACGAGCGCGTGCAGGCCGGGGTTGCACTGGGCAAGCCACCGGCGGTGGTCGATGCCGTTGGTGACATAGGTAAAGCGGCTCGGATCGAGCGCGCAGATATCGCGGAAGAGGTCGCGGCGCAGGATCTCACCGTGCAGGGCGGAGACCCCGTTGATGGTCTTGCAGGCGGCAAGGCAGAGGTTTGCCATGTGCACGCTGCCGTCGGCGATGATGAGGCTGCGCCCCACGCGCGCATCGTCGCCGAAGCGGGCACGCAGGTCGTCGCACCAGCGGCGGTTGATCTCGCAGATGATCTCCCACACGCGCGGCAGCTGGCTCTGAATGAGCCCCTGCGGCCACGTCTCGAGCGCCTCGGACATGACGGTGTGGTTGGTGTAGTTGACGCAGGCGGTGACGATGGCCCACGCCTCGTCCCAGCCGAGGCCGTCCTCGTCGAGCAGCAGGCGCATGAGCTCGGGAATGATGAGCGTCGGGTGCGTGTCGTTGATCTGGATGACGTGGTGCTCGGCAAAGTTGCGCACCGTGCCGTAGCGCGCGCGGTGGGCGCGCAGGATGCTCTGCGCCGTCGCAGAGACGAAGAAATACTGCTGGCGGATGCGCAGAGTCTTGCCCTCGATGTGGTCATCCGCCGGATAGAGCACCTTCGTGATGACCTCGGCCATCGTGCGCTGCTCGAGGCTCTGGACGTAGCTGCCGGCGGCGAAGAGGTACATGTCCAGATCGTTCGGGCTGTGCGCCTCCCAGAGGCGAAGGGTGTTGACGCGCCCGTCGCCATACGGCGCAATGAGCATATCGCGCGGCACGGCCAGCACGCTCTCATAGCCGCGCAGCTCGCCGTGGTAGTGGCCGTAGGCGTCCCAGTGCGGCTCGACACGGCCGCCGAAGCGCACCTCGACCGTGTCCTCATGGCACGGAACGAGCCAGCTCGACGCGGCGGTGCGCCAGTTGTCCGCAACCTCGGTCTGGCAGCCGTCGACGATGCGCTGCCGGAAGATGCCGAGCTCATAGCACAGCGAGTAGCCCGTGGCGGGGATGCCCTCGGTGGCAAGGCTGTCCATGTAGCACGCGGCGAGGCGGCCGAGACCGCCGTTGCCGAGGCCGGCGTCCGGCTCGGCCTCAAAAATATCGGCGGCGCTGCGGCCGAGATCCTCGAGCGCACCGGTGAGCGCGTCGCCGATGCCGAGGTTGAAGGCGTTTTTCATCAGCGAGCGCCCCATGAGAAACTCCATCGACAGATAGTGCACCTCGCGCTCGGGCGCGGTGCGGCTGTCGAACGTGTGCAGGCGCGAGAGGATCTCGCGGATGACGATGGCCGCGGCCTGAAAGACCTGCTCGTCGGTCGCGGTCTCGGCCGTGACGCCGAAGTGCGCGCAGAGCTTGTCGGCGATGGCGCTGCGCAGCTCGTCGCGGGAAATCTGATTGGTCATTGGCATATAACGATTCTTCCTTTACTTGGTTCGTGCGAAGGGTCAGAGCTCGCTGCCCTTGGGGATGACGATCGGCAGCGCCTCACAGCCGGTGAGCGTGACGGCGGGGCCGATGCGGACATTTTTGTCCGCGATGACGCTGCGCAGGATCGCATCGGCTGCGATGCAGGTATCCTGCATGACGATGCAGCGGCTCAGCTGCGCGCCGCGCGCGACACGCACGCCGCGGAACAGGATGCAGTCCGTGACCGTGCCCTCGATGAAGCAGCCGTCGGCCACGAGGCAGTTTTCCACGTGCGCGTGCTCGCCGTAATAGGTGCTGACATCCGCGCGCTCTTTCGTGCGCACCGGCCGCTCGGCCGGAAAGAGCGACGCGCGTGCCTCCGGAGAGAGCATATCCATGCTGGCGGCGAAATAGTCCGCGACCGTGTCCACGCGCACGGCGTAACCCTGATGCAGGAACACGTCCATCGAGCCGCCGCGCGCGAGATAGGAAAACAGAGCGTCGCGGTGGAAAAAGGCGCGGTTTTCCTGCGCGCAGAGATCGAGCATGGCGAGCAGCACGTCCTTGTTGACGATGTAGACCTCCATGGAGGTAAGCCCCGCGCCGGGCGCGGCGCTCATGATGAGCTTCGTGACGCGGCCGTGCGCATCCGTGAGGAAGCGGTGGTGCTCGCCCGTGACGTCCCCGTCCCGGCAGACGGCGGTGATGCCGCAGCCGCCCGCCTCGTGCTGCGCGATGGCGGCGGCAAGGTCGAGATTGCACACGACGTCCGCCGGCATGAGCACGATCTCCGGCTCCGGAATGGCGCGCACGTAGGAAATGACCGCGTTGAGCGCCTCCGCCGTGCCGGTATAGTCGCCGCGGGTGTTGGCGCCGAACGGCGGCAGCAGATGCAGCCCCCCGCTGCGGCGCGACAGATCCCACGCCTTGCCGCTGCCGAGGTGGTCGAGCAGGGATTGATAGTCCCGCTGCATGATGACGCCGACGCTGTGCACGCCCGCGTTCGAGAGCGACGAGAGCGCAAAGTCGATCAGCCGGTAGCGCCCGCAAAACGGCAGGGATGCATTCGTGCGCCAGCGCGTCAGATCGCCGAGTCGCGCCGAGCTGCGATATGCGTAAACGATGCCATGAACCTCACTCATACGTGCACCTCCGCTCCGTCATAGATCATGGCGCCTGCCGGCACCGTACCGCCGGCGGGCACCGCCGTGTCCGGTCCGACCGTGGCGACGCCCCATGTGTCCGTCCCGTCGGGCTGTGCGCCGATGTGCGCGCCCGCGCCGACGACCGTGCCCTCGCCGATGATGGCATACTCCACCACGGCGCCCGGCTCAACGACGACGCCGGGGTGCAGGATGCTGTAGTGCACGCGCGCGCCCGCGCCGACGGTGACGGAGTTGGAGAGCACGGAGTTTTCCACGTGTCCCTCGATCGTGCAGCCCTCGGTGATGATCGAGTGCACCACCTGCGCCTGCCGGCCGATGCTGTGCGGCGGGCGGATGGGACTCTTGGCACGGATGGGCCACTTGGGGTCGTAGAGATTGATGAGCGTGGGCGAGAGCATGTCCATGTTCGCGTCCCAGAGGCTGACGATCGTGCCGACGTCGCGCCAGTAGCCCTTGAACCGGTACGGCAGGAGCTTTTCCCCGGCGGCGAGCATCTTGGGGATGATGTTCTTGCCGAAGTCCTTGTCGGAGTCCGGGTCCGCCTCATCCTCGATGAGATAGCGGCGCAGCACCTTCCAGTCGAAGATGTAGATGCCCATGCTGGCAAGATCGCTCTTCGGCCGGGCGGGCTTTTCCTCGAACTCGTTGATAAAGCCGTCGGGTCCGACGTTCATGATGCCGAAGCGCGAGGCCTCCTCCATCGACACCTGGATGACCGAGATTGTGCAGGCGGCACCCGCCTGCTCGTGCGCGCGCAGCATCTTGTCATAGTCCATTTTATACACATGGTCGCCCGAGAGGATGAGCACGCAGTCGGGGTCATACATCTCGATGAAGTCCATGTTCTGATAGATAGCGTTGGCCGTGCCGGAAAACCACGACCCGCGCTCCCCCGCGCTCTGATACGGGGGCAGGATGTACACGCCGCCGTCGATGCTGTCGAGATCCCACGCCTGACCGCTGCCGATGTAGCGGTTGAGCAGCAGCGGCTGGTACTGCGTGAGCACGCCGACGGTGTCAATGCCGGAGTTGGCGCAGTTGGACAGCGGAAAGTCGATGATGCGGTACTTGCCGCCGAAGGGGATGCTGGGCTTGGCGACCTTCGCCGTGAGCGCATACAGACGCGAGCCCTGCCCGCCGGCAAGTAGCATGGCGATACAGTGTTTTTTCAAGAAATGCGCGCCTCCTTATTTCTCAGATTGCAGAAAAAGCAAGGAGCCTCCCGCGCCGGGAACGGCCGCGCGCCAACGGGCGGCAAGCGCCCCACGGTCGGCTGCGGCGGTTCCGGTGGACGTGGGAAACCCCTGACAGGTGTTCAGTTGAAGCGGCTCATGGCGCGATCCGCCCCGTCGCGGATGTAGACCGCGCATGCCTCGGCTGCGCGCGCGGCCGCATCGTTCACGGCGATCTGATCGTCGCCGCGAAGCGTGCCGAGCACCCAGTCGGGCATATCATAGTCCGGGTGCGGGGGTGCGCCGACGCCGATGCGGATGCGCGGAAACGCGTCCGTGCCGAGGCTGGCGATGATGCTCTTGAGGCCGTTGTGCCCGCCGGCCGAGCCTTTGGTGCGGATGCGCAGCCGCCCCGGCTGCAGGTGAATCTCATCGGACACGACGAGGATATGCTCCGGCGGCACCTTATAAAACTTCGCCGCCGGCGCAACGGCCTCGCCGGAGTTGTTCATATACGTCTGCGGCTTCATGAGCAGCACCTTCTGCCCGCCGAGCTCCGCCTGCGCCGTGAACGCATGGAAGCGCAGCCGGTCGATGGACACGCCGCAGTCCTCGCACACGGCGTCCGCCGCGAGAAAGCCCGCGTTGTGCCGCGTGTTGCGGTACTTCAGGCCGGGGTTGCCAAGAAACACCACCAGCCACTGCACGCCGCCGCGATCGGAAAAGAACATCACTCGAACAGCGAGGAGATGCTCATCTCCTCATAGATGCGGTTGATGGCCTCGGCGAACACCGGTGCGACGGGCAGGTAGTGGATCTTGTCGCAGACCGGCTGATTCTTCGGGTACGGGATGGTGTCGAGCAGAAGCAGCTCGTCGATGACGCTGTCCCGGATGCGCTCGATGGCCGGGCCGGAGAGCACACCGTGGGACGCGCAGGCGAACACTTCCTTCGCGCCGCCGACCTCAACGATGGCCTTGGCCGCACCGCAGAGGCTGCCGGCCGTGTCGACCATGTCGTCAAGCAGCAGGCAGGTCTTGCCCTCGACATTGCCGATGATGTTCATGACCTCGGAGCAGTTGGCCTTCTCGCGGCGCTTGTCCACGATGGCCAGACCCAGGCCCATCTTCATGGCGAAGGCACGCGCACGCGCCACGCTGCCGACGTCCGGCGAGACGACGACCAGATCCTCGCGGCCGTAGCCGAAGCGGCGCAGATAGTGGCTGGCAAACAGCGGCGCGCCGTAGAGGTTGTCGACCGGGATGTCGAAGAAGCCCTGGATCTGCGCTGCGTGCAGATCCATGGTCAGCACACGGTCGGCGCCGGCGATCGTGAGCAGGTTTGCCACGAGCTTGGCCGAGATCGGATCGCGTGCCTTGGCCTTGCGGTCCTGACGGGCATAGCCAAAATACGGGATGACGGCGGTGATGCGGCCGGCGGAGGCGCGCTTCATCGCGTCGATCATGACCAGCAGCTCCATGAGGCTGTCGTTGACCGGCTTGCAGGTGCTCTGCACGATGAACACGTCCACGCCGCGGACGGGCTCGTTGATGGAGATGGAGCACTCGCCGTCGGCAAACGCCGTGACCGTGCTCTTGCCCAGGGAGATGCCGAGATTCTTGCAGATCATGTCCGCCAGTTCGGGGTTGGACGAGCCGGTGAACACCTTGATCTCTTTGCCGTGTGGAATCATATCGTAACTACCTCTCTTTTTGAAAAATTCCGCGTCCTGCGCACAGGCGCAGATACCATGTTTTCATACAAAATCATTATACCAACATTTTTGCCGCTTGCAAAGGGAAACCGGAAAATCGCGGCAAGAAATTTTTCCGTCCCGTGTGGAAATGTTTGTGCAATCTGCCGCCGCGAATCGACACTTTCCATTTCCCGAAGGGTGTGTTATAATAACGGCAATGAAAATCAAGGGGGCAGTCCGTGCCCCGGGAAGGGAAACATATGAGTAACTTTAATGATTTGTACGACCACGTCGCAGCCGACCGCACGCGCGCCATCCAGCTGCTCGGCATTCAGGACATCCGGCGTAAGGCCATCGCCGAGCTGCTGGCCGCCGGCGCCTACACCGAGCCCGCCAGCATCGACGCCATGACCGACGAAGAGCGCGAGCAGCACAAGGCCGAGGCCGCCTATGCGCTCGGCCGCCCGCACATCCTCGAGGTCGCGCAGGTGCCCGCGCCGGACAGCGACGAGACCTATGCCATGGCCGTCGGCGCCACGAGCGAGCACCCCAACTGCATCGCGCTGTGCATCCAGACAAAGCTTGAGGAGCTCTACGTCTCCGGCATCGTCGAGCGCAGCGCCACGCATCACCCGCGTCTGTTCGTCGTGGCCGCGAACGACACGCCCGACGAGGACGTGCAGGGCCTGAGCACGGCGCTGGATATGCTGCGCGTCACCTACCCCGATTTCCAGATCGTGCTCAACGAGCGCACGCCCGAGCAGGCCATGCGCGCGGCGCTGTCCGACGAGCTGCGCGATGCGTTCGACGCCTGCAAGATCAACAACTCGCAGGAAAACTATCAGCGCCTGACCGCGACGCTGGCCGCAGCGCCGCTCTACTTCCCCGCCCAGCGCCCTGAGGGCGCAGCCGCCCCGGCCGACGGGCAGCAGCACCTGCAGTTCGGCAAGGTGCGCACGAACGACGGCCGCACGTTCTTCTGCGCGTTCACCGACCGCGCGCGCCTCATCAAATGGCGCAACATGGGCAGTGTCGAGCTCGGCGTGAAGGACTACACGTCCCTCGTGCTCTCCTCGAACGACAACGGCATCATCGTCGACCCCGGCGTCGGCAGCGGTCTTGCGCTCACGCGCGAGATGCTCCAGACGCTGCAGGCACAGACGGAGTTCATCGACCAGATGCGCACCGCGGCCGCCGAGCTCGGCCTGAACTTTGACGCCGACGCCGTTGCCGAGGCTGCCAAGAACATCACCGCCGACGCGCCCGAGGACACCGGCCGCAAGGAGCGCCGCTGGTTCGGCAAGAAGAAAAAATAAGCGCACCGACCGGAGAAGGAGTCAGATATGAGAAAAACAAAAATCGTCTGCACCATCGGCCCCGCCTGCGACAGCGAGGAGACGCTGCGCGCCATGATGCTCGCGGGCATGAACGTCGCGCGCCTGAACTTCTCCCACGGCACGCACGCCGAGCATCAGGTGCGCATCGACCGCATCAAGAAGCTGCGCGCCGAGCTGGATCTGCCCATCGCCATCATGCTCGACACGAAAGGGCCCGAGTACCGCATCGGCACGTTCGAAGGCGGCAAGATCACACTGAACACCGGCGACACCTTCACCTTCACGACCGAGCCGGTCGTCGGCAGCAATGAGCGCGTGTCCGTGAGCTATTCCGGTCTCGCCAAGGATCTTGAGCCGGGCGACACCGTGCTCGTCAACGACGGGCTCATCGCCCTGACCGTCACCGGCACGACCGATACCGACGTTGTCTGCCGCGTCACTGCCGGCGGCGTGCTGTCCGACCGCAAGAGCATGAGCTTTCCGAACAAGGTGCTCAAGCAGGACTTCCTGAGCGAGCAGGACAAGAGCGACCTGCTCTTCGGCATCGAAAACGACGTGGACTTTGTGGCTGCGTCCTTCGTGTCGCGCAAGCAGGATCTGGCCGACCTCAACGCCTTCCTGCGCGCCAACGGCGGCGAGGAGATCACCGTCATCGCCAAGATCGAAAACCAGCCCGGCATCGACAACATCGAGGAGATCTTCACCGAGTGCGCCGGCATCATGATCGCCCGCGGCGACATGGGCGTCGAAGTGCCGTACGAGGAGCTGCCGAGCATCCAGAAGGAGCTCATCGGCAAGTGCCGCCTGCTCGGCAAGCGCGTCATCACCGCGACCGAGATGCTCGAGAGCATGACGCACAACATCCGCCCCACCCGCGCCGAGATCGCGGACGTCGCCAACGCCGTCTACGACGGCACGAGCGCCATCATGCTCTCCGGCGAGACGGCGGCCGGCGAGCACCCCGTCGAGGCGCTGAGCGCCATGGCGCGCATCGCCGAGTACACCGAGTCGCACATCAACTACGCCAAGCGCTTCCCCAAGACGCAGTTTGAGATTCATGACACGCTCGACGCCATCAGCCACGCCACCTGCGGCATGGCCATTGACATCGGCGCGAAGGTCATCACCGTCTGCTCCATCACGGGGCGCACCGCGCGGCTGATCTCGCGCTTCCGCGGCCCGACGGACATCATCGGCCTGACCACGAACGAGCGCGCCTACCGCAAGCTTGCCCTCTCGTGGGGCATCACGCCCGTCATGAGCGAGGTGTACGAGAGCACCGACGTGCTGTTTTACCACGCGCTGAAGGTCAGCCGCGCCGTGATGCAGCTCGAAAAGGGCGACAAGGTCATCATCACCGGCGGCATCATCAACGGCCGCAGCGGCAACACGAACACCATCAAGGTCGAGTACGCATAAAGCCGCGGCGCCCGTTCGCCGCGTGAAGCGGCGCATTGGCCGAAAACGCAGCGCCGTGAACGCACAAATGTCTCAGCCCCGCGCGGAGTGATCGCGCGGGGCTTTCTGTTTCGGATTTTGTTCACATAACCATATTTACATAAGTATTTGCATTATATCAAATTTACTTGATATATCACGGTTTTTATCGCATTTAAGTTGTCATAATACGGTTTGCATAATTTTAAAATCAGGAGAGAACACGTGCGTCTCTGTTATTCACATAATTCGGTTTACATAAATCACAGTCATTCAACGCAGTTTTCCTTGTATATCAATCGGTTTATTGCATTTATTGTTACCATAAAGCAGTTACCATAACTCCATATTTTCGTTGTTTTGTTTACATAATTATGATTTAAGGCAAAGAAAACCGCGCAGAGCAAACGCTCTGCGCGGTTCTGGTTGTCATAATATTGTGTTTTGGTCTCGCCTTATGCAACCACGTCCTCAAACTGGCTGTTGTAGAGCGCCGCGTAGAACCCGCCGCGCGCGAGCAGCTCTGCGTGCGTGCCCTGCTCGACGATGCTGCCGCCGCGCATGACCAGAATGCAGTCGGCATTGCGGATGGTGCTCAGGCGGTGCGCGATGACAAAGCTCGTGCGCCCGCGCATGAGGTGATCCATCGCCTCCTGAATGAGCTGCTCGGTGCGGGTGTCGACCGAGCTCGTCGCCTCATCGAGGATGAGGATGGGGGCGTTCGCCAGCACGGCGCGCGCGATGGTCAGCAGCTGCTTTTGCCCCTGCGAGACGTTCGTCGCGTCCTCGTTGAGCTCCATCCGGTAGCCGCCGGGGAGCGTGCGGATGAAGGCGTCGGCGCGCGCGGCCTTTGCCGCCGCGATGACCTCGGCATCGGTCGCGTCCGGGCGGCCGTAGCGGATGTTCTCCAGGATCGTGCCCTTAAACAGCCACGTGTCCTGCAGCACCATGCCGAAGGCGCGGCGCAGGTCACCGCGCGCATAGTCGCGCACATCGCGCCCGTCGACGAGGATCGCGCCGGCGTCCACATCGTAAAAGCGCATGAGCAGCTTGACCATTGTGGTCTTGCCCGCGCCGGTCGGCCCGACGATGGCGACCGTTCTGCCGGCGGGCACGTCGCAGCTCCAGTCGCGGATGACCGGCTGCTCGGGGTCATAGCCGAAGCGCACGTGGCGGAACGACACGTCGCCGCGGATATGCTCCGCCGGAGCGGGCAGCGCGGGATCGGCGGGCTCCTCCGCCTCGGCAAGGAAATCGAACACGCGCTCGGCCGCGGCCGCCATGGTCTGCAGCTGCGTGCTGATCTGCGCCAGCTGCGTGATCGGCTGCGTGAAGCTCGCCATGTAGCTGATGAACGCCTGAATGTCGCCGATCGTGATCGTGCCGCGCGCGGCGAGCGACCCGCCGAGCACGACCACGCACACGTAGCCGAGCTTGCTGACAAACGTCGTCACCGGCATCATGAGCCCGGACAGAAACTGGCTCCTCCACGCCGAGCGATAGAGCCGTGCATTGATGGCATCGAACTCCTTTTGCGTCGCCGCCTCGCGGTTGAACGCGCGCACGACGCCGTGTCCGGCGTAGGTCTCCTCGACCTTGCCGTTGATCGCGCCGAGGTTTTTCTGCTGCGCGACGAAGTAGCGCTGGCTGCGCTTGACGATGCGCCCCGTAAGCACGCCCGTAACCGGCAGAACGATGAGCGCGACGAGCGTCATGAGCCAGCTGATGCGCAGCATCATGACCAGCACGCCGATGAGCAGCGTGACATTCGTGACCAGCTGCGTGACCGACTGCGCCATGCCGGAGGACATGGTGTCAACGTCGTTCGTGATGCGCGAGAGCACATCGCCGACGGTGCCGCGCTCAAAGTAGCGCATGGGCATGCGGTGGATCTTCGCGCTGATCTCCCCGCGCAGGCGGTAGGCGAGCTTCTGCGTGACGCCCGCAAGGATCCACGACTGGAAGAAGCTGCACGCGGCGCTGACAAGGTAGAGCGCGAGCACGGTCAGCAGGATCTTGCCGATCTTGCCGAAGTCGATGCCGCCGAGCCCCGAGAGCTTGCGCCCGAGACCGGTGGCCAGCTCCGTCGTGGCCGTCGAGAGGATCTTCGGTCCGACGATGCCGAAGGCCGTGCTCGCCAGCGCGAGCACGAGCACCAGCACCAGCGCAAAGCGATATTCTCCGAGGCAGTGCAGGAGCTTTCGGAGCGTGCCCTTGAAATTTTTCGGTTTTTCCGGGATGCGGCCCGGTCCGTGTCTGTGTCCCGCCATCGTCAGCCCTCCTGTCCGAGTTCCGCGGCGCTGAGCTGGCTGAGCGCGATCTCGCGGTAGGTTTCGCAGCTGCGCAGCAGATCACTGTGTGTGCCGCAGGCGGCGACGCGTCCGCCGTCGAGCACGAGGATCTGATCCGCGTGCAGGATCGTGCTCAGGCGCTGCGCCACGATGAGCACCGTCGCGTCGTGCGTCTGCTTTGCCAGAGCCTGCCGCAGCGCGGCGTCGGTCTGATAATCGAGCGCAGAGAAGCTGTCGTCAAACAGATACACCTGCGGGTGCTTGGCAATGGCGCGCGCGATCGACAGGCGCTGCCGCTGCCCGCCGGAGACGTTCGACCCGCCCTGCGCCACCGGTGTGAGAAAATGCTGCGGCCGCGACCAGATGAAGTCCTCGGCCTGTGCGGTGGCGGCGGCGCGGATGGCGTCCGCCTCCGAGACGTCACCGGCAAATTCAAGGTTCGAGAGGATGTCGCCCGTGAAGAGCACGCCCTTTTGCGGCACGTAGCCGAGCATGGCGCGCAGCTCCGCCGGCTGCATGCGGCGCACGTCCACGCCGCCGATGCTGACCGTGCCGCCGGTCGCATCGTAAAAGCGCGGGATGAGGTTCAGAAGCGTCGACTTGCCGCAGCCGGTCGAGCCGACGATGGCCGTGACCTGACCGGGGCGTGCCGTGAAGCTCACGTCGTGCAGCACGTCGTCCTCCGCGCCGGGATAGCGAAACGACACGTGCTCGAACGTGACGGTCGCATCCGTGGGCGCGGGCTCGGCACTGCGCGGGGCGCGCACGCTCGGACGCGTATGCAGGATCTCATCCACGCGCGCCGCCGAGACCTCGGCGCGCGGCAGCATCACCGCGACGATCGTGATCATCATAAAGGCCATGATGATCATCGACGCGTAGGTCGAAAAGGCGATCATGTCGCCGATCTGCATATGGCCGGCGTTGATGCTCCTGGCGCCGAACCACTCGATCATGACCGTGACGCCGTACATGATGAGCGTCATGACCGGCCCCATGAACGCCATGGTGCGGTTGACGAACAGCTGCGTGTTCATGAGCGCGGCGCTCGCGGCATCGAAGCGCGCCTGCTCATGCTGCTCGCGGTGGAAGGCGCGGATGACCGGCAGACCGGTCAGGATCTCGCGGCTGACGAGGTTGACATCATCCACACGCTGCTGCATGGCGCGAAACTGCGGCATGGCGACCTTCATCAGCACGCCCACGAGCAGCAGCATCGCCGCAACGGCCAGCGCGATGACCCAGCCGAGACCGGTCTTTGTGCGCACGACCATGACGACGCCGCCGAGCCCGATGATCGGCGCATAGAGCACGATGCGCACAAGCATCACGCACACCGCCTGGATCTGCGTGACGTCGTTCGTGCTGCGCGTGATGAGCGAGGCTGTGGAGAACTTATCCATCTCGGCGGAGGAAAACGAGAGCACCTTCCGGAACACCTGCGCGCGCAGGTCGCGCCCGATGGCGGCCGACATCTTCGCGCCGACGTAGTTGCAGAGCACCGCCGCCGCGATCATGCCGAGCGTGAGCAGGAGCATCCGCCCGCCGGTGCGCAGCAGATAGCTCGTGCGGATGTGGTCGACGTTCAGCCCCGCAACGGCGTACTCCGTCTTGAGAAACTGCACGGCCGCGCTGCGCAGGACGCTGTCGGTGAGCGTGCCCATGCCGCTCAGCGCCTCCTCGCCGCGCGCAAGGATCTCCTCGCGCGAGATGAGCCCGTCCTGCATCTGCCGGCGCAGGGCAAGCACGGTGTTTGCCCCCTGCTCCGACAGGCGCGCATACATGACCAGCGGCCGGATAAAGACGGACTCCAGCTCCGGCTGCCGCGCCGTGTCGCTCAGCGTCCAGACACCGTCATCATACGTATAGGCGGCGCTGACCGTCTGCGCGTCCTCGTCCGACAGAAACAGGCGCACGCCGTCCATGGTCTTGTCCGTGAGCACGAGCGGCGCGGCCGATTCGATGCCGCCGCCCTGAATGCCGGTGTCCACGATGCGGCTCGTGTAAGCCGGCAGCGACAGCTCGCAAAACGACTGCGCCACGAGCAGCAGCACGATCACCGCCACGGACGGGATGTGCCCGCGCAGGTACTTCATCACCCGCATGGCGCGTCCCCCTTCCGCTCCTCATAGATCTGCTGGGCGATCTCGCCCGCGCGCTCACTCAGACGCAGCAGCTCGCGGGTATCGTCCTCTCCCATGCGGCGGTACACCTCCGCAAGGCACACGACCGCGGCGTCATACGACGTCTGCACCTCCTCGCGCCCCTGCGCGGTCAGGCGCACAACGACGCGGCGGCGGTCAGCCTCGTCGCGCGCACGGGTGATCGCACCCTTGCGCTCGAGGTTGTTGAGCATGGCCGCGATGCGCGCCGTGCTCAGCTCGAGCAGCGTGCTCAGCTCCCCTGCCGTGCGGCCGTCCGCTCCGGCGTGCAGGCAGCCGAGCAGACGCATCTCGCCCTGTGAAAACACCTGGCTGAGATCCTCCCGGCGCGCATTGTTGAGGATCATGGCGCGCACCTGCTCGCGCGCGATCTGTTCAAAGAAATCCATAGAATATCGCTCCGTTTCCCCGGCGGTGCCGGATGGGCCGCATTTTGACTAACACTATTCCCTATTACCATTCGATCATACAGGCTCCCCGCCGCCCTGTCAAGCGCGGCGCAGATATTTTGCAGAAAATGTGAAAAAATCGTCCCTCTGACGAGGGACGATTTTTATACGCATATTTTCGTTCAGTCCGTGGGCTCGAAGGCGCGGTCGAACAGATCCGTGACCTCCTTCGCCGGGGCCTTGCTGCACAGCGACACGATGACCGCCGCAAGCAGGCCGCACAGGAAGCCGGGAATGATCTCATACAGGCCGGTGCTCGAGGACAGGAACGCATACCACACGGCGTCGACCGCGAAGCCAACGCACACGCCCGCGACCGCGCCGGAGTACGTCAGGCGGCGCCAGTAGAGCGAGAGCAGGATGACCGGGCCGAACGCGGAGCCGAAGCCCGCCCACGCGCACTCGACGAGCGCCATGATTCCGCCGCAGTTCGGATCGGCCGCGATGAAGTACGCGACGACGGAGATGAGGATGACGATGATGCGGCCGGCCCACTGCATCTCATGGTCGGTGGCATCCTTGCGGATGACCGGCTTATAGATATCGGAGGCAAAGGCGCTGCTGCTCGCGAGCAGCTGGGAGTCGGCCGTGCTCATGGCTGCGGCCAGAATGGCCGAGAGGAGCACGCCGGAGATGAACGCCGGGAACAGACGGCGCACCATGTGCACAAAGACGAGGTTCTCGTTGTCGATCTCGCCGAGGAACTGGCGGCCGATCAGACCGACGACCGCGGACATGGCCAGAATGAGCACGATCCAGCTGCAGCCGATGATCTGGCTCTTGCGCATCTCATGCTCGGACTTGATGGACAGATAGCGCACAAGGATGTGCGGCATACCGAAGTAGCCCAGACCCCAGCCGAGGCCGGAGAGGATATCCGACACGCTCTTCCAGTTGAAGCCGCCGCCGGAGAGGGCATTATAGTAGTTTTCCGGAACGCTCATGACCGGCGCGACAAAGTCTGCGCCCTTCATGACGAACAGCGCAAGGATCGGCGTGAGCATGAGCGCGGCGAGCATGAGCATGCCCTGGAAGAAGTCCGTCCAGCACACGGCGTTGAAGCCGCCGAGAAACACGTACACGAGGATGATGGCCGTGGCAATGATCATGGCCGTCTTGGGGTTCATGCCGGTGACGGTGTTGAACAGCGTGCCGCAGGCCGAAATGCTCGAGGCGCTGTAAATGCAGTAGACCACGACAAACACGATCGCCGAGATGATCTGCAGCCCCTTGTTCTTCGACAGGAAGCGGTTGGTGAGAAACTGCGGGATCGTGATCGAATCGTTCGCGCGGATGGAATACCGGCGCAGACGCGGCGCGACGAACACCCACGCGCAGACCGTGCCGATGACCAGACCGACGGCGATCCACACCTTGCCGATGCCGTACAGATAGATCGAGCCGGGCAGGCCCATGAGCACCCACGCGCTCATATCCGACGCGCCGGCAGACAGCGCCGCGACCCAGCCGCCCATGCTGCGGCCGCCGAGGAAATACTCTTTTTCGCCCTCTACATTGCGGTCACGGAAGAAGAAATACACACCGACGCCGATGACCAACGCAAAATAAAGCAGAATGGCGATCCATTCACCGCTCGAAGCAGTGCCCATACTATTTGACCCCTTTCATTAGGAAACCTTATATGATTTCCGTCGGAACAATATGGGTGTATGATACGCCACATTTGTCTTCGTGTCAACAAGTACTTTCTTTTTTCGCGTAATATTCGCCTTTTTCCTTTCCGGATCAAGGGCTTTTTCTTTGCTTGACTTTTTGAAGTCCGCGCGTATAATATTAGATAATCTTATTTTAACGGAGCGTTTCCGGACAGGGAGGTGCCGTGTGTGACACTGCGGCAATACGAGGCATTTCTGAAAACGGTCGCGTGCGCGAGCGTATCGGCGGCGGCGCGGGAGCTGGGCGTGTCCCAGTCGGCGCTGACGCAGCTGCTGGCGGGACTCGAGCGCGACTGCGGCTTTCCGCTGCTGGTACGCAACCGCGGCGGCGTGCACCTGACGCCGGCGGGCAAGGCGCTGCTGCCGGCCGTGGAGCAGGTCTGCGCGGCGGACACACGCCTGCAAAACCGCATTCAGGAGGTGCGCGAGCGCGCCGGCGGCACGATCCGCATCGCGACGTTCAAGAGCGTCGCGGTCAACTGGCTGCCGCCGATGATCAAGGAATTTCAGGCGCAGCATCCGGAGGCGCGCTTTCGCCTGTTCGACGGGGCGTATGCCGAGGTCGATGCCTACGTGCGCAGCGGCACGGTGGACATGGGCTTCGTGTCGCTGCCGAGCGAGCTGCCGGGCGAGATCGTGCCCGTGTGCAGCGACCGGCTGCTGGCCGTGCTGCCGGCAGGGCATCCGCTCGCAGCGCAGGACGCCGTGCCGATCGCAGCCTTCGGCACGGAGCCGGTCGTGAGCCTTGTCGACAGCACGAACCGCGACGCGCTGCGCGTGCTCGACGCCGCGCACGTGCGCCCCGACATCCGCTTCCAGACGGCGGACGACTACGCCATGATCTCCATGGTCGAGAGCGGACTCGGCATCTGCATCGCGCACGAGCTTGTGCTGCGCTCGGATAACCACAGCGTCGTCGTGCGCCCGCTCGACCCGCCGGCGCAGCGCACGATCGCCATGGCCATCCCTCCGGAATCGGAGGACAAGCCGCTCGTGCGCACCTTCGCCGCCTTCGTGCGCTCCTGGGCACAGAAGCACCCGTGAAAAAGCGCAACGCAAATCAGGCAGCGGCGGCGCATTTGCGGTAAGATCGATGCATCCAACAGTCAGGAGGCAAACGGCATGGCACAGTGGCACCGGAACATTCAGGACATCATCACCATCATCGATGCCTGCATCCGCACGCAGCAGGACGAGGCGCTGACGCTGCGTGCGCTGGCACAAAAGCTCGGCTACTCCGAATACTACACATCGCGCAAGTTCCGGGAGCTGTCCGGTATGACACTCCGAGACTACCTGCGGCTGCGGCGGCTGGCGTTTGCCCTGCGCGACGTGCGCGACACCGACCGGAGCCTGCTCGATATCGCAGTGCAGTACGGCTTTTCCTCCAACGAGGCCTTTGCGCACGCGTTCAGGAAGGCCTACAGCGTGAGCCCCAGCGCCTACCGGGCCGCGCCCGGTCCCGTCGTGCTCCGGACCATCCTGCGGCCGTTCGACTGTTATCTGATGGAAGGAGCGAGCGATATGAACGAGACACAAAGCGCGGGCGAGGTCAAGACCTATTTCGTGCACATCCCGGCGCACAAATTTCTGCACATCCGCAACTATGAGAGCATCGGCTACCGGGACTTCTGGCAGCGGCAGGCCCAGATTCCCGGGCAGGACTGCGAGACCATCTGCGGCCTGCTCGCGAGCATCCCCGGCAAGCTCGACGATGCGGGCGGCGAAAACGAGGATGCGGGCAGCGGACAGCTCATGGCCTGGATCAACGAGCCGACGGGTCGCATCTGCAGCTGGGGCATCCCGCTGGCGGAGGCCTACGGCGTGCGCCTGCCGGCGGACTACGCCGGGCCGGCGCCGGCGCAGATGCAGCTCATGGACGTGCCCGCCGGGGAATACCTCGTGTTCGAGCACGGGCCGTTCGATTTTGAGACGCAGAACGCCGCCGTGGAAGCGAAGGTCGAGCAGGCCATGCGCGACTTTGACTATGCCGCCAGCGGCTACCGGCTTGATCCGACGCCGGGCAGGGTGTTTTATTTTTACCACGACTGCGCGCGGTTTTTCAAATACGTGCGGCCGGTGTGCAGGGACGAAGCATCATAAAAACAAGGGCGCGCCGTCCGTCTCCGGCGGGCGGCGCGTGCGCTGCAGTCAGGCAGCCCACCCCTTTGTCAAAAGGAATACTTTTTGACAGTCACAAACGGGGACGCTCCCTCAAAGAGCGTCCCCGATATGCCAACAGCCGAGCCGGCAAATGCCGGCTCGGCTGTTGGCTGTTGATTGCTTGTGCTGGCGCGTCCGTGGCGGATGCAGACCCGGACGCTGAAATGGAAGAGAGAACACAAACGAGGGGGGCGTAAACATCATTCGCACAAAACGATGCTTACTGAACACATCCTAACAGTTGTGTCCGAATTTGTCAAGCGTTTTTCCGAAAATTCTCTGACTATTTTTCTCACACCGCGTCGTCACGCAGGATCTGCGCGAGCTCAGCCACGTCGCGCAGGACGTATTTCGGCTGCACGTCGGACGCCCTGAGCATCGCCTCGTCCGTCTCGCCGGACATGACGAGCACGCTCTGCGCGCCCGCATTCACGGCCACGGCAATGTCGGTATACAGCCGATCGCCCACGCAGCAGATCTGCTCGTTCGGCACGCCGGTCTGCGCCGAGATGACGTCGACCATATTGCGGTTCGGCTTGCCGATATAGGTCGGCTTAATGCCGGAGGCGGCGGTCAGCAGCGCACAGATGCTCCCGCAGTCGGGCAGCACCTCGTCGGCCGGCATGGGGCAGACCCAGTCGGGATTGGCGGCGATGAAGGCCGCGCCGCGGCGCAGGAAGTGCACGGCCCGGTCGAGCTTTTCATACACGAGCTCGGTGTCAAAGCCGGCGACGACGATCTCCGCGCCCTCCTCCACGAGCGGGATGCCGTAGCTGAGCAGCTCGCGGCGGAACGCCTGCGTGCCGACCAGATACACGGGCTTGCCCGCGTAGTGCTGGTTGAGATACAGCGCCGTCGCCATGCCGGACGTGAACACGTTCTCGGCCTCGCACGGGAAGCCGAGGCGCTGCAGGCGCGTGATATAGTCCGCGCCGGCGCGCGAGGAGTTGTTGGTCAGGTAAATGTACCGCCGTCCGGTGTCGGTCAGCGTGTGGATAAAATCGACCGCACCGGGAAACACATCATCCCCGAGGTAGAGCGTGCCGTCCATATCCAGCAGAAACAGGCGTGCACGGAGCAGGTCTTTCAGATCGTTCATGGGAACCACCTCACAGAATCTTATTTTTTCTTAACGACTCATTATACCACAAAAATCGCGCCGCACAACCCAATTATTCCGGCGGCGGGTGTTGAAAAAGCCGGTCAATGTGCTATAATATAAAATCTGTACCGTGGGGCGCTATGCGCGCCGGCCGGGTACGGTCTGAATTTGTAATTAAAATTTTTGGAGGCATAGATATGGCAAAGAAACAGTTTAAGGCAGAATCCAAAAAGCTGCTCGACATGATGATCAACTCGATCTACACGCACAAGGAGATCTTCCTGCGCGAGATCATCTCGAACGCCTCGGACGCGATCGACAAGCTCTGCTACCAGTCGCTCACGGATGAAAACGTGGGCATTGCGCGCAGCGACTTCAAGATCCGCGTCATCCCTGACAAGGAGGCGCGCACGATCACCGTGTCCGACAACGGCATCGGCATGACCAAGGAGGAGCTTGACAGCAACCTCGGCGTCATCGCACGCAGCGGCTCGCTGAAGTTCAAGGACGGCCTCGGCGAGAGCGCGCAGGAGGACGCCGCCATCGACATCATCGGTCAGTTCGGCGTCGGCTTCTACTCTGCGTTCATGGTCGCCGATAAGGTCACGGTCATCACCCGCGCCTACGGCAGCGACACTGCCTATCAGTGGGTCAGCACCGGCGCGGACGGCTACACCATCACCGAGGCGCAGAAGGACACTGTCGGCACCGACGTCATCATGCACATCAAGGCCGACGAGACGGGCGAGAAATACTCCACCTACCTCGAAAACTGGAAGCTCATGATGCTCATCCGCAAGTACTCTGACTACGTCCGCTGGCCGATCGTCATGGACGTCGAGCAGAGCGACTGGGTCGACTCCGGCGAGAAGGACGAAAACGGCGAGCCGAAGATGGAGATGGTCACCAAGACCGAGGAGCAGACCGTCAACAGCATGGTCCCCATCTGGCAGCGCAGCCGCAAGGAGGCGACCGATGAGGAGTGCATCGCGTTTTACAAGGAAAAGTTCCACGACAATGACGACCCGCTGGCCGTCATCCGCGTCAACGCCGAGGGTCTGATCTCCTACCGCGCGCTGCTGTTCGTCCCGTCCAAGGTCCCGGCGAATATGTACACGCGCGACGCCGACCCCGGTCTCGAGCTCTACAGCTCCGGCGTCATGATCATGGACAGATGCACCGACCTTCTGCCGCCGTGCTACGCGTTCGCGCGCGGCGTGGTCGACTCCCCCGACCTGTCGCTGAACATCTCGCGTGAGATGCTGCAGCACGACCGCCAGCTCAAGCTCATCGCCGCGAACCTCGGCAAGAAGATCAAGTCCGAGCTGACAAAGCTCATGACCAACGACCGCGAGAAGTACGAGCAGTTCCACGCCGCCTTCGGCATGGTACTGCGCGCCGGCGCCGTCACCGAGACGGGCGACAAAGTCGATGAGATCAAGGATCTGCTGCTCTACCACACGAGCGAGACCAAGCTCGTCTCCCTCAAGGAATACGTCGACGCCATGCCCGCCGAGCAGGCGAAGATCTACTTCGCGTGCGGCGACAACGTCAAGCGTCTGCTGAGCCTGCCGCAGGCGGAGCAGCTGCGCGACAAGGGCTTTGACGTCCTGTGCATGACCTCGCAGATCGACGAGTATTTCGTCGACACCATGAAGAGCTACGACGACAAGCCGTTTTGCAATATTGCGACCGACGATCTCGGCCTCGAGAGCGAGGAAGAGAAGAAGGAGACCGAGGCAAAGCAGGCCGAGGACAAGGAGCTGCTCGACTTCGTCAAGGAGACGCTCGGCGAGCAGGTCGCATCCGTGCGCCTGTCCAACAAGCTCGTGTCCAGCGCCGTGTGCCTGAGCACCGAGGGCGGCGTCACGCTCGAGATGGAGCGCTACTTCCGGAGCATGCCCGGCGCGCCGACTGATATCCGCGCCATCCGCGTGCTTGAGCTCAACGCCAACCACCACGCCTATCAGACCATGAAGGAAGCGTTCGATGCCGGCGACAAGGACAAGGCCGCGCGCATCGCCAAGATCCTGCACGCGCAGGCGCTGCTCATCGCGGGCGAGCCGCTCGAGGATCCGGCTGCGTATTCGGAGCTCGTGTGCACGCTCATCTGACAACCGATCCGATCCGAACCCTGACCGCCGCAGCCCGGCGGTCAGGGCACCCCAAGTAAGGAGCTGTCTATGCAACCGCGTCTCGGTATCTATATCCACATCCCGTTTTGCGCGAGCAAGTGCGGCTACTGTGACTTCTATTCCTGCGCCGGCGCCGCCGGGCGCATGGCGGAGTATCAGCAGGCGCTGCTCGAGCACATTGAAGAGAGCGCCGGGCGCATCGCGCCGGCATACATCGACACGGTCTATTTCGGCGGCGGCACGCCGAGCTTTTACGGCGCGGCGCGGCTCATCGAGCTGCTCGACGCCGTCAAGGCCACCGGACGCCTGCTCAAGCGTGCGGAGGTGACCGTCGAGGTCAACCCGGACAGCGTCCGCCTGCACGACCTGCGCGCCCTGCGCAAGGCGGGCTTCAACCGCCTGAGCATCGGCATGCAGTCGGCCAACAACGATATCCTGAAAATGATCGGCCGCCGCCACAGCTACCGGCAGGTGGAGATGGCCGTCGAAAACGCCCGCACCGCCGGGTTTGACAACATCAGCCTCGACCTCATCTACGGCCTGCCCAGCCAGACCCGCAGCGACTGGGCGGACACGCTCGCCAAGGCGCTTGCCCTGCGTCCGGAGCACATCTCCGGCTACGGGCTCAAGCTTGAGGAGGGCACGCCCATGTACGCCCTGAAGGACTCGCCCCTCATCCCGTCGGACGACGAACAGGCGGACATGTACCTGTGCATGGTCGAGGAGCTGCGGCACTATGGCTACAAACAGTACGAGATCTCCAACTTCAGCATCCCTGGCTATGAGTCCCGGCACAACCTGAAGTATTGGCAGCTCGATGACTATATGGGCTTCGGCCCGGGCGCGCACTCGTGCATCGGCCGCACGCGCTACAGCTATGTGCGCGACCTTGACCGCTATCTTGCGGGCGTCCTCCGCGGTGAGGACATGATCGACGAATACGAGACGATCGGCGACTTCGAACGCGCAGCCGAATATCTCATGCTCGGCATGCGCACCGTACACGGTGTGTCGCGCGCGGAGTATGAGCGGCTCTACCGCAGCGATTTTTCCGGCATCGCGCAGCAGCTCGAGGAGTTCGTCCGCCGCGGCTGGGCCGTCGCGGACGGCGAGCGCTGGCACTTCACGCCCTCGGGTTTTCTCCTATCGAACGTGCTCATCGGCAAGCTGCTCGAGGCACAGACCGACCGCAAGGCCGAGCACAACCCGTGGATGAAGCCGCAGATCGAAAAGCAGCCGCGCACCAAGCTTCCGCCCGGCGAGGCAGAGGCCTTCCGCGATACATATTTAAATAATCCGATTTTGACAGGGAAAGACAGGAGCCAAAATCATGAAACTTAACGGCAACACTTCCAAACGCAGCGCCGCCGCAAAGCGCGAGGCGGCGGACTTCGCCGCGCAGGAGCGCTCGGCGCACCGCGGCGCTGCCAACCGCTCGGCACAGAGCGAGGCGGCCGCGCGCCGCGCCGCCGCGCCGAAGCAGACGGCGCAGCGCCAGCCCGTATCCCGGCAGGAGCGCCCGGTGCAGGACGCGCCCCGGCCGAAAGAAAAGAAACCCCGCGGCCGCGGCGGTAAGATCGCCCTGCGCGCCGCGCTCATCGTGCTGGCCGTCATCATCGCAGCGGGCGCCGTCGGCATGGTGCTCGTGGCGAAAAAGGACGCGATCTTCCCGAACGTCTCCGTCTGCGGCACCGACGTCGGCGGCATGACGCCCAGCGAGGCGGCGGACGCCATCCGCGCCGCCGGCTGGGACGACACGAGCGCGCCGGTGCTCACGATGACCTTCCCCGGCGACCGGTCCATCACCGTCACCGCGACGGACATCGGCTTTGAGGCGACGCCCGACGCCGCAGCCGAGGCAGCCTATGCCTACGGCCGCAGCGGAAACGCGTTTACAAATTTCTTCACGTGGCTGCGCTGCGCTTTCAAGGGACACGACGTGGCAGCCGACAGCCTCGCCGACGCAGACACCGACGCCCTGCGCACGCGCATTGAGCGCGAGGCCGCCGAGATCAACGTCAAGCTCTCGGGCGGCAGCGTCGAGATCGACGAGGAGCACAGCACCATCCGCGTCGTCAAGGGCGCGAGCATGATCACGCTCGACCCCGCCGCCGTCGCCGAGCGGATGCTCAGCGACATCCGCAGCGGCAAGTTCGGCACGTCGGCCTACCCGGTCGATATGAGCGGCGACGACAAGATGACGCTGCAGGAGCTGCACGACGCCATCTGCGGCGACCCGGTCAATGCGGGCTACGATCCGGAGACCCAGTCCGCCACGGAGAGCAAGGTCGGCATCGCGTTTGACGTGGCCGAGGCGCAGCCCCTGTGGGACGCGGCCTCTACCGGCGACACCGTCACCATCCCGGCTACGCTCACACAGCCGGAGATGACGCAGGAGCGCCTGCAAAAGCACCTGCTGGCCGACAAGCTCGCCACCAAGACCACCTCCCTCTCCGGCAGCAGCAGCAACCGCATCACGAACGTGAAGCTTGCCGCCGAGAAGATCAACGGTGTCATCCTCCAGCCCGGCCAGACATTCTCCTACAACGACGTGGTCGGTCAGCGCACGAAGGCCAACGGCTTCAAGGAGGCCGGCGCCTACTCCGGCGGCCAGGTCGTGCAGGAGGTCGGCGGCGGCATCTGTCAGGTGTCGTCCACGCTGTACTACTGCGCCATGGTCTCCAACCTCAAGATCAACACCCGCACCTGCCACTACTTCCCCGTGGCCTATATCGAGCCCGGCATGGACGCCACGGTCAGCTGGGGCGGGCCGGAATTCAAGTTTACCAACAACCGCGACTACCCCATTGAGATCAAGGCCTATGTGGAGAAAAACAGCATCACGGTCGAGATCTGGGGCACGGACGTGGACGGCAGCTACGTCAAGATGAGCTACACCGCAAACGGCCTGCGCGCCACGACCTACCGCACCGTCTATGACAAGGACGGCAACGAGATCAGCCGCACCGTCGAGGCCAACAGCACCTATCATTCTCACGACACCACGCCGACACCCACCCCCACTCCCAGCGCGACACCCACACCGACACCCACCCCCACGCCGAAGCCGCAGCCGACTCCCTACCCGTCGGTCTACGATCCCGGTGACGCCGGTGAAGACTAATACAGAGGAGAATGCAGCATGAGCAAAGGAAAGTTTTATATCACAACGCCGATCTATTACCCCTCGGACAAACTGCACATCGGCCACACCTACTGCACGGTCGCGACCGACGCGATCGCGCGCTACAAGCGCCTGTGCGGCTATGACGTGATGTTCCTGACCGGAACGGACGAGCACGGTCAGAAGATCGAGGAAAAGGCCGAGGCCGCCGGCGTCACGCCCAAGCAGTTCGTGGACAACATCGTCGAGGGACCCGGCGGCGTACGCGCGCTGTGGAAGCTGATGAACATCTCCAACGACCGCTTCATCCGCACGACGGACGACTACCACGTTGAGGCCGTACAGCGCATCTTCAAGAAGATGTATGACAAGGGCGACATCTACAAGGGCAAGTACTCCGGCATGTACTGCACGCCGTGCGAGAGCTTCTGGACCGAGAGCCAGCTCGTCGACGGCAAGTGCCCGGACTGCGGCCGCGAGGTGCACTACGCCGAGGAGGAGGCATATTTCTTCCGCCTGTCGAAGTATGCCGAGCCCGTGCGCGAGCTGCTGCTCAGCGGCACGTTCCTTGAGCCGGCCAGCCGCGTCAACGAGATGATCAAAAACTTCATTGACCCCGGCCTCGAGGATCTGTGCGTGTCGCGCACGAGCTTCACCTGGGGCATCCCGGTCGATTTTGACCCCGGCCACGTCGTCTATGTCTGGGTCGACGCGCTGTTCAACTACTGCACGGCGCTCGGCTTCCTGAACGACAAGTACGATGATTACGATCAGTTCTGGCCCGCCGACGTGCACATGGTCGGCAAGGAGATCGTGCGCTTCCACTCCATCATCTGGCCGGCCATGCTCATGAGCATGGAGATGCCGCTGCCGAAGAAGGTCTTCGGTCACGGCTGGCTGCTGCTCGGCGGCGGCAAGATGTCCAAGTCCAAGGGCAATGTCGTCGACCCCGTCGTGCTCGCCGAGCGCTACGGCGTAGATGCGCTGCGCTACTACCTGCTGCGCGAGTTCCCGCTCGGCAGCGACGGCAACTTCTCCAACGAGCTGCTCATCTCCCGCATCAACACCGACCTCGCAAACGACCTCGGCAACCTCCTGAGCCGCACCGTCGCCATGGTCATCAAGTACTTTGGCGGCACGCTTCCGACCGGGCGCGAGCACGATGCGCTCGATGATGAGCTCATCGCCATGGCATCCGCCCTGCGCGGGACGTATGCCGGCCACATGGACACCTTCGGCACGCAGCAGGCGCTCGTTGAGGTATTCAAGGTCATCTCCCGCGCCAACAAGTATATCGACGAGACCGCGCCGTGGGTGCTCGCCAAGGACGAGGGCAAGCGCGCGCGTCTGGCGACGGTGCTCTACAACCTGCTCGAGACGCTGCGCATCACCGTGACGCTCCTGCTGCCGTTCATGCCCGACAGCTGTGCAAAGGCCTTCACGCAGATCGGCGCGGCGGCCGAGCAGACCACCTGGGACAGCGCCGCCGTCTGGGGCGTGCTGCCGGCAGACGTCACCGTGCACAAGGGCGAGACGCTCTTCCCGCGCATCGACATGGCCAAGGAGCTCGCCGAGCTTGATGCGCTCAAGGCCGCCAGGGAAGCCGCCGCCGCGCCGCAGACCGCGCCCGTGCTGCCGGATGTGACGATCGACGAGTTTGCCAAGTGCGATATGCGCGTGTGCAAGGTGCTCAGGTGCGAGCCGGTGAAAAAGTCCGACAAGCTCCTGTGCTTCACGCTCGACGACGGCAGCGGCACCGACCGGCAGATCCTCTCCGGCATCGCCAAGTTCTACCGCCCCGAGGAGCTCGTTGGCAAGACGGTCGTCGCCATCCTGAATCTTCCGCCGCGCAAGATGATGGGTATGCCCTCCAACGGCATGCTCCTCTCGGCGGAGAAGGACGGCACGCCGCATCTGCTCATGCTCGACGACAGCGTGCCCGCCGGCGCGCAGCTCTGCTGAGCGATCCCGCACACATTCGGGAAGGTTCGCAGCACGGGCCTTCCCGTTTTTTCGGCGTATGCGGAACTTTTTCCGCGCCCGGGCGTCAAGCCCTTCGTAATCTCCCGCACATAAAGGAGGAATTGCCCCTTGAAGCTGTTTTCCTCGCCGCCGCGCCCCACGGGGACCTCGCGGCCGGCTTCCGATACCGTGCAGCGCCCCGCCCAACAGCGGCCTGCCCAACAGCGGCCTGCCCAGCAGCGGCCTGCTCAGCAGCGTTCCGCCCAGCAGCGGCCTGCTCAGCAGCGTCCTGCTCAACAGCGGCCTGCTCAACAGCGACCCGCCCAGCAGCGGCCTGTCCAGCAGCGGCCTGCGCAAAGATCTGCCCGGCAGCAGCCGCAGGCCGCCGGTATGTGGACGGAGGATGCCGCCGCACAGCCGCGCCGCAGCGCGCCGAACGCCCGCCGGGCACAGCCGGCCTTGCAGCCGCAGACCGGAAAGCGCGGCCGCAAGGCCAGAAAGCCGAAGAAGAAAAAGAGCGTCGGCCGCCGGCTGCTCATCCTCTTTCTCGTGCTGGCCATCCTCGCCGGACTGTATCTGACGGCGGTCTACTCCAACATTCCGTTCATCGCCAAGTGGCGCACGGCCTATATCCAGACGGCCATGAACACGCTCAGCCACCAGTGGCTGGCCACGGCCTTCATACCGCGCAGCGTCGTGGACAAGGTCGTCGCCGATATGGAGGCCGCCCGCGAAGCGCAGATCGGCATCAACAGCGAATGGGAAGATGATGAAATCGAATCGCGCAACCCGACGCTCACGAACACCAAGGGCATGAGCAAGGAGGAGATCGCGTTTTATAACCTCTTCTGGGAGGTGGATGTGCCAAGCATGCAGGCGTATGTCAAGGAGCATCCCGATGCCCTCGCCGCCGGGTGGAGCGGCATCAACATCGACCATTCCGCGCTCACGGACGAAGGCACCAGCATCCGCACCACACAGGGCGAGCAGGTGCTCGCGATCGACGCGCGCAACGAGATCCTCATCGTGCGTGAAAAGGGCAGCACCTACCGCGGTGTGCTCGTCGTGATGAAGGACCCGTCCCGCCTGAGTCTGCACGCTGCGACCACGCTCGGCAGCATCGGCCAGTACTGCGGCCAGATCGCGCAGGCACACGGCGGCGTCATCGGCATGACCGGCTCGGGCTTCATTGATCCGGGCGGCACCGGCAACGGCGGCACGCTCGCAGGCTACGCCATGTGCAACGGCAAGGCCTACGGCAACCACATGGGCTACGGCTACAAGCGCCTCGAGCTGCACTCGGATAACCGCATCTATATCCGCGACAGCACCTCCCCCGTCTCGGACGGCACGACGGACGCGGTCGAGTTCTCCCCTGCCATGATCATCGACGGAAAAACCGTCGTTGACGCGCGCAGCGGCTTCTCCGACCTGCAGCCGCGTGCCTGCCTCGGGCAGTCGAAGTACGGCGAGATCATCGCCCTGCTCGTCGAGGGACGCCTGACGACATCCGTCGGTATCAGCGTGCCGGACTGCGCGGCCATCATGGCCAAGCACGACTGCATGCAGGCCATGAACCTCGACGGCGGCACCAGCGCCATGATCTGGTACAAGGGCAAGTACATCATGCGCAGCTCCAACCCCGCGCTCACCGCCGGACGCACACTGCCGAACGCCTTCGTCTACGCCGGAAATTAACACACACACAAAACGTCCCTGGCCGCCGGTCAGGGACGTTTGTTTGCCTTACACAAATAATTTTTGCCGCCGCCGCGCAGTTTCGTGAAAATTGGGCTTGCAATCCGCTCCCGGACGTGGTAGAGTAGCACCATCGACAAACCGATGACCGAGAGGAGTACCCATTTACGAAGCTTTCAGAGAGCAGCGGACGGTGGAAGCGCTGCAGCGGACGAATGGCGAATGGACTTGCGAGGGCAAACCGATTGCAGCAGCATGAGGGGCGACGGTGGCCGCGGCCGTTATCCGGCGGAGCGTATGATCGTACGTGCAAAGTGGGCGCATGAGCGCCAATATGGGTGGCACCGCAGGAGTTACAGTCTTGTCCCATGAAACGGAAAAAACCGTTTTGTGGACGAGGCTTTTTTTATTGCATAAACTGCGCAGGAGGGATGCATATGACCCGGATGACCAGACGATGGCGTGGCGGCCGGAGAATTTTTGCCGCGTCAGACCGTATCCAAACATCAAAAAAACCGTTTCGTCAAATATAAGGAGAATTTGCTATGAATAAAACGTTCCGGAAGATCGTCGGCGGCGCGCTCGCCGTCACCGCACTCATGGGTCTGGCCGCCTGCGGCGGTAAGACCGAGGACAACAAGGCCGAGGGCAAGACCTACAAGGTCGGCATCGTGCAGTTTGTGGACGATGCGTCCCTCAATCAGATCGAGGCGGCCATCGAGGCCGAGCTCGACGCCAAGGCCGCGGAGCTGGGCGTGACCTTCGACTACACGCTCTACAACGGTCAGGGCGACGCCACGACCCTCAACCAGATCGGCGCAGAGCTCGTCGGCAAGGGTGTGGATCTGATCGTGCCGATCGCGACCCCCGCCGTGAAGATCATGCAGTCCGCCACCGAGGACACCGAGATCCCCATCGTGTTCTCCGCCGTGTCTGACCCCGTCGGCAGCGGCATCGTCGATGCGCTCGACGCACCCGGCGGCCGCATCACCGGCACGAGCGACGCGCTCAACACCAAGGGCCTGCTCGAGCTGATGCTCGCCCAGAACCCGGACACCAAGACCGTCGGCCTGCTCTACTCCAAGAGCGAGGACTCGTCCAAGCAGCCGATCGCGGACGCGAAGGCCTACCTTGAGGGCAAGGGCATCCGCTGCGTGGAAAAGACCGGCACGACCACCGACGAGATCACCTCCGCCGTCGACGCGCTCATCGCCGAGAAGGTCGACGCCGTCTTTACCCCGACCGACAACACCGTCATGACCGCAGAGCTTGCGATCTACGAGAAGTTCCTCAACGCCAAGATCCCGCAGTACTGCGGCGCCGACTCCTTTGCGCTCAACGGCGCGTTCGTCGGCTACGGTGTGGACTACACCGCGCTCGGCAAGATGACGGCCGACATGGTCGTGCAGGTGCTGGTCGACGGCAAGAGCCCCGCCACGCTGCCGGTCGCGACCTTTGACAACGGCATCGCCATGATCAACACCGACAGCTGCACCGCCCTCGGCTACGACCTTGCGGCTGTCAAGCAGGCGTTTGACGGCAAGTGCAGCTCCGTGCTCGAGACGACCACGCAGCAGAATTTTGACTGATATCTGACATCCCGAAGGAGGGACGTTTATGCTGACAGTGTTGAAGACCGCGCTTGAGGTCGGCCTCATTTACGGCCTCGTCGCGCTGGCGCTGTTCATCAGCTTTTCGATCCTGAACATTGCAGACCTCTCGACCGACGGCTGCTTTACGCTCGGCTGCGCCGTGGGCGCGATGCTCACCATCGCGGGGCATCCGCTTCTGGCGCTGCCGGCGGCCATGGCTGCGGGCATGCTCTCGGGCTTCATCACCGCCTTTTTGCAGACGCGCCTCGGCGTGGAGAGCATCCTCGCCGGCATCATCTCGAACACCGGCCTGTACACGATCAACCTCGCGGTCATGGGCTTTTCGTCCAACGTGTCCATCACGGGGCGCGCCACGGTCTTTTCGCTCTTCAAGGCGCTCACCGGCGGCAGCCAGTGGAGCACGCCGCTGCTGCTCGCGCTGCTGCTGGGCGTGATCGCGGTCGTACTCATCCGGTTTTTCGGCACGTCGCTCGGGCTCTCCATCCGCGCGACAGGCGACAGTCTCGACATGGTCAGCGCCTCCTCCATCAACCCCAAGGTCACCATCACGATCGGCCTGTGCCTCGCAAACGCCCTCACGGCGCTCGCCGGCTGCCTGATCGGCGAATACAACAAGTTCTGCGACATCAACCTCGGCACCGGCATGGTCACGATCGCACTGGCGAGCCTGATCATCGGCGAGGTCTTTGCCGGCCGCCGCGGCGGGATCGGCAGGCGCGTCGTCTGCGTCGTGCTCGGCAGCATCGTCTACCGCCTGATCATCGCGCTGGCGCTGCGGCTGAACATCTCGGCCGAGTACTTCAAGCTCGTCTCCGCCGTCATCGTCGCCGTTGCCATTGCCGCGCCGAACATGAAGGACTATGTCCATCTGGCAAAGATCCGCTCCAACGCGCGCAGGCTGCGCGCCCTGTCCGGAAAGGGGGATGAGACCGATGCTTGAGCTATCCCACGTCAGCAAGACGTTCAACGCCGGAACGGTGAACGAAAAGCGTGCCCTGTGCGACCTGTCGCTCACGCTCGCCGACGGCGAATTTGCCACCATCGTCGGCTCGAACGGCGCGGGCAAGAGCACGCTCTTCAATGCCATCGCCGGCGCGTTCTACGTCGATGCCGGCATCGTCCGGCTCGACGGGCGGGACATCACGTTCCTGCCGCCGCACAAGCGCAGCCGCCGCATCGGCCACCTGTTTCAGGATCCGCTCAAGGGCACCGCACCGCACATGACCATTGAGGAGAACCTCGCCGTGGCCTATCTGCGCGCACCGGAAAAGCACAAGCAGCTGCGCCGCGTCAGCCGCCGGGACCGCGAATTTTTCCGCGACGCGCTCGCCCAGCTCGACATGGGGCTTGAGGAGCGCATGAACACGCCCGTCGGCCTGCTCTCCGGCGGCCAGCGGCAGGCGCTGACGCTGCTCATGGCCACCATGGTCACGCCCGAGCTGCTGCTGCTCGATGAGCACACGGCGGCGCTCGACCCCATGACGGCCGACAAGGTGCTCGCGCTCACGCGCAGCATCGTCTCCGAGCGCAGCATCTCCTGCCTCATGATCACGCACAATATGCACCAGGCGCTCGAGCTCGGCTCGCGCACGCTCATGATGGACGCCGGGCGCATCGTGCTCGACGTCTCCGGGGCGCAGCGCGCGGACATGACCGTGCAGGGGCTCATCGACGCCTTCGCCGCACAGGCGGGCACGGCGTTTGACAACGACCGCGTCCTGCTGTCCACGGCAGAGGGCACAGAAAACTGAATTCCGGAAAAGAAAAATCAGCCGCCCTGCGGGCGGCTGATTTTTTGTGTTTATGCACTTAATAGAACGTTGCGACCGGCTCTTCCGGCTTTTCGACCTCCTGCACGGACAGCACCGTGAGCACCGGGCCCTTGCGGCCGTAGGCGCGGTGGAACTTATAGTCCATGCGGGCCGTGATGATCGCCCACTCGTCGTTGCGGATCTCATCGGCGTGCTCCCACACGCACACGACGCCCGCGAACTGAATGTCCTGCACGCAGCAGGTCATGATGTGGCGGCCGGCGATGAAGCAGCCCTTCGGCACGTTCTTGCGCACGAGGCAGCGGCACTTGACCTCGATGGTCTTGCCGTCGTATTTCTTTGGCTCCTCGGACATGTCGCGGTACCAGAGGGCAAAGTCGCGGTCCTCGATCTCGATGACCGGCGCGTCGATGTCAAACGGCAGCGGGTCTTCGATGTCGTCGTACACGACCTTGCCGTCGGTGTACTCATACGCGATGTCGCAGCGGCGGGAGATGGCGCGGATGATGCGGTGCATCTCCATGCGGTCCATGCTGTCGTTGTAGCGGTTGAGCACGACAAGCTCGGCACTCTTGAGCTTATCGACCGTGAGCTGGCGCATATTCGCATTGTAGCTCACGAACGTCGTCGCATCGCAGAAGAGAAACTCCTGCGCGACCGCCCAGTTTTCCGGCAGGTTGCCGTAGAGCGAGTCGAGCATCCACATACCGTTGTACTCCACGAGCACGCGCTCGGGGTGCAGCTCGTCCTGCAGCGCGAGCAGATAGTCGCGCGTGAGCTCAGACTCCTCGTCGACATTGCGCACGTAGACATTTCCGGCGCAGAATCTGTCCGGCTCATAGACCTCCTCGCCGTCCTCGCACAGCAGCAGCAGCGTGCGCTCGCCCTTGTGGAAGCGGTTGTCCTCGAGCGTCTCCTGAATGAACTTCGTCTTGCCGGCCTCGAGGAATCCGGTGAAGAGGTAGACCGGAACGTCCGGCGCCTGCTGTTTTTTATCAGCCAATGTGGAACAGCTCCTTCAGCGCATCCTCCGCCAGATGCGAACCGATCACGCACACGCGGCCGGTGACCTGCGCGCTGCCGCGGCGGACATCGGACTCGCCGGGCACATAGTCAAAGTGGATCCAGCCGCCGTCGGTCGCGGGCACGATGCCCTTGGCGCGCAGGACGACACCGTAGCGGTGCTCGTTGATGAGCGCGTCGAGCGCGGTGCGGATCTCGTCATCGGTGTACTTGCGCGGCGTCTCCGTGCCCCAGCTCGTGAACACCTCGTCGGCGTGGTGGTGATGGTGGTGGTCATGATCGTGATCGCAGCAGTGGTCATGGTCGTGGTGGTCATGGTCATGGTCGCAGCAGTGGTCGTGGTCATGGTCATCGTGGTCATGATGATGCTCATGCTCATCGTCATCATCTTCGTCATGGTCATGATGATGGCCGCAGCAGCAGGCGTGGTCGTCATCGTCATGGTCGTGGTGATGGTGCTCGTGCTCTTCCTCGGCGGCCTCGGCCTGCAGGTGCGCAAGCTCGGCCGAGAGCGTGTCGCGGCGCTCCATCGTCTGGAGGATCTGCTTGCCGTCGAGCTCCGTCCAGGGCGTTGTCACGATGGTCGCGGTCGGGTTTTTCTCACGCAGCAGCGCAACGGCAGCGTCGAGCTTCTCGGGGCGGATGCCCTCGGTGCGCGAGAGGATGATGGCGCTCGCGTTCTCGACCTGGTTGTTGAAGAACTCGCCGAAGTTTTTCATATACATCCTGCACTTGTTGGCGTCGACCACAGTCGTGAAGCCGTTGAGCATCAGCTCATCGGACTGCACGCCCTGCACCGCGCGGATGACGTCGCTGAGCTTGCCGACGCCCGAGGGCTCGATGAGGATGCGGTCGGGATGAAACTGCGCAAGCACCTTCTGCAGCGCGTCGGCAAAGTCACCCACGAGGCTGCAGCAGATGCAGCCGGAGTTCATCTCGTTGATCTGCACGCCGGAGTCCTTGAGGAAGCCGCCGTCGATGGCGATCTCACCGAACTCGTTTTCGATCAGCACGATCTTTTCACCCGTGTACGCCTCGGCGATCAGCTTTTTGATCAGCGTGGTCTTGCCGGCGCCGAGAAAGCCGGAGAAAATATCAATTTTTGTCATAAGAATCGAACACTTCCTGTCTGGGGTCACACCCCAAAATTTTGTCCATTATTATAGCACATATTTGTGAACGAAACAAGTCCGGCACGTCGAGGAAACGGTGTTGTGTTTTTTCTGCCGCCGCGGTAAAATGAAGGCATGAAACGAAATGATTTTTGGATAACTGCAAAACAAAATTGGCGCGCACTCGCCTACCTGCTCGTGCTCACGGTGCTGGCGGTCGTGCTCGTGGTCATATGCGTCCGGCGCGGACAGGATGCCGCGCAGCCCTCGCCCACGCCGCGTACCTCGGCCGAGGTGCGCAAGGACGCGGCGCAAACGCTGCTCGACGGCATGACCACGCACGAGAAGATCTGCCAGCTGCTGATCGTGCAGCCCGAGGTGCTCACCGGCGGCAGCACCGTCACGGGCATGACGGACGAGCTCGCCGCCGCGCTGCGGGAATACCCGGTCGGCGGCGTGCTGCTCTCGGCGCAGAATATGACCTCCGGCGAACAGCTCGCAGCGCTCACCGGAGCGCTTACGGACGGCTGCAAAACGGCGCCGCTCATCTCGGTCGATGAGGAGGGCGGCCGCGTCGCGCGGCTGATGAACACCGTCGGCACGACGAAGCTCGGCAGTATGTACAGCTACCGCGCACAGGGCACGCAGGGCGCGCACAACAACGCGCAGACCATCGCGCGCGACATTGCCGCCTACGGCTTCAACACGGACTTTGCACCCGTGGCCGATGTCTGGACGAACAAGCGCAGCAGCGCCGTCGGCGACCGCGCCTACAGCGACGACTATGACGAGGCGGCAGAGCTTGTCGCCGCCGCCGTCAAGGGCTTTCACGACGGGGGCGTCATCTGCTGTCTGAAGCACTTCCCCGGTCACGGCAGCACAGCCGCCGACTCACACAACGGCGCCGCCACGGTCGATAAGACGCTGCCGCGCCTGCGGCAGGAGGATCTCAAGCCGTTCGTCTCCGGCATCGCCGCCGGAGCGGACATGGTCATGGTCGGGCATCTGACCGTGCCGACGATGGACAATGTGCCCGCTTCCCTGTCGCACAAGATCGTCACGAATCTGCTGCGCTACGACCTCGGCTTTCGCGGCGTGATCGTCACGGACGGACTGCAGATGCAGGCGCTCGCGCAGTATTCAGACGGCGAAAAGGCCGTGCTGGCGCTCGCCGCCGGAAACGATATGCTGCTGGAGCTCGATGACGTGCCCGGCGCAGTCGCGGCCATCGAAAAGGCGCTCGCCGACGGGACGCTCTCGCGCGCGGCGCTCGATGAGAGCGTCCTGCGCATTTTGCAGCTCAAGCTCGCGCACGGCGTCGTGGTGATGCCGGAAAACGGCTGAGCTCTCATGATATTTTAAGAAAGCTGTGCTACCGTCATGCGGACGCGGTGATTGGTTCGCGTCGGAGATATCCCTTCTTTCTCTCCCCGAAAGATCAGAGCAGCTGCCGAAAAAACGGCGGCTGCTCTGATCTTTTTTGTTGTCTGGCGGCAAAAAACGTGGTATGCTGAATTATTATTGGCAAAGAGGCGAAGAGCATGCAATTCGTTGACATCGAAAAAAAGGACGGCGGTGCATACCTGCACCGCTACGACCTGCATTACATTGACCGCACCGGCTGCCCGCGCACCTATGAGATGGTCAGCCGTGACCGGAACATCGACTCGCTCGAGCATCTGCAGCAGCACCGCACGGATGCCGTCGTCATGGTGCTCACGGACGCGAAGCGCGAGCACATGGCGCTCAACCATGAGTTTCGCATGGAACTCGGTCAGCGCATCTACGGGCTGCCCGGCGGGCTCATCGAGCCGGGCGAGACCCCCGAGGAGACCGCGCGCCGCGAACTGGGCGAGGAGACGGGGCTGCGGCTGGTCGCCATCACGCACGTGCTGCCGCCGGCAGCGTGCACGGTCGGCATCGGCGACGAGCGCACGGTGTGTCTGTTCGGCATCGCCGAGGGGACGTTCCGCCCGAGCAGCGACCCCATGGAGGAGATCGAATCCGGCTGGTACACGCGCACGCAGGTGCGCGCCCTGCATGAGACGGACCTGTTCGGCTCGTGGGCGCTGGCCTACAGCTGGATGTTCGCAAACGGCTGCCTGCCGGAAGTCTGAGGGAGGTGCGCCATGTTTTACACCGAGACCTACTGCCCCGGCGTTGCCGACTTTGACCGCGACGGCAAGCTCGCCTATGAGGCGATCCTGCGCATTCTGGAAAACACCGCGAGCCGCCACTCGGACTCCTCCGGCGATGATGTGATCGACGGCAGCCGCCGCGGCATCACATGGGTGCTGACCGACTGGCGCGTCGAGATCGTGCACCGGCCGCAGAGCAAAGCACCCCTGCAGGTCACGACGTGGGTGCGCGACAATGTGCCCGTCGGGCGCATTTTCCGCGACTACACGATCACGGACGCGAGCGGCACGGAATGCATCCGCGCCGAATCGCGGCTGATCCTGTTTGACCTGCGCGCGGAAAAGATCGTGCGCGTCGACCGCGAGCGCTTCGCGTCCTACCGGCCGGAGGCGCGCGGCGTCTTCCCCGACACCGCACCGCGGCTGCGCGCGCCCGATGTCTTTGACACGCAGACGGTGCTGCCGCTGCGCCGCTGCGACATTGACTTCAACGGGCACGTACACAACACGAAATACCTCGAGCTTGCGCTCGAGGCGCTGCCGGAAACCGTGCGCTGCGATGCATTTCGCGGCTTTCGCATCGTCTATCCGAAGGCGGTCAAGGACACAAAGACCGTCACGCTCAAGTATACCGCCGCAGACGACGGCGCGTTTGTGTGCCTGTACAGTGCGGACACGCTGTGCACGATCGTCCGTTTTGAGACCTGAACAGAAATTCCCCGGAGCTGACCGCTCCGGGGAATCGTTTTATTGTCTCCACGGGTTTGCCGGGTCGGGATCGGTCGGATCCCAGCCGCGGTTCGGGCTCGTGATGTCCAGCCACGGAGCCGACGGCTTCGGCACGGGCAGGGACGAGGCATTGTAGATCTTCACCGTCGTGCCGATCGGGCAGTTGTCATAGATCCACTTCGCATCCGCCACCGTCAGGCGCACGCAGCCGTGCGAGCAGACCGTGCCAAGCTGGTTATACAGCCGGTAGGACAGGTCATTCTTGTTCGGGCTGTTATACGGCGAGGAGTGGAAGAGATAGTTGCCGACGATCTGCGTGCAGTACTGCCCCCAGCAGCCCTGCAGCGGATGCCAGGCCGCCTTGAACGGCGTGCGGAACGTGCCGATCGGCGTGGTCTGACCGGGGCCGCAGACGAAGGCGTGGTGGAGGATCGTGTAGTCGCCGCTCTTATCCAGACCGTACACCAGCACCGTGCACTGGTTGCGCACGACGTGGAGCTGATACGGGTACTGCGCGCTCTGAAGGCTCTGGTACTCCGCGTCCGTGTAATTGTTGACCGGCACGACAAACGTCGTGCGCACCGCATCCGTGCCGCACAAAAGCAGGATCTCCACCGTGTGCTGCGTGGGCATATTGCGCTTCCAGACCGGCTCGGCGATGTGGAAGCCGGGCGTGATCGCGCTGCCGTTGAGCGTATAGCTGCGCGTGGGCTGCTGCACGCCGTCCAGATACCAGACGACCGTCGCCTTGCCGGAGGCGGTCTTGTACTGCGCGGGGAAATTGCGATAGGTCACATACAGGTCGACCGCGCGGCACTCCGGTGAGAGCGCGGGCACGGGGTCGGTCGTGAGCGTGGTGACGCCCTGAAGCATGACGTCATACTCCGGGCTGGTCTGATCGGCCGCCAGCGTGACCGTGCAGCCGCGCATGCGCACGCGCGCAAGGGCGGCATGGCCGCTGCCTGTGACCGTTGTGCCCTCGGCCGCGACGACGAGCGAATCCACCTCGCCGCCGACGGTGACCGTGCCGTTGGGATCGGTGCGCACGACGAGCGTGCCGGTGACGTTCAGATCACCGAGGTCGCGCCCGGCGCTGCCGCCGAGATACAGTGTGCCGGAAAAAGCGTCCGCCGTCAGGGGCTCCGTGCCGGTATAGATCACGCGGCCGGAGGCCGGCAGCGCATCGGCATCGCTGCAGAAGCAGAGATCGAGCTTATAGAGCATCTGCGCGAGCTCGGCGCGGGTGACGGCGGCGGACGGGTTCAGCCGGCCGTAGTTATCGCCGCTGACAAGCCCCGCCTTGACCAGAGCAGCCACGGAGGAGACCGCCCAGGCACTGACGGAATCGGCATCGGGGAACGACTTGATATCGGCAGCCGTACCGCCGGGAAGCGCAAAGGCGCTCGCAAGGACCGTCATGACCTCCTGACGCGTGATGCTGCGATCCGGTCCCATCGTACCGTCGCCGCAGCCGCAGAAGATCTTCATCTGCACAGCAGTGCTCAGCTTCGAATAATACCACGCGCCGCTGCTCACATCGGAATAGAAGGTGATGTCCTTCCCCTGCGAGCAGCCGAATATATGCACGAGCATGGCGGACACCTGAGCGCGCGTGGCGTTGGCGTTCGGCATCAGATCGCCCTTTTCATTGCCGACCATGATGCCGTTGGCGTAGGCGAACTCCATCGCCGCCTGATACCACGGGCCGGTGGGCGTGGGCTCGGGCGTTGGCTCGACCGGAGCCGTCGGCTCGGGGCTCGGCTCAGAACTCGGCTCGGGGCTCGGCTCGACCGGGGTCGTCGGCTCCGGCGAGGGAACGGCGGGCTCTGTCGTGGTCGTCGGGGACTGCACGGCATCGGGCTCTGCGGCGATGACCGGCGCGGCGGCCAGCGTCAGCACGCAGACGAGCACGAGCAGCAGGGACAAAAAACGTTTGCGCATGGTTTTCTCCTCCATCGATTTCTGTGGGGTCGTGACTGCTTTCATTATAACGGAAGGCCGTGATTTTTCAACGGTTTTCGCAGAGATTTCAAATTATTTAAGTCTTTTGTCCGACCGGTGCGAAAAAAACAGCGCAGCCCTTCGCGGCTGCGCTTGAAACTGTCAGAAATGGATCGCTTTTTCGGGCTTTTGGTTTACATAATCACTCGTTCAGGAGCGCCGCGATCTCGTCCTCCCCGTAGACGCGGATGCCGTGCGCACCGAGAAGCTCTGCGGTGACGCCGTCGCCGGCGACGCGCGTGCCGGTGAACGTGCCGTCATAGATCTCCCCATGGCCGCACGAGGGGCTGCGCCGCTTGAGCAGAGCGGCCGTGCAGCCGAAGCGCTGCGCAAGGGTGAGCGCCTGCTGCGCACCGCGGGCGTAGGCATCCGTGACGTCGCAGCCGGAACGCATGACGACGCGGCTGCCCTGCCGCTCGGACGCGTCGCGCGGCGTCGGCAGACCGCCGAGCTGCTCCGGACAGACGGGCACAAGCGTGTGCCGCGCCATCAGAGCGCGCAAAACGTCCTCAGAAAGTCCCCTGGATGCGCCGTCATACCGGCAGGCGACGCCGAGCAGACACGCACTGATGAGCAGCTTCATCGCCCACCGCGCTTTCCGCGGCTCCACGTAAAGCCGAAGATCACGCCGAGCACGCCGCCGGCGATGTGCGTGAGCTGCGCGAGGCCGGCAGAGCCGGTGACGGCCTGAAAGATCTCGCCGCCGAGGTAGAGAATGAGCACGAGGATGAGCGTGAGCGGGATCGTGCCGGTGCGCATCCCGGCAAAGGACGCGAGCACGATGAGCATGAACACGACGCCGGACACGCCCATGAGCGCGCCGTTCGGGAAGAAAAACCAGAGCACCAGCCCCGTCACGAGCGCCGTGAGCGCGATGGCAAGCAGGATGCGTTTGCCGCCGAAGCGCTCCTCCGCCATCGGGCCGACGACGAGCAGTATGACGATGTTGCTGCAATAGGCGGAAAAGTCCGGATGGCCGAGCACGTGCAGGAAAAAGCGCGGATACGTCAGCCAGTCTGTCAGCGGCGAGCGGTAGACGCAAAAGAGGTTTTGCGTCGTCCAGCCGTCGGTGAGCCTGCCGAGGCCGAGCGCGAGCAGGCTCAGCAGCGCAAACGTGAGGATGACGGGCGAATTATACAGGATCGTGATGGAACGTTTCTTCATAAGTACCTCTCAAAACCGAACGCGCGCAGGTCGTCCGGAACCGGCGCGGTAATGTGCAGGGGCTGCCCGGTGACGGGCTGCGTAAAGTCAGCCGCGGCAGAGTGCAGCGCGGGGCGCGCGAGCCGGTCTGCATCGCCGCCGTAAAGTGCGTCGCCGAGCAGCGGATGGCCGAGGGCGGCAAAATGCACGCGGATCTGGTGTGTGCGGCCGGTGCGCGGCGCGACGCGCAGGAGCGTACAGCCGTCCCGCTCGGCGAGGACGGTGTAGTCCGTGACGGACGGCTGACCGCCGGGCGCCGTGATGCGCCGGGTCGTCCCGTCGTCCGCGCGGGCGATGGGCAGGTCGATCGTGCCGCGCGGCGGCAGCCCCGTGCCGCAGGCGACGGCGAGATAGGTGCGCCGGAAATCGCCGGTGTGCAGCACGCGGCGCAGCCGGTCATGCACATAGCCACTGCGGGCGACGAGCATGACGCCCGACGTGCCGCGGTCGAGCCGGTTGACGGGGTGAAACACGGCGTCGGCGCCGAGATAGGCGGCGAGCGCATTGGCGACCGTGGGCTCGCCGCGGTCATACCCGCCGTGCACGGCCATGCCCGCGGGCTTGTTGAGCGCGAGCAGGTCGGCGTCTTGATACAAAATCTCCAGCGGCACGGCCACGGGCGTGAACTTGCCGCCGGAGCGCTTGTCATCGATGCGCACGGTGAGGACGTCCCCCGCGGCGACACGGTCAACGGTGCGGGCGTGCACACCGTTGCGGCAGATGCCGTCCGGCACGGTCTTGACGCGGGCGATCGCACCGTCGGCCATATGCAGCTCACGCCGGAGCAGGCTCCTGACCGTGCGGCCCGCCTGCTCCGGCGTGACGGTGAGCGTCAGCCGGCGCATTCCTGCGCGGCCAGCGCGGCGGCATATGCGGCATAGGTGCGGCTGTCAAAGCAGACCATGCGCACGCGCGTCATTTCGGGGTGGTCGGCGAGATAGCGCGTGATCTCGCGCACGGCGATCTGCGCCGCCTGATCGAGCGGGAAGCGGTAGATGCCCGTGCTGATGGACGGGAAATCGACCGTATGGCAGTCGTTTTCGGCCGCAAGGCGCAGGCTGTTGCGGTAGCAATCGGCCAGCAGCTCCGGCTCTCCGTGCTGCCCGTCGCGCCAGCGCGGGCCGGGCGTGTGGATGACGTGGCGCGCCGGCAGACGGTAGCCGCGGGTGATCTTCGCCTCGCCGGTACGGCAGCCGTTGAGGCCGCGGCACTCGTTGAGCAGGCCGGTGCCGGCGGCCATGTGGATGGCGCCGTCTACCCCGCCGCCGCCGAGCAGCGAGCAGTTGGCGGCGTTGACGATGGCGTCGACATCGGACTTCGTGATGTCGCCCTGAATGATCTCAAAACGGTTCATGCGGTTACCTCCTTACCGTCGATGGTGACAACGATGCGGTCGTTCTGCGCGTCGATGGCGACGTCTCCGGCGGCCTTGCGCTGCGCGACGACGGCGGAGGCGATGGCGTCCTCCACGTCGCGCTGGATGGTGCGGCGCAGGTTGCGCGCGCCATACGTCTCGCTGTAGCCCCTGGCGACCAGATAGTCGATGACGGCAGGCGTCCAGTGCAGGGTCATGCCGCGCTCGGCCATGGCGGTGCGCACCTCGCCGAGCATGAGGGATGCGATGGCACGGAAGTTCTCCTCCGTGAGGTGGTTGAAGTAGACGATCTCGTCGAGGCGGTTGAGAAACTCCGGCCGCAGGAACTCGTTGAGGGCGCGCTGCGCACGCTCGCGGCTCTGATCGTCCGCGCTCAGGCCGAAGCCGAGCGTGCCGGTGCGCGTGTTGCTGCCGGCGTTCGTGGTCAGGATGATGACGGTGTTCTCAAAGTTCACGGTGCGCCCCTGCGCGTCCGTGATGCGGCCGTCGTCAAGGATCTGCAGCAGCAGGTTCATGACGTCCGGATGCGCCTTTTCGATCTCATCGAAGAGGACGACGGAGTACGGCCGGCGGCGGATCTTCTCCGTGAGCTGACCGGCCTCGTCATAGCCGACGTAGCCCGGGGGCGAACCGATCATGCGCGAGACGGAAAACTTCTCCATAAACTCCGACATATCCAGCCGGATGAGTGACTCGGGCGCGTGGAACAGCTCGTCGGCGAGGCGCTTGACCAGCTCGGTCTTGCCGACGCCGGTGCCGCCGACGAACAGGAAGCTCACGGGCTTGCGCTTGGCCTGCAGGCCGACGCGGTTGCGGCGGATGGCGGCGCAGACGGTATCGATTGCCGCATCCTGCCCGACGATGTGCGCGCGCAGGCGGTCGCCGAGGCCGGCGAGCTGCTCAAACTCATCGGCGCGGATGCTCGCGGCCGGGATCTTCGTCCAGAGCTCGATGATGCGCGCAAGGTTATCCGCCGTGAGCTCCGGGCGGCCCTTGGCGCGCAGCGTGTCAAGCTCGGTCTGCAGCTGCATCTCACGGCTGCGCAGCTCGGCGATGCGCGCATAGCGGCGCTCGAGCTCCTGATCGTCATACGCGTCGCCGGTCTTCGGCGGCGCGGAGGCCAGCAGCTCGCGCTCGCGCGCATAGTCGCCGATCTCCTTTTCGACCTCGTCGGCGCGGATGAGGTCGGCATTTTTCAGGTTCACGTCCGAGCAGGCCTCGTCGATGAGGTCGATGGCCTTGTCGGGCAGGAAGCGGTCGGTGATGTAGCGCTCGCTGAGCACGACGGCAAGGCGGCACATGGCGTCCGGGATGACGACGCCGTGAAAGTCCTCATAATAGCGGCGCACGCCCTTGAGGATCTCGACGCTGTCGTCGATGCCCGGCTCGGCCACGGTGACGGGCTGGAAGCGGCGCTCAAGCGCCGCGTCTTTTTCGATGTGCTTGCGGTATTCGGCAAACGTCGTCGCGCCGATGACCTGGATCTCCCCGCGCGAGAGGGCGGGCTTGAGGATGTTGGCGGCGTTCATGCTGCCCTCGGCGTCGCCCGCGCCGACGATGTTGTGCACCTCGTCGATGACGAGGATGATGTTGCCGACGCGGCGGATCTCCTCGATGAGTCCCTTCATGCGGCTCTCGAACTGACCGCGGAACTGCGTGCCCGCCACGAGCGCCGTGAGATCGAGCAGATACACCTGCTTGTCGCGCAGCTTATACGGCACATTGCCCTCGGCGATGCGCTGGGCAAGTCCCTCGGCGATGGCCGTCTTGCCGACGCCGGGCTCGCCGATGAGGCAGGGGTTGTTCTTCTGGCGGCGGTTGAGGATCTGGATGACGCGCTCGAGCTCCTCCGCCCTGCCGATCATGGCGTCAAGCTTGCCGTCACGGGCGCGCTGCGTGAGATCGATGCAGTAGTTCGTGAGAAACTTCAGCTTGCGCGGAGCGCTGCCGCGCTTGTCGGCAGCGGCGGCATCCTGCCGCGGCTGCTCCGGCGTCTCCGCGTCGGGCGCGGGCGCCGGATTCTGGTTGAAGAGGCGGTTGAGAAACGGGAACGTCGCGGTCTTGCCGTCGTCCTCGTCCGTGTCGGCGTCGGGCGCGGACGTGTCCGGATCCGCGTCCGCGTCGCCGCCGAGCATACCCATGCTGCCGAGCATCTCCGCCACGTCGCCGGTGAGATTGTCGAGGTCGGCATCCGAGATGCCAAGCTTTTCCATCATCTCATCGACGGGCTTGATGTGCAGCTCGCGCGCGCAGCGCAGGCACAGCCCCTCGTTGTGGGACTGCCCGTTTTCGATTCGTGTGATAAAGATCACCGCTACATTTTTCTTGCAGCGGGAGCAGAGTGTAGGCTGCATAGACTGGTTCTCCTGTTCGATAGATTCCGTGCGCGCAGGTCACACGCCCGCGCCGAGCGTGAGCACGTCGATGGCCTGCAGCGCTTTTGCCAGAGCGGTGCCCGCAAGCGTGTCGCAGCCGATGACGGGCCCGGCAAACTGCAGTATCCAGCACAGCAGGATGCCAAAGCACACGCCGTTGACCGCGCCGATGGCAGCGCCGCCAAAGTCGTTGAGCCGCTCCCGGTTCGGGATGCGGAAGGTGAGATTCGGTAAATTTCCGATCGCGGAAAAAAGCAGCATCAAAAGCAGAAAGCCGACCGCCGTGACGAGCGCATAGCACAGCCGCGCGCAATAGACCTGCGTCATGGCCGTGCGCAGAGGCAGCTGCTGCGCGTCGCGCAGCGCGAGCGCCTGCTGCGCCATGCGCTGCCCCGCCCGCCCGGAAGCACCGGCGGCGGCAAAGCACTGCTGCGCGTATTCCTCCGCCGTGTCGGGGTGCGCGGCCACCCAGTCCTCCCCCGAGAGGCCGGCGTCGTTATCCGGCAGGCCGGCCGCGACAACGTCGAGCTGTCCCTCAAAGTACCCGCCGGCAAACGGCTCCGCCACCGGCAGGAGGCGGTCGGAAACCTGCCCCGCGAGCAGCGCCGCGCCGTAAAACGCGGCGACAATGGCGGCGAGCTGCGCGGCGCTGAGGATCAGGCCGCGGCGGTAGCCGCTCCAGACGGCGGCCAGAATGATGGCGGCGAGCACCACTGTCAAGACGATCTTCATAGGCGTATCCCTGTTCTTTCTCTCTAAGCTGCGGGGGTCAGAAGGCGAGCACCTCGGCGCTCGAGCCGCTCACGAGCAGCGCCGCGCCCCGGCGCAGCAGCACCGAGCGGCGGACGCCGAGCAGGTTCTGCTCGACGGACTTGATCTCATCGAGCTGCTGGTTATAGAGCGTGAGCCGGTCGCTGTACTGCACGAGCACCTGCTTGCCGTTGACAGACAGGCTCGTGACGCTGCCGGTGGGCGTGCACTCGCCGAGGACATTGCCGCCGGAATTGACCGTGACAAGCTGCGCTGCGCTGCCCGACCGGTAGCGGCTGAGCGCAAGGGTGACAAACCCGTCGCCCTCGGCGGCGTAGTCATACAGATACAGGTCGCCGAACGGATACTCGTCGGCGAGCCTGGCGCTGTCGTCAAAAAACGCGAGGCGCGACTGCGACACGCAGCAGATCCTGCCGCCGCGCCAGAAGAGGTCGGCAAAGAGCTCGTCGGCGCACACGGTGCTGCCGCGCTCATCCTCACTCGTGAGGGTGAAGGTATGCACGGCGCTGCCGGTGTCCTGCAGGCAGAGCGCGGCGAGATACTTCCCGTCCGGACTCACGGCGGCGCGCACAAGGTAGCCCGTGCCGGAATACCAGACGTAGACGGCCTTGCCGGAGGCGTCATACACCGTGACGGCGCCCTTATAGCCCGCGGCCTCCGTGCAGACGGCGAGGTAGCCGCTCTCGCTCAGGTCGGCGCTGATGATCTCACCGGCGGGGGTGATGTCGGTCTTATTGCCCTTGAAATCCGCCACGCACAGCGTCGTGCCGCCGATGTCATACGCGCACACACGCTCACCGCCGACGGAGATGCCCGGCTGCGCGAGCGTGAAGATCTCGTGCAGGACGGTCTTGCCGTCGTCATCGAGCAGCTGCAGACCGCTCGAGGACACGACCGCAAGGCGGCTGCCCACCGCGCGGAAGGTGCGGCTGGCGCTGGAGTCGAAGGTATAGGGCGCGCTGTCGTCCAGATAGTCGTTCGCCGAGCCGGGTCTGTCGCGCAGCAGCAGATACAAAAACAGCAGCACGGCCAGCACGCACACCGCGACGATGAGCGCCTGACGCAGTCTGGGATTTGGTTTTGCACGGTCGTTCATGGACATTCCTCCCTGTCCGCGCACGGCGGACGCAGCGTCAGGCCTGATTCATCATATCGCCGACGACGCCGTCGTACCACACGCGGTTGAGATACAGCCCCTGCGGGGGCATGGTCGGCCCGGTGAGCCGCCGGTCGCGCGTGGCCAGCAGCGCCGGGATATCCTCCGGCTCGATCTTGCCGTAGGACGCATAGACCATCGTGCCGACGATGGCACGCACCATGTTGTACAAAAAGCCGTCGGCGCACACGGCGATGGAGATCATCGCCCCGTCACGCTCGGCACGGCACCAGTGCACCGTGCGCACGGTCGTGCGCGTCTCGGTGCCGACGGAGCGCACGGCGGCAAAGTCGTGCGTGCCCTCAAAGGCGCGGCCGGCGCGCTCGAGCCGCGTGAAATCCAGCGGCTGGGGGTAAAAGCAGACGCGGTGCTCCAAAAACGCATCGCGGATGCGGGAATTGTAGATCTGATAGACATATTCTTTCTGAATGCACGAGCCGATGGCATTGAAATCCTCCGGCGCTTCGACGGCGTCGACCACGGCGATGTCCGCCGGGAGGCGGGCATTGACCGCGAGCGGTACGCGGTCGATCGGGATCGTACAATCGGTGCGGAAATTGGCACAGTAGCGCCGCGCGTGCACACCCGCGTCCGTGCGGCCGCAGCCGACGACCCTGACCGGTTCGCCGCAGACCTTCGTGAGCGCGCGCTCAAGCGTTTCGGCGACGGTGACGTCCGTCTTCTGCACCTGCCAGCCGTGATAGGCCGTGCCGTCATACTGCAGGCGCAGGGCGATGTTGCGCCTCACAGCCCGAACCTCGCGAGCACGATCATCCCCGCGAGCACGAGCACGCCCCAGAGCATGGCGAGCGTATCGCGCGTGCGCCACTCGAGCTGCTTCATGCGCGTGCGCCCTCCGTCGCCGTGATAACAGCGGCACTCCATGGCCACGGCCAGCTCATCCGCGCGGCGGAACGCCGACACGAACAGCGGCACGAGCAGCGGCAGCAGCGCTTTGGCGCGCTGGATGAGGTTGCCGGTCTCAAAATCCGCGCCGCGCGCTTTCTGCGCGGACATGATCTTGTCCGTCTCCTCGATGAGCGTGGGAATAAAGCGCAGCGCCATGGACATCATCATGCTCATCTCGTGCACGGGCACCTTGAGCTTTTTGAGCGGTCCGAAGAGGATCTCCATCGCGTCCGTGAGGGCGATGGGCGATGTGGTATAGGTCAGCAGGAACGTGCCCGCGATGAGCATCGTGATGCGCAGCACCATGAACACCGCGCGCACGAGCCCCTCATAGGTGATCGTGATCTTCCAGAAGGACACCAGCTCCCGCCCGGGCGTGAAGAACATGTTGAGCACGGCCGTGAGCAGGATGATGATCCACAGGGGCTTGAGACCGCGGGCAATGACCTTGAGCTGGATATGCGAGAGCGCGATGCACACGCCCGTGACGACGAGCATGGCGGCGTAGGACACATAGTTCTCGGCCGTGAACAGCGCCGCGATATAGACGACCGTCATCAGCAGCTTGCAGCGCGGGTCGAGCCGGTGCACGATGCTCGTGCCGGGGAAAAACTGGCCGAGTGTGACGTCTTTCAGCATACGCCCGCCTCCTTCCCGACGGCGAGCAGCGCATCGGTGAGCTGCTCGAGCGTGTAGATCGACGGCGGGAGCGCAACGCCCCGGTCGCGCAGCGCCTGCGCGATGCGCGCGCTCTGCGGCACGTCGAGGCCGATGTCAAGCAGTGCCTGCGTGTGGGCAAAGACCTCCGCCGGCGCGCCGTCAAAGGCGACGTGTCCGTCGTGAAAGACGATGAGCCGGTCGGCGATGCGCGCGGCGTCGTCCATGCTGTGCGTGACGAGCAGGACGGCCGAGCCGGTCTCGCGCCGGTAGGCCGTGATGTTTTCGAGCACGCCGCGGCAGCCCGCGGGGTCGAGACCGGCGGTTGGCTCGTCAAGGATGAGCACCTTCGGACGCATGGCGATCACGCCCGCGATGGCAATGCGGCGCTTCTGCCCGCCGGAGAGCTCGAGCGGCGAGCGCTCAAACAGCGCCTCGTCCACGCCCGCAAAGCGCGCCGCCTCGCGCACGCGCTGATCGACCTCCTCCGCGGAGAGTCTGGCGTTTTTCGGGCCGAAGGCAATGTCCTGATACACCGTCTCCTCAAAGAGCTGGTGCTCGGGGTACTGAAAAACGAGCCCGACCTGAAAGCGCACGTCGCGCGTGGCGGTCTTGCTGCGGTGAATGTCCTCCCCGTCAAAAAGCACGGTGCCGGACGTCGGCGCAAGCAGGCCGTTGAGATGCTGGATGAACGTGCTCTTGCCGGAGCCCGTGTGGCCGATGATGCCCACGAACTGCCCGGCGGGAATGTCAAGATGAATATCGTCGATGGCGACTTTTTCAAAAGGTGTCCCGGCGCTGTAGACGTGCCGGAGGTGATCCACCCGGATGATTGGCGTCATAATTTCGTTTCCTTTATCGGTGAAGATCGGTGATTACTTTTTCAGGGCGGCGGCGACGGCGTCGGCGCAGTCGGAGACCGTGAGCGCGTCGACCGGCACGTCCAGACCATGGGCGCGCAGCGCATGCTCGAGCCGCACCGTGACCGGCGCGGTGAGCCCCTCTTTTTGCAGCAGGTCGACCTGCGAGAAGACCTGCTTCGGCGCACCGTCGGCCACGACGGCGCCGCCCGAGAGCACGATGACGCGGTCGGCGCCGACGCACTCTTCCATGTGGTGCGTGATGAGCACGACCGTGATGCCCTGCTCACGGCAGAGCCGGGTCGCCGTGTCGATCACCTCGCGCCGGCCGGAAGGGTCGAGCATGGCCGTCGGCTCGTCGAGCACGATGCACTTGGGCTGCATGGCGATGACGCCCGCGATGGCGACGCGCTGCTTTTGCCCGCCGGAGAGCAGGTGCGGCGCGTGCAGGCGAAAGTCATACATGCCGACCTGCCTGAGGGCGGCATCCACGCGCGCACGGATCTCCTGCGGCGGCACGCCAAGGTTCTCGGGCGCGAAGGCCACGTCGTCCTCGACGACGTTTGCGACGATCTGGTTATCGGGGTTTTGAAAGACCATGCCCACCGTGGCGCGCACGGACAGGAGGTTATTCTCGTCCGCCGTGTCCATACCGTCGACGTACACCTTGCCGCCGGTCGGCAGCAGGATGGCGTTGAAGAGCTTGGCCAGCGTGCTCTTGCCCGAGCCGTTGTGCCCGAGAATGGCCACGAACGAGCCGCGCGCGATCTCGAGCGAGAGGTCGCCGAGCGAGGGATGCTCCTCGCCGGGGTAGGTAAAGGTCAGATGTTCGGTTCGTAAGATCGGTTCCATGGTGTTCCTTTCCGCTCAGCGCTCCCAGCGGCAGGCCGCCCCGCACGGCAGTGCGAGACCGGACGCCGTGACCGGCAGACCCAGCTCCTGCGATTCGCTGCGGCCGCCGAAGCGCCGGGTGAAGATGCTCTGCGAGAGATACGTGAGCACCGACGGGCTCAGACCCGTGGTGTAGGAATTGATGATGACAAAGAGCGGATCGTCCGACAGCACGCCGGACACCAGCTCCACAAACGGCCAGAGGTTCGTCTCAAGCTTCCAGACCTCGCCGCCCGGGCCGCGCCCATAGCTCGGCGGATCCATGATGACGGCGTCATAGCGGCGGCCGCGGCGGATCTCCCGCTCGACGAATTTGGCGCAGTCGTCCACGATCCAGCGGATCGGCCGGTCGGCCAGACCGGAGGCGGCGGCGTTTTCCCTGCCCCAGGCGACCATGCCCTTCGCCGCGTCCACGTGGCACACGCTCGCCCCGGCAGCCGCGCACGCGACCGTGGCCGCGCCCGTGTAGCCGAAGAGATTGAGCACCGAGACCGGCCGGCCGGCCGCGCGGATCTTCGCCATGGCGTAGTCCCAGTTGGCGGCCTGCTCGGGGAAGAGCCCCGTGTGCTTGAAGTTCATGGGCTTGACGCGGAAGGTCAGCTCCCGATAGCGGATGTCCCAGCTCTGCGGGAGGGTGCGCTTGTCCCAGCTGCCGCCGCCGGTATGGCTGCGGCTGTAGCGCCCGTCGGCCGTGCGCCAGCGCGGGTCGGTGCGCGGCGTCTCCCAGATGGCCTGGGGGTCCGGACGCACGAGCGTATATTTGCCCCAGCGCTCGAGCTTTTCGCCGCGCGAACAGTCGAGCACCTCAAAGTCCTGCCAAGAATCCGAAATCCACATAGCTGCTCCTCTTGTCCGGCGGCGGGAACGCGCAGTTCCAGTGTGCGCCGGAATGGTGATACTTAGACAGTGTATTATAGCATTAAGTGCCGCAATGGTCAATGTGTCCGAGGTGTGCATGGCGGCGGTAATTGTAAACAAACCATAAAAACCACGGACAAAAAACATCCCGTCCGAACAAAGCGGACGGGATGACAGATCGTTACAAAATCTTGCGGAGTTTGCCGCCGCGCTCAGCGGCGGCGGCCGCTGCCGGCAGGATCGCGGTCAAATTCGCGCAGGGTCTCGTGCGCGAGCGCGCGGCGGCGAGCCTCCTCCGCCTCCATCTGCGCGCGGCGGCGGCGACGGCGCTCGGCCTCGATCTGCCTGCGGCGGCGCACCAGCCACAGAACATAGCCGACCAGCGCCAGCACGATCGCCAGCAGGATGACGAGCACGATGGGATTGGTGAAAAACGCGGCCAGATGCCCCGCGATGTACGCGCCCTTGGACACGGCGACATCGACCGCGGCGACGAGCTTGACCGTACCGTAGACCGTGCCATTATACGACACCGTGAGCTCGCCGACCTCATCCCCCGCCTTGATAGGGGCCTCGAGCGGCTTGCCGTCGCGCTCGGAGTAGATCGTGACCTGCTGCTCGAACTGCGGCGCGCCGTCGCTGTCGGCGGCGGGCAGCACGGCCGAGACGGTCTGTGCCGGACGGACGGTGACGCTGTCGCCGTCGCGCCCGTAGCGCACGGGCACCTCGCAGATCAGATCACTCGCGCTCACGATCGCCCGCCAGCCATAGTGGGAGAACACCCAGCGGTAGGCCGTGAGCGTGTCGGAAAAGCTGCCGAAATCCGTCGTGCCGTTGTCGCGGGCCGTGCCCTTACCGCCGAGCACGATGCACAGCAGGCGCACGCCGTCCTTCTCCGCCGTGGAGACGAGGCAGTAGCCCGCGGCGTCCGTGTGGCCGGTCTTGACGCCCTTGGCATACTCATAGTAATAGCCGCGGTACATCGGGGAATCGGGATTGATGAGGCCGTTCGTGTTCGAGAGCGTGCGCTCCTCGGACAGGTTCGTGGCCGGAACGGTATACTTGACCGTGTTGCAGATCGTGGCAAAGAGCTCGTGGCTGAGCGCTTCCTTCGTGATGCGGTAGAGATCGTGCGCCGTGGTATAGTGATCGTCCTTCGGCAGGCCGTGGGGGTTGGCGAAATGCGTGCCGGTGCAGCCGAGCTCCTGCGCGCGCGTGTTCATGCGCTCCACGAACGCCGAGATGCTGCCGCAGACATACTCCGCGACGACGTTGCACGCCTCGTTCGCCGAGGAGATCATGGCACAGTAGAGAAAGTCCTCAAACGTCATGGTCTCGCCGACCTTGATGTCGGCATTGCTCGCGCCCTCGACCATGTCGGCATTGCAGTCGGCATAGGCCGTGACGGTGTCGCTGAGCGACACGTCGCCGCGCTCGACCGCTTCGACCGCGAGCAGCAGCGTCATGATCTTCGTCAGGCTCGCGGGATAGGCCCTGACGTCGATGTTGCGGGTATAATAATACTGGCCGCTGTCCTCGTCGACGAGCATGACGCAGTTGGCCTGCAGCTTTTCATCGAGCGCGGCCTTGACCGTGTCGCTGCCGAGGACATACGTGCCCTCCTGCGCCTGCACCGTGCTCTGCGGCACGCCGTCGGACGCGGTGTTTGCGGCGGGTTCGGGGGATTGCTCCGCGGCCGAAGCGGTGCTGTTCGCGGCAAACGCCGGAAAGGCGGCCGTCAGCAGCAGGCAGGCAATGAGCAGCAGGGGTAAAATGCGATATTTTTTCATATCTTTCTCCATAGAACTATGATATAATGGAATATCCGGCCGGAGACGGCGCAGCCGCACGACCGGGACAAATGCGATATCTTGACTCATTATAATAATTCCGACAGCGAAAAGCAAACCATTTCCGCGAAAAGACACGAAACGGAGGAGCTGCGATGAAAATTCTGGTTGTAGACGACGAAAAGACCATCGTCAAGGGCATCAAATTCAACCTCGAAAACGAGGGTTATCAGGTCGACGTGTGCTACGACGGCGAGGCCGCCGTGGACATGGCGCGCCACGGCGAGTACGCCGTGATCCTGCTCGATCTCATGATGCCGAAGCTTGACGGGCTCGGCGCGTGCCAGCGGATCCGGCAGTTTTCCACCGTGCCGATCATCATGCTCACAGCCCGCAGCGAGGACGCGGACAAGCTCATCGGCTTTGAATCCGGCGCGGACGACTATATCACCAAGCCCTTCAACATTCTTGAGCTCAAGGCGCGCATCCGCGCGCTCATCCGCCGCTCGAGCATGGCGCCCGCGGCACCCGCCGAGCCGGACAGCGGCAAGCTTGTGCGCGGTCACATCGAGATCGACCCCGAGCGCCGCAGCGCACACCGCTTCGGTCAGAACGTGGAGCTGACGCTCAAGGAGTTCGACCTCATCGAGCTGCTCATGCGCAACCCCGGCAAGGTCTACTCGCGCGAGCAGCTGCTCGACCTCGTGTGGGGCTACGACTATCAGGGCGATATCCGCACCGTGGACGTGCACATCCGCCGCCTGCGCGAAAAGCTCGAGCGCAACCCCGCCGCCCCCGAATACATCATCACGAAGTGGGGCGTGGGCTACTACTTTGCCGAGGCCTGACAGATGGAGAGACGTCCGTTTCGCATCCGGCTGCCGCGCAGACTGGCATCGAGCGTGCAGTTTCGCTTCGCCGTGACGTTCACGGTGCTCGTGGCGATCCTGCTCGCGCTCATCAACACCTATCCCACGCGCGCCTCGCGCGACATCGTGTTCGCCGAAAAGCAGAGCGCGCTCACCAACCGCGCCGCCGTCGTGTCCTCCTCTCTGTCGCTGCTCGACAATCTCACGCCGGACAACACCCGCCAGGTGCTCGCGCTGCTCGACCTGCGCGACCTGACGCGCATCGTCGTGACCGACAGCACAGGGCTGGCCGTATATGACTCCGCGGCCGAAAACAACATCCGCGGCAAATACACGCTCTATCCCGAGCTCGTGCGCGCGCTCGACGGACAGGCCGTGTTCTACTCGCACTACACGAGCGAGGCGTTTCTCAGCCGCGCAGCCATGCCCGTCATGAGCAGCGGCAAAACCGTCGGCGCGGTGTACGTGTGCGAGAGCGACAGCGAGCGCGCGGCGCTCATCGGCAACATCCAGCGGCGCCTCGGCACGATCACGATCGGCATCGGCGCGGCCGCGCTCGTGGTGCTGTGGTTTTCCATCAAGATGCTCACGCGGCGCATCACGCAGCTTGCCGACGGTGTGCGCACCGTGCAGCGCGGCGACTACAGCTTTCGCCTGACGCTCGCGGGCGACGACGAGCTGACCGAGCTCGGGCGCGAGTTCAACAACCTCACCGAGCGTCTCGAGACGACCGAGGCGCAGCGCCGCCGGTTCGTCTCCGATGCATCGCACGAGCTCAAGACGCCGCTGGCGTCCATCCGTCTGCTGTCAGACAGCATCTCGCAGAGCGCGGACATGGACAGCGAGACGATGCGCGAATTTGTGGCCGACATCGGCAGCGAGGCCGAGCGCCTGCAGCGCACGACCGAGAAGCTGCTTGATCTGTCGCGCCGCGACGACGGCGTGCAGTCGGACGTGACGGTCGTTGACCTGCAGCAGGCCGTGCACGGGACGCTGCATCTGCTGCGCCCGCTGGCGGCCAAGAGCGACGTGACGCTCACGTGCCTCATGAGCGACGGGGTGACCGTGCGCGCATCCGAGGACGACATTTACCACATCGTCTTTAACCTCGTGGAAAACGCCATCAAGTATAACCTTCCGGGCGGGAGCGTGACCGTGCGCGTCGAGGCGCGCGGCGGGCAGAGTATCCTGTCCGTAGCCGACACCGGCATCGGCATTCCCGAGGCCGACCGGCCGAATATCTTCAACCGCTTCTACCGCGTGGACAAGGCGCGCTCGCGTGAACACGGCGGCAGCGGACTCGGCCTGTCGATCGTGCACGACGCGGCCGCGCTCTACGGCGGCACCGTGACCGTGGACGGCGTGGAGCCGCACGGCGCGCGCTTCACCGTGACGTTCCCACGCGCGCAGGCGGACAGCGCATCCGGGACACAAAAGGAGGCGGCGGAGACATGAGGCGATGGCTTTCCCTTCTGCTGGCAGGCCTGCTCGCGCTCGGCTGCGCGGGCTGCGCAAAGCGGCAGACCGTGACGGTATACCGCATCGAGACCGACGGCCCGACGCTGCTGCACACGGAGACGGTCACCGTGCCTGACGGCACAGACCCGGTGCAGACCGCGCTCGACGCGCTCGGCAGAAAGCCGGGCGACGGCACGTGCACGAACCCCGTGCGCGACTGGCTGACGATCGACGGCAGCCGCATCGACGACGACGGCACGCTCTGGCTGACGGTGACGGCGACGGAGGCGGCGAGCGGCATCGTGCGCACGCAGGCGCTGGCCTGTCTGGTGCTGACGTGCACGGCGCTCGACGGCGTGACGGCCGTCGGCCTTGCCGAGGCGGACGGCGACGTGCTGCACGAGCCGATAACCGCAGCCGATCTCGCCCTGACGGATCCCGCCACGGACACACCATAACATCACATTCCACGGAGGTGCATATCCCATGCCCAACAACATTGCCCGCATCCAGCGCGCGCTCAGGCAGGCGCATCTGGACGCCATCCTGCTCACCGACGAAAACGACCGCCGGTTCGCCACCGGCTTCCCGTCCTCGGACGGCACGGTGATCGTGACGGTGCATCAGGCATTTTTCATCACCGACTCCCGCTACATCGAGGCAGCGCGCGCCGCGCTGACCGGCATCGCGCAGGTGCTGCTGTGCTCGCACGAGGCGCCGATGCGCACGCTCGTGCAGGGCATTCTGCGCGAGGCGAACGTGCAGCTGCTCGGCGGCGAGGAGCAGACGACGAGCTACGCCGAATTCACGGCCTACGAGCAGCTGCTCGGGCTCAGGCTTCAGCCGGCGCAGAACATCCTGCGCACCCTGCGTGCATCCAAGCAGCCGGAGGAGCTGGCCATGATGTATCAGGCACAGCAGATCACGGACGAGACGTTTGCGCAGATCTGCACCGTCATCCGCCCCGGCATGAGCGAGCGCGAGATCGCAGCCGAGCTCATTTACCGCATGCTGCGCCTCGGCGCGGAGGGCACGAGCTTTGATCCCATCGTGCTCACCGGCCCGAACACGAGCATGCCGCACGGCGTGCCCGGCGACCGGCGCGTGGCCGAGGGCGACTTTGTGACGATGGACTTCGGCTGCCGCAAAAACGGCTACTGCTCGGACATGACGCGCACCGTCGCCGTCGGGATGCCGAGCGACGAGATGCGCACCGTGTATCAGACCGTGCTCAACGCGCAGCTGGCCGGCATCGCCGCGGCGAAGGCCGGCGTGACCGGTGAGCGTGTGGACGCCGCCGCGCGCAAGGTCATCAGCGACGCGGGCTACGGCGAATATTTCGGCCACAGCTTCGGGCACAGCCTCGGTCTCGACATCCACGAGCACCCCATTGCCGCGCCCGGCGCGCACGCGAAGCTGCCGGAGCACACCGTCATCTCCGCGGAGCCCGGCATCTATCTGCCCGGAAAATTCGGCGTGCGCATCGAGGATGTGCTGCACCTGACCGCAGACGGGGCGGAAATTCTCACACGGAGCCCGAAAAATCTGATCATTCTGTAAATACCCGCTTGTCAAACCATACAAAATCGTGTAAACTATATAAGATTTTTGATTCTGATCATTCTTGAGGAGGATTCCTATATGATTACAGCAGGCGATTTCCGCAACGGTGTTACTTTTGAGATGGACGGCCAGGTCATGCAGGTCGTCGAGTTCCAGCACGTCAAGCCCGGCAAGGGCGCGGCCTTTGTGCGCACGAAGATGAAAAACGTCATCACCGGCGCCGTGACCGAGACGTCCTTCAACCCCACCGCCAAGTTTGAGAGCGCGACCATCGACCGCAAGACGATGGAGTACAGCTACAACGACGGCAATCTCTACTACTTCATGGATCCCGAGACCTACGAGCTCATCCCCATCGACGAGAGCGCCCTCGGCAGCAACTTCCGCTTCGTGAAGGAGAACATGGAGTGCGTCATCAGCTCCTACAAGGGCAAGGTGTTCCAGGTCGAGCCGCCCACGTTTGTCGAGCTCGAAGTGGCCGAGACCGATCCGGGCTTTGCCGGCAACACCGCCACCAACGCCACCAAGCCCGCTACGCTGGAGACCGGCGCTGAGATCAAGGTGCCGCTGTTCATCAACCCCGGCGACCGCATCCGCGTCGACACCCGCGTGGGCGAGTATCTCGAGCGCGCGAAGGGCTGAGAAAACCGATAAGAAAAGACGCTGCCTCCGGCAGCGTCTTTTTAGACTGTCAAAAAGTATTACTTTTTGACAAAAGAGCTTGCGGCCTGACTACAGCGCACGCGCTGCCCGCCGGAGGCGGACGGCGCGCACGTTTGCAGGCCGAGAAGTATTTTCTTCGACGCACATGTCGCCGAAGAAAATGATCGGACTTTCTTTGCGCCTGCGGGCGCAAACTCTACGAGGTTCCTTAAAAAGCCGAAAAGACGCTGCCTCCGGCAGCGTCTTTTCTTATTTGCGGGCAGCAGCGCGCCGGCCTTTACAGGCCGGCGCGCTGCGCACTGCTGTCCGTTTATTGCGCGCACTCTGCTCCCGCTGCGGCGGCAGCGGCGGCGTTGGCCGCGTTGACATCATGATCCAGATCCTTGATGAAGCAGCGGCGGCGCTTGTGCTGTTCCTTATCGAGGCGCTTCCACTGCGCGAGGATGTGGTCGTTCTTCTCGAGCATGGGGCCGGTCTCGGCAAACTGCACGCCGTGGCGGTTGCAGCTCTGGCAGACGTGATCCATCATGACGGCATTGATGCCCTCGGTCTGCAGATCCGGCCGCACGGCCGTGAGCAGCATGATGAGCGTGTCGCCGTGGTGCAGGTCATTGAGCACGCCCGCCCAGCCGAACGGGAACAGACGGCCGTCGGAGTGCTTGAGCGCGACCGAGGGGTCGAGCGTCGTGACGCCGAAGGCAACAAGCTCTTCCTGCTCATCGAGCACGAAGCACACAAACTCCGGATCAACGAGCGGGATGAACTTGTTGGCGTAGCGCTCGATCTGCGCATCCGAGAGCTCCACGACGCCGTAGAGCGGCGCATAGGCCGCGTTGATGAGCGCAAAGACCTGACGGACATAGGGCCCGTACTCGCTCTTGTGGCGCAGCGTGGCCACGTGCAGGTTCTTGCGCTTGAGAATGTACTGCGAGAGCCTGTGCAGGCGCTCGGCCTCCGCGCCGCCGGCTTCGGGCACGGCAATGCGGTACTCGATCCAGTCGACATCCTTGCGGTAGCCGAGGCGGGCCAGATGCTCGGGATAATACGGCGCGTTGTAGTACGTGAAAAACAGGCTGCGGCGGTCGAAGCCGTCGACCAGCATGCCCTCGCGGTCACAATCCGTGAAGCCGAGCGGGCCGTGCACCTGATCGCAGCCCTTCTCACGCGCCCAGCGCTCGACCGTGCCGAAGAGCGCCGCCGAGACCTCGGAATCGTCCACAAAGTCCACCTGGCTGAAGCGCATGCAGTGCGTGCCGAACTTTTCATTAGCCTTGTGGCTGAGGATCGCGCCGATGCGGCCGACGATCTCCCCGTCGCGCCGCGCAAGCCAGCAGCGTGCCTCGCAGTAGTCAAACGCGGGGTTCTTGCCCGGCGTCCAGTCGTCAAGATCGTCACCGTAGAACGAGGGGATGTAGTTCGGGTTATCGGCATAGAGCCGGTTGGGATACTGCATAAACTGACGCAGGTCGTGCCTGGTCGTGACCTCGGTCACGACGACCGGACTGTGCTTTTCAAACCTTTGCATGGGTCAATCTCCTTATGAAAAACAGTGACCAGCCGGAGTCTGGTCTGGCGATAGTATAGCGCGCCGCGCGCCGGATTTCAACCTTTGTGTGCGTGGTTATTCACCCAATCGGCACAGTTCGACACGAAAAAGCCCCCGGAGACAAGCTCCGGGGACGGGATTCCTGCGTTTGCCTACGCTTACAGGAGCTCGGGATACCAGTCGTTGATCGCATCCACGACCGCTTTGGCCTTGCCCTCCTGACAGATGCCGAGGATCTCGGACGCAAGGTCAAGCCCCCAGTGGATGAAAGCGTTTGTGTACATGATTCTTTACCCCTTTCGTCACGTTCCGCCGCGGCACACACATTGGCGGCGGATGGTTGGCGGCAATACCGGTTGCATATATTTTACGCGCATTGTACGCAATGTCAAGCGCCGGACACCGCACAAAAGCGCACGCAAGGGCAAAAACGCATTTCCTGCCGGTTTCTTAGCGGAGTCCTGACAGGTTTGCCGTTTGCCGGCTTGCACGGCGGGCGTAAATCGGCTATAATAAAAAATGCGCTCGTTTCAGGACAAACGGGCGCGGCCAAGTGCAAAACAAGGGGGGAAGCGCATGAAATGCCGAGCGTGCAACGTGGAGCTGCCGCATGGCGCACACCGCTGCCGGCAGTGCGGGCGGCCGGTCCTGCATGAAAAGATCTGGAAAAACAAGCGTCTGCGTGCGCTGCTCATCGGGATCGTCATCGTGCTGATCGCCGTCGGCGCAGGGTTCGCCGTCGTCGCCTCACAGGACGCGGCCGTCAACCGCAGCGTCAAGGACGCCATCTGCAACTTCCAGTTTGACACCGCCGAGACCCGGCGGCGCGACGTCAAGCTCTTTCCCGCAGGCGACGACGACCTGCGCACGGAGATCATCCGCACCGGCCGGCTCTATCAGGCCGGTCAGTACACGCAGGCGCTGATGTACATCGACGATCTGTATGAAAACCACGCCGACAGCGAGCTGCTGGCCTACAGCGGCGTGCTTGACGCCATGGAGGCCAAGAGCCTGCCGCAGATCTATGCCGCGGCCGCAAACGACTACAGCGCGCGGGATTATCAGACCGCACTGGCCGAGTACACCGTGCTCGCCGGGCGCAATTATTCCGACAGCGCCAAGCGCCTGTTTCTCACGAACGCGCATCTGTGCGACAGCATAGAGCAGCTCGCGCTCGCATCCGGCCTGACCAACGCGCAGGCGGCGCAGAGGCTTTTGGATCTCATCGGCTTTTCCGACACGAACCAGATCCTTATGAGCAACAGCAGCTACGCGCAGGCGTTTCTGGCCGGAAGCTGGAGCAGCAGCGCGGGCGAGTTGACCGTGTCCGACGGAGACGTGACCTGTTCCCTGCCCGGACTCGCCGAAAAAGACTGCGTCATCCGCGGCAACGCCATCTACGACAGCGCGGACGAGGGCGCCGCGGCGTTCTACCGTTTCTCCGTGCTCAACAACCGCATGATGATCGCCGACGCCGTCGGCGACGGGCGCGCCTACACCATGTTCCGGCAATGACCATGACCGATATCCCCCCGCAGCCTTTGAATGCCGCGGGGGGTATTGTTTTTCACCCGTTTGGAAGCGTGCGGCGGCAAGTACCGCTTGCCAATCCCGCCTTTTTTCCGTATAATCAATTTGGAGGATCTGGAATACAAAACTACAAAATCGGGAGGAGAAAACATGAAAAAACGCATCATCAGCCTGCTGCTGTGTCTGGTTCTGACCGTGTCGCTCATGCCGGCTGCGGCCGCGGCGAACACGTGCGACAGCAAGACCGTCACGGTGCGCTATGCCTCCGGTCACGGAGTGGATACCCATGACTACGCGGCGACCTTTACCTACAGCGACGAGCTGTTCACCAAGAGCGGCTACACCTACCGGCAGGATCTCGCGGAGATGTCGCTGGGGCTCGCTTTCGCGGCATTTTCCAGCAAGGACTCCGAATACGAGGATCAGCTGGCCACGAGCAACCGCAACTTTGTCTCGCTGGCAAAGCAGTGCGGCTTTGAAAACATCCGCTCCAACAAGTGGATGACCCAGCCGGCCGAGACCGACTCGATCGGCATCAACTGCGCCAGCAAGACCATCCGCGACAACGGCGGCAGCTACACCCTCATCGCCGTCGGCGTGCGCGGCAACAACTACCACGCCGAGTGGGGCGGCAACGCGCGCCTCGACGCCTCCGGCGAGCACGCGGGCTTTGCCATGGGCCGCGATCAGGTGCTCGATTTCCTGCGCGCATACATCGCCGAGTCCGGTATCACCGGCCGCGTGAAGCTCTGGATCAGCGGCTACAGCCGCAGTGCAGCCGTGGCCAATATGCTCGGCGGTATGCTCGACGACGGCTGCAGCCTCGGCGCCCGCGTCAGTCTCAGCCCGCACGACCTGTACTGCTACTGCTATGAGCCGCCCATGGGCGCGACCAAGGACGAGGTGCAGGGACGGGTGTATGAAAACATCCACAACATCGTCAACACCAACGACCTCGTGACCTACGTCGCATTCGACAGCTGGGACTTCGCCCGCTACGGCGTCGACCGCGTCGTGCCGACCAAGGGCGACGCAAACTACCTCAACTACAAGGCGAAGATGCTCAACGAGTTCTACCGCATCCCGAACAACGGCGGCAACATCTACTGGCCCGACCACTTCCAGGCGTGGGGCATCGACCCGAAGGACATCACGAGCGGCGACCTCGGCAAGATCTTCAAGGTCAACATGACGCAGGAGGAATTCTACGCCGACCTGTGCGAGGCGATCACGACGTGCCTCGTCTCCTCGCGGCAGGACTACGCCGACAACCTGCAGGATTATCTCATCGCGCTGCTTGGCGACATCTTCGGCGCCGCCGGCCGCGACACCTCCGGCGTGGCGGAGAGCTTTGCCAAAAAGGTGCAGGACAACGCCAAGAAGCTCTTCTACTCGCTGACCATCCCCGGCATGCTCAAAAACGGCACCGCCGTCAAGCTCCTTACCGAATATCTGGTCGAGGCGCTCAAGGAAAACGGCATCGTGACCTACGACCTTGACGGCATCCGCGACGCGTTTGCGACGCTCGTGCCGCGTCTGTCCAGGATGGCGCTCAAATACCCCGGCACGACGATGACGCTGCTGGCAAACCTGCTCGTGATCATGAGCGCGCACTTCGGCGAGAGCTGTCTGGCCTGGATGCGCTGCCTGTCGGACACGTACATGACCAGCAAGCAGCGCGTCAGCTACGCGGGACTGTTTGACGATGTGGCCGCAGACGCGTGGTACGCGCCGGGTGTGGACTATGTCAAGTACGGCCGGCTCATGGCCGGCACCGGCAGCAACCGCTTTGCGCCGGATGCACAGATGACCCGCGCCATGTTCGTGCAGGTGCTCTATGCGCTGGAGGGCTCGCCGTCCGTCAGCGGAATGAGCTGCCCGCTGACGGACGCCGGCGGCAGCTGGTACACCGACGCCGTCATCTGGGCGTACAGCACGGGTGTGGCCACGGGCGTGTCGGCAGCGGAGTTTGCGCCGAACGAGCCGCTCACGCGCGAGCAGCTGGTGACGATGCTCTACGGCTACGCGAGCCGCAGCGAGCAGCTCACCGGCGGCGCGGGCGCGCTGTCGGCTTATCAGGATCAGGCGGGCGTGTCGCCCTGGGCGCGCGAGGCAATGGCCTGGGCCGTGAGCGCAGGCATCATCTGCGGCACGTCTCCCAGCACACTCTCGCCGCAAAAGACCGGCACGCGCGCCGAGGTCGCGACCGTGCTGATGGGATTTTGCGAACAGTAACTCAGACAATCAAAAAGCGCTCGGGCAAAAATGCCCGAGCGCTTTTTGCGCGATCCTGCGTTCTTATGAAAGCTTATGCGGTCATTGCTGCGCGGCGGCTTTCGCACCGCGGCAGTTGGAGCGCAGCACCGGCATGAGCGCCGTGAGCGCGATGTCCAGCTTGCGGGAATAATCCCCCTCCATGCCGTTGTTGATCCAGTCGATGAGCATACCGAACATCATGTCCGTATACATGCGGATGATCGCCTCGAGATCCTCGGGCGCAATGTCCATGTTCTGCGCGTAGCGCGTGATGACCTGACGGGCATAGTAATCGCTCGTCTCCCACGTGAAGCGCTCCAGCTCTTCCTTGCCGTAGCCGTGGTAGATGTTCAGGATGGCCTGACGGTCGTTCGAGAGGTTCGCCGCGAGCGTCAGAAAGCCCTCGCGCATGGTCTCGAAATTGCCGTTCGTGTTCAGAAAGTGCTGCACACGCAGTTCAAACACATACTGCGTGAGCACGTACACATCCGTGAAATAATAGTAAAATGTCTTGCGGCTGCAGCCCACGGCGTCCGTGATCATCTTGACCGTGATGCGGTCGATCGTGTAGTCGTTGAGCAGACGCATATAGGCGTCCGCGAGCGCCGTGCGCGTCCGATTCTGCTTCATGAAGTGTGCCTCCGTTTCGTTGCCGGCAGAGGCCGGCGCTGGTTTATTGATGGTTTCTATAGTAACCCACCTGTCACCATAATTCATTGGTCAGTCTATAAGATTTGTAACGTTTTTACACACTTTGCGAAACTTTTCTACCCGTTTGTCCGGTTTTTCAGGAGTCCAGCTCGCCCTGCAGCTCACACGTGCGCATCATGATGGTGGCCAGCTGCGCGCGGGCGGCGCCGGCGTTCGGGCTCAGATGCGCGCTGCTCGTGCCGCTGATCAGGCACATGGAGACTGCCCATGTCATGGCGGGATATGCCCACTCGGGAACCTCGCGCCAGTCGGTATAGCCGCCGATCGGACGCGGGCGGACGCCCTTTTCCGGTCCGTAGGCGCGGTAGAGCATCGTGACGAGCTGCGCGCGCGTGAGGCGGGCATCGGGTGCAAAGTGCGTGTCATCCATGCCGGCGACGACTTGATTTGCGTATGCCCAGCGCACGGCATCGGCATACCATGCGTCCGGCTTGACGTCTTCAAACGGCGTCTCCGGCAGCTCGGACACATCCGGCTTGCCGGCCATGCTGTAGAGGATCGAGACGACCATGGCGCGCGTCGTCATGCCGTCGGGGTCAAACAGGCCTTCTCCGACACCGCTCATGAGACCGAAGAGCACACAGTAATCAATGCCCTCGTGCGCCCAGTTGTCGGCGGAGACCATGTCATCAAACACGCCGCCGGCGCAGTATTTATCGCCGACGCAGGGATCGGGGATCCGGGCCGTCTCGGTCTTGCCGCAGACGGAGCAGGTGCGCTCCATGTTCACGGCGCCGTCCTCCGTCTCGATCGCAGTCCACGCGCTCCAGCGGTGCACGGGGTAAGAATACTGCACGGCCTCGGTGACACGCTCGCTGCCCTTGAAGTAGTTGACGGTGCTGCCGTTGGTGAGCGTCATGGTGTAGACAGTCTGATAGGCCGGATCGAGCACACGGTACTCCGTGGCCGAGACCTGCCCGATGATCATGACATAGTGGCCGTTGGCCGAGTAGCCGTTGAGATGGATGATCGGCGGGCTGTAGTTGCCCTCGCCGCCGACATAGCGCGAGATGGCCTCGGCAAGCGAGATCTTGTAATACGTCGCGCCGCTGAAGCCGACGTCCTCCGGCGTGGTGGCAAAGGGCGTGCCGTAGTGGCCGCGGCTGCGCCAATAGTCGCCGAGGGCGCCTGGCGTGGCGTCGATGCCAAGGTAGGACAGCGCCATGGAGATGCACGCCGTGAAGCACTCGTGGTTGGCATAGCCGACATAGCTGCCCCAGTAATCGGCGCAGAACTGATCCGTGTAGGACGGCACCTGCGAGATGTAGCGCACGGTGCCGGCTTCGACTCCGGAGTTTTTCGCATATTCCACACTCGCATACGGCGCGGCATCGACCCGGCTGGCCGCTGCGGCACCCAGCGTCAGGCAGGGCAGCAGCCCCGCAAGCAGACACAGCGTCAGCACCAGACTGACAATTCGTTTCTTCATAAATGACAACCTCTGTTTTCGGTTTTTGCTGAGCGTTAACATAACACGCACACACAGTTGCATATTTTACACCAAGTGTTACGAGATTGCAACCTTTTTTGCTTTCCTTACCAGCATTTGTGGGGCGCAGCGGCGAATTCCTGCCGAATCCGGCGCACAAAGTGGGGACACAGAGAATTCAGAATCATTTACGATAATCGTTATGTAAACTAAAAAACAGGACATTCTGAGCGATTTGGCACGGGCAGTATGTGCGGCTATGCTGAATTTTGATAGCATATCGCTTGACATATATGCAAATGCATAATAAAATAGAAATAGGAGGGGGACATACGGCAAACCGGCGAACGGCTGCCGTGAACCCGCACAACTGCCGCGAATGCAGTCAAGGCATAGCATTATGTAAACCAAGTCCGGAAAGAGGCGCAAGCACACAAGCAGATCCGGGTACGGCAGGCGGCACGGCAAGCGGCACGGCAAGCGGCACGGCAAGCGGCACGGCAAGCGGCACGGCAAGCAGCACAGCAGGCGGTATGGCAGGGAGCGCCCGGCGGCAACGGGACGGGCAGAAAAACACAAAAGGAGGATGGTTCATGGGACAGGAGACGAACGCAGCGCTGCGGCGCAAGCTGCGCACGCAGCGCGCGGCCTACGAGGAGCTGCTGGGGCTCGCGGGCGCGATCATGGCGGCGCTGTGCGTGCGCCGGGGCGACGGCGGCACGCTGCGGCTGGCAAAGCAGGATGTACACGACGCGCTCACGCGCTACGAATTCGCGGCGGCAGCCGATGGCGAGGACTACGTGCTCTCGTACCGGGAGCGCGGGACATGATGGATCTTGAGGACGAAAAGGCGCGCATCCTCGAACAGCTGGCCGAGATGGCGGCCGACACGACCGTGAAGCCGGAGCTGCGGCTCAAGGCGGCAGGCATGGTGCTCGGCCAGGCGGGCGGCAGGGACGCCGGCGAGGCAGAGCCGCAGGTGCTGCGCTTTGAGGGCGCGCTCGAGCAGTGGAGCCGCTGAGGTGAGGCAATGGCACGCAAAAACGAACCCTATATTTATAAGGTGCTGCGGCGCGAGACGCCGAGCCCGCGCCAGCAGGAATTTTTCCGCGCAGAGGCGGCAAACGTCGCCTACGGCGGGGCGCGCGGCGGCGGCAAGAGCTGGGCCATGCGGCGCAAGCTCGTCATGCTCGCCATGCGCTACCCGGGGCTGAAGCTCCTGCTGCTGCGCCGGACGCTGCCGGAGCTGCGCGCAAACCACATCCTGCCGCTGCAGCGCGAGCTTGCAGACTACGCCGTGTGGAGCGGCACCGAGCGCACGTTCCGCTTCCCGAACGGGTCGCGGCTCGTGATGGGCTACTGCGACAACGACAGCGACTGCGCGCAGTATCAGGGGCAGGAATACGAGGTGATCGGCTTCGAAGAGGCGACGAACTTCGAGCCCGACTGGCTGACCTTCATCGCGACCTGCCTGCGCACGACGCGCACGGATTTCACGCCGCGCATCTACTACACCTGCAACCCCGGCGGCCCGGGGCACGCACACATCAAGCGACTGTTCATCGACCGGGCGTTCCGGGACGGAGAGTCCCCGCAGGACTATGTGTTCATACCGGCAAAGGTCTATGACAACCAGGTGCTGATGCAGCGCGACCCCGGCTATCTCAAGCGGCTCGAGGCGCTGCCGCCGGCAAAGCGGCGCGCGCATCTTGAGGGCGACTGGAACGTATACGAGGGGCAGGTGTTCGCCGAATGGCGCGACGATCCCGCACACTACGCCGACGGGAAGTGGACGCACGTGATCGAGCCGTTCGATATCCCGGACACATGGCGGGTATACCGCAGCTTCGACTTCGGATATGCAAAACCGTTTTCCGTGGGCTGGTGGGCTGTGGATTTCGACGGCCGGCTCTATCGCATCCTTGAGCTGTACGGCTGCGTGCCCGGCGAGCCGGACACCGGCGTGCGCTGGACGCCGGAGCAGATCTTCACGCAGATCCGCGCCACCGAGACCACGCACCCCTATCTGCGCGGGCGGGACATCCGGGGCGTGGCCGACCCCGCGATCTGGGACGCATCGCGCGGCGACAGCATCGCCGATATCGCCGACCGGTACGGCGTGTACTTCGAGCCCGGCGACCACCAGCGCCTGCCCGGCTGGATGCAGGTGCACTACCGGCTGGCATTCGACGCGGCGGGGCTGCCGATGCTGTATGTGTTCCGCAACTGCCGGGACACGCGGCGCACGCTGCCGCTGCTGCGCTACGACGCGCACGCGCCCGAGGACGTCGACACGCGGCAGGAGGACCACATCGCCGACGAGATCCGGTATCTGTGCCAGTCCGACCCCATTGCGCCGCGCCCGTCGGTGCAGCGGACGCCGCAGGTGTTCGACCCGTTGAGCAACTGATTATGTAAATACGAAAAAGACTGCGACAGCAGTCTGTTTTTATCGCAAAGTCAAAATGTTATGTAAACTATTTTGCCGAAAACGGCAGCAAAGGAGCGTCTATGACAAACGAAAAAACGAACCCCCTGCCCTACCGCGCGGCGGCAGAGGCGGGGCTGCCGGACATGCGCGAGCCCGTGATCACGCCCGACGATGTTGCGCGCGGCACGGAGCTGCTGCGCCGCTACAAGGACGGCAAGCGCGCGCTTGAGGCGCGCATCATCGCCGACGAGCAGTGGTACCGGCTGCGGCACTGGCAGTATCTGCGCGACCGGCGGCGCGAGCAGGGCGCCGACGTGGTGGAGCCGACGAGCGCATGGCTGTTCAACGCCATCGTCTCGAAGCACGCCGACGCGATGGACAGCTTTCCGGAGGCGGTGATCCTGCCGCGCAGCGAGGCCGACGAGCCGGACGCGAAGGCGCTGTCGGCCATCGTGCCGGCGGTGCTGGAAAAGGCGCACTTCGAGCAGGTGTGGTCGGATGCATGGTGGTACAAGCTCAAGCACGGGTGCGCGGCCTACGGCGTGTTCTGGGACAGCACCGGCAGCGGCGGTCTCGGCGACGTGGCCGTGCGGCAGCTCGACCTGCTCAACCTGTTCTGGGAGCCGGGCATCACCGACATTCAGGACAGCCGGAACCTCTTCGTGTGCGCGCTCGCGGACAACGACGACATCGCGGCCGCGTGGCCGGAGGCGCGCCCCGGAAGCTGCGGCGTGGAGCTGGCGCAGTATCTCTACGACGACGCGGTGGACACGTCGAACAAGAGCATCGTCGTCGACTGGTACTACAAAAAGCCGCTGCCCGGCGGCGGCACGGCGCTGCACCTCATAAAATTCACCGGACGCGACCTGCTCTATGCGAGCGAGAACGACCCCGCCATGGCCGGTGGCTTCTACCCGCACGGACAGTATCCGGTCGTGTTCGACGTGCTCTACCCCGAGGCCGGCACACCGTGCGGCTTCGGCATGATCGCCGTGAGCAAGGACCCGCAGCAGTACATCGACCGCCTGAGCGGCAACCTGCTCGAAATGAGCATGAAGGCCTCCACGCCGCGCTTCTGGGTGAAGAAGGGCTGCGGCGTGAACGCGCAGGAATTTCTCGACTGGTCAAAGCCGCTCGTTGAGGTCGAGGGCAGCATCGACGACGAGCGGCTGCGCCAGATCAGCCTCTACAACCTCGACGGGCAGTGGGTGAATATGCTGCAGCTCAAGATCAACGAGCTCAAGGAGACGAGCAACAGCCGCGACGTGACGCAGGGCAGCGTGTCCGGCGGCGTGACGGCGGCGAGTGCCATCGCGGCGCTGCAGGAGGCCGGAAGCAAGTCCAGCCGCGACACGCTGCGCGCGAGCTACCGCGCGTTTGAGCGCGTGGTCGAGCTCGTGATCGAGCTCATCCGCGCCTATTACACCGAGACGCGGCCGTTTCGCGTGGCGGCGCCGGGCGCACAGGGCTACACCTTCTGCACGTACTCCAACGCCGGACTGCGCGCCCGCGTCACAGGCACGGGCACGGACGGCGAAGCGCTTTGCCGCGCGCCGGCGTTTGACGTATCCGTGCACGCGCAGAAGGAGAGCCCGTATGCGACCGCATCGCAAAACGAGCTGGCGCGGCAGCTGTATCAGCTTGGGGTCTTTAACCCCGCCTTCGCGCAGCAGGCCGTGCCGATGCTGGAGATGATGCAGTTTCCGGGGCGCGACAAGGTACTCGAGGCCGTGCGCGGCAGCATCGCGCCGCCGCAGCCGGAGACGCCGGAGGCGGACGCGGGCACGGATGCGCTGCAAAAAGCGCAGGAGGAGAAAAACCGCATCATCACAGCCAACGCCCGCTGAGGGCAGAAGGGAGAGCAGAGCATGGAAGAAAACAGCATGACCGCAGCGGCGCAGACCGCCCCTGCAGCAGAGCAGACCGAAACGCCGGCGGAGGCCGCCGGGCAGACCGTGACCGTCGGCGCGCTGCGCGGCGCGATCGAGCGGCGGCAGGAGCAGAACATGCGCCGCGCCGCCGAGGAGACTGCCGCGCGCTGGTCGCGCGAGGCGGACGAGCTGACGGCGCAGTGCCCGGACTTTGATCTGGGTGCGGCGCTGAATGACGACCGGTTTTGCGCGCTGCTGCGCGCAGGCATAGACGTGCGCACGGCATGGTTTGCGCTGCACGCGCAGGCGCTGCTGGAGACGGCCTGTCTGCGCGCCGGACGCAGCGCCGAGCAGCGCGTGGCCGAGCACATCCGCGCCCGCGGTCTGCGCCCGGCCGAGAACGGGCTGGGCAGCGGCGGCGCGGGCATCGTGGTGCGGCCGGACGTGTCGCGCATGAGCCGCGCCGACCGCGCCGAGCTTGCCGCGCGCGCTGAGCGCGGCGAGCGCGTGAAGCTGAGCCTGTGACCCGCTTCGCGTACATCTGCCGGAACGGCCGGTGCGTGCTGCGCGCGGACGGCCACGCGGCGTACTGCCCGGGCAGCGACATCGTGTGCGCCGGAGCATCCGCGCTCATGTGCGCGCTGGCGGGTGCGCTCGACGCGCTCAGCGCACAGGGCGTGCAGCGGACGCTCAGCGCCGGACACGCAGCCATCGCAGCCGACGACCGGACCGATGTGCGCGCGGCGTTTACCGTGGCCGTGACGGGTCTGCGGCAGCTCGCCGAAGCCTATCCCGCCCACGTTGCGGAGGACACCGGCCGCGTCCCCGTGCAGGACGAACCCAACGGCAGCGCAGCGGCCGGGTGCTGCCCCGCCGCTGTCCCCGGAAGCGGACAGCAGAGAAAAAAGGAGACATGAGTATGGAAAACATCCGCATGGACCTGCGCCTGTTTGACGCAAACACGCAGGTGACCACCCAGCAGAGCCTGACCGAGGAGATGAAGACGTTCTACTCGGACTACCTCATCGACGCGGCCGAGCCCGAGCTCGTGCACGACCAGTTCGCGCAGAAGCACCCCATCCCCGCAAACGGCGGCAAGACGATTCAGTTCCGCCGCTTCGCCCCGCTCGGCAAGGCGCTGACCGCCCTGACCGAGGGCGTGACCCCCGACGGGCAGAGTCTGAGCATGAGCACCGTCGAGGCGGCCGTGCGCCAGTACGGCGGCTACATCCAGATGAGCGACCTGCTGCTTCTGACCGCCATCGACAACAACCTCACCATGGCCACGAAGCTGCTCGGCGCGCAGGCCGGACGCACGCTCGACACCATCACGCGCGAGGTGCTCGTCGGCGGCGACAACGTGCAGTACGCCGACGAATCCGTGTCCGCCCGCTACCTGCTGCGCGGCGGCAATGCCGGTGCTGCCGACAACAACTACCTGACCGTCGACTGCATCCGCCGCGCCGTGCGCGCACTCAAAAACGCCAACTGCCGCCGCATCGACGGCGCGTTCCCGGTCATCATCCACCCTGACGTGGCCTACGACCTCATGAACGACCCGAAATGGCTCGCACCGCACCAGTACGTGGACACGGAGCATATGTACGAGGGCGAGATCGGCAAGATCGAGGGCTGCCGCTTTGTCGAGAGCACGGAGGCGAAGATCTTCCACGCCGAGGATCTGGCCGACGACAGCCGCACGCTGCTCGCAAACGGTGCGGTGAACGGCAAGACCACCGTCGCGTTCGACGGCGGCACGGTCAGGCCCGGCGCGCTCGTCGGCCGTCAGGTGCTCATCGGCAGCGCCTGCGTGACCGTCAGAGAAAACACCGCGAGCTCCATGACGGTCGACACTCCGGTCACGGTCGAGGACAACGCCATCCTCTACCCCGGCGAGGCCGGTGCGCAGGGCCGCGACGTGTACGTCACGCTCGTGCTCGGCGCGGACGGCTACGGCACGACCGAGATCACCGGCGGCGGGCTTGAGCACATCGTCAAGCAGCTCGGCTCCGCCGGTACGGGCGACCCGCTCAACCAGCGCGCAAGCGTCGGCTGGAAGGCCACGAAGGTCGCCGTGCGCCTCGATGACAGCGCCATCCGCCGCATCGAGACCTGCAGCACCTACACCGAGTAACATTTTCACCATGCCTCCCGCCGTGCGGCGGGAGGCACGCATGCACACAAGGAGGAATACACTATGGCAACGAGAAAAATGACCGACCGCGCCGCTGAGGCCTGGCTGAGCGAGCCCGTGACCGTGCACCTGTTTCGTGACAACGGCAGCTACAAGGAGGATAAGATCGTGACCGTCAACGGTGAGACCGTGCGCATTCCGCGCGGCGAGGACGTGACGATCGCGCGCCGCTTCGCGCTCGTGCTCGCGCAGGGCGAGGCGCAGGACGCGCGCACAGGTGCGCTCATTGAGCGCGAGACCGCCCGCTTTGCCGCCGAGAGCGGCGCGCTGGGGCTCTGAGCATGGCAACGCTTCAGCAGGCGCTCACGCGCATCGACGCGATCTGCCCGAATGCATGGGACGACGCGGCCAAGCTCCAGTGGCTCAGCGAGTGCGAGCACATGATCCAGATGCGCATCCTCGACGCGGCGCCCGAGCAGTGCGTGACCTACGACACGGACACCGAGCGCGGCACGCCGCTGCTCGTGCCGGCGCCGTTTGACCGGCTGTACGTGTACTACGTCATCGCCATGTGCGACTACGCCGCGCACGAGACCGCACACTACGCAGACAGCATGGCGCTGTTCAACGCCGCGCTCGACGAATACGCAAAGTGGCACCAGCGCACGAACGGCGCTGCCGTCCCGTCGCCGGGGCAGAGCCACCAGATCGCCATGAACTCCGCCATGCGCCACCGGCACGCGAACAAGGACGTGCTCGACGGCATCACGGCGCAGCGCGCGGCGGCGTGGGACGGCAAGGCCGAAAAGACCGCAGCAACGCAAAGCGCGGCCGGTCTGATGTCGGCGGCAGACAAGGCGGCGCTCGACGGCATGGTGCAGCAGACGCGCATCATCCACGTCGGCGGCGATATGTCCGGCACGACGGCCGACATGACGCCGGCAGAGCTGCACGCCTACGTCAGCGCAAACCCGACGCACCGCGTCTATGCGCAGCTTGCGTTTCAGGGCGAGCAATTCCTGATGCTCTATCAGGGCGCGGCGAACGGCATTCTCACGTTCTCGTCGCTTGTGGCCGATTCGGAACGGCACACGTTCTGCGTCGTCAAGCTCCAGGCGAAAACGACCGGCAACGTCTGGGACGTCCCGGTCAGAATCGAGCTGATGACGCAGAACATCGCGCCCGCTGCGCTGCCGAATCCGAAGGCGCTGACAATCCAAATCGGCAGCACGACCGTCACCTATGACGGCAGCACGGCGCAGACCGTGACGATCGCGGACGGAGACGAGGTGAGCTACTGATGAAAAAGCTCTACGAAGAAGCCGCCGTGCAGGGCATCGCCGCCGCCATCCGCGCGAAAAACGGCGGCACAGCGACATATAAGATCGGTGAGATGGCAGCAGCGATCAGCGCCATACCGAGCAGGGACAGCGTCGTGCACGCAGACATCCCGGACTATGTCAAGACGGCGGCGCTGGAGGTGGCAAAAAAGGTGCAGGCCGTGCGCACGAGCGAGAGCATCGTCTTTATCGCGGCCTCGGACGCGCACCAGCTCGACACAAGCGCGGACATCGTGGCGGGAAACCTGCACGCCGGAATGGCGATGAAGGCGCTCGCGTATATTCTGCCGGGGATCGATTTTGCGTGCTATCTCGGCGACTACACGGCCGGCAGCGCAACGACCACGCTGGCCGAGGGGCGGCAGCACTTCGCGGAGATCAACGCGGACATCGACGAGGCGTTTGCCGGTATCCCGCAGCTGCGCACCCTTGGAAACCACGACAGCTTGCAGTACAGCAAGGCGCAGAATGGCAGCGTGCTGCCGGCGTCGGAGCTGTACGGCCTGTGCGGTGCTTACAACACCGGCGCGGCCATGGGCAGCACCACCGAGGGCTACTGCTATCGCGACTTCGAGAGCAAGAAGCTGCGGGTCATCTGCCTGAACACCGCCGAGGGCACGGAAAAGGAGTACGTTTCCGACGCGCAGAAGCTCTGGTTTGCGAACACGCTGAAGGCCGTGGGCGCAAAGACCGGCTGGAACGTGCTGATCCTGTCCCACCATCCGCTGGACTGGGGCGGCGTGTGTGTCCTGTCGAATATCGTCAAAGCCTACGTGGACGGCGGCAGCATCACCGTCAGCAGCGGCAATACCGTGAATTTCAGCGGCAGCAACAAGGCGGCGATCCTCGCGGCCATCCACGGCCATGTGCATTGCTTCAAGGCCGCAAAGCTCAACGCCATCGCAAGCGGCACCGGAACGGAGTACAACGTCTGGCGCGTGGCCACACCGAATATGTGCTTTGCAAGAAACAACGAATATGGCACAAACGGCAACACGGAATACTACGGCATCGAGTTCGGTGAAACGACCACCTACAACAAGACAGCCAACAGCGCCGAGGACACGGCCTTTGTCGTCAACGTCATCAATCCGAGCGAGCAGAAGCTCTACAGCTACTGCTACGGCGCGGGCTATGACCGTGAGATCTTCACCGGCATCCAGACCGTGGCCGTGACGGGCGTGTCGCTCAACGCAGCCTCCGGCGAGCTGACCGTCGGCGGGCAGACGACGCTGACGGCGACGGTGCAGCCCGCAGACGCAAGCAACAAGACGGTGACGTGGGCAAGCTCCGCCCCGGCCGTAGCCAGCGTGGTCAACGGTGTTGTCACAGCGCTCGCGCCGGGAAACACCACGATCACGGTAAAAACCGCCGACGGCGGCTTTACGGCAACGTATGCGCTGACGGTCAAGGCGGTAACATCCGACCTGCTGGCGACCTATGGCTATGCGGACAACACCCGGCTTTCGACCGCGACCGGCGCAGAAAAGACAGATGCGGGATATGTGACAATTGGCCACACAGCAGCTATTCCAATTGACAGCACAACCTATCCGAACGGCGCAGTCATCCGCGTGGAAGGCGCTGAAGACGTGGTGGGCAACAGCACACCGTACACGAGCAGCGCGTGGGTGTTGTACACCACTGGCGGCACCACCTTTAGTCAGGCAAGCTACATTAAAACGGAAACCCACGCGCCGGGCACGTTCACCGTAGATGCAGACCGCAAGGGCTTTACACTGGACATTGCGTCGCTGGAAGCCCCACGCTATATCAAGTTCTGCGTCAAGGGCGCGGGGGCAAATCTCACGGCGACGCTGACGCCGAAATAAAAAGGGGGAATGACGATGCAGATCACGGAGAGATTTGCGGTCAAGAACAAATGCTATCAGGCGGGTGCGCCGCTGACGCCGCGCGGCATCATGCTGCACAGCGTCGGCACACCGCAGCCGTCGGCGGCGGTGTTCGCGCGCGGCTTTAACCAGTATCAGCCGGGCGGCGCGTCCGTCTGCGTGCACGCGTTCGTTCAGGCAGACGGCACGGTGTATCAGACGCTGCCGTGGGAGATGATCGCATGGCACTGCGGCGGCGCGGCAAATCAGACGCACATCGGCGTGGAAATGACCGAGCCGAGCGAGGGCATGACTTACGCGGAGGCGGCAGAGCAGATCGCGGGCACGTACCGCACGGCCGTGGAGCTGTTCGCCGCGCTGTGCAGGCAGTACGGCCTTGATCCGGCGCAGGACGGCGTCATCATCGGGCACGCCGAGGGACACCGGCGCGGCGTGGCAAGCAACCACGCAGACCCGGAGCTGCTGTGGCGCACCTATGATATGGGCTACACGATGGACGGCTTTCGCGCGGATGTCGCGGAGGCGATGGGAAACGGAGCGCGAGAGGAGGCGTTGGATATGCCGCGCTATGATTCCGTGGCGGAGATGCCGCAGTGGGCACGTGCAGACGTGCAGCGGCTGATCGACAGGGGCGTGCTCAGCGGTGTCGGAAACGGCAGGCTGGACCTGTCGCTGGACATGATCCGCACGATGCTCGTGTGCCAGCGGATGCTGGACAAACAAAAGGAGACGTAAATGGACAGACTCACAACGATCAAAGCGGCGGTCTCGGCGGCCGCCGCAGCGCTGACGGCCTTCTGGGGCTGGACCGGCTGGCTTGCGGCCGCCTGGTTTCTGACCATGCTGCTCGACTACGCCACCGGCAGCGCCGCCGCCCTGCGCGCAGGCACATGGAGCAGCCGCTGCGCCCGCGAGGGGCTGTGGCACAAGGCGGGGAGCGTGGCGGGCGTGCTGGTGGCGGCGCTGCTGGACTTTGCGCTGCGGGCACTGCTCGGCGGCGTGCCGGGACTGGGCGTGCACGATGACGTGCTGCTGTGTCCGCTCGTGACGGCGTGGTATCTGCTGACGGAGCTCGGCAGCGTGATTGAAAACGCGGGTGCGCTCGGCGCGCCGCTGCCGCAGTTTCTCGTGCGGGCGATCGCCGTGCTGCGCGCGGACGTATCGCAGCACGGCGGAGGGGATGACGACACATGACGGACTATTCCCCGCTGGAGCTTTCCCTGCCGGAGCGCACCGGCCGGGAGACCGTTGAGCAGCGGCTCGCGGCGCTGGAGGAGACCGTGCCGCGGCTGCTGGAGGCGCTGCAGTACACGCTGTCGAACCTCGGCACGGAGAACTTCAACACCGCGGCGCTCTCGCGGCTGCTCTCGCCGATCCGCGCGCGCATCGACGGCGCGGACGGCAGCATCGCGCAGCTGAGCCTCGACGCCGACGCCCTGCAGACACGCCTGACATCGGCCGAGGGCAATGTCGCCGCGCTTGAGCAGACCGTGGGCGAGCAGGGCGCGCGCATCGCGCTCGTGGCCGACGCCGACGGCGTGAACGCTGCAGCCATCGTCGCCGCCATCAACAACGGCGACAGCAGCGTCACGCTCTCGGCCGACAAGATTGACCTCAACGGCATCACGACCGTGGCCGACACGCTGCACATCGGCTCGGAGGACGGCTTTGCGCGCAAATATCTCATCTTTCACCAGAGCGGCGCGGTGATCTCCGCAACGCGGGGCGATCTGCCGGAGCTGAGGCTCTCGGCCGGAAAGATCGACCTGTGCGGCGAGCTGTATCACGACGGCAAGCTGCTCGACCTGTAAGGAGGCAAGGCATGTATCTACCCACATTTCCGCGGCGCATGGCTGCCGTCCGCCATGTGCAGACCGATTTTCGCGGCTACGACCACCGTCCGTCCTGCCCCGAGGGCGGCATTTACGAGATGACCAACGGCTCGGCAGCGGACAGTCCCCTGTTCTCGACACGCCCCGGGCGCACGCTCGCCTATCCGTGCAGCGGCACGCCGAACGGCCTGTTTGCAGCCGGAGGCGCGCTGCTCTGGTGCGCCGGAACAACGCTGTACCACAACGGCGAGGCTGTGCCCGGCTGCACGCTCACCGACACGCCGAAGGTGTTTGCGGCGCTCGGCGGCACGGTGCTCATCTGGCCGGACAAGGTCTGGTTCCGACCGGTGGACGGCACATTCGGCAGCGCCGAGCCAAGCTGGAGCGGCAGCGTAACGCTTGAGGCTGCGGACACGGACGACGGCGAGCACGCGAGCATTCTCATTGCCGACGGCGCGGGCGCGCACTTTCGCACCGGCGACGCCGTGACGCTCAGCGGCTTCGGCGACGTGCGCAACAACGGCACGTACATCCTGCGCGGCATCGACGGGGCGCGGCTGCGCTTCGATCCGGGCACATTCGAGCGCGCGGGTGCGGTCAACGGTGTCACGATCACGCGGCGCGTGCCCGATGCGCAGCACGCATGCAGCTACGGCAACCGGCTCTGGGCCTGCGCACACGACAGCGTGTGGTGCACGAAGCTCGGCGATCCGCTGAGCTGGTTCTGGTATGAGGCGGACGAAAACGGTGCAGTCGCCACGGCCGCGTGGAGCGTGGACGCCGGAGCGCCGGGGGATTTTTCCGGCTGCGCGGCGACAGGCAGCGGCGTGGTGTTTCTCAAGCCCGGCGGACTCTGGCGGCTCTACGGAACGCGGCCGGATAACTTCCAGCTCGTGGCCTCGGCCGCGCTCGGCGCGGAGCAGGATTCCGGCCGCTCTCTTGTGACGGCGGCGGAGACGCTCTACTACCTCTCCCCCGTCGGCGCGGCGCGCACGGCGGGCGGACGGCCGGTACGCATCGGCGACGCGCTCGGGCGCACGCTCACGCACGGCGCCGCGGGCACGGACGGGACACGCTGGTATCTCTCGGCGCGGGACGGGCAGGGCGGCCGGCACCTGTTCGTATACGACACGCGCAGCGGCCTGTGGAGCCGCGAGGACGATTTTGACGCGCGCGGCTTTGCGCTGTGCGGCGGCGCGCTCTATGCACAGGATGCGCGCGGCGTGTGGCGCTTCGGCGCGGGCAGCACGGCGCAGATGGAGAGCATGCTCGAAACGGGCGACTTTGTCAGCGCAAGTCCGGACTGCAAGCGGCTGCTGCGCGTGCAGCTGCGGCTGGAGGCCGAGGCGGGCACGCGCATCACGGCGGCGGCGCAATATGACTCCGACGGCGTGTGGCACACGCTTGCGAGCGTCACTGCGGGCACGAAGCGCTCGTTCACGCTGCCGGTGCTGCCGCGGCGGTGCGACCACGTTCGCCTGCGCCTGACGGGCACAGGGGCGTGGCGGCTATGGTCGCTCACGCGCACGGAGACCGCCGCCGGAGCGCAGCACTGAGGAAAGGAGACCAAATGGCCACAAAATACAAATACGACAAGGACATCGACTACACCGCGCGCATCAACGAGGCAGTCCGGCGCGGCGACCGCGCGGCCGCCGCCGTCTATGAGCAGCAGCGCAACGCGAAGGTGCGCGGCGAGGGGCTGACCCAGTACGCAGTGACGCAGGACTACCTGCCGTATCTGCCGGTCGAGGATGTGCCGGACTACGACGACACGCACCGCCGTCAGGCGCAGGCGCTGCTGACCGAGCGCGGCACGGCAGACCGCCGCGAACAGATCGACCGGATGCTCGACGCACTGCTCGGCGAGCAGTTTGACTACGATCCCGCCTCGGACAGGCTCTACGCCGCCTACCGGCAGCAGTACGAGCGGCAGGCGGAGCTCGCGGCGGAAAACGCCCTCGGCAAGGCGGCCGCGCTGACCGGCGGGCAAGCCTCGACGGCGGCCGTGGCCGCGGCGCAGCAGGCGGGCGGCTATTACCGCGCCATGCTCGCGGGCAAGCTGCCGGAGCTGGCGCAGCTGGCCTACGAGCGCTACAGCGGCGAGCGCAGGACGCGCCTGAGCGCCATCGACCAGATGCTCGGCGCCGCCGACAGCCGCGACAGCGTGACCAAGGCGCAGATCGCGGCGCTGCTCGACATGGACGACGCCGCCTATGCGCGCGCGGACAGCAAGCTGCAGCAGCAGGCAAAGGATCTGGCCGGCGCCAGGGCCGACGCCGACAAAAAGGCAAAGGCCGAGCAGGCCGCTGCCGACAAGGAAAAGGCCGCACGCGAGAAGGCGCAGAGCGCCGCGCGCAGCGATGCGCGGCGCCAGATCGCGCTCATTTTGCGCAACGGCGGCACCGTCCCCGGTGACCTCTGGCAGCAGAGCGGCTACAGCGCCGTGACGATTGCGGCGATGCTGCGCGGCAGGAAGGGCTAAAAATTATGTAAACCGTTGCCGCGAAAGTCCCGCATCCACACGGTGCAGACAAGACTGTTTCAAATTATGTAAACCTCTCAGAGCGCTGAGAGGCTGCCGAAAATTGCAAAAGCTCCGGAAGCGAAAACCACTTCCGGAGCTTTTCAGCTTGTCTAAAAGCCTCGCAGAGTTTCGCCGCCGCAGCGGCGAAAGAAAGTCCGATCATTTTCTTCGGCGACATGTGCGGCGAAGAAAATACTTCTCGGCCTGCAAACGTGCGCGCCGTCCGCCCAAGGCGGACGGCGCGTGCGCTGCAGTCAGGCCGCAAACCTCTTTTCAAAAAAGTAATACTTTTTTGACAGTCGCAAAAGCTCCGGAAGCGAAAACCGCTTCCGGAGCTTTTCAGCTTGTCTAAAAGCCTCGCAGAGTTTCGCCGCCGCAGCGGCGAAAGAAAGTCCGATCATTTTCTTCGGCGACATGTGCGGCGAAGAAAATACTTCTCGGCCTGCAAACGTGCGCGCCGTCCGCCCAAGGCGGACGGCGCGTGCGCTGCAGTCAGGCCGCAAACCTCTTTTCAAAAAAGTAATACTTTTTTGACAGTCGCAAAAGCTCCGGAAGCGAAAACCGCTTCCGGAGCTTTTCAGCTTGTCTAAAAGCCTCGCAGAGTTTCGCCGCCGCAGCGGCGAAAGAAAGTCCGATCATTTTCTTCGGCGACATGTGCGGCGAAGAAAATACTTCTCGGCCTGCAAACGTGCGCGCCGTCCGCCTTCGGCGGACAGCGCGTGCGCTGCAGTCAGGCCGCAAACCTCTTGTCAAAAAAGTAATACTTTTTTGACAGTCGCAAAAGCTCCGGAAGCAAAACCGCTTCCGGAGCTTTTTTTATCTGGTTTTGTCTCGGGCGAACGCCTTCTCGTATTTCATGAGAATGGTCGCGACCTGCTCGCGTGCGGCGCTGCCCTGCGGGCGGAGGTACGTGACACCATGATCACCGACGCCGGAGATGAGACCGTTGGCAACGGCCCATCCCAGTCCCGTGCGCGCCCACGACGAGACGCTGTCCGCATCCGGGAACGTGTTGAGCGAGACCGTCTCCTTCAGGGCATCGGACGGCGCGTACAGCTCGGCATACTTATAGAGGATAGCGGCGAGCTGCTCGCGCGTGATCGCGCCGTTGGGGTCAAAGGTCTCGGGACTTGTGCCGGAGACGACACCCGTGAGCTTCGCCCACCAGATGGCATTGGTATACCACTCGCCGCGCGGCACATCCTGAAACGGCGGCGCAAGCTTTTTGAGCTCATAACCGTTGACCGTCCCGGGCTTGCCCTGCACGGAGTAGAGGATGCACACGATCTGCGCGCGCGTGCACGTGCCGCCCGGCGCGACCGTCGTTGCCGACGTGCCGTTAATGTAGCCACGGGTGATGCAGTAATCGAGTCCCGCGTGCGACCAAATGGCCGGCGAGGGCATATCGCGGAAGGCGTAGCCAGGGCAGGCAGGCCCGCCGTTGCAGGACTCCGGCATGCCGGTGGCGGGGATGGACTCCGTCCTGGTCTGCTTGCAGGTGGTGCAGGTATAGGTCTTGGTGCCGGGCTCGGTCTCGGTGGGCTTTTGCGTCACGACGCCGGCATCCCACGTGTGGGTGTGCAGCTTCGGGATGTCCTCCCCCTCGCGGTATCCGCAGCCGTCACGATTGCAGATATGGTAACGGTAGCCGGTGGTCGAGACGGTCGGCTCGATCGACGTGACCCACTCGCCCCAGTCATGGCCAAGCTTGGGGATGACATCGTCATAGTCCTTGCCGCAGGTCGGGCAGGTGCCCTTGTAGTGACCGGGCTCGGTGCAGGTGGGCGCGATGCTGGTCTCGGCATAGCTGTAGTCATGCCCCTTGGCGGGGATGACCTCGTCGATCTGCACGCCGCAGCGCGCGCACGTGCCGACGGCGCGGCCGGGCTGCGTGCAGGTGGCGGCCGGCTGGAGATCGCAGCGGCTCAGGTCATGGCCGAGCGGGTCGATCTTCTCGGTGCGGGTCGCGCCGCAGACCGAGCACTTGTAAAACTGCGTGCCCTTTTCGGTGCAGGTGGGCGGGAGCGTCTTTGTCAGCGTCCACTTATGGCCGGCCGCTTCCACATACGTGTCGTCCACGGGGGCATAGGTGCAGCCCTTCACCGTGCAGACGTGGTGCGTATAGCCCTGCTCCGTGCAGGTGGGGTCGACGACCGTGTCGGCGAACTGGGCGATGTGGTCGCCGTGCCAGAGGCCGGTCTGATAGCCCTGCCACGTGCCGTCATCCTTGAGCTCGGCGAGCCACGTGTAGCTGCCCTGCGTGTAATAGACCACGCAGTCGTCCGGGAAAGAGCGGTTGGAGTCTGCCGCGCCGTAGATGCTCTTGGCGGGGTCGTTTTTAAAGACAGCGCGCTTGAGCTTCGTGACCTTGGCGATCAGGTTGAGCGCGGTGCTGATGTCGCCCGCCTGCTCGCCGTTCTGGTCGGTATCGTCCGGACGGAGGATGCCGTTGAGCACGCCCTCGATGGCGATCTTCGTGACGTTGTCCACGCTGGTGAAGGCGCGGCTCCTGATCTCGTCGATCTTGTCGCCGAAGTAGACCTCCTCGAGCATCTCACAGCCGGCAAAGGCGCAGCGGTCGATCGTGGCGACGCGGTTGGAGAGGTCGACGGACTTCATGTGGTTGTCGCCGAAGAAGGCGGCCATGCCGATCGTGAGCCTCTTGTCGCCGGGGCTGAAGGTGAGGTTGTTCATATAATAATCGCACATGAACGCAAAGTCACCGATGCTCGTGACGTTGGCCGGAATGTTGAGATTCTTATGGTGGTTGACGAACGCGAACGCGCCCGTGCCGATCGTCTGCAGCTGCGACGGCAGGCCGAGCGTCGTGTCCTCCTGACCGAGGATGCGGTCCCACGCGAAGGCCCACGGGCCGATGTACGTCAGGCCGTCCGGCAGACGCAGCTCGGCAAGCATGGTGCAGCTGAAAAATGCGTGGTCTTCAATGCGGCGCAGGCGGCTGCAGTTGCCCGCGCGCACGAACGTGAGCGTGTCGCAGCCGTAGAAGGCGTACTTGTCGACGAGCTCGAGCCGGCGCGGCATATTGATGGCCGCGAGGTACTCATCTTTATAAAATGCGTGGTCGCTGATGGTGGAGATGTCGTCATTGAGGAACATGCACGTGAGATAGTGGCAGTCCTTGAAGGCATACGCGCCGACGTTCGTGACGCCGGAGTAGCTCTCGGTGCGGCCGTTCCACTCTTCGTCGGTGCTGTCGGCGATGTAGGCCAGCGCGAGATACTCCTCGCCGAGCCCCTCCACGACGGTCGTGCCGAGGACCTGCCCCTTGTCGTTATACTCCGTGACCTCCACATTGCCCATCCACGGCGCCTTCATCTTTTCCGTGTAATCCGCCATTTTCCCGTCGCCGAAGATGTACACGCCGTAATACTGCGCATCCTCGCGGTAGTCATGGATCTGCCAGATCTGCTGCAGGAAGGGGTTGTCCTGCACAACGGTGGGGTTTGTCACCTCGTAGATCTTATAATGGACGCTGCCCTCGTCCCCGGTCGGGCCGCAGTCGCCGCGGGCGACCTCACGGCCGAAGAGCTTTTTGATCTGACCGGGCTGCTTGATGAACATCTCAAACGCGTCCGCGATCGTGCCCGCCTGTGCCGACGGTGCGCACACGCTCAGCAGTCCCGCCGCGAGCACAAAGCACAGCAGCAGAGACAACACTCGTTTTTTCATATGGTTCCTCCCTCCTGGATCAGACACTTCGAAAAATATGTTTACACAGCAAGTATACAGGACGCACCCCGCCATTGCAACAGTCCGCAGGCGCTGACAGGCAAAAAACCGTGCCAAATTATTGCTCAGATTTGTGTTTTTGTAACAAATCCGTCGGTTTTTACCCGCCATCCATTGCGCACTTTACCGGCAATATGCTATATTTTCGACAGAGAGGTATTCCCGCTGCGCACAGGAACATTACTATTATAAGGAGGAAGAAACGATGAAAAAACGTCTGCTCTCGCTGGCGCTGTGTCTGGTTCTGGTCGTGGGACTGTTCTCCGGCCTGACCGTGAACGCATCGGCCGGCAAAATCGACGATCTGAAAAAAGAGATCGCCCAGCGGCTCATCAAAGAGAAGCTCGAGCAGTTCAAGGAGGAGTTCGAGATCCCGGATCTGGATCTGGACGCCATCTTAAACAGCTTCACGGCCGCAGCCACCTCGGGCGACTTCGGCGAGAACAACTGCCTGCACTGGGAGGTCTCCACCGGTGCGCTCAGCGGCAAGACGCTGACCATCTCCGGCACCGGCGCGATGCCCAACTTCAACTTCCCCGAGGGCAACCTCGCCCCGTGGTGGAACTATGAGGCGCTGGGTATGCTCACGAGCTTCGGCAATTTCAAGCTCGAGGGCGAGCTGAAAAAGGTCGTCATCAAGGACGGCGTCACGAATGTGAGCGACTATGCGCTGTTCTTCCTGCCGGCCGCCGAGCAGATCACGCTGCCGAAGACCGTGACGAGCATCGGCCGCTACGGCATCGGCCTGTGCTCGAAGCTCAAGGGGATCTCCCTGCCCAAGGCCATGACCGACATCGGTGACTTCGGTCTCGCGGGCAACAGCTTCACCGCCATCACGCTGCCCGACGGGCTGCAGACCCTCGGCCGCGGCGCGTTTGACTCCTGCGCGAGTCTCAGCGGCGTGAGCCTGCCGGCCGCCATCACGGCCGTGCCCGGCAAGTGCTTTGCCGACTGCACGAAGCTGCTGACCGCCGACTATAAGGGCGAGGCGACCGCCATCGGCGAGCGCGCGTTTGAGGGCTGCAAGTCGCTCGTCAGGGCGCCCATCCCCGCTGCCGTGACGGAGCTTGGCGCGTCCGCCTTCAACGGCTGCGTCGCGCTGACGGATGTGACCCTGCCCGACGGCGTGACCGCCATTCCCGACGCGTGCTTCCAGGGCTGCACCGCGCTGGCGGACATGAAACTGCCCGCCGCCGTGACGGACGTCGGCCACAACGCCTTCACCGGCTGCAAGGCGCTCAAAGACGTGCGCTGCTACGGCGCGCCCCCGACGGTCGAGCCCGGCAGCGCGGCGGAGCACAGCTTTGAGCCCGACATCGTCACCATCCACTACAACCCCGCCATGAACTGGACGCTCGATGCCGACGGCACATGGCAGGGCTACAGGGTCAGCAGCAAGGGCGCGTGCCTGCACACCGGCTACGGCACAAGCGAGCACACCGTGCCCGCCACCTGCGGTGCCGACGGCCGCATCGAGACCGTCTGCTCCAACTGCGGCGAGGTCATTGCGACCAAGGTCATCCCCGCCACCGGCGAGCACACGTGGGACAACGGCACCGTGACCGCCGAGCCGACCGAGACCGAGCCCGGCGAGCGCACGTATACCTGCGTCATCTGCGGCAAGACCAAAACCGAGGTCATCCCCGCGACCGGCGAGCACACCTTTGTGTTCACCAAGACCGTCGCGCCCACCTGCACGGCGGAAGGCTATGACCTCTACACCTGCAGCGGCTGCGGTGCGACCGAAAAGCGCAGCGTCAAGGCCGCCCTCGGCCACAAGTGGGACGGCGGCACCGTGACCACCGAGCCGACCGAGACCACCCCCGGCGTCAAGACCTATGCCTGCACCGTCTGCGGCGAGACCAAGACCGAGGCCATCCCCGCGACCGGACCGCACATCCACGACTGGGACGACGGTACCGTGACCACCGAACCGACCGAGACCACCCCCGGTGTCCGCACCTATACCTGCAGGAGCTGCGGCAAGACCAAAACCGAGGTCATCCCCGCGACCGGCCCGGTGGTCTGCCCGGGCGACGCCACCTGCCCGAGCTTCCGCTTCACCGACGTGCCGGGCCCGTCCGGCTGGGAGCACAAGGGCATCGACTACTGCGTGACCCGCGGTCTGATGGCCGGCTTTGACGAGACGACGTTTTCGCCCAACACGACCAGCACGCGCGCGCAGATCGTGCAGATCCTCTATAAGCTCTCCGGCGACACGACCGACTACAGCAAATACTACACGCCCTTCACGGACGTCAGAGCCGGCGACTGGTTCTACAATGCCGTTGCCTGGGCCTATGATCACGACATCGTCAAGGGCACAAGCGCGAACACCTTCTCGCCGAACGCGCCCATCCAGCGTGAGCAGATGGCGCTGATCCTCTATGGCTACACCGCCAAGTACGCACCGTCCTGCCTCGGCGGCGCCGCATCGCTCGGCAGCTACCCCGATGCCGGCAGCGTTTCCAACTGGGCCTACGCCGCTATGAGCTGGGCCGTCGGCAACGGTCTCATCTCCGGCAGCGAGAGCAACGGCGTGAGCTATCTGATGCCGAGGAGCAGCGCCACGCGCGCACAGGTCTCGACCATCATGATGCGCTACTGCCAGCTCACCGGCATGTGACCGGCGCACCGCCCAACCGCGAAATCCATACCCCCCCCCGCCCCGGGAGCACCGCGCTCCCGGGGCTTTCTGCGCGCCTGCCGGGCACAAGGCGGACGGCGGCGGATCCGGGGGACGTGCTCAGGCCGGAATCGGGGCAGAATGCCGCCTTGCCGCACACTTGTGCGCGCAGGAAAGAACACCGCAGAAAAACGGAAAAATCAAGCGTTTGTTAACATAACATCGTTAATTGCGCCCCGTATGTGTTGAAAAGTCTGTTGATAATGTGGAGAACCGGTTTCCATAATGCCGTTTCAGCCCGCAAAAGCCGTCGACCGGTGCACATCTATGCGACAACATGTCGAACGATGCGGCGCCGGTCAGGATGTTTCAATCAGAAACAAAGCGGTTTCGGAAATCCGAACAAAAATATTCATAATGTTACATTCTGTAAGATTTGTCACTTGCGTTTTTGCTGTTTTGCAGTTACAATATTAGCTGTAACCGGCAATACCAACCATCCGGCGTCGTCTGTTGTGTGGGACGGCGGCGGAAATCTGACGAAAGGGGTAAAGTAACATGACCGAATTCAGAGGACCCATCCACGTCGGCCTCGACCTCGCCTCCGACATCCTTGAGCGCTGCGGCGAAGATAAGGCAAAGGAAATCGTGGACGCGATCGCCAATGCACTGCCCAGCTGGATGTCCGTGTAACCTGTAAACCAAGAAGCGCCCGAAGCGAAAGCTTCGGGCGCTTTGTGCTGCGCGGAACATACGGCGCAGAAAACGGCGGATTGTATGGATGCACAAGAAAACGACTGATTTGTAATGTTTTGTGACGATTTTCACAACAAATTGCATCATTTTGTTGCATTTTGCGTTATTTGTCCGTTGTGGTTCTATGTTTTCATCGTTACAATATATTTGTAACCGGCAATACCAACCATCCGGTACCGCCTGTTGTGTGGGGCGGCAGCGGAAATCTACGAAAGGGGTAAAGGAATATGCTGTATGGCGCTCTGAAACTGGCTGCGGACATCCTTGGCATCTGCGAGGAGTATGAGGCGCAGGCCATCGTGCAGGAAATTGCAAACTCGCTGACCATGCCCATCTGACGATGGAACATCACGACACCCGAGGCTGCGGCCTCGGGTGTTGAGACTGTCAAAAAGTATTACTTTTTGACAAGGAGTTTGCGGCCTGACTGCAGCGCACGCGCCGTCCGCCTCAGGCGGCCGGCGCGCACGTTTGCAGGCCGAGCGGTATTTTCTCAGCCGCACATGTCGCCTGAGAAAATGATCGGACTTTCTTTCGCCGCGCCATTGGCGAAAGGCCGCGAGATTTCTGACAAGCCGGACACCCGAGGCTGCGGCCTCGGGTGTTTTTTGTATAGCGAAAACCACTCGCTAGGCGAGTGGTTCCAAAGAAGCCTTGTGGCGATGATGAAGACAAAAAACT
>CAKTPP010000002.1 GCA_934591895.1 uncultured Oscillospiraceae bacterium | reverse complement strand
GAAAGGACAGAAACGACATTGCCCGAATTGTTTTGAAAAATGCCCTTATCACAAAGACGCTTCAGCATCGTATATGTAGTGGATTTCTTCCAAGAGAATTTCTGCTCACAGAGCTGTACCAATCCTCCAGAGGAAATCGGCTCATTTTCCCAGATTAAGTTGGCAAACTCCAGCTCCATATCTCCAAGTCTGTAATTTTTCATTATAATCCTCCTTGCAGGTCTACAACCATTAGGCCTCTGCTTATAGTCTAACACTTGTAGACCTGCTTTGTCAAGAGAAAAACAAAAAGTTCACAAACTCGTTGCTGCCACTACTCTGACAGTATTTAACTGCTTTGGGTTTACTAAGGTCTGCTCACAACAAAATCACAAATGTTAGGCTGACTTGAAAGTGATTACTCGCTCTGATTGTCCACCGTGTAAACCACACAAGCGATCCCGACAATCAGCGAAAAGAGAATTGCACCGCCGAAAGCATTTTCCAATGCTGAGCCGAGAAAAAAGCCGACCACACCTGCAAGTACCATTGCAATCAGCGATACGATTGTCCTAAATTTCTTCATAAATATGTCCTCCTAAAATTTCATTTTGATTTCTTCTCAAAGGCATTAGTAATGGCAATGACAGCAGGAAATATCACTCCTGCAACGACCCAAATTATCCAACTCTGCCCCCAATTATTTGATGACAGGCTGTATCCTAAATAAACTGCCGCTGCAATTACCCAATACGCTGTATAAATAGCAGATGAAAGGGACGGCTTTTCCTTGTTCTCTTTAGAATATTCGCCCTCTTGCAACAGCTTTTCATAGCTTGCCCATATAATACCCGTCTTGATAAAGCAAATCACGCCTACTCCCGCAATGAGAAATGACAGCGAAAGCATAATTATTAAAAACAGGTCGCTATCATCGTTAATTATTGCTCCGATAAAAAGAGGAATTAGGGCAGTAACACACAAACAAGTTCCCACAATATTATGCTTCGTGTGCAAATCCTTGTATTGCGCTTTGCGCTCTTTTACCATTCCACTCACGCCGTACTCGGTTTCAAACTTCTCTTTTTCTAAATAGGCAAATGGGGCGGTTTTGCTGCCGCTTGATATAAACATTACGGCGGCTATTGCTACAAGAATGATAAGAACAATCATTCCGATTCCATCGTCGATCACATTCTGCATGATGTCCGCCAGTGTGACGGGCAGCTCATCCGGCTTCGGGTAACCGAGGGAGAGGGTCAGAGAGCCTTGTGCGTCTGCGTCAATGAGCAGCACCCGCTTGTTCTGCTGGGCAAGCCCGATGCCGAGGTTGGCGGTGGTCGTGGTTTTGCCCACGCCGCCCTTTTGGTTCGTCACCGCAATCACTTTGCAATTCACCATATGGGTTTCCTCCTTTGCATAAATTTAGCCGCCTGCGGCGAAGCAGACGGCTATGTAGAGAAGCAAAACGACCGCTTGCTTTTACGGCAGGCGGTCGTTTTACGGTAGGACACAAGAGGACACACGGTTCACATTTTCAGTTGAACGCTTTTCCATCCCCAAATTATTCTGCTAATACTTTTGCAATACGGCACGAAAATTAGCAGGATATTGAGGGAAACGCACTGATTTTCAAAGGAACTCAAATCATCGAAAATCCTTGATATTCCAAGGCTTTTCGGACATTACAGGACACACAGGTACACGGTTAAAAACGAGATTTTTTGAACTCCTAAGCGGAAGGTCGGGGATTCGAGTTCCTTCTGGCGCGCCAGATACAAAGCCGAAAGCCTTTGTTTTCAAGGGTTTTCGGCTTTTTGCTCCCGATTTCTTATACCCTTTTTGGGCGGATCTGCAGAGATAAAGAACCGGAAATCTGTGGTGTGAACAAGCCAAAGAGCGTGTGAAAGTGGAGAACGCAATCCATACCGGATTCTGCGTACTATTACAGGGAAAGATTGCTGATATCCGAAAGGCGGTGTATTTTGGGATAATAAGATGCTTCACCTTGGTGGAGAAGTCATATATTTGACGAATCCTCTTTTTAGCCCTATTATATATTACACATACAGAATTTGTGTTCTATAACATGACATTATCTCCGCTTTGGGCTGGACAGTGCATTTATCTATGACAATACTATATCCATGTTTTTAACAGAGCGTGCACGGGCTCACCGTGCCGGAGGCACCAAAACCGCCTGATTTTTCCGTCCGGCTTGACAACCGTCTGCACAAATGCTACAATAGTCCGCACAAATACTATTTGGAGGAACCGTATGCAGCACAGTCCAAGAAAGTTCTGGGAAGTCTGGGGGCGCTCGGACGCGCTCTACAACCGCTGGGCCGCCGCGCACGGCGTGAACAACTACCGCCTGTTCGTGCTCTATGTGCTCGACAACCACCCCGGCGCCACGCAAAAGGCCATCTCTGACAGCGCCGGGCTGCCCAAGCAGACCGTCAACACCGTCGTCCGCGCGCTGCGCGCCGAGGGCTACGTCACGCTCAGCCCCGCCAGCGGCGACCGGCGCGAGAAGCACGCCGCCCTCACGCCCGCCGGGCAGGCTTACGCCCATGAGCTGCTCGAGCCGCTCTATGCGCTCGAGGACACCGTCTTTGCCCGCATGGGCGATGCGCGCGTGCAGGAGATGATGGACGCGATCGCGCTGTTTAACCTGATTTTTGAAAAGGAAACGGAAGTTATCAAATGAAGACGATCCGGCATGACTCCTTCGCGGCCTATGTGCTCCCGTCCGTGCTTGCGTTTGCGCTCTCCGGCCTGTACACGATCGTGGACGGGTTTTTCATCGGCCAATCGCTTGGCGACCTCGGCCTCGCCGCCATCACGCTCGCCTATCCGGCGGCGGCGCTGCTGCAGGCCGTCGGCACGGGCATCGGCCTTGCCGGCGCGATCCGCTGCACCATTTTGCAGGCGCGCGGGGAGGAGCAGGCGCCGCGCACGTGCTTTTCCGGCACGGTGTTGCTGCTGCTTGTGACGAGCGCGGCGTTCACGGCGGTGCTGCTCGGGCTGCTCGGCCCGGTGCTGACGGTGCTCGGCGCGCAGGATGAGGCGCGCCCTCTGGCCGCGGAGTACATCCGCGTGATCGCCTGCGGCACGGCCTTTCAGATCCTGGCGACCGGCCTCGTGCCCTTCATCCGCAATCTCGGCGGCTCGGCGTTCGCCATGGTCGCGATGGGCACGGGCTTTGTGTCCAACATCGCGCTCGACTACCTGTTCGTGTGGAGGCTTCACTGGGGCATGGCCGGCGGCGCATGGGCGACCGTCATCGGTCAGGCGGCAACGATGCTGCTTGCCATCGGCTATCTTGTGCGGCGGCGCGTGGGCTTCACGCCGCCGAAGGCGGGTGCGGTGCTGCCGCTGTGGGGCGCGCTGCTGAAGGTCGCGGCCGCGCCGATCGGGCTGACGTTCTCGCCGAACATCACGCTTATGGTCATGAACCACTTCCTGCTGCACTACGGCGGGGCGCTGGCGATCGCGGTCTACGGCTGCATCGACTACGTGCTGTCGACGATCTATATGCTGCTGCAGGGCGTCGGCGACGGCAGCCAGCCGCTGATCAGCCGGGCCTATGGCGCGGGCGACTTCGGCGAGCTGCGCCGCACCGTCACGCGCGCTTACCGTGCGGCCTTCGGCATCACGGCGGTGTGCATCGCCGCGCTCTTTCTTGCGCGCGGCGTCATCGGCGCGCTCTTCGGCGCGTCTGCGGAGGCGAATGCCGGCGTCAGCGCCCGGCTGCCGCTGTTTCTGGCGACGCTGCCGCTGCTGGCATACGTGCGCGTGACGACCGCGTACTTCTACGCGACGGAAAAGACCGCGCTGTCGTACGTGCTCGTGTTTTCCGAGCCGGTGCTGACGTTCGTTGTGCTGCTCATTCTGCCGCAGCTGCTCAGGCTTACCGGCGTGTGGCTGGCGATCCCGATGGCGCAGGTGCTCACGTTCTGCATTGCCGTGCCCGCGCGGCGGCGCACGCAGCGCGCACGCGAGCTTCCGGCGTGAGCCGCAGCCCGTAAGGCTGTCCGCGCATAAAAACAGCGCCCATTGCGAATGCAATGGGCGCTGTTTTTGCTTTGGTTTGGGTTTGCTGTGGTCTTGCTCAGGCCTGCATTTCGCCGCGGTAGAGCATGATGATGATCTGGCCGCGCGTGCAGACCGCGTCGGGGCTGAAGGTGGTGGCGCTCGTGCCGGCCGTGATGCCGTTGGCAGCCGCCCACTTCACGGCGGCGCAGTAGTAAGCGTCATCGGCCACGTCGGCAAACGGATTGTCAAGCTCGGAGACGTCCGGGCTGTCGGCCGTGGCATAGAGCATCGTGACCGCCTGCGCACGGGTGCAGACCGCGTCGGGGCTGAAGGTAGTGGCGCTCGTGCCGGCCGTGATGCCGTTGGCAGCCGCCCACTTCACGGCGGCGCAGTAGTAAGCGTCGTCGGCCACATCGGCAAACGGGTTGTCGAGGCCGGAGACGTCCGGAGCACCGGCGAGCTGATACAGGAACGTAACGATGTGCGCACGGGTGCAGCCCAGATCGGTGCCGAACGTGTCGGCGGAGACGCCGCCCGTGATGCGCGGCTCGTGGTTGTAGGCCCACTTCACGGCATCATACTGCACGGTGCCCTCGGTGACGTCCTGGAACGGGAGCTTGGCCGCGACCGGGATCTCATCAACGGGGATCTCGGCGCTGACGGACGCATTGTCGAGCGTGATCTGATAGTTCTGGCTGTAGCTGGCCTTGCCCGGCTCATAGGTGTAGATCACGAGCGCGAGCTTGTGGCCTTCCTTGACGGTGTAGAGGTTCGGCTGCAGATAGATGGTGTAGTCGTGGTTCTCACCGACCTTGAGGGCGACCTTCGTGTCGGCGGAGGCGGAGTCATAGCCCGCGCCGGGGTTGCACAGATCCATCCAGCCGCGCGCGATGATCTTGTAGCTGACGTCGGTGGCGTTGAGCTCGGCGTAGTCGTAGTTGCTCAGGCCGCCGCCCATCCACGCGCCGCCGGCGGTGATGGTCTTGGGCACGTAGCTGCCCTGCGTGTTGTAGGCCGGGAACGTCGTGCCCTCGGGCGCGATGTCGACGAGCATGGCGCTGACCATGAGCGCGTCGCGGTCGATCAGCTCGGCGCCGTCCGGCAGGGACACGGTCATGGCGCCGTCTGCGCCCGCTGTGCCGACGTAGTTGTCGTGGTCAAGGGCGTTCGCCTCTTCACCGACATAGTTGTCGTGGTCGACGGTGCCGCGCGGGCTGTCCGTCTCTGGTGCGTCGTAGTTGTCGGCGCTGGCGGTGAAGCTCACGGCCACGCTGCCCTTGATGACGGTGTCGGCGTCAACATCCATGGCGTACATGGCGCTCACGTCGGTGGAGCCGGCGGTGAGCTTATCACGCCAGTTGCTGCGGTTGATGCCCTGCGTGTCGTAATCGCTGTTGATGGTGGTCGTGCCGGTGTCGTCGGCGTTGGACATGACGATGCTCTCGTCGGTCGTCCAGCTGTCGTAGGTGTTCCAGACGGAGGCGTCGACGTTGCTCTGCGCGGTGACGTCGGCCATGTTCTCGGCGCCGTTTTCCACACCGCACAGGTAGTGGCTGAACCAGCGGTTGAGGACGTTGTTGTAGCTCTCGCCGTCAATGTAGAACTCGAGGTTGCCGGCGGGATAGCTCGGGGTCAGGTGCGCATCCTGGTGCAGCAGGAGCTTGACGTTCACGCCGGCCTTCTGATAGGCCTGATACATGAGGTCAAATTCCTTCGTGCGCACGTTGTCGTCGTTGAGGCCGTGCACGATCAGTGCCGGGCACTTGATGTTTTCCGCATCGAGCGTGTAGTCGCGGGTCGCCCAGTGCTCGGAGTAATCGCCGTTGCTCTTGAGCTGATCCTGCTGGATCTGGTACATGTAGTTGCCGTACTTTTCGGCGATGGTGGCGTAGTCGTCCGGGTCGAGGTAGCGGCCGTTGCAGTACCAGCCGAGCCGCTCGGAGTAGTTGACGCGGCTGTTGGTGGAAATGCCCTGAGAGTTGGTGTACTCATACCAGCTCGCGATGCCGGCGACGGGGACGATGGTCTCAAGGCCGGCGACGCCGGTCGTTGCCAGACCGAACTGCGTCGTGCCGGCGTAGGAGCGGCCGGTCATGCCGATCTTGCCGCTCGACCAGTCGGCCGAGATGGCGATGTTGCTGGTCTTGTCGGTGTAGGCCACGCGGTCGCCGTGCAGCCATTCGATCACGCACTTGAACGCATCGATCTCGAGATCGGTGCCGCAGGTCTCAAAGCCGTCGGAGCCCTTCGTGCCCAGACCGCCGCACTCGACCACGGCAAAGCCGCGCACAAGATAGTAGTCATACCAGTTGAGGTCCTCGTAGTCGTACATCTCTTCGTACGGGTTCCAGTAGTACCAGTCGGAGCTGTCGGCAGCAGCTGCCGCGTCCGCGGTCGTGGCGGTGCCGGTGGGCACACGCTTGCCCGGCTGGCTGTAGAGCTTGGAGATGTCATAGCTCTCGCTGCCGAGGTTCTCGCCGGGGTTCATGCTGGAGTTGCAGCCGGTGATGTACGGGCGCGCCTCATAGATGGTGGCCGCCTTGTAGTCGCCCTCCATCGCTGCGCGCGGGATCTGCACGAGCGCCTTGACGAGGTCGAGCTTGCCGTCATCGTCGGTGTCGTAGTTGGTCTCGACATAGACGCAGTAGCGGATGATGTCGCTCTTGTCGTTGCTGTAGCCCTCCGTGACCTCGCCGGTCGTGTACGGGAAGATGGGCTGCGCCATGCCGTTCATGTACAGCGGCTGCAGCTTGTCCGCGTGCAGCGCGTCATACATCTGGTTGGCGACCGCCTTCATCTGGCGGTAAGCCGCGAGCGTGCAGGCGGCGTCGGTGTCGGTGTCCGCATCGATCATGCCCATGCTGCGTGCCTGTGCCAGATAGTCATCCGGGAACGAGCCGAGCTGCTGCTCGGTCATGCCCGTCCACAGCAGCAGTGCGCGCACTGCGTCCGCTACGGTCAGTTCGGTGTTTTCGCCTGCGCCGTCGGGGATGAGCGCAGTGCCGTCGATGTCTGCCAGATCGGCATACGTCACGGCGGGCGTGCTGCTGTCGTTGACGGCGAGCGCCGTGCCGGGCAGAAGCGACAGCACCATGACCAGCGTCAGCAGCAGAGTCAGGATTCTCCTCTTCATGATAAGCCTTCTTTCTCTGTATAAGATCGACCCTTCGCCGCCGCGGCGGCGTGAACGGCAGCGCGGGCGGAAAAAGTCTTGTTCGCAGTTTACGTCTAAAATGTAAATTATGCAATTGACAAAGCACACAAGGTTTCTGTGAATTTAATTTCATATTTCGTCGTATTATTAGCATATTCATGCATATATTAATCTCGCAGAAGCTATTCACGATTAATATAGATCGGAAATCCGGTATATTCCAGCGCTTTCCCGCCCACGCGGCTTTTTGGACGGGAAAGCCCGGATTAGTATTTATTCATTCAATGATTTGTTTTATTCGTGTGCACGCGCTTGACAGATACCCCTTGGGGGTATATACTCAAAATACCCCCAAGGGGTATCTGGGAAACAATGAGGTGCTGACACATGGACGATGAGAAAAAAGCCTGCTGCTGCGGCTGCTCGCAGCGCAAGAAGGAGCGCACGCCGGAGGAATATACACGCCTCATCCACCGGCTCAACCGCATCGAGGGGCAGATCCGCGGCATCCGCGGCATGGTCGAAAACGACGCCTACTGTCCGGACATCCTCATGCAGTCGGCGGCGGCCGGCGCGGCGCTCAACGCATTTAATAAGGAGCTGCTGGCCAGCCACATCCGCACCTGCGTCGTGGAGGACATCCGCGGCGGCAAGGACGAGGTGATCGACGAGCTGGTGGCGACGCTGCAGAAGCTCATGAAATGAGCAGCCCGAAGGAGGAACGATCTTGAAGCAATTTGATGTCACCGGCATGAGCTGCGCGGCCTGCTCGGCGCGCGTGGAAAAGGCGGTGTCAAACGTGCCGGGTGTGACGGCGTGTGCGGTCAGCCTGCTGACCAACTCCATGGGTGTGGAGGGTACGGCGTCGGAGCAGGCCGTCATCGACGCGGTGCAGGCCGCGGGCTACGGCGCGTCGGTCAAGGGCGCGCAGCGGGGCGCAGGTCCCGCCGCGGACGCCGATGCGCTGGCCGATCACGAGACGCCGAAGCTGCGGCGCAGACTCGGCTGGTCGCTGGGGTTTTTGCTGGTGCTGATGTATGTGTCCATGGGGCACATGATGTGGGACTGGCCGCTGCCGAGGTTTTATGACGGCAACCACGTCGCCATGGGGCTGACGCAGCTGCTGCTGACGGTCATCATCATGGTCATCAACCAGAAGTTTTTCATCAGCGGCTACAAGGCGCTCTGGCACCGCGCGCCGAATATGGACACGCTCGTGGCGCTCGGCGCGACGGCGGCGTTTGTCTACAGCACGTATGCGCTCTTCGCCATGACGGGCGCGCAGGTGCGTGGGGATGAGCAGGCCGTCATGGGCTATATGCATGACTTTTACTTTGAGTCCGCAGCCATGATCCTCACGCTCATCACCGTGGGCAAGACGCTTGAAGCGCGCTCGAAGGGAAAAACGACCGACGCGCTGCGCAGCCTCATGGCGCTCGCGCCGAAGACCGCCACCGTCGAGCGCGGCGGCGCGGAGGTGACTGTTCCGGTCGAGCAGGTGCAGACCGGCGATGTCTTTCTCGTCCGCCCGGGCGAGCGCATCCCGGTCGACGGCGTCGTGCTCGAGGGCACGAGCGCGGTCAACGAGGCGGCGCTCACGGGCGAGAGCATCCCGGCAGACAAGGCGCCGGGCGCGTCCGTCTCGGCCGCGACGGTGAACCAGTCCGGCTTTCTCAAGTGCCGCGCCACGCGCGTCGGCGAGGACACGACCCTCTCGCAGATCATCCAGATGGTCAGCGACGCGGCGGCCACCAAGGCGCCGATCGCCAAGATCGCGGACAAGGTGTCCGGCGTATTCGTGCCGGCCGTCATGGGCATCGCGCTCGTGACGTTCGTCGTCTGGCTGCTGCTCGGGCGCACCGTGGGCTACGCGCTCGCGCGCGGCATCTCCGTGCTCGTCATCAGCTGCCCGTGCGCGCTTGGCCTCGCCACCCCGGTGGCGATCATGGTCAGCAGCGGCATGGGCGCGAAAAACGGCATTCTCTTCAAGACGGCCGCTTCCCTCGAGGAGACCGGCCGCATCCAGATCGTCGCGCTCGACAAGACCGGCACCATCACCTCCGGCGAGCCCACAGTGACGGATCTCTGTCCCGCCACGGGCGTGACGGAGGGCGAGCTGCTGCGCCTGGCCTGCGCGCTCGAGCGCCGGAGCGAGCACCCGCTGGCAAAGGCGGTGCTGCGTCGTGCGGAGGCTGACGGCCTGACCGCGGCCGAGGCCGCGGACTTTCAGGCGCTGCCGGGCAACGGCCTGCGCGCCACGCTCGACGGGCAGCCGCTCTGCGGCGGCAACGCGGACTTCATCCGCACGGTGTCGGACATCCCCGCGCCCATGCAGGCACAGGCGCAGGCGCTGGCCGAGGCCGGCAAGACGCCGCTGTTTTTCGCCCGCGGCGGAAAGCTTCTTGGCATCATCGCCGTGGCGGACGTGCTCAAGCCCGACAGCCCGCAGGCCATCCGCGAGCTGCGCGGCATGGGCATCCGCGTCGTCATGCTCACGGGCGACAATGCGCGCACGGCCAGGGCCATCGGCGCGCAGGCCGGTGTGGATGAGGTGATCGCGGGCGTGCTGCCCGACGGCAAGGAGCGCGAGATCCGCCGCCTGAGCGCGCGCGGCAAGGTCGCCATGGTCGGCGACGGCATCAACGACGCGCCGGCGCTCACGCGCGCGGACATCGGCATCGCCATCGGCGCGGGCACGGACGTGGCCATTGACGCGGCCGACGTCGTGCTCGTCAACAGCCGCCTGAGCGATGTGCCGGCGGCCATCCGGCTCAGCCGCGCGACGCTGCGCAACATCCATGAAAACCTGTTCTGGGCATTTTTTTACAATACCATCGGCATCCCCATCGCGGCGGGCGTGTTCGTCCCGCTCGGCCTGACGCTCAACCCCATGCTCGGCGCGGCGGCCATGAGTCTGTCGAGCTTCTGCGTGGTCACGAACGCCCTGCGCCTGAATCTGTTCAAGCTGCGCGATACGCGCCGCGACCATAAACGTGCAAACCATCTTAAAGAAGTACCGGAAATCAAGGAGGAAACCACAATGAAAAAGACCATTTCAATCGAAGGCATGATGTGCGGTCACTGCGAGGCGACCGTGAAAAAGGCGCTCGAGGCGCTGCCGGAGGTCACCGGGGCCGAAGTCAGCCACACGGCCGGAACTGCCGTCGTGACGCTCAGTGCCCCGGTGGACGACGCCGTGCTCAAGGCCGCCGTCGAGGCCAAGGACTACACCGTCACCGGCATCGCGTAAAGCACCCAAAACCGCAGCAAAGGCGTCCCTGTTAAGGGACGCCTTTGCTGCTATACCGGCGTTGTTGAAAAAATGCCACCCGCAGCCGGAATACACAACAGCGGGGGAGCTCGAGGGGGCGAAGCGCCCGCCTCGAATGGGATCGAATGCTCGAAAAGTCCGTCACGGACTTTTCGAGCAAGCGAAAGCGTCCCTGTTAAGGGACGCCTTTGCTGTTTCCGTTCACTTTTTGTGCGCGTCGATCGTCTGTGCGAACAGCCCGTGCCGCGTGCAGTACCACAGCAGCGTGCCGTGCGCGAAGTACGGCAGGCGCGTCTGCGCGCCCCACTCGGGGTAGAGCCGGCGCAGCATGAGCGTGTCCTCATTGACCAGCGCCGCAAACGACAGGTAGTGCTCCCGCTGCATGGGGTGGCCGGACGTGAGATACCACTCGCCGTCGCTCAGCTCCGCCGTCAGGCGGTGGGCATCGTCCGGCGCCTGCGGTGTCAGCGGCTGCAGCGTCTGGCCGCAGCAGGTCACGGCCGCCGCGTCGCTCGCCAGCACCAGATTGCCGCAGCACGGGCAGACGCAGACGCGCACGCGCTTCATGTTTCCGTTTGACAAATCGTTTTCCTCCAGATCGCCCCGGAGCAGCGCCTCGGCGCTCGTGCCCAGAGCCTGTGACAGTCGCGGGAGGAGAGAAATGTCCGGCGCGCCGCAGCCGCGCTCCCATTTGGAGACGGCCTTGTCGCTCACGCCGATCGTGTCGGCAAGCTGCCGCTGTGTCAGGTCTTTTTGCTGCCGCAGGGCGCGGATGAGCGCCCCGGTACGTGTCTGATCCATGTTTCGCACCTCCCGTGCAGATATATTGTACGGATTTTCGCCCGGAATGCAACCGACGCTCCGTAGAGTCCGCCGTCAGGATAGCGCCGGGACGCGCCCCGTGTCAAGACACGTGTAAAAAATGCGCGGATTTTGGTTGCCGCGGCGGGAAAAATTCGCTATACTGAAAAAAGCACCCTGCAAGGAGGTGTCCCGCATGAAACAGTATCCGCACATGGCAGCCCTGCTGCTGGCGCTGCTGCTCGCGCTCGGCTGCGCCGGCTGCGGCGAGAAGCAGGAGCCCGTGACCGTGACGATCTGGCACGTCTACGGCGGCGAGACCGAGTCCCCGCTCAACGACCTCATCGACACGTTCAACGAGACCGTCGGCCGCGCGCAGAACATCCGCGTGCAGGTCGGCAGCGTCACGAACACGAACACCATCCACGAGGCGGTGCTTGCCTCAGCTTACGGCGAGCCCGGCGCGACGGCTCTGCCGGATATGTTCGTGTCCTATCCCAAGACCGTGCTGGCACTGCCGGATGCGGACATCCTCGTCGACTACCGGGACTATTTCTCGGACGCGGAGCTGGCGGATTTCATCCCCGCGTTTCTTGCCGAGGGGGAGATAGGCGGGCATCTGACCGTGCTGCCGGTGGCCAAGAGCACGGAGATCCTGTTTGTGGACAAGACGCTCTTTGACCGCTTCGCCGCCGCGACGGGCGCGACGCTCGATGATCTGTCCACGTGGGAGGGGCTCTACCGCACGGCGGAAGCCTACACCGCCTGGACGGACGCGCAGACGCCCGACACGCCGGACGACGGCAAGGTGTTTTTTGTGCACGACTACCATTTCAATTACTTTCAGGTCGGTGTCGAATCCCTCGGCGCGGAGTTTTTCGACGGCGATCGGGTGGCCTTCGGTCCGGTGTTTCGCCGCGTGTGGGAGCCGTATGCCCGCGCGACGCTTGCCGGCAGCGTCTGGCTCAAGAGCGGCTACGCCACCGAGCCTTTGCGCACGGGCGACGCGGTCGCATCCGTGGCATCGTCGGCGAGCGTGCTGTACTACGCCAACACCGTCACCTACCCGGACAACACCTCCGAGCCGGTGGAGATCATCTCCCTGCCGTGCCCGACGTTTGCGGGCGGGGAGAAGCTCGTCATGCAGCGCGGTGCCGGCATCTGCACGGTCAGGTCCACGCCCGAGCGCGAGCGCGCGTGCATGACGTTTCTCAAGTGGCTCACGGCGCCCAAGCGCAACGTCGATTTCGTGACGCGGCTGGGCTATATGCCCGTCACGCAGACGGCGTTTGCAAACGAGCTGCCCGCCGCGGTGCGCACGCTCGATGACCCCATGTACATCTCGCTCTATCAGGCGTATCTCGACACGCAGAGCGGCTACACGTTCTACACCCCGCCGCAGCGCAGGGATTATCTCGAGCTCGAGACCCGCTTTGAAGAGCAGGTGCGCCTGCAGCTCACGGCCGGGCGCGTGCTCTGCGAGCAGCAGGGCGGCGGCGCGCGTGAGGAGCTGATCTGGTCCACGCTCGACCAATTTGAAAAAAACTACGTCCGCTGAGGCGGCAGAAAGGCGGTGACGGCCATGCTCCGGCTTCGGGAAATGCGCTCGGCGCTGGAAAAGGCAAAGACGCAGGGCGTGAGTATGCAGCGGCGGCTCGTGCTGTACTGGTTCAGCATGGCGCTGGCGATCCTGGCCGCCGTGCTGCTGGTCGTGAGCCTGACGGGGATGTTTTCCAACACGGCGCAGAAGTTCGGCCAGTCGCTGTCGATCCAGGAGCACAACACCGCCTCGGCGCTTGCCGGGCAGATGGACCAGCTCACGGCGCAGAGCATCGCCCTGTCGGAGGAGCTCACGCGAGAGCTGGATAAGCAGCTGGCCGCCGGCGGGCGGACGTTCTCCGCGCTCAACGACGATCCCGGCGCGATCGCGTCCGTCGAGACGGCGCTCTATCCCGCGCTGAACACATATCTGAAATCCGGCGCGTGCAGCGGCGCGGTCTTTTGTCTGGATGCCACGGCCAACACGGCGCTGCCGGGCGCGGCGACCTCGCGCGCGGGGCTGTACCTGCGCTATTCGGCGCTGCGCGCCATCGGTGCGACGGATCAGCACGTCACCTGCTTTCGCGGCGCGGCGGAGACGGCGCGCAGCGCACAGGTGCAGATGCACAACCGCTGGAATCCGGAGCTGAACGTGCAGGCCGTCCCCGGCTACACGCAGCTGCTGCGCGCATCGGACGGCCGTCTGGCCGAGCGCTGCCTGTGGACGGGGCGCATCGCCCTGCCCGACACGTGGGAGTCGGTGACGCTGCTGTGCGTGCCGCTGCTCGACAGCGCGGGCAATGTGCGCGGCATCTGCGGCGCGGAGCTCAGCGACCTGTATTTTCGCCTCACCTATCCCGCCGTGGACAGCGCCTACGGCAGCATGGTCACGGTGCTCGCCCCCATAGACGGCGACCGGCTGCTGCTCGCACAGGCCATGATCGGCAGCCCCGGCGGGTCATATCTCACGGCCGACGGCACGCTCACGTGCAAGACCGGCCGGTATTATAATACGTATTCCGACGGCAGCCGCACCTATCTCGGCCTGCACGAGCCGATCGGTGCGACCGACGCTGCGGGGCGGAAGCTCGCCGCCGTGGTGCTCGTGCCGGATGCCGGGCTGCGCGCGCTCGAGGCGCGCAGCCGCACGACGTGGATCATCGTCTCGCTCGTGTTTCTCGCGGCGATGCTGCTGCTGTCGACATACCTGTCGCGCCGGTTCGTGACGCCGATCTCCCGCAGCCTGCAGGCCATCCGTGAGCAGACCCCCGGCGAGCACCCGTCCGGCATCTCGGAGATCGATGAGCTGCTGGCCTTTGTCCGCTCGCGGGCGGCCGAGCAGCTCACGGCCGGAGGCCTGCCGCCGAACATCGAGGAGCTGCTCTCGGGCTTCCGCGACCGGGTGCAGACGCTCACGCCCATGGAGCGCACCGTGCTGCAGTATTACATCGACGGCTGCTCGCTCGAGGAGGTCGCGGCGCGCGCGTACATCAGCGTGGCCACCGCCAAAAAGCACAACACGAACATCAACCGCAAGCTCGGCGTGACCTCACGCGAGGAGCTCATGCTGTATATCGACCTCTTCCGCCGCTGCGGCCGTCTCGATGAGATCGCCGCGCCGCGGGCAGAGGATACTGCAAGGTGCACAACCTGACCGTCGTCAGGCTGTGCACCTTGTCTACTACTCAGTCGTATTTTGCGGTTTCGGCCGGGTTTTTGCGCCGCAAACGTAGCATTTCCGGTCCCGATGCCTTATACTATCAGCATAGCTGAAAAATCATCAAAAGCAGTTAGATCTGATGAAAAACATCTGCGTAAAGGAGCATGTTTATGGGACTTATCAAAGCGATCGCCGGAGCTGCCGGCGGTGTCATGGCCGACCAGTGGAAGGAGTTTTTCACCTGCGAGGCGCTGCCGGCCGACGTGCTGGCGGTCAAGGGACAGAAGAAAACCACCCGCCGTTCGAGCAACACGCACGGCGATGAGAACATCATCACCACCGGCTCGCGCATCGCGGTCGCCGACGGTCAGTGCATGCTCATCGTCGAGCAGGGCAAGATCGTCGAGGTCTGCGCCGAGCCGGGCGAGTACACCTACGACGCGTCCACCGAGCCGACGATCTTTGCCGGAAACCTCGGTGAGAGCATCGGTCAGGTGTTCCGGAACATCGGCAAGCGCTTCACCTTCGGCGGCGAAGCACCGAAGGATCAGCGCATCTACTACTTCAACACCAAGGAGCTGACCGGCAACAAGTACGGCACGCCGAGCCCGGTGCCGTTCCGCGTGGTCGATCAGCGCGCCGGCATCGACATCGACATCGCCATCCGCTGCTTCGGCGAGTACAGCTACCGCATCACGAACCCGCTGCTGTTTTACACCAACGTCTGCGGCAACGTCACCGAGGCCTACACCCGCGACACGATCGACGGTCAGCTCAAGAGCGAGCTGCTCACGGCGCTGCAGCCGGCGTTCGCGCGCATCAGCGACATGGGCATCCGCTACTCGTCGCTGCCCGGCCACACGCGCGAGATCGCCGAGGCGCTCAACGAGGAGCTCTCGGCGCAGTGGCGCGACCGCCGCGGTCTGGAGATCGTGGCTTTCGGCGTCTCGTCCGTGAAGGCGAACGAGGAAGACGAGCAGATGATCAAGGAGATGCAGCGCGAGGCTGCCTACATGGACCCGACGCGCGCCGCCGCGATGCTCTCGCGCTCGCAGGGCGAGGCGATGAAGGCCGCCGCGTCCAACACGGCCACGGGCCCGGCCATGGCGTTCATGGGCATGGGCATGGCCGGTCAGATGGGCGGCATCAACGCCCAGAATCTCTACGCCATGGGTCAGCAGCAGGCAGCCCAGCAGGCGGCGCAGCAGCCCGCTGCCCCGCCGCAGCCCGCGCCGCAGCCCGCCGCCCCGGCGGCAGCGCCGGCGGCCGATGGCTGGACGTGCGCCTGCGGCCAGACCGGCAACACCGGCAAGTTCTGCGGCAACTGCGGCCAGCCCAAGCCTGCGGACGAGAGCTGGACGTGCACGTGCGGCGCGGTGAACAAGGGCAAATTCTGCGCCGAGTGCGGCAAACCGCGCCCGGCCGCCGTGAAGAAATTCAAATGCGACAAGTGCGGCTGGGAGCCGGAGGACCCGACCAACCCGCCGAAGTTCTGCCCCGAGTGCGGCGACCCGTTCAATGACGGCGACACCGTTTCCTGACCCACAACGAAAGGAGGCGCGCACATGCCCACCCAGGTAACCAACTATCAGTGTCCGGCCTGTACCGGCCCCCTGCATTTTTCGGCCGAGACCGGCAAGCTCACCTGTGACTACTGCGGCTCTGCGTATGACGTCGCGGAGATCGAGGCGCTCTATGCGCAAAAGGAGGCCGAGGCCGCCGCTGCCAAGGAGGCGGCCGACGCAAAGGCGGAGGCGGCAAAGGCGGACGCCGCCGCCGACGGCGACTGGGACACCTCCGACCTCAGCAGCGACTGGGGCGCGGACGCCGACGGTCTGCGGGTCTACGGCTGCCCGTCGTGCGGCGCGGAGCTGATCTGCGACGAGACCACCGCCGCCACCTCCTGCCCCTACTGCGGCAACCCGACGGTCGTGCCGGGGCAGTTTTCCGGCGCGCTCAAGCCGGAGTTCGTGCTCCCGTTCAAGATGACGAAGGACGACGCGGTGCGTGCGCTGCGCGCGCACTACCGGGGCAAGCCCTTCCTGCCGCGCTCGTTCACGGCCGGCAACCACATCGAGGAGATCCAGGGCGTGTATGTCCCGTTCTGGCTGTTTGACGGCGGCGCGGAGGGCGAGGTCGACTACAAGGCTGCTAACTCCCGCACCTATAAGGACGACGACTACGAGATCACCGAGACCGACCATTACGACGTGCACCGCGGCGGCTCGATCGCGTTTGAGAAGATCCCGGTGGACGCATCCTCCAAGATGCCCGACGACCACATGGACTCCATCGAGCCGTTTGACTACACGCAGATGCAGCCGTTTTCCACGGCGTACCTGCCCGGCTATCTGGCCGACAAGTACGACGTCACCGTGGACGACAGCCGCGCCCGCGCCGACCGCCGCAGCAGAGAGACGCTCGAAAACGCCCTGCGCGAGACCGTGACCGGCTACGGCTCGTGCGTGACCGACCGCACGGACATCCGCCTGCACCGCGGCAAGGTGCACTACGCCCTGCTGCCGGTGTGGATGCTGAGCACGAAGTGGAACGGCGAAAGCTTCCTCTTCGCCATGAACGGACAGACCGGCAAGCTCGTCGGCGACCTGCCGACCGACCGCGGCCGCTATTGGCGCACGTTCGGTGCGATCGCAGGCGTGGTCACGGTCGCGCTGACGGTCATCCTGCAGTTTATGTAAGGAGGCGGACACCATGAAACAAAAACTGACCGCGCTGCTGCTCGTGCTGCTGCTGGCTGTCACGCTCGTGCTGCCCGTCATGGCGGCGGCGCCCTATGTCGACGATGAAGCCGCGCTCCTCACGCTCTCGGAGGTCGAAACGCTCGAGGCGCGCGCCGCCGAGATCTCGGAGCATTACGGCGTCGGCGTGTACATCTGCATAGTCGATGACTTCGGCGACTATGGCTATCCCGACGTTGCGACCGCGTCCTATTCGATCTACCATGCGCAGTCGCTCGGCTACGGCAGCGGGCGCGACGGCATTCTCCTGCTGCTGAGTATGTCGAACCGCAAGTACGCCACCTTTGTCTACGGCGACAAGGCAGAGCCCATCTTCCCGGACGGCAAGCTCATCAAGCTCGAGGACGCCTTTCTCGACGACTTTGCGGATGACGACTGGTACGACGGCTTCTCGGACTATCTTGAGGGCTGCGCCGGGATCCTCAGCGTCGACTCCGGCGAATTCACGTGGCCGCAGTTTCTGCGCCGCCTCGGCATCTCGTTCGGCGTCGGGCTCTTGCTCGCGCTGATCGTGTGCCAGCTGCTGAAGATGAAGATGCGCTCCGTCTACCGTCAGGCCGAGGCCTCGGCCTACGTCACGGCCGATGGGCTGCAGCTGACCCGGCGCGAGGACGTCTTTACCCACACGACCACAGTGCGCCACAAGATCGAGCGCCAGAGCGACTCGAGCAGCTCAAGCGATTCGAGCAGCTTTTCCGGCGGCGGCGGCCACGGACGCAGCGGCTCGTTCTGATACAAAAGCCCACCCCCCACATATTCCAAACCAAGGAGGCGGAAAACAGATGAAAAAACGCATTCTCAGCATCTTCCTGTGTCTGGTCATGGTGTTCAGCCTGCTGCCGTTCACGGCAAGCGCGGCAAGCGCCATACCGATCAACGAAGAGACCTTCCCCGACCCGGTGTTCCGGGAATACGTGCTCAAGATCGTCGGCAGCTCGGTCCTGACTGAGGAGAAGTCCCAGCAGATCGAAGTGCTCGACGTCAGCGATGATAACATCAAAGAGGTGCTCGGCGACCGCGCCCCCATCACGAGTCTCATGGGCATCCGATACCTGAGATATGTGAAGGATCTCAATTGCAGCGGCCAGGAACTGAAGAAAACACTCAATCTGGAGCAGAACTCGAGAGTGGAAAAGCTCGACTGCTCCGGAAACCAGCTCACCGGTCTGTGGTTTCACAAGGGCAGCTTGCTCAAGTATCTGACCTGCAGCGCAAACAAGTTCACCGCACTCGACCTGAGCAAGTGCTCAGAGCTCACCGAGCTGAACTGCGGCTGGAACCAGATCACCGCGCTCGACCTGAGCGCCAACAAAAAGCTCCAGAAAATCGTCGCGGGCAGCAACAAGCTGACGACCCTCGACACCCGGAACTTGCCGGAGCTGACGTATCTCAATCTTTGGGGCAATCATGACCTCAGATCCATTGACGTCAGCAAAAACACCAAGCTGGAGATTCTGAGTGCCTCCCATGGCAAGCTGACCTCGCTCAATGTGAAAAACAACCGGATGCTGGTTGAGCTCTATGTCTATAATAACCAGCTCACCGCGCTCGATGTGAGCAGCAACTATCTGCTCAAGAAGCTGAGCTGCTATGAAAACCAGATCACCGCGCTCGACCTGAGCTACAATGGCGCCCTCGAGTCTCTTAGTGTTAACGACAATCCGATCACCGAGCTCAATCTTCACCCGCTGAGCAATCTGCAGCAGCTTTCGTGCAGCAAAATGAAGCTCACGAAGCTGGATGTGGACCGCTGCCCCAAGCTCCGGCGGCTGTACTGCAACGACAACCAGATCGAGACGCTCGACCTGCGCAGCAACAAAAAGCTCGAAACGCTCTACTGCCAGAATAACCGTCTCTCGTGGCTGGATCTGAGCAGCAACACGGCGCTCGATCCGCGCTATGTGGATTGCTCGGGCAACGTCTACGACATCAAGGTGGATAAAAACCTCCAGTATAGGGTCTATCCCGACCTGCCGTGCTACGGCGCGACGGAGGGCACATATTTCACGGCCGCCCGCGCGAGCGGCTGGACCGGCGGCACGGTCAGCAAGGTCGACGGTTGGGACGTCCTGACGCTCGATAACGCCAGAGTCAAGGAGGTCACCTACAAGTACGACACCGGAAACGCCAGGATCGGCAAGGTGGCGTTTACGCTCAAGACCGAGGTGCCCGCAAAGTATATCACCATCTCCTTCGACCCCAACGGCGGCACCGGCACAATGAAGCCCATGAGGGTCAAAGCAGGTGAGAATTACACACTCCCCGAATGTACCTTCACGCCGCCGGAGGGCAGGGAATTTGCCGGCTGGCTCGCAGTAAACGGCAAAGTGTACCCCGCCGGTACGAAGGTAATCTCCTCCTATGACCAAAGCTTCAAGGCGACATGGAAGGACAAGGAAGAAATCACCATCACCTTTGACCCCAACGGCGGCACGGGCACGATGCAGCCCATGAAGGTCAAGTCGGGCGAGGCCTTCTTCCTCCCCGAATGTGCCTTCACCCCGCCCGAGGGCAAGGAGTTTGCCGGCTGGCTCGCGTCGAACGGTAATGTATTCCCCGCCGGCACAAAATCATTCTACAATCGCGACGCCACCTTCAAGGCGACGTGGAAGAGCACCCGGTGCGACGGCGGCGCACAGTGCCCGGGCAGGAACTTCTCCGATATGCCCGACCCGAGCTGGTGGTCGCACGCCGGTCTTGACTACTGCGTGGAGCGCGGCATCCTGAGCGGTGTCGGCGGCGGCAGGATCAGCCCGAGCGGTCTGACGACGCGCGCGCAGTTCGTGCAGATGCTCTACAGCCTCCATGGAAAACCGAAAGTGAGCGGCGCGCTGCCGTTTACGGATCTGCCCGAGGTCTGGTACAGAGATGCCATCCTCTGGGCATACCAGACCGGCGTCACCTCCGGCACGAGCGACACGACCTTTGGTCCGTACGACCCGGTGACGCGCGCACAGGTGGCGACCTTCCTCATGAAGTACGCCAAGACCGTCTGCAACATCAAGCCGACGTGGACGCCCGCGGATCTGAGCAAGTATCCGGACGTGAACAAAGTGCCGGGCTGGGCGATGGGCGCGATGCAGGACGCCGTTGCACTCAAACTCATCAGCGGCAACAAGGCGTCTGACGGTACGGTCTATCTCGACCCGAACGGCAACGCGACCCGCGAGCAGGTCGCGACCATCCTGATGCAGTTTTGCAAGAACGTGAAGAAATAACCCCCATCCCGCAAGTCGAATAACCGCAGCAAAAAGCACCTCCTCGGGCTCTGCCCGAGGAGGTGCTTGACATTGCCGGAAGCTCCTCCGGGGTTTTCCGGCATAAGACTTGCGGCCTGCTGCGCGCGGCGCGTCAGCCCTCGCCGGGCAGAAGCCTGCCGTGCCGCCGCAAAACCAGAAATGCGATCACGCAGATGATGACCGACAGCAGCGAGCCCGCCGCCGTCGCCAGTCCCATGGGCAGCAGCGTCGCGGGGAAGTACCTGCTCGTCAGGTATGCGCCCGGCACGCGCACGAGCGCCACCGCCGCAATGTTGTGCACGAACGACAGCTCCGAGCGCCCGATGGCGCAGAAATACCCGCTGAAGCAAAAGTGCACGCCGGCAAAGCAGCAGTCGAGAATGTAGCCGCGCAGATACGGCCCGCCCGCCGCGATGACGGCGGCGTCATGCGTGAAGAGCGCGACGACCGGCTCGGCGACGAACTGGATGACGACCGAGATGAGCACGCCGAAGCCGAACGCGACGGCGATCGCGTACCACAGCGTCTGCAGCGCGCGGCGGGGCTTGCCCGCGCCGATGTTCTGCGCGCCGAGCGCCGACACCGTCGAGAGCATGGACGACGGCACGAGAAACAGAAAGCTGATGATCTTCTCCACGATGCCGACGGCGGCCGCGTCCGTGAGGCCGCGGCGGTTGGCGATGACGGTGATGAACAAAAACGCGATCTGGATCAGCCCGTCCTGCAGCGCGACCGGCACGCCGATGCGCAGAATGCGCCCCATGACCGCCCGCTGCGGGCGGAAATCGCCCCGCGTGAGGGCAATGCCGCCGCGCGCGCCGCGCATGACCGCGAGCGACACCGCCACGCTGACCGCCTGCGCCAGCGTCGTGCCGAGCGCCGCGCCCGCAGCGCCCATGTGCAGCGCGCCCATGAACAGGTAGTCGAGCGCGATGTTCACCGCGCACGCGATGGCGATGAAGTACATCGGGCGCTTGGAATCGCCGAGGCCGCGAAAGACGGACGCGATGATGTTGTACGCCGTGATCAGCGGCACGCCGAGAAAGCAGATGCGCAGATACGCGACCGTGCCGGACATGGCTTCGGCCGGCGTGGACATGACCGCCGCGATCGGCCGCGCGAGCGCGAGCAGCAGCCCCGTGACCGCAACGCTCAGCATGAGAAACAGCGTCATCGTGTTGCCGGTATAGCGCGCGGCGCTTTTTTGATCGCGCGCGCCGACGGCCTGCCCGATCGTGACCGTTGCGCCCATGGCGAGGCCGACGATCATGACCGTGAGCATATGCATGACCTGACTGCCGACGGACACCGCCGTCGTGCCGGACGCGTCCGCGTATTGGCCGATGATGAACAGGTCGGCCATGCCGTAGAGCGTCTGCAAAAAGTACGAAAACAGGTATGGCAGCGAAAAGCGCACGACGTTGCCGAAGACGCTGCCGGTCGTGAGATTTTTCTCCATGGTGTCTGCCTCCTGTGAAACGCTAAAACGTCAGGCGCATCTGGTACCACACGACGCCGCCGTGGGTCGAGGCCGACACGCCCTCACTCACGAAGCCGAATTTCGCGTAGTAGTGCACGAGCCGGTCCTTGCACGTGAGCACAAGGCCGCGCCGTCCCTGCGCGCGGGCGTCGGCGATGGCGCGCTCGATGAGCTGCCCCGCATAGCCGTGCCGCCGGTATTCCGGCAGGGTGTTCACGCCGAAGATCATCTGCCACGCGCCGTGCGCGTCGTGCAGCGATGCATCGGCATAGAGATCGTCCGTGAGGTCGGCGCGGTCGGTGACCATGCCGTCGACGAACGCGATGAGCGTGCCGCCGTCAAACATCAGCCAGAAGTGGCTGCCGTAGTGCGCCAGCCGGTCGGAGAGCTCCGCGCGCGTTGCGGCCTCCGCCGCGGGAAAGCACGCCGCCTCCACCGCCGCCACGGCGTCGAGGTCGGCAAGGGTCGCCGTGCGAATGATTGTATCCATATTCATGCCTCCGTTTCGTCCAGCAGCAGCGCGCCGAGCTCCGCCACCGTGCGGCAGTAGTGCGGGCTGATGCGCTGCATCGTCTCGATGATGTGCGGCACGGTGTGCGTCCACCCGGCCGCGATGAAGTCCACGCCCGCGCGGTCGGCCATGTCCTTGCCGGGCTTGAGGTCGTCGATGACCACGAGCTGCTCCGGCCGCAGGCCGAGCGTGCGCTCGATCTGATAGATCGGCCACGGTGCGGGCTTGCGCCGCGCCGGATCGTCGTCCCAGCCATAGATGAGCTCCGGCGTGGGCAGGCCGTGCGCGCGGTAGTCGCGCAGGATCGTCTCCGGCACGGAGTGGCTCACGACGCAGATGTGCCCGCCCGCGGCGTGATACCGCTGCAGCAGCTCGCGCATACCGGGAAAGGTATCCGGCACGTGCGTGCGCGCGCTCTCCAGCCACGTGCGGTACTGAAAGTCCATCTCGCTGTCGGAAAAGCCGAGAATGTCGCTGCACAGCGCGCCGAAGCCCGGCTCAAACGAGTAGGAAAAGAACTCGTCGAGCGTCATGTGCACGTCCGGCCGCAGCGTTTTGAGCGTCTGCACGAAGGCCGGATAATTGACGGCCGCGGTGCTGTTGACGACGGTGTCGTCGTGGTCGAGCACCAGACATGAATAGCGCATGGGCGCCGCCTCCTTGGGGTTTCGTTTTGGATGTATTTTACCACACGGTGCGCGAAATTGCACCCGCGCGCACGAAAAGTGCCCGGACGAAGTTTTTCCCCGTCCGGGCACAAAGCATTGTGCAGTTTGCTCAGAGGCTGCCGGCGGCCGTGGACGCGCCCACGCCCCAGAGCAGCACGCGCAGCACGCCGATGAGCGCAAGGTGTGCCGGGTAATAGACGTAAAAGAGCTTGCCCATAGAGCGCCAGCGGCCGCGCGTGCCGTCATAGCAGCGCAGCAGCGGGATGGCAAGGCAGGTGCCGAGCTGCACGAGCGCGTACACTTTATCAATGAAGAAGAAGTACACGAGCGCATACACGGCCGACCACACCATGAGCCAGCACATCTGCTTTCGGAAGTCCCCGCGCGCCTGCCCCATGAACGCGATCGCCACCGCCGCGATGCAGCTCCAGTCCGACGGGAACGTGATCACACAGATCAAAAACGTCAGCACGATCTTGACCCAGTCTTTCAGCCGCGTGTCGTTATGGATGACGAGCAGCATGAGTCCCCACGCGAGCGACCAGGCGACGCCCGTCTGGTTGAACGGTCCGGTGGACAGCGGCAGAAACGGGATGCCGAAGCAGAAATCATACGCAAAGTGCGACACGACCGCGAGCGCGAACAGCCGCACGGCGTACTTTTTCACGTCGTGCGTGTAGTGGTAGCCCTCGACGACGAAAAACCACATGATCGGCGCCGTCACGCGGCCGAGCAGGTGGAACAGAAGCACCCACCACGCGGTGCTGTACCCCGGCCAGAGCGTCCATGTGAGATGGTCGAGCGTCATGGCAAGGATGGCGATGCCCTTGAGGGCGTTTCCGCTCAGGGCGGGTCTGCGGGTCTGGAGCATGGAGTCACCTCCGGAAGAATCGGGTCATGCCTCCCGCACCGGGAAACACACCTCGGTCACGAATTCGTCGGGGTTTTGCATCTCGTGCGGGCTGACGTGGTAGATGTCGAACATCGGCCCGGCGCTCTCGTAGCCGTTGGCCGCGACCCACGCCGCGACGGCCGCGATGACGTCGCTGATCTGCGCGTAGCTGCCGCGAAACACGCAGCCGGCATACGTGACGGGCGGCAGCGTCCGGAACCGGACGTGCTCCGTGTCGGGATAGCGGCCGCGGACGGTCTTGCTCGCCTCGATGAGCACGTCGCGCTCTTTATATTCCTCGTCGAGGAACGTTACGCTGCAATAGCACGGGTCATCGGGCACGAGGGACATGTGGTCGGTCTCGCGGCACAGCACATCCCACACCATGCCCTCGGCCTCGTAGCAGGGGATGGTCATGCGCACGCACGCGGCATAGCGCGCGGGCAGGGTCTTGATGGTCACATCGTAGTTCATGTCTGCTTCCTTTCTCAGCCGCTCACGGGCTGTGTCCAGAAGCCGCAGTTTTTGCGCCGTGTCGGCGGCGAGCGCCTCCAGCCGGGTGCGCTGCGCGGCCAGGCGCGCATCGAGCGCCGCGCGGTCGTCGTACAGGCGCAGCAGCTCGCGCGTCTCGCTCAGACCGAAGCCGAGCGCGCGCAGCGCGGCAATGCGTCCGGCGGTGATGAGCTGCCGCTCGCTGTAGTAGCGGTAGCCGGTCATGGGATCGACCTCCGACGGGGCGAGCAGCCCCACCTCATCATAGTGGCGCAGCATACGAACGCTGACTCTGGACAGTTTTGAAAATTCACCGATTTTCAGCATGGCGGTACCTCCGTGCCGGTCGTCATTTTTTGAGCTCACGCACAGCATAAGCCCTCTCACCGTGTCAGAGTCAAGGGGTCATTTTCTCTTTTTCAGCATACCAAATCCGCCCCGCCGCGTCAATGCCCGCGGCGCAGAATGAAGCCGCCCGCGGCAGCTCCGGCTGCCGCGGGCGGAACGATTCGGATGCGTGTTCAGCTCTTGTCGGTCTTGGCCGTCTCGCCGAGGCCCGTGTCGTCCTCCCTGAAGATGCCGAGCTTGCCGATGGCGTGGCGGCAGAGCGCTGCATAGGTCTGCTCGCTGATGTCGTGCTCCATCTTGCAGGCGTCCTCCTCGGCGGTCTCGGCGTCGACGCCGAGCTCCATGAGGAACTTCGTCAGCGTGTGGTGCCGGTCGAGCATACGCGCGGCAATGTCCATCCCGCTCGGCGTGAGCGTGATGAGCCCGTCGCGATCCATGGTGATGTAGCCGTTTTCGCGCAGGCGCTTGGTCGTGTAGGTCACGCTCGGCTTCGTGACGCCGAGCTGCTCTGCAATGTCGATCGAGCGAATGTATCCGTGCTTCTGCTGCATCATCAGCATCGCCTCCAGATAGTCCTCCGCGGCTCTGAGTATCTGCATAGCGGTTTCCACCAACCTTTACGTGAAATTTCTTTTACGTTAGCACACTTTAACCAAAAATGCAAGGGATGCGGCTTTTTTATATTTTTCTCTTGACATACGCTGTTAGATGCGTTAAACTTTGGCATGGTTAAGGAAGTTTAACTTTGGTTAAACAAATATAACCTATCTTTTTTCATCCAAGGTTAGCACGCTCTAACCGTTTATCAGTGGAGGGATATCTATGATGCCGCTGAATCTTGCCAACATCGGCGAGGAGACGCTGATCCTGAAAGTCGGCGGGAACCCGGAGGTCAGGAAGCATCTGGCCGATCTGGGCTTCGTCCCCGGCGGGACGGCTACGGTCGTATCGGCGATCGGCGGGAATCTGATCGTAAAGGTCAAAGAATCCCGCGTTGCCATCAGCGATGAAATGGCACGCAAAATCATGATTTAAGGGAGGAAGCACGATGAAAACGCTGCGAGACGCCAAGATCGGCGAAACGGTCAAGGTCGTGAAGCTGCATGGTGAGGGCGCGATCAAGCGCCGCATCATGGACATGGGCATCACGAAGGGCACCGATGTGTACGTGCGCAAGGTCGCCCCGCTCGGCGATCCGGTGGAGGTCACGGTGCGCGGCTATGAACTGAGCCTGCGCAAGGCAGATGCAGAAATGATCGAGGTGGAATGATGGAAAAGCAACAAATCAAGATCGCCCTGGCCGGCAACCCGAACTGCGGCAAGACGACGCTGTTCAATGCGCTGACCGGCTCCAATCAGTTTGTGGGCAACTGGCCGGGCGTTACGGTCGAGAAAAAGGAAGGCCGCCTGAAAAAGCATGACGACGTCGTCATCATGGACCTTCCCGGCATCTACTCGCTCAGCCCGTACACGCTTGAGGAGGTCGTCGCCCGCAACTATCTGATCGACGAGCGGCCCGACGCCATTCTCAACATCGTCGACGGCACGAACCTTGAGCGCAACCTGTACCTGACCACGCAGCTGACCGAGCTGGGCATTCCGGTGGTCATGGCTGTGAACATGATGGACATCGTGCGCAAGAGCGGCGACCAGATCAACATCAACCAGCTGTCCAAACAGCTCGGCTGCAAGGTCGTCGAGATCTCGGCCCTGAAGGGCGACGGGGTCATGGCCGCGGCGGAGGCTGCCATCGAGGCCGCCAGATCCACCCGGACCGTGCCGATGCACACGTTCTCCGGTCCGGTCGAGCACGCGATCGCCCACATTGAAGAGGCGGCCGTGCACGAGCTGCCGGAGGAGCAGCAGCGCTGGTACGCCATCAAGATCTTTGAGCGTGACGACAAGGTGCTCGCAAAGCTCCACATCCCCGAGGATGTGCACGCGCACATCGAGGCGGACATCAAGGCCGCCGAGGAGGAGCTCGACGACGACGCCGAGTCCATCATCACCAACGAGCGCTACGTCTACATCGCGGAGGTCATCCGCGCCTGCTACCGCAAGAAATCCAAGGCCACGCAGTCCACGTCCGATAAGATCGACCGCATCGTCACCAACCGCTGGCTGGGTCTGCCGATCTTCGCCGTGGTCATGTTCCTTGTTTACTGGGTCGCCATGGTCGCCGTCGGCGCGCCCGCGACCGACTGGGCCAACGACGGTGTGTTCGGCGACGGCTGGCACCTGCTGGGCATCGGCTCGGGCGCTTATAACGACGCCAACGACGATTACACCGCCGCGACCGAAGCAGTCGACGCGTTCCTGGGTCTCGACACCGAGGCCGAGGACTTTGACGCCGACGCCACCCTTGAAGAAATGAAAGCCTTCCAGCCCACCTCCGACACCGCGACCGTCACGGTCGAGGACGAGGAGACGCTGGCCGAGAACGAAATGACCGCCTATTACGACACGATCCCCGATGATGCCGATGAGGACAGCACCGTCGGCATGACGTATGTTGACGCGGTCGCCTACCTCGAAGAAAACGGCTTTGACGCGCCCGATCCGGCCGACTACGGCGTCTGGGTCCCGGGCATCCCGGTCCTGATCGGCAACGGTCTGGAAAAGGCGGGCTGCGCCGACTGGCTCAGCGGCCTGATCCTGGACGGCATCGTCGCCGGTGTCGGCGCGGTGCTCGGCTTCGTGCCGCAGATGCTCGTCCTGTTTCTGATGCTGGCCTTCCTTGAGGCCTGCGGCTACATGTCCCGTATCGCCTTCGTGCTCGACCGTATCTTCCGCAAGTTCGGCCTGAGCGGCAAGTCCTTCATCCCGATGCTCATCGGCGTCGGCTGCGGCGTGCCGGGCGTCATGGCCTCCCGCACCATTGAAAACGAGCGTGACCGCCGCATGACGATCATGACCACGACCTTCATCCCCTGCGGCGCGAAGGTGCCGTTCATCGGCATGATCGCCGGCGCCCTCTTCGGCGGCAGCGCATGGGTCTCCACCTCCGCGTATTTCATCGGCATGGCCGCGATCATCCTCTCCGGCATCATGCTCAAGAAGACCAAGATGTTCTCCGGCGATCCGGCGCCGTTCGTCATGGAGCTGCCGGCCTACCACTGGCCGACGCTCGGCAACGTCCTGCGCTCCATGTGGGAGCGCGGCTGGTCCTTCATCAAGAAGGCCGGCACGATCATCCTGCTGTCCACGATCCTCGTCTGGTTCACCACCTACTTCGGCACGGTCGACGGCACGTTCCGCATGCTGTCCGAGGACGAGATCGACTACTCCATCCTCGCGGCCATCGGCGGCGTCCTCGCCTGGATCTTCAAGCCCCTCGGCTGGGGCAACTGGCAGGCGGCTGTCGCCTCCATCACCGGCCTTGTCGCCAAGGAGAACATCGTCGGCACGCTCGGCATCCTCTACGGCGGCGGCGACGGCAGCGTGTACCAGAACATCGCGGCTGCCTTCAACGGCATCAGCGGTTACAGCTTCCTCGTGTTCAACCTGCTGTGCGCTCCGTGCTTCGCGGCCATCGGCGCCATCAAGCGCGAGATGAACAGCCGGAAGTGGACGTGGTTCGCCATCGGCTATCAGTGCGGCTTTGCCTATCTGGTCGCTCTGATGATCTACCAGTTCGGCTGCGCCTTCACCGGCAGCCTGAATGTCATCGGCCTCATCTGCGCGGTCCTGGCGCTGGCCGGTATCATCTACATGCTGGTGCGCCCGTACAAGGAGGCCACCACGCTCAAGGCCTGAGCCTTACTGAATTTTGCAAACGCAAAGGAGTGAATACCTATGCTGCACTGGATCGGTGCAAACCTCTCTACGATTTTGATTTCGATCTTTCTCATTGCCATTGTCATCCTCATTTCCCTTTCCCTGATCCGCCAGAAGCGGCAAGGGCGCTCCTCCTGCGGCGGCAACTGTGCCCATTGCGGCGCACAGTGCCATAGCTGCCACCCCAAAGGGCAGTAACCCCCCACTCGGACAGACAGAGACTCCTACTCTGTCTGTCCTCTTTTTTAAAAATGCGCAGCCTTTCGCCGACGGCGGGCAGACCCTTAACAACATCTTCAGGCGTTTCTTCACAGATTCGTCACCTTTTTTGCGGGAACTTCTTTACAATGGAGGCGTCTATCCTGTAAAGGACTGCGGCGCAAGGCCGCGGGGAAAGGAAACCTAACGCCATGAAATTTCTCAAACGGGCTCTGCCCATTGTACTCGCCGTGTGCATGCTCGCAAGCCTCGGCTCGGTGTCGGCCATCGACGCGGGGGAGACGCGCACCGTCATCGGTGCCGACCTCACGGACGAGCAGATCAGGACCGTCTACAAGACCTTCGGCATCGAGCGCGGCAGCGTCAAGGAGCTGACCGTCACGAATCAGGACGAGCGGCAGTACCTCAGCGGCGTCATCAGCGACGCGCAGATCGGCACGAAGGCCATCTCCTGCATCTCCATCGAGGTGCTCGCCTCCGGAAAGGGCACGAGCGTCAGCACGTCGCACATCACCTACTGCACGAGCCAGATGTACATCAGCGCGCTGGCGACCGCCGGCATCATGGACGCGAAGATCAGCGTGGCCGCGCCGTTTGACGTCTCGGGCACCGCGGCGCTGACCGGCATCTACAAGGCGTATGAGGACATCACGGGCACGAAGCTCGACGAGACCGCCAAGGCCGTCTCCTCGCAGGAGCTGGCCACGACGGCGGAGCTCGCGCAGGCCATCGGCGACTATGACTCGGTCGAGATCGTCAACGAGCTCAAGCTCATCCTCGACGAGACGAAGGACATGACGGACAGCGAACTGCGCGCAAAGATCAAAGAGATCGCCGCCGAGTACGACGTCACGCTCACGGACGACCAGATGACCCAGCTTGTGAACCTCTGCCGCTCGCTCGAAAAGCTTGATACCGACGCCCTGCTCTCGAAGGTGCAGGCCGTGCAGGATACGCTCAAGCAGCTTGCCGGCGCGAAGGAGAAGGTCGCCGCCTTCACCGGCAAGGTCAAGGACGTCATCACCGCCATCGGCGATTTCTTCGACCGCGTCATCGCGTTTTTCCGCAAGTAAATCCGGATATAATATAGGAACCCCGCCCGCAGGCAGCGCCTGCGGGCGGGCTTTTGCGTTCATTTTTCCAGCGCGGCGAGCTTCTCGCGGCGGATGCGTCCGGCGTCCCGGCGGACGAAGTACGCGGGGATGAGGATGAACACCGCGCTTACGGCCGCGGCCAGAAACAGCTCATACGGATAGAGATAGCTGCCGGCATAGCTCGGATATTTGGCGAGTACCTCCGCCGTCGGCTCGAGCGCGACAGCCCGGATGATCAGCGGGTCGATGATGCTTGCAAGCACCATGGGCAGCATGATGTAGATGACCATCTTCACGCTCTGCGACGCGCCGGCGCGTCCGGCGGGCGTGTAGTCGCGCGACGAGGCGGTGAACAGACCCGCCATGGCGAGGTTGCCGGCCATGATGCACGTGCCGCCGACGCACAGCAGCGGCATGGCGTGGCCAAGGAACTTGATGCTGTAGGCGATCAGCCCGCCGAGCACCTGCATGGCGGCCACGGGGTAATAGAATTTCTCCTTGCCGAAGCGGTCCATGGCCTTGCCCGCAAGCACGGACAGCACGGCCGAGGCGAGCACGACGATGCCGATGGGCAGAATGTAGTTGTCGATGCCGAGCGTGACCTCGACGAGCGAGATCATGTACGGCTGCCACAGCTGCATGGCAAGACCCGAAAACATCATGCCAAGAAAGCAGACGTAGATCATCTTGTTGGCGCGGATGTTTGCCGGGCGGAAGGCGTAGAGCACGTCGCGCAGGTACGTGTCGCCCTGCACGGGACGCAGGGCGGGGCTGTCGCGGAAGATGCACAGGCCGAGCACGCCGGCCGCGCTCGTCAGGCCGCCGAGGATGAGGAAAAAGCCCGTCCAGTTGCCGTGCACGGTCATGCCGTCAAAGCCCGCAAAGATGACGATGAGCGCGACGATCGGCATGATGCTCAGCACGATGTCCACGACGCCGCGGTTCGTGACGTCGGTCACGTCCGTGACCCAGGCGGAAAAGGCCGAGTCGTTGGCCGTGCTGCCGATGGCGGACATGACGCAGTCCATGACGACGAAGAGCGCCACCGCGAGGCCGACGCTGCCGCCGACCTGCCCGTTGCCGAAGAGCGCGAACGCCGCCGTCGTGATGCCCCAGAGGATGTACCCCCAGCAGACGAAGGCGCGGCGCTTGCCCGCGCGGTCCGACCACGCGGCGCTGAAGATCGTCGCGAGCGCGGCGGCGATGGCGCTGGCCGCGACGGTCGCGGAGGTCGCCCAGCCGGCGGCCGTGATGTTTTTCTGAATGTAGGTGGAGAAGTAGACGTTTTCGACCATCCAGGCGATCTGCCCGATGAAGCCGAACACCAGCAGACTCGTCCAGACGCGCGCGCCGAGCGGCGTTGCCTGTTTGACGACCAGAGTTTCTTTCATAGCGTGCCTCCCTCTGTCCGGTGCGGACATAAAAAGGATACCATGCGCGCCGCAAAACGGCAACCTGTTTCCGGCACGGCGGCGGCTGCGCAGGAGAAAAAAATTTTTTTCAAAAATTTTTTCTTTCTTTGCATTAAAAACGAAAGCTGGCGCATTATTACGGCAGAACGGAAACAAAATTGATTTTCGTCTGACAGAGCACGCTTTCCTCTTAAGGTTGTTTACCGGTTATTTACAACTTTACCCCACACACACAAACTTTTGCTTGCTCTGCGGCGCCTGCGCGACACACACGCGCGGGCGCATTCTTTTTTAAATGCCGCATTCCGGCCGGCGCTTTGCCGGGCGGGCTGTACGCTCCGGAAGCGTAGCGCCGGAGAAATGCGCGGCGCTGCGCCGCGTCCCGCGCAGCACCGGCCGGTCACCGGGGCGGGAAAACCGCCTGCGCGCGCGACGCCGGGCATGGCTCAGGACGCGAAAAAGGCTCGCCCAATCGGGCGAGCCTTGTTCGGTGCAATGATTGCAATTCACACAGCGCGGGTGACCTTGCCGCTGCGGAGGCAGCGGGTGCATGCGTAGACGTGCTGGGGTTTGCCGTCCACGATGGCCTTGACGCGCTTCACATTGGGTTTCCAAGTGCGGTTGGAACGGCGGTGAGAGTGGCTCACCTGAATGCCGAAGCTCACGCCCTTGTCGCAAAACTGACATTTTGCCATTGGTTGAAGCACCTCCTTCTCTAATATCTGCGAGAACAGCTTTTTCATAATAGCAGAAACCATGGCCGATTGCAAGATGATTTTCACATTTTCTGCGCATTTTCTGCCGCGTGGCCGGAAAAATCCCGCCTGCGGCGCAAAAGCCGTTGCCAAAAGCCGTTGTGTTCGTTACAATAGAATGCGGGGGAGCAGACACTCCGCCCGCATGATCACCGTTTCCGCCGCCGCGTGCGGCGCTGCCAGAAAGGAGATGCGCACCATGAGCGCACCGCATTATACCGTACCGCTGCAGAAGATCGTCACCGAGCAGGGGCTGACCGTCCTGCACGCCGCTGCCGATTATGGCACGCGCGCGATCAGTACGGCCGACGTCAACCGGCCGGGGCTGCAGCTCGCCGGCTTCTACAACTATTTTGACCCCGAGCGCCTGCAGATCATCGGCCGCGTCGAGAGCACGTTTCTCGAGACGCTCACATCCGCGCAGCGGCGCGAGCGCTTTGAGACGTTCATGCGCTACAACATCATCGGCCTCGTCATCTGCCACGGCATGGATCCGTTTCCGGAGTGCCTGGAGATGGCGGAAAAATATGACCGCAACCTCTTTCTTGTGCGCAAGGACACCTCGGAGTTCATGGCCGACCTTATTTCCTCGCTCTCGAGCTATCTCGCCCCGCGCCTGACGCAGCACGGCGTGCTCGTCGAGGTGTTCGGCGAGGGCGTGCTCATCACGGGCGACAGCGGCGTCGGCAAGAGCGAGACGGCGCTCGAGCTCATCAAGCGCGGCCACCGCCTCGTCGCGGACGATGCCGTGGAGATCAAGCGCATCAACCGCACGACGCTCATGGGCTCCGCGCCCGAGATGATCCGGTATTATATGGAGCTGCGCGGCATCGGCGTGATCGACGCGCGGCAGATCTACGGCGTCGGCGCGGTCAAGCCCGAGTCGCGCGTGGATCTCGTCGTGCAGCTTGAGCCGTGGGAGGACGGCAAGGCCTACGACAGGCTGGGTCTGACGACGGAGTATTGCGAGATCCTCAACGTGCGCGTGCCGTGCGTGACGATCCCGGTCGGACCGGGGCGCAACCTCGCCGTGATCCTCGAGCTTGCCGCGATGAACAACCGTCAGAAGGGCATGGGCTACAACGCCGCGCAGAAGCTCGCCGCCGAGCACGACCGCGGCATTGACCTCGGCATCGGGTTTTGACCCGGAAAGGATAGAACGAACACTATGGCGAATTTGGATCTCATCGTCCGGGCGCTGCGCACGCAGTGTCCGGGACTGGAGATATTGGAACACGAACCGATGCGCGCGCACTGCTCGTTTCGCATCGGCGGGGCGGCGCGCGCACTCGTGCGCCCCGCATCCGCGGAGGAAACGGCGGCCGTGTGCCGCATCGTGCGCGGCGGCGGCGCGCAGCCGCTCGTCATCGGCAACGGCACGAACCTGCTCATCACCGACGGAGCGCTCGAGCGCATCGTCGTGCAGATGGGCGACAACATGGCCGCCGTCACGCAGCCGGACGCGACGCACCTGAGCGCGGGCGCGGGCATCCCGCTCGCGCGGCTGGCGCAGGCGGCGCTTGGCTGCGGCCTCGCGGGGCTGGAGTTTGCGCACGGCATCCCCGGCTCGCTGGGCGGCGCGGTGTCGATGAACGCCGGCGCCTACGGCGGCGAGATGAAGGACATCGTCGTCTCGACGCGCTATCTTGACCACGACCTGAGCCTGCGCGAGGCCGTGGGCGCGGCGCATGATTTCGGCTACCGCCACAGCGCGTTTTCCGACACGGACTGTGTCCTGCTCGGCAGCACGCTCGCGCTCACGCCGGGCGACCCGGCGGATATTCAGGCGCGTATGCGCGGCCTGAGCGAACGCCGCCGCAGCAGCCAGCCGCTCGACCTGCCGAGCGCCGGCAGCACCTTCAAACGCCCGGTGGGGGGCTATGCCGCCGCGCTCATCGATCAGGCCGGCCTCAAGGGCTATACGGTCGGCGGCGCGCAGGTGAGCGAAAAGCACGCGGGCTTTGTCGTCAACCGCGGCGGCGCCACGTTTGACGATGTGCTGCGGCTCATGGACGATGTCCGCAGCGCGGTGCTGCGCACGTCCGGCGTGGAGCTTGAGCCGGAAGTGAAGATCATCCGGGGGTGACGTGAATGCAATTTCTGATCGTATCGGGGCTGTCCGGCGGCGGCAAGAGCCGCGCGGCCGACGTGCTGGAGGATCTGGATTTTTACTGTGTGGACAATATGCCAACGGCGCTGCTGACGAAGTTTGCCGAGCTCTGCCTTGCCACGCGCGGCCGGTATGAAAAGGTCGCGCTCGTGACGGATATCCGCAGTCAGGAGAGCTTCACCGAGCTCTTTGACGCACTCGGCGAGCTTGCGAGCATGGGCGTGGACTACCGCATTTTGTTCGTTGAGGCGTCGGAGAGCGCCATCGTGCGCCGCTATAAGGAGTCGCGCCGCCCGCACCCGCTGCAGGCCGAGAGCCGCTGCTCCCTGCCGGAGGCCGTGCGCCGCGAGAGCGAGCTGCTCGCCCCCGTGCGCGAGCGCGCGGACTATGTCATCAACACCACGGGACTCACGCTCTCGATGCTGCAAAAGCGCATCTGCGAGATCTTTGTCGACGGCGGCACGCGGCGTGATATCCTCATCAACGTTGTGGCCTTCGGCTTCAAGTACGGCATCCCGATCGACGCCGACCTGGTGTTTGACGTGCGCTTTCTGCCCAACCCGTATTATGTGGAAAAGCTCCGGCCGCTCAGCGGCATGGACGACGAGGTGCGCGAATACGTCCTGCGCAGCGACGTGGCGCAGCGCTTTCTCGAAAAGCTCACCGGCATGATCGACTTTCTCCTGCCGCAGTACGCTGCCGAGGGGCGCTATGCGCTCACGATCGGCATCGGCTGCACCGGCGGCCAGCACCGCAGCGTGGCCGTGGCCAAGGCGCTGACGGACTATCTCTCCGCGCGCGACGCGAACGTCCGCCTGCGCAACCGGGACTTCCCGAGAACCTGAGCGGAGGCGCACCATGTCCTTTGCAACCGAAGTAAAAAACGAGCTGTGCCGCGCGCCGATCAGCCGCCATTGCTGCGCCGTGGCCGAGGCCTACGGCGTGCTGCTGTACTGCCACACGTTCACAACGCGGGAGATCCGCATCGTGACGGCGTGCGACGCCTTCGCCGAGCGGCTGCCAAAGCTGTTTCGGCGCGCGTTCGGCGCGCACTTTGCGCTTCCGGCCGCGGAGAAGACCGGCGGCCGCCATGTGCTGACCATCACCGACCGCGCCGCCATCGAGACGGTGTTCGCCGCCTTCGGCGCGGATCTCTCGCGCACAGTCGCACACCATATCAATCTCGGCGTGCTCGAAAACGACTGCTGCAGGGCGTCGTTTCTGCGGGGTGCGTTTCTTGCCGGCGGCAGCGTCACGGATCCGAGCAAGAACTACCACCTCGAGCTCATCACGGCGCACGCGAGCGTCAGCCGCGAGGCGTCCGCCCTGCTCACGGAGCTGGGCTTTGCCGCGCGCAGCATCGACCGCGGCGCCAACACTGTGCTCTATTTTAAAAAGTCCGAGGCCATCGAGGACTTCCTGACCAAGATCGGCGCGCCCTGCGCCGCCATGGACATCATGTCCGCCAAGGTGGAGAAGTCCATGAACAACTCCATCAACCGCAAGGTCAACTGCGACACCGCCAACGCCGACAAGGTCGTCGCTGCGGCGCAGGAGCAGATCGACGCCATCCGCCGCATCGAGCGCGATTACGGGCTCGACGTGCTGCCGGAAAAGCTGCAGAGCGCGGCGCTGCTGCGCATTGCCAATCCCGAGGCCAGCCTTGCCGACCTCGCCATGCTCTCGTATCCGCCGGTGACGAAGAGCTGCCTGAACTACCGGCTGAAAAAACTCATGGAATTTCACATGGACGACTGAAAGGAACGCACGATGGGGTTTGCACATCTGCACGTACATAGTGAATACAGCCTGCTCGACGGTGCCTGCCGCATCGGGCCGCTCGTCGAGCGCGCCAAAGAGCTGGGCCAGACCGCGCTGGCGATCACCGACCACGGTGTCATGTACGGCGCGGTCGCTTTTTACAAGGCGGCCGTGGCCGCCGGTATCCGGCCGATCATCGGCTGCGAGGTCTATGTCGCCCCGCGCGGCATGACCGACCGCGTCCACGGTGTGGACGATGCGTATACGCACCTTGTGCTGCTCTGCCGCGACGAGACCGGCTACCACAACCTCTGCTATCTCGTGTCGGCGGCGTTCGAGCGCGGGTTTTACGGCAAGCCGCGCATCGACTGGCCGCTGCTGCGTGAGCACGCCGAGGGGCTCATCTGCCTGAGCGGCTGCGTCGCGGGCGACATCCCGCGCGCGGTGCTGCGGGGAGATTATGAGGCGGCCAGAGCGCGCGCCGTGGAGCTGCAGGAGCTGTTCGGCGAGGGGAACTTCTACCTCGAGCTGCAGAACCACCGCATGACCGACGAGGCGCGCGTGCGCGCGGCGCTGCTGCGCATCCACCGCGAGACGGGCATCCCGCTCGCGGCGACGAACGACGTGCACTATATCAGAAAGCAGGACGCCTACGATCAGGACGTGCTGCTGTGCATCCAGACCGGACAGACGCTCGACAGCCCCGAGCGCCTGCGCTTTCCGAACGACGAATTTTATCTCAAGAGCGAGGCGGAGATGCGCGCGCTCTTTGACGAATACCCCGACGCCGTGGAAAACACGCAGCGCATCGCAGACCGCTGTCGGTTTGATTTTACCTTCGGGCACTATCATCTGCCGCGCTTCCTGCTCCCGGAGGGGGAGACGGACTCCGATGCCTACCTCACGAAGCTGTGCGAGCGCGGCTTCCAGCGCCGCTACGGCGACCGGCCGGAGGTGCACGGGCGCATGGACTACGAGCTCGATATGATCCGGCGCATGGGCTTTGTGGACTACTTTCTCATCGTCAGCGATTTCATCGGCTATGCCAAGAGCCGGCGCATTCCCGTCGGCCCCGGGCGCGGGAGCGCTGCCGGCAGCGTCGTGTCCTACTGCCTCGGCATCACCGATGTCGACCCCGTGCAGTATAACCTCTACTTCGAGCGCTTTCTCAACCCCGAGCGCGTGAGCATGCCCGATATCGACGTGGACTTCTGCGTGCAGCGGCGCGGGGAAGTGATCGACTACGTCATCCGCAAATACGGCGCCGACCACGTGGCGCAGATCGTCACTTTCGGCACGATGGCGGCGCGCGCCGCCGTGCGCGACGTCGGCAGGGTCATGAACCTGACCTACGCCGAGACCGACGCCGTGGCCAAGGCCATCCCCGGCGGCATCAGCACCACGCTCGACGAGGCGCTGCAGCAGTCGCAGCCGCTGCGCGCGATGTATGACGGTGACGAGCGGCTGCACCGGCTCATCGACACCGCCCGCGCCATCGAGGGCATGCCGCGCCATGCGTCGACGCACGCGGCGGGCGTGGTCATCACCGAGCAGCCGGTGTACGCCTATGTGCCGCTGGCAAGCAACGACGGCGCGCTCGTGTGCCAGTACCAGATGACGACGCTCGAGGAGCTCGGTCTGCTGAAGATGGACTTTCTCGGCCTGCGCAACCTCACCGTGCTCGAGGATGCGGCGCACCGCGTGCGCCGCCGCGTGCCGGATTTTCAGGTCGAGCGCATCCCGCTCGACGATAAAAAGACGTTTGATATGCTCGCCGCCGGGCGCACCGTCGGCGTGTTCCAGCTCGAGAGCGCGGGCATCACGTCCGTGTGCATGGGTCTGCGCCCGCGCAGCATCGAGGACATCACCGCCGTCATCGCGCTCTACCGTCCGGGCCCGATGGAGAGCATTCCGCGCTTTCTCGCCTGCTCGGCGCATCCGGAGCGCATCACCTATCAGCATCCCCTGCTCGAACCGATCCTCGCCGTGACCTACGGCTGCATCGTCTATCAGGAGCAGGTCATTGAGATCTTCCGGCAGCTGGCCGGGTTCTCGCTCGGTCAGGCGGACATGATCCGCCGCGCCATGTCGAAGAAAAAAGAGGCCGTCATCACGGCCGAGCGCGCCGCCTTCGTGCACGGCGACCCGGCCCGGGGCATCCCCGGCGCGGTGGCAAACGGCGTGCCCGAGCAGACCGCCAACGCGATCTATGACGAGATCCTCGCCTTTGCAAGCTACGCCTTCAACAAGGCGCACGCGGTGTCCTATGCCATCGTGTCCTACCGCACGGCGTACATGAAGCGCAACTACCCGCACGAATACATGGCGGCGCTGCTGACCTCCGTGCTCGACAACACGCCGAAGGTCACGGAGTACATCGCCGAGTGCCGCGAGCTCGGCATCCGCCTGCTGCCGCCGGACATCAACGCGTCCGACGCAGATTTCACCGTGGAAAACGGCGACCTGCGCTTCGGCCTCGTGGCCATCAAGGGCGTGGGGCGCGGCCTCATTCAGGCGCTCATGCGCGAGCGGGAGATCGGCGGGCCGTTCACGGCGTTTGACGAATTCTGCCGCCGCATGAACGGGCACGATCTCAACCGCCGCGCTGCCGAGAGCCTCATCCGCGCCGGCTGCTTTGACCGCATGGGCTACAAGCGCAAGGCGCTCATGCAGTCGGTCGACCGCGTGCTGGGCGGCGCCGCGAGCGAGAGCCGCATGAACCTCACCGGCCAGATGAACCTCTTCAGCGCGCCGGACGACGGGGGAGAGGCCGCCGACACGGCGCAGCTCGTGCTGCCGGACGTGGAGGAGTTCACCCGCGCCGAGCTCATGGCCATGGAACGCGAGACTACCGGCCTCTATCTCACCGGCCACCCGATGGACGCGTACCGCGCCCTCGCGCAGCAGGCGACGGCCGCGCCCATGGGCGACATTCTGGCGAGCTTTCACGCGCCGGACGCCGCCCCGCACCGCTACCGCGACGGGCAGCGTGTGGTCATCGCCGGCATCTGTACCGCGAGCCGCGAGCGCGCCACGCGCAAAAACACACGCATGGCCTACCTCCAGCTTGAGGACGACGGAGGCAGCATGGAGGTCATCGTCTTTTCGCCCGCGCTCGACGCCTGCCGCGATCTGCTCGCGCAGGAGACGCCCGCGCTGTTCGTCTCGGGGCGCATCTCGACGCGCGACGAATCCGATCCCCAGCTCGTGGCGGATCTGGTCCTGCCGCTCAGCGAGCAGGGGCTTGCAGCACTGCGCACGCCGCCGCGCCGCGACCCGCCGCCCAGACCCGAGGCGCCGAAGCGGCACCGGCTCTGGGTGCGGCTGCCGGATAAGGAGCACCCGGCCGTCAGGCGCATCGAGCTGATCCTGCAAATGTTCCCCGGCGACGAGCAGCTCGTGCTCGTCTTTGAGGACACCGGCAGGCGCGCCGCCGCGCGCTGCTGCGTGCATCCCGCGCTCGTCGAGGAGCTGCGGACTCTTGCGGGGCCGGGAAATGTCGCCGTCACGGAGGAGAAAACGCGTTGACGCGGCGGGCATTTTATGGTATACTAATCGCTAATTTACTCCCCGCGCCGGATAGGCACCGGGCGGGGAGACAACTCAGGAGTGTGATGATCCGCAATGGACGCTGGCCCTAAACAGGATTTATGGAACCTTTTGCCTGTTATCATCGTGCTGCTCCTTGCTGCGGCCTATTTTGCCGTCATGGAGACAGCCTTTTCATCCGCCAACCGCATCCGGCTCAAAGCCGCCGCAGACCATGGCAATCGCCGCGCCGATCAGGCGCTGTACGTGCTCGATCACTTTGATCAGGCGATCACGACGCTGCTGATCGGCACGAACATCCTGCACCTGACGATCGCGACGATCGTGACCGTGGCTGTGCAGCGGGTGTGGGGTATGTGGGCGGTCACCGCCGCGACGCTGATCACGACCGTGGTCGTGTTCTTCGCCGGGGAGATGCTGCCGAAGAGCATTGCCAAGAAATACGCGGAGCGACTGGCCATGGCCACGGCGCGTTCGCTGCGGTTTTTCATGGTGCTCTTTCATCCCCTGTCCGCGATGCTCACCGCCATCGGCAACGCCGCCGCCCGCCGCATCCGCGGCGAGCCCGCCGTGACCGTGACGGAGGATGAGCTGGCCGATATCATTGAGAACATGACCGATGACGGAGAGCTGACCGCCGAGCGCGGCGAGCTCATGAGCTCGGCGCTCTCGTTTGCCGAGGTGCCGGTCGAGAGCGTCATCACGGCGCGCGTCGACGTCGCTGCCGTGGATGTGGACGACCCGCCGGAGGAGATCCTCGCCTACGTGCGCGAGCAGCGCCACAGCCGCCTGCCCGTGTACGCCGGCAGCGTGGACAATGTCGTCGGCATCCTGCAGATCCGCAAGTACATCAAGGCCTGCATCAAAGCCGGCGGCAAGGCCGTGGATATCCGTCCGCTGCTCGACGAGCCGGTGTTCGTGCACCAGAGCACGCTCATCGCCGAGGTGCTGCCCGAGCTCAGCCGCCGCAAGGCGAATCTTGCCGTCGTCACCGACAACTACGGCGGCACGCTCGGCATCGTCACCGTGGAGGACATCGTCGAGGAGCTCGTCGGCGAGATCTGGGACGAGGACGACGTCGTTGAGGAGTCGTTCGTGCCGCTCGGCGGCGGCCGCTATGAGGTCGATGCCGAGATGACCGTCGGCGAGGTGTTCGACCGCCTCGACTACACCGACCCTGAGGACGACGAGGAGCTGCGCTACAAGCTGCTCGGCGAGTGGACATATGAGCAGTTTTCCTACATCCCGCGCGAGCGGGAGGGCTTCCGCTATCACCGGCTCGACGTGCGCATCTCCGATATGCGCCAGAAGCGCATCGTCAAGCTCACCGTGCGTCTGCTGCCGGAGGAGACCGACGCGCCCGCAGAGGCCGCCCCGGAGAAAGGGGGCGAGCCGGCATGAGCATCGTGTGGTATTTTGTCGCGCTGATCGTGCTGATCGCGCTGTCCGCATTCTTCTCCGCGTCGGAGATGTCGTATTCGTCGGCCAACCGTCTGCGGCTGGAAAACGCCGCCGAGGACGGCAGCCGCCGCGCCAGGACCGCCGTCGGCATCCTCGACCACTACGACCGCGCGCTGAGCGCCATCCTCATCGGCAACAACCTGGTCAACATCGCCTCGTCGTCGCTCGGCTCCGTGATCGTGATCCTGCTCGCGGGCGAGCAGTGGACGTGGGTGTCCACGGTCGTGCTGACGCTGCTGGTCATCATCTTCGGCGAGACGATGCCGAAGATCGTCGCCAAGCAGAACGCCAACGGCATCGCCCTGCGCAACGCCTATGTCATCCGCGCGCTGTCGATCGTGCTCTATCCCGTGATCTGGCTTGTGGTCGGCCTCGTGCACCTCATCACGCGCCCGCTGCGCGGCGACACCGGCGACGGTGATCCGGAGGAGGCCGCCTCGCAGGAGCTGCAGTCGATCATTGAGACCGCCGAGGACGAGGACGTGCTCGACGAGGACCGCAGCGAGCTGCTGCGCTCCGCGCTCGACTTTTCCGACATCAGCGCAAGCGAGGCCATGACCGCCCGCGTCGACATGGTCGCCATCGACATCGATGACGACTGGGACGAGATCCTGCGCGTCATCGACGAGTCGACGTATTCCCGCCTGCCGGTCTACTCCGGCAGTGTGGACAACATCATCGGATTTTTGTACCTCAACCGCTTTTTCAAGGCCATGATGGACGGCCGGCCGGACGATCTGCGCGCGCAGCTCATCCCGCCGTGCTTCGTCTACAAGACCACGCGCCTGCCCGACGTGCTGGCAAAGCTCCGCCGCGAGCAGAAGCACCTCGCCGTCGTGACGGACGAATACGGCGGCACGCTCGGCGTCATCACGATGGAGGACGTGCTCGAGGAGCTCGTCGGCGACATCTGGGACGAGACCGACGAGGTCGAGCGCGAGGTCGTCGCGCGCTCCGACGGCGGGTATGAGCTCGATGGCGACATGACGATCTCGGACTTTCTCGAGCTGCTCGACTGGAACGAGGACGCCCTTGACGATGCCGACAGCGCCACCGTCGGCGGCTGGACGCTCGAGCGCTTCGGTGCATTCCCGAAGCAGGGCGACAGCTTCCGGTACGAAAACATCACCGTCACGGTCCTGGCCATGGACGGCCGCCGCGTCGAGCGCGTGCTCGTGCAGCCCGATCCGGTCACGGACGCGGACAAATAAGTGCATACAACGTCCGTCCGGCCTGTGCAGAAACTGCACAGGCCGGACCTTTTTGTGCATGGAAAAGGTATCTTGTACCCAATGCGGAAAAATCTGCCCAAAAGGCGCAAGATGTGGCGATTTGTATCACAATTTCACTAATGCGTGAAAGATTTTGCACATCGGGCGCGGCGAAGTTTCATTTTTTGCTTGATATTTGCGCGTGGAGCAGGTATAATGAGGGCATATTGAATCTTCCGGAGAGGAAAATTTCAAAAAGGAGAGAAAACATCTATGAAGTTCAACAGAATCGTGGCGCTGGCTCTGGCCCTCGTCATGGTGTTTGCGCTGTGCGCCTGCGGCGGCGGCACCGACACCAAAAAGGACGACAGCAATTCCACTGCCAAGGTCGATACCAACACCGTCTCCGTCGGCGCGGTCGTCATCGCGCGCGACGACGTTCCGACCGACCAGATCTATGCGTTCGTGTCCACCATCTTCAATAATCTCGACGCCATCACTGCCCAGCACGCCAAGGGCGCGGAGCTGAGCCTTGAGGCAGCCGCCTCCGTCAAGGGCGTGCCGTATCACCCCGGCGCTGCCAAGTACTTTGAGGAGAAGGGCGTCAAGGTCGACGCGGTCAAGGACGGCGCCGGCACCGGCACCGCCTCCGCGCTCAGCTTCGGCACCGGCGGCGAGTCCGGCACGTACTACGCCTTCGGCGGCGTGCTCGCGTCCTACGTCTCCGGCAACTCCGACTGCAAGGTCACGGCGCTCACCTCCGGCGGCTCTCAGGCCAACGTCGAGGATCTGACCAACGGCAACGTGCAGCTTGCCTTCGTGCAGAGCGACGTCATGAACTATGCCTACAACGGCGAGCGTCTGTTCGAGAGCCCGGTCACCGGCTTCTCCGTCGTTGCCCAGCTCTATCAGGAGCAGGTGCAGATCGTCACCACCAACCCCGACATTAAGACCGTTGCCGACCTCGCCGGCAAGAAGGTCTCCATCGGCGCAGCCGGCTCGGGCGTGTACTTCAACGCCATCGACGTCCTCGGCGCCTACGACCTCAAGGAGAGCGATATCTCCGCCGTGTACCAGAGCTTCGGCGACAGCGCCGAGAGCCTGAAGGATAAGAAGATCGACGCCGCGTTCATCGTCGCCGGTGCGCCCACCACGGCCATCACCGACCTCGCCACCGCCGGCAGCGTCTACCTTGTCAGCCTCGACGACAGCCACGTGCAGTCTCTGCTCGCGGCCTCCCCGTACTACACCGCCGCCACCATCAAGGCCGGCACCTATTGATGCCTGACCCGGTGATGCGCTGCATCCCGTAAACGTTCGCTACGGCGTCAGTACCCCTGACGCCGTAGTTTTTCCATTCTACCCGGAACGGAGGTTTCCCCCTATATGTCTGACACCAAAAAGCCCGCAGCCGCTGCGGAAGCCGCCTCTCTGCAGGAGGATATGGACGCCGTCATGCGCAAGTATGACCGCGAGTCCGCCACCCGCATCTGGTCGGGCAAGCCCAAGATCGTCATATCCGTCGTCATGGCGCTGTTTTCGATCTACTGCATCTGGTCGACGCTCGTCAGCACGGCCGCACTCGAGATCCGCCTGACTGCGTTTCTCGGCCTGATCATCATCATGGGCTACCTGACCTATCCCGCCAGCAAGAAGCACGTGCACGCCAACCGTCTGCCGTGGTATGACATCGTCATCATGGTCATCGGCGCGGCCGCGTTTTTCTACTATTGCTTTAACTATCCCGTGCTCATCAAGACGCTCACCAGCGCCGCCAAGATGACGCCGTTTCTCATCGCCGTCGGCGTCGCCGGCATCCTTGTGCTTGCCGAGCTCTGCCGCCGCTGCGTCGGCCTGCCGATCCTTGTTGTTGTCGGCGCGCTGCTCGTGTACACGTTCGTGAGCATGCTCCACGCCGGCCAGACCTTCCAGCAGGTGCTCGGCCGCGTGATCTACACGCTCTTTTTCGGCACGTCCGGCGTGCTGAGCACACCCGTGCAGGTGTGCGCGAAGTTCATCGCCGTGTTCATCATCTTCGGCGGCTTCCTCGAGCGCACCGGCATCGCCAGCTTCTTCATTGACGCGGCCAACGCCATCGCCGGCTGGACCTCCGGCGGTCCGGCCAAGGTCGCGGTCATCTCGTCTGCGCTGTGCGGCATGGTGTCCGGCTCCTCCGTCGGCAACACCGTCACCACAGGCTCGGTCACGATCCCGATGATGAAAAAGACCGGCTACAAGCCGGAGTTTGCCGGCGCGGTCGAGGCAGCGGCCTCCACCGGCGGCCAGATCATGCCCCCCATCATGGGCGCGGCCGCGTTCCTCATGGCCGAGTACATGGGCGTGACCTACGGTCAGGTCACCCTCTGGGCGATCCTGCCCGCCGTGCTGTACTTCGGCGGCATCTTCATCTCCGTGCATCTCGAGGCCAAGAAGCTCGGCCTGCGCGGCATCCCGCGCTCGGAGCTGCCCCGCTTCAAGTACCTCATCCGCAACGTCTATCTGCTGCTGCCGCTCGTGTTCCTGATCTGGATGGTCACGGCGAACATCCGCTCGCTGCAGTTTTCCGCGGCGGTCGCCATCCTGATCTCCATCGCCGTGAGCCTCGTCGGCACCATCCGCGACGCCCGCGCCGAGGTCAAGGCGGCCGGAACCGGCAGCGCCGCCATCGTCTCCGCCAAGAAAACCGGACTCATGATCCTCAACGCGCTCGAGGCCGGCGGCAAGGGCAGCATCACCGTCGCCGTGGCCTGCGCCATGGCCGGCATGATCGCGGGCTGCATCACCGTCACGGGTCTGGCGTCCAAGCTCATCAGCGGCGTCGTCGCCCTGAGCAGCAAGATCCCGAACCCGACGCTTTCGCTGCTGCTCGCTCTGTTCCTGACCATGATCTGCTGCATCGTGCTCGGCATGGGCGTGCCCACGACCGCGAACTACTGCATCATGGCCTCGACCTGCGCGCCGATCCTCATCACGCTCGGCATCCCGAAGGTCGCGGCGCACTTCTTCGTGTTCTACTTCGGCATCGTTGCCGATATCACCCCGCCGGTCGCGCTGGCGGCCTATGCCGGCTCTGCCATCGCCAAGTCCGACCCCATGAAGACCGGCGTCAATGCGACGAAGCTCGCCATCGCGGCGTTCATCGTGCCGTATATCTTCGCGATGAACCCGTCCATGCTGCTCATGGATCAGGGCGTGCTCGCCGCGATCCAGGTCATCATCACGTCCTGCCTCGGCATCTTTGCCATTGCCGCCGCGCTCGAGGGCTACATCGTCACGCGCGCACCCTGGTGGCAGCGCATCCTGCTTGCCGCCGGCGGCCTGTGCCTGATCGACCCCGAGCTTATGACCGACGTCGTCGGCATCGCGGCCATCGTGATCGTCGTTGCGCTGCAGATCGTCATGCGCAAGCACGGCAGGCCCGCAGCCGCATAAAAAACCGGAACTTTTCTCAGGGATGCACGTCAGATATTTCTGGCGTGCTTCTTTCTGCGCGCCGAGCGCCGCGGTGCGGGGCTTTACACGCGTGGGCCGACGGCGTATACTATTTTCTGTACAAGACACGGAAAGGAGCAATCTGCATGAAACGAAGCATTGCGGTGCTCATTTTGGTGCTGGCGCTGGCGCTGACCGCCTGCGGCGGCCAGAAGGCGGCGGATGCACAGACCGCGGCGGACATCGTCCTTTGCCCGACATACGACAACGGAAAGGGCGGCTATTTTTCCGTCACGCTGCCGGCCAGCTGGGGCGATCATTATGTGACCGAGTGCGGTGCGAACGACGGCGGCTATTATGTCGGCTTTTATGAAAAGGTCGATCATGACAACGGACTTGGCGGCTTTTTGTTTATGCTCGAGGTCTTTCCCACCGACTATGACTATACCGAGCTGCCGGAGTATCAGGCCGTCTGCGGCCTGACCGTCGACGGCGCGAACTACAACCTCATTGCCGAGCTGCCGACCGATGTGCAGTTCGCCAACGAAAACGCGGATCTCTACCGCAGCATGTCCGGCGATTTTTCGGCCATCCTCAAGAGCATGACGTTCTCCAAGGGCGTCACGCGCACGGAGGTCACCGCGCCGGCGCCGCAGTCCGAGAGCGCCACGTGAGCATACAATCGTGCGCAAGCAAAAACACCGTCTCCCGATCGGGAGACGGTGTTTTTTGCGTTCTGCCGCGTTTTTGTCCGCGGCGTGTCATTTCTTCTTTGCTGCAAGTGCGGCCTGCTTGGCGAGATATTTTGCCTCGTCCGGGCTGCCGCGCCAGAGCTTCTCTGCTACCGGCGTCCAGCAGGCGGCGTAGCCGTCACACTTGCCGCACAGGTGCTCGGCGGTCTCGGGGCTCATGGGGTCGGTCGAGTGCGCGCCGGACTCCGCCACGATCTTGCGCAGCTTCTCCGGGTTTTCGAGCATCGGGCACGGACGGAGCATGTTGTCGTTGAACGGCTGACCGTCGTGATAGGCCATGAACAGGGGAGAGCGCATGGCCTCGAGCAGGGTCTTCTCGCGGATGTTCGAATCCGAGTAGTGGATGAACACGCACGGATCCATGTCGCCGTTGGCGTTGATGTGCAGGTAGCGCCGGCCGCCCGCGATGCAGCCGCCGACGTACTGCGCGTCGTTCTGGAAGTCCATGGCGAACAGCGGCATCGTCGCGCGGTTGTGGCGGATGCGCTCAAGCACCGCCTGGCGCTGCTCCGGCGTGGGCAGCAGCTCGGGCGAGGCGTCGTTGCCGACCGGCATGTAGTGGAAGTACCAGATGAACAGGCAGCCGAGGTCGATGAGCTTCCGGAAGTAATCCTCGGACGAGATCGCGTCCCAGTTCACGCTCGTGTAGCACGAGGAGATGCCGTAGATGAGCTTGCGCTCGTGCAGCAGCTCGATCGCGTGCATGACCTTCTGATACGTGCCCGCGCCGCGGCGGCTGTCCGTCGTCGTCTCGTCGCCCTCGAGGGAGATGGCCGGGACAAAGTTTTTCACGCGCAGCATCTCGTCAGCGAACGCCTCGTCGATGAGCGTGCCGTTGGTGAAGCTGAGAAATTCGCAGTCCGGGTGCCGCTCACAGAGTGTGATGAGGTCCTTCTTGCGCACGAGCGGCTCGCCGCCCGTGTAGATGTAAAAGTACACGCCCATGTCCTTGCCCTGGCAGATGATGTCGTCGAGCTCCTCGAGTGAGAGGTTGAGCTTATTGCCGTACTCTGCCGCCCAGCAGCCCGTGCAGTGCAGGTTGCAGGCCGAGGTCGGGTCCATCAGGATCGCCCACGGGATGTTGCAGCCGTATTTTTCGCGCAGCGCATCCTCCTGATCCCAGCCGATCATGTTGCCGTAGATAAAGAAGTTCACGAGCGTGGTCTTGAGCACCTCGGGGTCGATGTCGTTGAGCATGTGCTGCACCATCGGGTAGTGCGCGTCGGTGGGGTCAAGGCACGCCTTGCGGATGGCGCGGCGCTGGTTTTCAAACTCGCCCTTGCAGAACGCGTCCGCCCAGTCGAGGAGCTTCGGCAGGTTTTTGACCGGGTTCTTATTCATATAGTCAATGGCCTGTTCGACGGTGAATTTTTTGATCTTGTCTGACATCTGCATGATAATTTCCTCCTTTGTGACGTGAAAGCATGCATCAGAATATTCACATTGGACTCATTTTATCACGCATTTTTTGGCGAAAAACGGGCAAACTGTGTCATGTGTGAGATCCTGACGCAAGACCTCACATGTGTCACAAAACAGCGGCCATCCCGCCGAGGAGAATGCCGAGATTATCCGACCAGATGTCCGGAAACTGACTGAGCGGCAAGGGGTTTTCACCGCTGCCCGCCTCGATCGTGAAGCCGGGGCGGCGGAAATCCTGAATGAACCAGTCCTTGTAGCCCGCGTGGCCGGCCGCGTAGGGCGTTGCGGCGACGGCATAGCCGCTCGCGGCGGCGAAGCGCTCGGCGATGGCCTTGCTGCCGGGCACGTCACAGCCGTCGTACTGCCAGTAGATCACGCGACCCTGCGTGTGGTACGACAGGGTGAGCTGCGGGTCGAGCGCGCGTGTGAAGCTGTACATGGCGAGGCTCTCCGGTGCTGTCAGCGGCGCGGGGCCGACGTAGTCGCGCGGGCCGGGGCGCGTGTAGCCGGCGGCAAATTTGATCTCGCGCGCGGTGCTCCATCCGGCGGGGTACTGGAGGTTGAGGTCGACGCCGCGGATGTTCGCCTTCCAGCCGGACGGGAACGGAATGGCGGGGTAGCTCTGCGCGAGCGTGCGCGCGGCGTCGGCGCGCTCGCGGCTGAGCGCGCCGGTCACAAGGTCGATGCCGTCCGGGTCGACCGCCGGAGCGAGCACGAGCGTGACCTGCCGCAGCAGCGCGCGGATGTCCTGCCCGCCGAGCTCGCCGCCGTCACCCAGACGGGCGCAGAGCTGCTCGCAGAACGTGAGCAGCAGCGGCGTCGTGATCCATTCGTTGGCGTGATGCGCGGCATTATAAAACACACGTTTTTCGCCGCTGCCGAGCGTCAGATACCACAGGGGCTTGCCGAGCACGCTGCGCCCGAACTCCCCGATCGCAAGCGCGGGACAGCGCGCGGCCAGCCCGCGCACCACATAGCCGACGAGCGCCGAGGAATACGGGATGCACACCGGCGTGACCGGAAACGGCAGCGGCACGGTCACCGTCCGGCCGATCGGCAGACGCTCCGGGTCGAGGTAGGGATTTGCCAGCCGGATGGCCTCCACGCTCGTGCCGTACTGCCGCGCGAGGGCGGAGAACGTGTCGCCCGCGCGCACGGTGCGCAGAACGAAGCCCGTGTAATACGGCAGCAGCGCACGGTGTGTCTGCGCGCCCGCGATGCCGTCCGGCGCGAGGGCATTTGCCGCCTGAAATGCGCGCACGGCCGCCGTGGTCTGCGCGCCGAAGATGCCGTCAAGCGCGCCCGGCATCTGCCCCGCGCGCTCGAGCGCGAGCTGCAGCAGCGCCACAAGTGCGCCGCGGTCGCCCGCTTTCAGGGTCTGTGTCATGAAAAATTCCTCCGATGCATCGAATTACCAAAGCTGGTTCCGTACATCGTATGCGCGCCGCCGCAGGCATTTGCGCCCGCACAGGCAAACGAGCAAGAATGTTCCGCCGCTATTTTGCCCGAAAGCCGGCATACTGATACTGCACGCAAAAAGGGGGGATTTTTTGCAGACAAAACCAACAAGGAGACTGTGCCGCACGGCTCTGCTCGCGCTCGCGTTTGCGCTTTGTATGGGCGTGGCTGCACAGGCGGCGTCACTCGTGCCGCTCGGTCAGGCGGTCGGCATCCAGATGACCACGGCGGGCGTGCTCGTGGCGGATTTGGCCGAGGTGGACACGCCGGACGGCACGCGCACGCCCGCAAAGGACGCGGGGCTGCGCCCCGGCGACGTGATCTGCCGCATGGATGGGCAGGAGATCGTGTCGTCGGCGGACTTTCTCGCGGCGCTCGACGCAGCGGGGGACACCGTGACCGTGACCGTCCGGCGCGGCGGCGCGGAGGTCACGGCTGCGGTCACGCCCGCCGTCATGCCCGACGGCACGCGGCAGCTCGGCCTCTGGCTGCGCGACGGTGTGACCGGCGTCGGCACGCTCACGTATTACGACCCGGCCACGGGGCGCTACGGTGCGCTCGGCCACGGCATTGCGGACGAGACGAGCGGCGCGCTCATGCCGCTGCGCGACGGCAGCGTGCTCTCGGCCGTCATTGCGGACGTGCGTCCGGGCGGGCACGGCGCAGCCGGTGAGCTGGTCGGCAGCTTCGATGCCGCCGACCGCATCGGCGCGATCGAGCGCAACGGTCTGTTCGGCATTTTCGGCACGCTCGACGCGCCGCCGGACGGCACGCCTGTCGAGACCGCACCCGCAAACGCCGTCAGGACCGGCGGCGCGACCATCCTGTCCACGGTCGCGGGCGACACCGTGCAGACCTACGCCGTGAACATCACGCGGGTCTATCACGACGGGGCGAGCACGCGCTTTGCCATCACCGTCACAGACCCCGCGCTGCTCTCGGCGACCGGCGGCATCGTGCAGGGCATGAGCGGCAGCCCCATCCTGCAGGACGGCAGACTTGTCGGCGCGGTGACGCACGTGCTGCTCGCAGACCCCGCCAAGGGCTACGGCGTGAGCATTGACGATATGCTCGCGGCAGCGCAGGAGCAGGCAGCTTAAGCAGTATGACCGGGGAGCGTGCGCGGGGGACGCCCGCGCACGCTTTGATACTGTCAAAAAGTATTACTTTTTGACAAAGGAGTTTGCGGCCTGACTGCAGCGCACGCGCCGTCCACCCAAGGCGGACGGCGCGCACGTTTGCAGGCCGAGAAGTATTTTCTTCGCCGCACATGTCGCCGAAGAAAATGATCGGACTTTCTTTCGCCGCTGCTGCGGCGAAACTCTACGAGGTTTTTGACAAGCTGGAGCGTGCGCGGGCGGCACCCGCGCACGCTTTGAGACTGTCAAAAAAGCAAGAAAAAGCCCGCCGCGGCATCGCCGTGGCGGGCTTGCTTGTGTTTATGTGCGCTGCACAGACGGTGTGTCCTTGCGCTCAGCGCTTTTTCTTGCTGCCGAAGATGCCGCTGCGCGGCTCATTGACGGCCTCGTTCATCGACTCGGCATAGGCGTGCAGACGCTCCTTCTGCTCGGCCGTCATGTTCTTCGGCACGGTGACCGTGACCGTGACGAACTGGTCGCCGCGGCCGCCGCCCTTGCTCTGCAGGTATGGAATGCCCTTGCCGCGCAGACGGAACACGCTGCCCGGCTGCGTCCCCTCGGGGATGGTGAGCTTGACGCGGCCGTCGATGGTCGGCACCTCGATCTCCGCGCCGAGCGCCGCCTGTGCGAACGTGACCGGCATCTCCATGAGCACGGAGTTGCCGTCGCGCTCAAAGAGCGGGTGCGGCTTGACGAAGACCGTGATGAGCAGGTCGCCCGACGGGCCGCCGTCGAGTCCGGCATTGCCCTTGCCGCGCAGATTCAGCGTCTGCCCGTCGTCGATACCGGCAGGGATCTTGACCTTGATGGTCTGATTCTTGCGCACGGCACCGCGTCCGCCGCAGCGCGGGCAGGGCTGGTGGATGATCTTGCCGCGGCCGCCGCACTTTTTGCACGCGCCGCTCGTCTGCACCATGCCGAAGGGCGTGCGCTGCGTGGTGCGCACGCTACCGGTGCCCTTGCAGTCCGGGCAGACCTCCGGCGTCGTGCCGGGGGCGCAGCCGGTGCCCTTGCAGTCCGGGCACTGCTCGACGCGGCCGACATTGATTTCCTTCTCGCAGCCGAACGCCGCCTCTTCAAAGGTGATGTTCAGGCGCACGCGCAGGTTTTCGCCGCGGCGCGGGCCGCTGCGCTGGGCCTGGCCGCCGCCGAAGCCGCCGCCGAAAATGTCGCCGAAGCCGCCGCCGAAAATATCGCCGAAGATGTCGCCGAAGCCGCCGAAACCGCCGAAGCCGGCGCCGCCGGGGCCACCGGCGGACGGGTCAAACGCCGCATGGCCGAACTGGTCATACTTCGCGCGCTTGTCGGGATCGGACAGCACCTCGTAGGCCTCGTTGATCTCCTTGAAGCGCTCCTCGCACTCCTTGTCGCCCGGATGCAGATCCGGGTGGTTGGCTTTGGCCAGCTTGCGGTAGGCTTTTTTGATCTCGTCATCGGAAGCGCCCTTCTCAACGCCGAGCACTTCATAATAATCTCGTTTTTCAGCCATACATGAACCTCAATGTTTATGGATTCCCCCGCGCAGGGGGTCAGAAAGCTCCAAATGCGGGCGCGCTTTTTGTGGCGCGCCCGCGTTGCTTAGCCCGTGGTCGGGGGCGGGGTGTTTACTTCTTGTCGTCGTCGACGACGGTGTAGTCCGCGTCGTAGTACTGCTGGCCGTTGTCGCCGCCGTTGCCGCAGTCGCCGCCCTGGCAGTTCGGGTCACAGCCCGGGTTCGCGCCCGGCTGACCCTGCGGGTTGGCCTGCTGGTACATCTTCTCGCTGAGCTTGTAGAACACCTGCGTCAGCGCCTCGGTCGCGGCCTTAATGGCTGCGGTGTCGCTGCCCTTGAGGGTCTCCTTGAGCTCGTTGAGCTTGCTCTCGACCTCACCCTTTTCGGCTGCGTCGACCTTGTCGCCCAGCTCCTCGAGCGTGCGCTCGGTCTGGTAGACCATCTGGTCGCCCTGGTTGCGGACGTCGATCTCTTCCTTGCGCTTTGCGTCCTCGGCGGCATACTGCTCAGCCTCGCGCACGGCCTTCTCCACGTCCTCCTTGGACATGTTGGTGGAGGAGGTGATGGTGATGTGCTGCTCCTTGCCGGTGCCGAGGTCCTTGGCGGAGACGTTCACGATGCCGTTGGCGTCGATGTCGAAGGTGACCTCGATCTGCGGCACGCCGCGGCGGGCCGGAGCGATGCCGTCGAGCTGGAAGCGGCCGAGGCTCTTGTTGTAAGCGGCCATCTCACGCTCGCCCTGCAGGACGTTGACCTCAACGGAGGTCTGGTTGTCGGCCGCGGTGGAGAACACCTGGCTCTTCTTGGTCGGGATGGTGGTGTTGCGCTCGATGAGCTTCGTGCACACGCCGCCGAGGGTCTCGATGCCGAGGGACAGCGGGGTCACGTCGAGCAGGACAACGCCGGAGACGTCGCCGCCGAGCACGCCGCCCTGAATGGCAGCGCCGTCGGCCACGCACTCATCGGGGTTGATGCCCTTGAAGCCTTCCTTGCCGGTGAGCTTCTTGACCATCTCCTGCACGGCCGGGACACGGCTGGAGCCGCCGACGAGCAGCACCTTCGTCAGGTCGGACGCGCTGATGCCGGCGTCGCTCATGGCCTGACGCACCGGGCCTGCGGTCTTCTCGACGAGGTGCGCGGTGAGCTCGTTGAACTTTGCGCGCGTGAGCGTCACGTCGAGGTGCTTCGGGCCGGTCGCGTCCGCCGTGATGTACGGCAGGTTGATGGTCGTGCTCGTCACGCCGGACAGCTCGATCTTCGCCTTCTCGGCGGCCTCCTTCAGGCGCTGCATGGCCACGCGGTCGCCCGAGAGGTCAATGCCGTCGCTCTTCTTGAACTCCTCAACGAGGTAGTTGGTGACGCACTGGTCGAAGTCGTCGCCGCCGAGGCGGTTGTTGCCGGCCGTGGCCAGCACTTCGATGACGCCGTCGCCGATCTCCAGCACGGAGACATCGAACGTGCCGCCGCCGAGGTCATAGACCATGATCTTCTGGTCGGTCTCCTTATCGAGGCCGTAGGCCAGCGCGGCCGCCGTCGGCTCGTTGATGATACGCTTGACGTCGAGGCCGGCGATCTTGCCGGCGTCCTTGGTCGCCTGACGCTGTGCATCGGTGAAGTAGGCCGGCACGGTGATGACAGCCTCGGTCACGGGCTCGCCCAGATAGGCTTCCGCGTCGGCTTTGAGCTTCTGCAGGATCATCGCGCTGATCTCCTGCGGGGTGTACTTCTTGCCGTCAACGGTGACTTTATAATCCGAGCCCATCTCGCGCTTGATCGAGCTGATCGTACGGTCCGGGTTCGTGACGGCCTGGCGCTTTGCCACCTGGCCGACCATGCGCTCGCCGGTCTTGGAGAACGCGACGACGGACGGGGTGGTGCGATGACCTTCCGCGTTGGGGATGACAGTCGCTTCGCCGCCCTCCATGACGGAGACGCAGCTGTTGGTGGTGCCAAGGTCGATACCGATAATTTTACTCATAATGAATTCCTCCTGTATTGAAAGCAGATTGTGTATACAAATTTATATTGGGATCAGTTTGCGACCTTCACGACGGAATACCGCAGCACGCGGTCTCCGATGCAAAAGCCCTTTTCAAACTCTTCCACGACAACGCCCTCGCCGTAGGCATCGTCCTCGATGTGCATCACGGCGTTGTGGCGGTTGGCGTCAAACGGCTGGCCGACGGCCTCGATCTCCGACACGCCGAGCTGATCGAGCGCGGTGTGATACTGGTTCATGATGCCCTCGATGCCCTTGCGGGCGGGGTCATCTTCCGGAGTCTGTGTCAGTGCGCGCGACAGGCTGTCGTACACCGGCAGGAACTTCTTGAGCGTCTCGCAGCGGACATCGGCATAGATGTTCTCGCGTTCGCGGGCGCTGCGCCGGCGGAAGTTGTCGTATTCGGCGAGCAGGCGGAGGTATTTGTCCTTTTCCGCCGCGAGATCGGCCTCGATCTCTTTTTTCGTCTCTTTCTTTTCCTTGGGCTCTTTGGGCTCCTTGGATTCCTTTTCTTTGGTTTCCTTCTTCGCGGCCTTCTTGGCCGCCTTTTCCTCGGCGGCCGGCGCGGCCGGCTCGGTCTTTATGTCGTCGACGACCGGCTCCGTCTCCGGGGCGGTCTGCTTCGGGTCATTTGTTTTCGTGCTCATCTGAATCGTCTCCCTTAATGATCAACTTGTTATCCAGCCCGGGGGGCGGAAGCGTACCGCCGCCGAGCAGCTTGGACAGGCCGGCCGCAATGAAGCTGAGCTTCGCGGCGACCTTGGAATAATCCATACGTGTCGGGCCGACCACACCGATCAGACCGCGCATGTTTTCGCCCGCGTCATACGTCGCGAGCACGACGCTGCTGTCGCGCAGCTCTTCGGCCACGTTCTCCGGACCGATGAGCACGCGCACCTCGTTTTCGCCGCCGAGCTGCTCCATCGGGATCTCGAGCAGGTTGCTGCCGTCGGACAGGTAGCTCATGAGGCGGTGCGCCTTGTCGGGGTCGCGGAACTCCGGCTGGTGCAGCAGCTGCGACTCGCCGACGAGATACGTCTGCGCGGTGCCGGCGCCGGTGAGCACCTCGATCGCGAAGGCCGCGATCACGGCCGTGATGCCGAGGTTATCCTGCGCGGCGCGCTCCGCGGAGCTGATGAGCGCCGGCGTGATGTCCGGCTCGCGGATGCCCGTGAAGTGGGCGTTGAAGACGGCGGAGAGCTTCTGGATCATGCTCTGCTCGGCCGAGACCGGCAGGTGCACGAGCTTGTTTTTCACCGTGTCGTCGCTCAGGAGCAGCACGATGATGAAGCTGTTGGCGTCGAGATAAATGAGGTCGAAGCGCCGGATCGTGACGCCGGCACTCGCCGTGAGCGTCACGGCGGGGTAATTCGTCAGCTGTGAGGCCAGACGGCTTGCGTCCGTCATGAGCTCGCCGCGCTGGTGGCGCCCCGTCAGACTCTGGGTGATGGCCTGCGTCTCCTCGGCGGTGAGATCCTTGTGCTCCATGAGCTCGTTGACGTACATCCGGTAGCCGAGCGGCGTCGGTACGCGGCCGGCCGATGTGTGCGGCTGCTCAAGATAGCCCATGGCGGCCAGCTCTGCAAGCTCGTTGCGGATCGTGGCCGAGGAACAGCCGAGATCGGCGCTCGCGGCGATGGCCTTCGAGCCGACCGGCTCCGCCGTGCGGATGTATTCCTCAATGACCGCGGCAAGTATTTTCTTTTTGCGGCTGCTGATATCCATAGGTCCCTCCGCTGGCACTCGGAGTTGCTGAGTGTTGGCACTCCTAACCTTCGAGTGCTAATTTACACCCGGGTGAGCGGAAAGTCAAGGGCTTTCTCTATATTATTGATAGAAAGTTCATATTTATTTTTCCGGCTGCGCGCGGCGGCGGAAACATCCGTTTTCCGGCGCAGAAACCGGGCGCGGCGGGGTTGCCCGCCGCGCCCGGAAAGCGCTGATATTTCATGATTTCTGCCGCGGTGCGCGGCGTCGGGATCAGTTGAGGAAATCGCGCAGCTTCTTGCTGCGGCTGGGGTGGCGCAGCTTGCGCAGCGCCTTGGCCTCGATCTGGCGGATGCGCTCACGCGTGACGTTGAATTCCTTGCCGACCTCCTCGAGCGTGCGGGTGCGGCCGTCAACGATGCCGAAGCGCAGCTCAAGCACCTTTTTCTCACGCGGGGTGAGCGTGTCGAGCACCTCCATGAGCTGCTCCTTGAGCAGCGAGAAGCTCGCCGCCTCGCTCGGCTCGGATGCGTCCTCATCGGGGATGAAGTCGCCGAGATGGGAGTCCTCCTCCTCGCCGATCGGCGTCTCGAGCGATACCGGCTCCTGCGCGATCTTGAGAATGTCGCGCACCTTGTCGACGGGCATATTCATCTCCGCCGCGATCTCCTCGGCGCTCGGGTCGTGGCCGAGCTCCTGCAGGAGCTGACGGCTGACGCGGATGACCTTGTTGATCGTCTCGACCATGTGCACGGGGATGCGGATCGTGCGCGCCTGATCGGCGATGGCGCGGGTGATGGCCTGACGGATCCACCAGGTGGCGTAGGTGGAGAACTTGTAGCCCTTCGTGTAGTCGAACTTCTCGACGGCCTTGATCAGGCCAAGGTTGCCCTCCTGGATGAGGTCGAGAAACAGCATGCCGCGCCCGACGTAGCGCTTGGCGATCGACACGACCAGACGCAGGTTCGCCTCGGCCATGCGGCGCTTGGCCTCCTCGTCGCCCTCGGCCATGCGCTTGGCCAGATCCTGCTCCTCCTCGGGGGTGAGCAGCGGCACCTTGCCGATCTCCTTGAGGTACATACGCACCGGGTCGTCGGTCGAGAACGTGTCGGCCATGGCCTCGGTCTCGTTCATTTCCTCCTCGGTGACTTCCTCGATCTCCTCAAGCTCCTCGAGCTCGGGCAGCGCGTCCTCGTCCACGGGGAGCAGCGCGTCGTCGCCGAGCACGTCGATGCCCAGACTCTCGAGCCGGTCGTAAAACTTCTCGGTCTCCTCGCTCGAGAGGTTCATATCCTCAAGCGCCATGAGATCCTTGCTCGAGAGCTTTCCGGCCTTCTTGCCCCGCTCGACGAGCTCATTGAGCTTTTCCTCCGTGGTCTTTTCCGCCTCGGGCTTGTCCGCTGCTGCGGGCTTGTCCGCCGCAGGGGCGGTCTTGGTCTTCGCCTGCTTTTCGTCGTCGGCCGCGAGCAGCGCGTCGGCCATGGCCTTGAGTTCCGCCGGGGAGAGATTATTCATGTCTTTCTGTTCCATCTTTACCACCATACCCTTTATGTTCTTTGAGTTTGTTTGCAAAGGCCAGCAGATCCGCCTCCGACGCCGCAGCGCCGGCGGAGGACTGGGTCTGAAGTATGCTTATGTAATCGTCGAGCGCGCGTGCGCCGTTGGACAGCTCCGCCGGCTGCTGGATGATGCCCGTGAGCAGCGCCAGCTCGTCCGGCGTCAGCTCACCCGAGAGCGCCGCGATCTGCACCGTGCCCGTGCCGCCGTGGGCGAGCAGGACGGTGTAAATGTGCCGCAGCTCCGGCGAGGAAAACTGCGCCGCGTCCGGCACGTTCGTCCGGCCGTAAAACAGGCCGGGGTCGAGATACAGGAGCCGGATGATGCCCTGCTCGGCGGCCGCCGAGCGCGGATCGTCAAAGCGGATGCTCCGGCCGGGCGGCTGCATCGCCGTCGCGGGACGCAGCAGGTCGCGTTCCTGCTCCTTACGCGCGCGGCTGAGCCGCCGCTTGCGCTGGCGCTGCACCTCGTCGGTCACGACTGCGGCGGGCATACCCGCCGTCTCCGCGACGCGCATGGCGTACACCTCGCGCTCGACGCGGCCGGGCAGCTCCGCCACGATGCCCGCAGCCTCCTTGACGAAGGCCACGCGCTGCTCGTCGACCTTGAGGTCATACTTTCGCTGCACGGCGCCGAGCCGGTAGTCGATGTGGTTTTCCGACTGCTCGAGCAGGTTCCGGAACGCGTCCGCGCCGAAGGTCTTGATGTATTCGTCCGGATCCTTTGCGCCCTGCATCTGCAGCACGCGCACGCGCACCTCCAGCTTTTCGAGGATGCCGATCGCGCGCTGCGACGCTTTCTGCCCTGCGCCGTCGTTGTCGTAGGCGATGACGATCTCGCCCGTGTAGCGCGACAGGAGCCGCGCCTGCTCCGGCGTGAGCGACGTGCCGAGCGAGGCGACCGCGCTGTCGAAGCCCGCCTGATGCAGGCTCGCCACGTCGATGTTGCCCTCTGCCAGTATGATATACCCGCACTTTGACTTTTTAGCCAAATTGAGCGCGAACAAATTGTGGCTCTTGCTGAAAACAATGGTCTCCGGGCTGTTCATGTACTTGGGTTCGCCGTCGCCGAGGATGCGTCCGGAGAAGCCGATGACGCTGCCGCGCACGTCGATGACCGGGAACATGAGCCGGTTGCGGAACGTGTCGTACACGCCGCCGGATTTCCCGTGGCGCACGAGCCCGCCGTCAAAGAGCTCCTGCTCGCTGTAACCGAGCGCCTTCATCGCGCGCACGAGGCTGTCCCACGTGTCGGGCGCAAAGCCGAGGCCGAAGCGCGTCACGGTCTGCGCCGTGAGCTGCCTGCGGGCGAGATAGTCGCGCGCGGTCTGCCCGGCGGGCGTTTTGAGCTGTGCGTGGAAAAAGCGCGCCGCATCGCGGTTGAGCGCGAGCAGCCGCTGGCGCTTTTTCGCGCCGGGATCGTCCCTCTGCTCGGGCAGCTGCATGCCGGCGCGGTTGGCCAGAAACGCCACCGCCTCCGGGAACGAGAGATTCTCGATCTCCATGATGAAGCTGATGACGCTGCCGCCCTTGCCGCAGCCGAAGCAGTGGTAGATCTGCTTATCGGGCGAGACGGAAAACGACGGTGTCTTTTCGCTGTGAAACGGGCAGAGCCCAAAGAGGTTCGACCCGCTTTTTTTCGTCAGGCGCACGTAGCTGCCCACGACATCGACGATGTCGTTGCGCTCGGCGAGCTCCTGCAAAAAGGATTCCGGAAATGCCACGTGCGTCACCTTCTTTCTGCGGCGGTTGGAATGTCTGTTTTTCGATGTTTGCCGCACCCGTTCTGTCCGCGTCCGGCGGCCGCGGACAATTACTTGATGGTCCAGGCGGCCGGGATGAACAGCTCCGAGTACACCTCCAGCGCGTAGCTGTCGGTCATGCCGGAGACATAGTCGCACACCGCACGCTGCGGCCCCTCGTCGTCTGCGATGGCCTGATAGACCGCGGGCAGCTCGCCGATGTGGTTGACATAATACTCCCAGATGCTGCCGAGGATATTCTGCACCTTGCGCTCCTCGCCTTTGGCGATGGGATTGTAGTACACGCTTTCGTACATGAATTTTGTGAACACATCCACGGCTTGCTGCATCTCGGGCGACATTTTCAGCTCCCCGTCGCCGCTGTGGGCGATGATGTCCGTGAGGATGGAGTTGATGCGCACGCTGTTGCGCTCGCCCACGCGCTCGCGCACGACGGCGGGCACGTCCTCCGGCTGCACGATGCCGCCGCGCATGGCGTCGTCAAGGTCGTGGTTGATGTAGGCCACGCGGTCGGCCAGACGCACGATGTCGGCCTCGAGCGTGCCGCGCGGCTGGCCGGTCGTGTGGTTGAGGATACCGATGCGCGTCTCGTTGCAGAGGTTCAGACCGCGCCCGTCGCGCTCGATGCGGTCGACGACGCGCAGGCTCTGCTCATAGTGGCGGAAGCCGACGCCGGTGTAGATCGCGTTGAGCGCGCGCTCTCCGGCGTGACCGAAGGGCGTGTGGCCGAGGTCGTGCCCGAGGCTGATGGCCTCGGTGAGATCCTCATTGAGCTCGAGCGCGCGGGCGATCGTGCGCGCGAGGCGCGCGACCTCGAGCGTGTGCGTCAGGCGCGTGCGGTAGTGGTCGCCCTCGGGGCGCAGAAACACCTGCGTCTTGTGCTTGAGGCGGCGGAACGATTTCGAGTGCGTGATGCGGTCGACGTCGCGCTGGAAGCATGTGCGCATCTCACACGGCGCCTCCGGCGCCGGACGTCCGGTGGACTGCGCGCTCAGCAGGCCGTGCGGCCCGATGAGCAGCGCCTCGGCGGCCTCGCGTTTTTCTCTCGGACAGGGCACAGGGATCCCTCCGTTTCCACAAAAAAATCAAAAGCTGCGGCCGGATCGCCTTGCGCCATTTCCGGCTGCAATACCCTTATACGACATTGCTGTGCATTTCCCTCTTTTTTTTGAAAAAAAGCAGAAAAAACGCCCTGCATCCGAATATGCAGGGCGTATGTGCGTTTTTGTGCGCGGAGATCTCAGGCGGCCTTTGCGGTCTTGGCCGCGCGCCATGCCTCAAATCTGGCGCGCATGCGGTCGTTCAGGCGGCAGAACACCTTCATCACCGGCCACGACAGCAGACCGAACACGATGAGGATGAGCGCGCTCTGCAGATCGAGCGTCTGCAGGTTGAACAGCGTCGGGAAGCCGAAATACGCGATCACGAATAGGATCGCAAGCACGACGATCATCACCTTGCGGATGGTGTTGTACGGCTGGCACGTGCGGTGCACCATCATGAGGCCGACGATGCCCATGACGCCGGTGCAGATCGTGATCATGGCCGTATCGTCGAGCTGGAAGGCAATATAAAACAGCAGGATGCCCACGACCATTGCCAGATCCGTCATCGCGGCCGGCAGCGCGCGGAAGAGCACGTTGCGCAGGAATTTTCCCTTGACGAGGCTCTCGTTCGGCTCCATGGCCAGAATGAACGACGGGATGCCGATGGTCACGGCGCTCACGAGCGTGAGCTGCGCGGGGCTGAACGGGTAGGGCAGCGTGGCAAAGAGCGTGAAAAACGCGAGGAAGAACGAGAAGATGTTCTTGACCAGATACAGCGACGCGCTGCGCTCGATGTTGTTGATGACGCGGCGCCCCTCCGCCACGACCGACGGCATGGAGGCGAAGTTGGAGTCGAGCAGCACGATGTGCGACACCTGACACGCCACGTCGCTGCCGGAGGCCATGGCGATCGAGCAGTCGGCCTCCTTGAGCGCGAGCACGTCGTTGACGCCGTCGCCCGTCATGGCCACGGTGTGCCCGTCGGCCTTGAGCGCCTGCACGAGGCTGCGCTTCTGCGCCGGGGTCACGCGGCCGAAGACCGTGTACCTGCCCGCCGCGTCGCGGATGGCTTCCTCGCTCGTGAGTGTGCGCGCGTCGACGAAGCGGTCGGCGTTTTCGATGCCGGCGCGCTTGGCCACCTCGGCCACCGTGCGCGCATTGTCGCCGGAGATGACCTTCACGTCCACGCCCTGCGCGGCGAAGTAGCCGAAGGTCTCCGGCGCCTCGGCGCGGATCTTGTTCGAGAGCAGGATCAGCGCGATCGGCAGCAGGTCGGCGCTCAGCGTCTCGTCCGAGAGCGCGCCGTCATACATGCCCAGCAGCAGCACGCGGCAGCCCTTGGCGGAGTAGCCCTCGATCTGCTCCTGATAGGGATTGTCCCGTCCGGCGAGCAGCACGTCCGGCGCGCCGAGCAGATATGTCTCCTCGGCGTGGAACGACACGCCGCCGTATTTCTTTGCCGACGAGAACGGCAGCGTCGCCGTCGCGTCCTGCGTCTTTTCGCCGGTGAAATAGCGCCGCAGCGCCGCCATGGTGTCGTTGTCCGCCTGCATGGCGTAAACGTAGTCGGCCATGATCATGCGGATGTCGTCGAGCGTGAAGCGGTCGTCGCACAGGGGACAGACGTCCTCGACGATCATCTTGTTTTCCGTCACGGTGCCGGTCTTGTCCACGCACAGCGTGTCCACGCGCGCGAGCGTCTCGATGCAGCCGAGCTCGTGCACAAGGGTCTTGCGCTGCGCCAGACGCACCACGCCCGCCACGAGCGCAAGGCTCGTCAGCAGGTACAGCCCCTCGGGGATCATGCCGATGATGGAGCCGACCGTGCTCGTCACGGCGATGGGAACCTCACGGCCGAGCCACACGTATTCCTTGATGAACATCACCACGCCGAGCGGGATGACGATCACGCCGATCCACTTGACGAGGTTTTGCAGCGCGCGCATCATCTCCGACTGCTGCGGCTTTTTGGCGCGCTTGGCCTCCTGCGTCAGGCGCGAGACGTAGGAATCCGCGCCGACGTCGGTCAGCTGCGCGCGGCACATACCGCTGACGACGAAGCTGCCGGAGAGGAGCTTGTCGCCGGGATTTTTCCTGATCTCGTCCGACTCGCCCGTGATGAGCGCCTCGTTGACGTAGCAGCTCTCGGACGCGACCACGGCGTCAGCATAGATCTGGTTGCCGGCGGCAAAGATGACGATATCGTCGCGCACGAGCTGCGCCGTGTCCACGGTCATACGCTTGCCGTCGCGCACGGCGACGGCCTTTGGGGACGCGAGGATGTTGAGCTTATCGAGCGTTTTCTTCGAGCGCAGCTCCTGCACGATGCCGATGGCGGTGTTGACGATGATGACGCCCATGAACGTCAGGTTCAGCCATTGCTGCACCGCGATCACGCACAGCGCCAGCAGGAAAAACAGCATATTGAAGTAGGTGAAGATGTTGCTCAGGACGATCTGCTTGACCGTCTTGCCGGGCGGGTCAACGGGCGCGTTCGTCCAGCCGGCGTCCGTGCGCTCGCGCACCTGCGCGCTCGTGAGCCCCTGCTCCGGGGCGGGGTGCACGACCGGAATGTCGCGCCGCGCCGGTGCTTCGGGCTCGGGCGCACGCTTGTCTTTTATTTTTTCGATCAGGTTGGCCAAAGCTCTGCCTCCAAAGTGAGTATACCGAATATTATAGCGGTATTCGCTGCGGAAAAGAACAACAGTTTGTGAATAATTGCTTAAAAACGGTGAAAATTTTCGGCACTCTGCACGATGTGTAACAGCAGCAGCGCCGTCGTGATGCTGCCGACGCCGCCGGGAACGGGCGTGCACGCGGCGACAGCCTCGGCCGCTTCCGCCGCCACGTCGCCGAGCAGCGTGCCGTCGGGCAGCGCGGTCACGCCCGCATCGAGCACGATCTGCTCCGGATGCACGCACGCAGGCGTGATGAGCCCCGGCGCGCCCGCCGCGGCGAGGAGTATGTCGGCCTCGCGGCAGCGCGCGGCAAGGTCGGGCGTTTTCCGGTGACAGAGCGTCACGGTCGCGTCTGCGCGCGTGAGCAGCAGCGCCGCCGGACGTCCGATGACGAGGCTGCGGCCGACGACGGTCACGCGCCGGCCCGCGGGGTCAAAGCCATAGGCGCGCAGCAGGTGCAGGCACGCCTCGGCCGTGCAGGGGGCAAAGCCCGCCGCACCCGTCAGCAGCGCGCCGAGCGATGCGGTCGTCATGCCGTCGACGTCCTTGCGGGGGTCGAGCGCGTCAAGAATGTGCTGCGCGCGCAGCGTCTTCGGCAGCGGCCGCAGCAGCAGCACGCCGTGCACGGTGTCGTCCGCGCTCAGGGCGCGCAGCGTGCCGGTCAGGGCATCCGCCGTGCAGTCAGCCGGGAGGTCGACCGGGCGCACGGCCACGCCGCACCCGTCCGCCGAGCGCGCGATGCTGCGCAGATAGGCGCGGTCATCCGGCCGCGCGCCCACGGACACCGCCGCAAGACACGGCTGCGTGCCGAGCGCGGCCGCCTTTTCGCGCACTTGCGCATAGATCTCCTTTGCGACCGGCGCACCGGTCAGACGTTTTGCCATCGTTCAGCCCTCCCCGCGCAGCGCGGAAAACACCGCGTCCGCGGTCTGTGCGCAGCTTTGCACCACGGTCGCGCGCAGATGCCCGGCGCGCGCCTCGGCCGCGGCGCGATCGTCCGGCGCGAGCAGACCGGTGTTGACGAACACGTTCATGGCCGCAGCCTCCGCCGCGGCGCGGCACAAAGCGGCAGCGCAGCCGACGTCCGAGCGCAGGAGGGGACTTGTCGTCTCGAGCGCTGCGGTCAGCAGCAGCGCGGTCTGCGCGCAGTGCTCCAGCATGGCCAGCGGCGCGAGACAGGCCGTCTGCGCGGCGGCCGCGAGCTTCGCTGCGCGGTCGGGGTCGGTCCTGGGGATGGCATAGGCCTGCTGCAGCGGCAGAAAGCCCGTCGCGTCCGCCTCGATGAGCGCGAGCAGCGTCGTGCGCTGCGTCTCACAGGCGTCGATGAGCGAGCGCAGCGCGTCGCTGCGCTCGGCATAGCGGGGGTTTGCCGCCGTGACGTTTGCCGCCATCGCGGCTAAGCTCGCAGCCAGCGCCCCGGTGAGCGCGGCCGCGCCTCCGCCGCCCGGCGCGGGCTGCGCAGAGGCAAGCTGCGCGGTGAAATCGGAAAGGGTCAGATCCATATCAAAAAACCTCCTGATGGGGTGTAGGTCGCTTTTGCGCCGCTCACAGACCGGCGTCCGGAAGGGGGACGGCGCGCTCCGTCTCGCCGACGGGGCGCACGGCGCAGCGGCCGGCCGTCAGGTCGCGCACCTGCGCGGCAAAGGCTTCGCCGGCCTCCTCCGGCAGCAGGGCGCAGAGTGTCACGGCGGCGGCATACTGCGTCTCCTGCACGACGCCGCCGAGCGCGGCGACGGCCGCGCGCACCGGCTCATAGAGCGCGTAGGGCGTGCTGACCTCACACGCGAGCCAGCGGCGCACCACGGAGATCCCCGCGTCTGCGAGCGCATCGGCAGCGGCGGCGGTATATGCCCGCAGCAGGCCGCCCGTGCCGAGCAGCACGCCGCCGAAATAGCGCGTGACGACGCAGACGGCGTTCGTCACGCCCGCGCGGCGAAACACTTCCAGCATCGGGATGCCGGCCGTGCCCTGCGGCTCGCCGTCGTCGGAGTAGCGCTCCGTGCCGTCGCGCAGCAGATAGCACCAGCAGTTGTGCCGCGCGTCGTGGTGCTGTTTTTTGCAGGCGGCGATGATCTCGCGCGCCTCGTCCTCCGAGCGCACCGGCTGCACGAGGCCGAGAAAGCGCGAGCGCTTTTCCACGTATTCCGATGCGCCGCTGCCTGTCGGGATGCGATAGCTGTCCATGTTCAGACCTCCTCGTCCGGGATGACGAACGGCTCGAGCCGCGGCCACTGCTCCGGGTGGATGATCACCTCGAGCACGATGCCGTCGTCGCGGTAGTCGGTGCGCAGCACGGCGCAGTCGCGGTGCAGCGTCTCAAGCAGCGCGCCCTGCGCATACGGCAGCAGCAGCGTCACATGGTGGTCGGCGCGGCCGAGGATCGCGCGCACGCGTTCGGTCAGCTCGTTCGTGCCCTCGCCGCTGCGCGCGGAGATGCACACGACGTCCTCCCCGTGCGGCAGGATGCCGAGATAGGCGTCGCACTTATTGAACACACGGATGCACGGCGTGTGCGCCGCGCCGAGCTGGTCGATGAGCCGGTCGACGACGTCGGCCTGCGCCTCCCACTCGGGGTTGGAGAGGTCGATCACGTGCAGCAGCACGTCGGCATACGTCAGCTCCTCGAGCGTGGCCTTGAACGCCTCGACCAGATGCGTCGGCAGCTTGCGGATGAAGCCGACCGTGTCCGAGAGCAGTACCTCCTGCGCGGCGTCGATGCGCCAGCGGCGGGTGGTCGTGTCGAGCGTGTCGAACAGGCGGTCGTTGGCCTGGATGTCCGATCCCGTCAGGCAGTTGAGCAGGGTGGACTTTCCGGCGTTCGTGTAGCCGACGAGCGCGACGACGGGCATGGCGTTTTTCTCGCGGCGGCGGCGCTGGGTGCGGCGCACCTTGCGCACGTCCTCAAGCTCGGCCTGCAGCTTCTGGATCTTGCGGCGGATGTGGCGGCGGTCGGTCTCAAGCTGCGTCTCGCCGGGGCCGCGCGTGCCGATCGGCGACGAGCCGCCGGACGCCGTCTGGCGCACGAGGTGCGTCCACATACCGGTCAGGCGCGGCAGCAGGTACTGGTACTGCGCCAGCTCCACCTGCAGCTGCCCCTCGCGCGTCCGGGCGCGCTGGGCGAAGATGTCGAGGATCAGGCCCGAGCGGTCGAGCACGCGCACGCCGAGCTCCTCCTCGAGCACGCGCATCTGCGACGGGGAGAGCTCGTTGTCAAACACCGCGAGGTCGCAGTCGTTGGCGAGGATCAGCTCCCGCAGCTCCGCCACCTTGCCCTCGCCGAGGAAGGTGCGCGGGTCGGGCGTGGGCTTGCTCTGCAGCAGCGCTGCCGCGGGCTGCCCGCCGGCCGTTTCTACGAGCGCGGCAAGCTCGGCGAGAGAGACCTCCGTCGAGCGCTCACGCTCGTCCATGCACGCCGCGGCGAGACCGGCCAGCGCGGCGCGTTCGATTTTCTGTTCGGTAGATTGCATAGGGGTCATCCTTCTGATGTGAAAGTAGTTTGTGTCCGGCTGTGCTCACGGCCGCCGCTCATGGCCGGCGCCGGCGCGGCGAAGCGCTGCGCGCCCCAGATGCCGACGAGGATGGCGGCCGAGGCCGCGGCACTGATCCAGCCGAACGGCTCGTGCAAAATGAGCACGCCGGTGAGCACGGACACAACGGTCGAGAGATTGATGAGCACCGCGGTGCGCGCGACGGGCAGCACCTCGAGCGCACGGTTGAGCGCAAGATAGGACAGCACCGAGGCCACCGCGCTCAGAAACAGGATCGCCAGTACGAAGGGCGCGTGCGTCATGGGCTGCACGACGGCGCTCAGATCGTGCCGGTGCTCGAGCAGGGACAGTACGCCGAACGCCGCCGCGCCCATCAGGCACGTGACATATGTGCGCTCAAAGGCCGAAAAGCTGTCGGAGCAGGCGCGGCAGGCGACCATGTAGGCTGCACCGGCAAAGACCGTGCCGAGCAGGATGAAAAAGCCGGGCACGCTGCCCGAGCCGATGCCGGAGGCGTAGACGGCCAGCACGATCACGCCCGCGACGGACAGCACCGAAAACAGCACCTGCCGCCGCGTGGCCTTTTCGTGCAGGAACACCGCCCCGTAGATGAGCGAGCACAGCGGGATGAGCGCGATCATGACGCCGGAAAACGACGTGCTCGTGAGCTTGAGACCGTACTGCTCACAGGGGAAGTAGAGCACGGGCTCAAACAGTCCCGCCAGCAGCACCGGCCGGAGATCGCGCCCGCGCAGATGCACATGAAAGCGCCCCGTCAGGCACAGCAGGTTCAGCAGCACGAACGCCAGCGCAAAGCGCCAGAACAGCAGCACGAACGGCGTGCCGTAATTTTGCGCGACGCGCGAGGCGAGAAACGTGAAGCCCCAGATGAAGTATGTGAACGCGGCAAGCCAGAACGCGGCCGCCGGCGAGGGGGTGCGGTGCATGGGTATTATCCTTCTTTCTCGGTGGTAAAGGTGAGGTTCGTGCCGTCGGAGCGGCAGACGACCGTGCCGTTGAGATCCGTGCGGTAGACGGTCACGTCCGCGTCGCGCAGACGGCTGAGCGTGTCGTCGTGCGGGTGGCCGTATTCGTTTCTGGCGCCGCAGCTGATGACGGCGTATTTTGGCTGCGCCTCATACAGCAGGCGGTAGCCCGTGGAGGTGCGGCTGCCGTGGTGACCGGCCTTGATGACGTCACAGCGGACGTTTTCGCCCGCGTCGAGCACGTCCGTCTCGCTCTGGTATTCGGCATCGCCCGTGAAGAGGAAGGCGTTGCTGCCGTAGTCCACGCGCAGGATGAGGCTCTGGTCGTTGACGTCGCTGTAGTGCTTCTGCGGGCCGAGCACGGTCACGGTCGCGCCGCCGAGGGCGAAGGTGTCGCCGACGCCCGGCACGGTGATGGCGAGATTCGCCGTCTCTGCCGCGCGCATGACGCGCTGGAACGCGCCGTTGCTGCTCGAGGTGACGGAGCTGTAGAACGTGTGCACCGGAAAGGCCGCGATGACGGCCTTCATGCCGCCGCAGTGGTCGGCGTGCGCGTGCGTGCACACGAGGTAGTCGATGCTTTTGACGCCCTGCTGCTTGAGGTAGGTCGTGATGTGGTTTGCCTGCTCGCCGATGCCGGCGTCGATGAGCATGGTCTGCCCGCCGCACTGCAGCAGTGTGCAGTCGCCCTGTCCGACGTCGAGATACGTCACGGTCAGGCCGCTGCCGGGCATGGGGGTGGCGGCGGCGTCGGGATCGCTTCCGCCGTCACGGCCGGCGCCGAACCACATGGAAAGCCCCGCGATGACGAGCGCGAGCAGGATGGTGATCAGATGGTTTTGGGCCTGTGAGCTGCGGCCGCGTTTCGGTTGGGACATGGGATACATCTCCTGTTTGATGATAGATGATGGATGAGCGCGTGCGGGAGAGCTGCCGCCGCCTTCCCGCGGGGGGCGGGGGGTGAAACGCGCGCAAAAATGCGCGCCGTTTTTTCGGCTTTCGCGGCAGCCATGTCCGCGCGCAGGGAGGGAAAAGCAAAAATGCCTGCGTAAGCAATACACAGGCATTTTCTCATATTGAAGCCCAAAATGCAACCCCGCGGCAGCCCGGATGCGGGGGCGTCCGCGGGGAATTTCAGACCTTTTTTACCCGTTTTTGCGCCAGAGCTCCGCTGCGCGGATGCGCGCCTTTGCGCGTGCGCGTGCGGCCTCGGGCGTGGAGATGTTCATCTCCATGCCGCGTGCGGCAAGATCCGACTCGGCGCGGCGCAGCGCGGACTCGGCGCGGGCAAGATCGATGTCCGGCGCGCGCTCGGCCGTGCGGGCGAGCACGGTCACGTTCCCGGCGGCGACATTCACCGTGCCGGTGCTCACGGCGCAGTAGTGCTCCTTGCCGGCGGCCGTGTAGCGCACGACGCCGCACACGAGCGCGCCGAGCAGCGGCGCGTGCCCCGGCAGGATGCCGGCCTCGCCGTCGGCGAGCGGCAGCGTGACCTGCGCCGCCTGCGCGTCCACGACCGCGCCGCCGGCCGTGATGATCTCCAGATGCAGTGTGTCCGTCATGGCGTGCCTCACTTGAGCGCGTCGCGCTTGCGCAGCACGTCGTCGATCGAGCCGCAGAACAGGAACGCCTGCTCGGGAATGTCGTCGCACTCGCCGCCGAGGATGGCCTCAAAGCCGCGGATGGTCTCCGAGAGCGGGACGTACTTTCCGGCCATGCCGGTGAAGTTTTCCGCCACGTGGAACGGCTGCGACAAAAAGCGCTGGATGCGCCGCGCGCGGTTGACGGCGGCCTTGTCCTCCGCACTCAGCTCGTCCATGCCGAGCACGGCGATGATGTCCTGCAGATCCTTATACTTCTGCAGCACGCGCTGCACGGCGCGCGCAGTGTCATAGTGCCGCTTGCCGAGAATGTCCGGCTCGAGGATGCGCGACGTGGAGCCGAGCGGGTCGACAGCCGGGTAGATGCCGAGCTCGGAGATGGCGCGGTCGAGCACGGTCGTGGCGTCGAGGTGGGCAAATGTCGTGGCGGGGGCGGGGTCGGTCAGGTCGTCGGCAGGGACGTAGATCGCCTGCACGGACGTGACCGAGCCGTTGCGCGTGGACGTGATGCGCTCCTGAAGCTTGCCCATCTCGGTCGCGAGTGTGGGCTGATAGCCGACGGCGGAGGGCATGCGTCCGAGCAGCGCCGACACCTCGCTGCCCGCCTGCGTGAAGCGGAAGATGTTGTCGATGAACAGCAGCACGTCCTGCCCGGACTCGTCGCGGAAGTTCTCCGCGATCGTCAGACCCGACAGCGGCACGCGCAGACGCGCTCCGGGCGGCTCGTTCATCTGACCGAAGACGAGCGCGGTCTTGCTGATGACGCCGGACTCGTTCATCTCGTTCCAGAGGTCGTTGCCCTCGCGCGAGCGCTCACCCACGCCGGCAAAGACGGAGTAGCCGCCGTGCTCGTAGGCGATGTTGCGGATGAGCTCCATGATAAGCACGGTCTTGCCCACGCCCGCGCCGCCGAACAGACCGATCTTGCCGCCCTTGGCATAGGGCGCGAGCAGGTCGACGACCTTGATGCCGGTCTCGAGCAGCTCGGTCGCGGGGGCGATGTCCGTAAAGGCCGGCGCCTCGCGGTGGATGGGCAGATATTCCGCGGCGTTGACCGGGCCTTTGCCGTCGATCGGCTCACCGATGACATTGAACATGCGGCCGAGCGTCGCCTCACCGACGGGCATTTTCACGCTCGTGCCGGTGTCGGCGGCGCGGCAGCCGCGCTGCAGTCCGTCGGTGGAAAAGAGCGAGATGCAGCGCACCGTGTTGTCGCCGAGCTGCTGCACCGCCTCCATGACGATGCGCCGCTCGCCGGTGTGCACCTCGATGGCGTTGTTGATCTCCGGCAGCTTTCCGGCCGGGAACTGCACGTCCACCACCGGGCCGATGACCCTTTTGACGATACCGTTTTCCATACGTTCTCCCTTCGTGGGACGCGGCGCTGCCGCCGCGGTGTTAGTCAGATCCCTTTGATTGCCTGAGTGCGGCGCTGCCGCCGACGATCTCGGAGATCTCGGTCGTGATGGCGGCCTGACGCGCACGGTTGAATTCCAGATTCAGCTCCTCGATGAGCTCCGCCGTCGAGTCCGTGGCGGCGGTCATCGCGGTCATGCGCGCGGCGTGCTCGCCCACGCGCGCCTCGAGCATCACGGCGTAGACCGTGTTGTTCAGGTACAGCTCGAGCACGTTGTCGAGCACGGTCTGCGCGTCCGGCACGAACAGATAGTTGTTGTTCGCGGCGGGGGCGTCGGCCTCCGGTGCGGCGGGCAGCAGCTGCCGGTGCACCGGGGTCTGGTGCAGCACGGAGTCGAAGCGCTGGTAGACGAGGTGGATCTCGTCCGCCTCACCGGTGCGGTAGAGGTTTTTGAGCGTCTCGGCGATCTCGAGCGCCTCGGCCATGGTGGGCGTGTCGCTCAGCCCGGCACAGACCTCCCGCACGGGCAGATCCGTTCCGGCGAGGACGTCGCGTCCCCAACGGCCGCACACGATCACGGAGCAGGGGCGCGCCTCGGCGTGCACGAGCTGCTCCAGATAGCGCAGCAGCACCTGATTGTATGCCCCGCACAGGCCGCGGTTGCCCCAGAACACCACGTAGCACACGTGCCCGACACGGCGCCGGGGCGTGAGATACGGGTGCTCGAAGGCGACGTCGCCGGCGAGCAGGGCGTTGAGCACCTCCTGCCCCTTGTCGGCAAACAGGCGCACGCCCGCAAGGCTCGTCTGCGTCTTGCGCAGCTTGGACACGGCGATCATTTTCATCGTGCGGGTGATCTGCTGCGTGCTGTTCACGCTGCGGATGCGCGCGCGGATCTTATGCAGGTTTGTCAAGGGGCGTTCCTCCTCTCTGCCGGCGGCGGGGATGGTGCATCATAGATCCCTGAGCGTCTCGTCGGCAAGCGTGCGCAGCCGCTCGAGCGCCTCGGGCGGAAGCTTTTTGCCGCTGTGCACGAGCGCGTGCAGCTCCGGATACGTGCGGTGGATGCGCGCAAGCAGCGCCTCGGCGTAGTGCGGCACGTCCTCGACGGCGATCGAGTCGGTATACCCCTCGCCGGCGGCGAAGAGCACCGCGACCTGATCGGCCGCGTCCATGGGCGCGTACTGCGGCTGCTTCAGCAGCTCGGTCATGCGGCTGCCGCGTGCGAGCGTGTCGCGCGTGGCTTTGTCCAGATCCGAGCCGAACTGCGCGAACGACGCAAGCTCGCGGTACTGGGCCAGATCCATGCGCAGACGGCCGGCGACCTGCTTCATCGCGCCGAGCTGCGCCGCGCCGCCGACACGCGACACGGACAGACCCACGTTGATGGCCGGGCGCACACCGGCGTGGAACAGATCCGTCTCAAGGAAGATCTGCCCGTCGGTGATGGAGATGACGTTCGTCGGGATATAGGCCGAGATGTCGCCCGCCTGCGTCTCGATGATGGGCAGGGCGGTCATGCTGCCGCCGCCGGCGGCCTCACTCAGGCGCGCGGCGCGCTCGAGCAGACGCGAGTGCAGATAAAACACGTCGCCGGGGTAGGCCTCGCGTCCGGGCGGACGGTGCAGCAGCAGGGAGATCTCGCGGTAAGCCACTGCCTGCTTCGACAGGTCATCATAGACGATGAGCACGTCGCGGCCGTGATACATGAAGTATTCGCCGATGGCGGCGCCCGCATAGGGCGCGATGTAGAGCATGGGCGCGGTCTCCGACGCGTGCGCGCACACGACGGTGGTGTATGCCATGGCGCCGCGGTCGCGCAGCTTCTGCACGACGCCCGCGACGGTCGATTCCTTTTGGCCGATGGCGACGTAGATGCACAGCACGCCCGTGTCCTTCTGGTTGAGGATGGCGTCGATGGCGATGGCGGTCTTGCCGGTCTGTCGGTCGCCGATGATGAGCTCGCGCTGGCCGCGGCCGATCGGCACGAGCGCGTCAATGGCCTTGATGCCGGTCTGCAGCGGGACGCTCACGCCCTTGCGCGCGATGACGCCGGGCGCGGGGCTTTCGATGGCGCGGCGCTCCGTCGTGCGGATCGGGCCGTGACCGTCGATCGGGCGGCCGAGCGCATCGACCACGCGGCCGATCATCTCTTCGCCCACGGGCACGGACATGATCTGCCCCGTGCGGCGCACGCGGTCGCCCTCCTGCAGATGGCCGTAGGGGCCGAGCAGGACGACGCCGATGTCCTCGCGGCCGAGGTCCATGACCATGCCGCGCAGCGTGCCGTCGAAGGCAAGCAGCTCGCCGGCCATGACGTCGGCCATGCCGCGCACGCGGCAGATGCCGTCGGACAGGCTCGTGACGACGCCGGTCTGGAACACGTCGATGGCAACGTGCGTGTCCGCGAGCCGGTCGCGGATGCACGCGGCGAGATCGGGGTTTTCGTCCGTGGTGTGCAGGACGCTGTTGGCCGCGTCCTGCTCGAGCAGGTCGAGCGCGTGGCGCAGCGTGCCGTCATAGTGCGTGTCGCCGATGCGCAGACACACGCCGCCGATCAGCTCCGGGCGCACCGTCGTCATGCACGTGACATGACCGTAGGCGCGCGTGAGCGTGTCCCTGAGCGCGTCGAGCGCGGCGGCGGGCAGCGGCTCGGCCGTCTCGACCGCCACGGTCAGCGTGCCGGCCTCGGCGAGGGTGAGCGCGTCGCTCGGCTGAGTGGTCAGATATTCGCCGATGTGGGCGACAAATTCATTCACGAGCGCGGCACGCGCGGGCGCAAAGGCGTCCTGCGCCAGCACTCCGGCGGTCGCCGCCGTGATGCGGCCGATGGCCGCGTCGCTCACGCGGTCCTCCATGTCGCTGCGCAGCTGCGCCTCGGTTTGCGCCACGCCGCGGCGCACGGCCTCGGCCTCGCGCGCGGTCTCGGCGTCGGCAGCGGCGGTGTTGGCCTCGGCCTGCGCCTGTGCGTCGGCAAGCTGGGCGCGCGCCTGCGCGTCGGCGGCCTGCTGCGCCTCGGCGATGTCCTCGGCGGTGTGGCGTGCCTGATCCTGCGCGTCCGCCGCGCGGCCGAGCGCATCGGCTATGCGGTCGCGGCGCTCCTGAAAGAGCCTGCGGATCTGCTTGCGCGTCAGGAAGATCAGCGCCAGCGCCAGCAGCAGGAAGTTGAAGACGGGGCCGATGGCTCTCAGAAATTCCACGGTGTCGCCGCCCCCTTTCGATTCATTTCATTCATGGTTCAGCCCTCATGCGTGGGGGCGACCCACTGGCGGATCTGTGCGGCGCTGCGCTCGGCGGCGTCGCTGCCGAGCAGGCCGCCGGTCAGTGCCGTGACGAGCTCGGGCAGCTTCGCGTCCACGGCGGCGGCAGCGGCGGCCTCTTCGCTGCGCACGCGCGCACGTACGTCGCGCGTGGCCTGCGCGGCCTGCTGATGCGCGGCCTGCAGCGCCTGGGCGCGCTTGCGCTCGGACGCGCTCTTGGCCTCGGCCAGCAGCGCATCCGCTGCGGCGGACTGCCGGCGCTGCGCGTCGTCGCGCGCCTGTGCGGCCGCATCGAGCTGCTGCTGGGCGATGCGCCCGGCGCTGATCCCGTCCTGAATGCGCGCGTCGCGCGCGGCCATGAACGACACCAGCGGGTCAAACAGCAGCTTCTTCAAAACCACCAGCAGCACGAAAAAGCAGATCACCGTCCAGATGAGTTCGGAGATGTTGATGCTCAAAGCGTGTGCCTCCCTTATCCCGTGCTTCTCAGCCGATCTTGCCGATCAGCAGAAACGCGATCAGCAGGCCATAGATCGTCAGCGATTCGAGCAGACCCATGGCGATGATCATGTTCGAGCGGATCGTACCGGCCACTTCCGGCTGGCGCGCGATGGCGTCCATGGCGTGGGCGGCGGTCAGACCCTGACCGATGGCGGGGCCGATGGTGCTGATGGCGATGGCGAGCGCGGCGGCGATCGCAATGATTCCGGTTGACATAACTCTTTTCCTCCTAATGTTTTTCGGATATCTGAATCTTCTTTCCTTGTGGGTCTATGGGATGCAGGACGTCACTCCTCGATGGCTTCCTCGATATAGATCGACAGCAGCATCGTGAACACGATGGCCTGGATCAGGCAGAACAGCAGGCTGAGCACCTGCATGAGCAGCGGCAGCACGAGCGGGAAGAGATTGCCAAGCTCGTGCGTGACCATTTCCTCGCCGTAGAGGTTGCCGTACAGACGCAGCGCGAGGGAAAACGGCCGCACGATCTGCTCGATGAGGTTGAGCGGCAGCATGAGCAGGAAGGGCTTGATGAAGCTCTTGAGATAGCCGCCCAGACCGCGGCGCTGGATGCCGACGGTGTGCGTCATGCAAAAGGCGATGATGGCCAGACCTGCCGTGACGGACAGCGTGGCCGTCGGCACGGTGAACACCTCGCCCGCGCCGGGCAGCAGCCCGATGTAGTTGGACACGACGATGAAGATGAAAAACGTCGCCATCATCGGGAAGTAGCGCCGGGCGTTGGCCGGACCCATGATGCCGCCGTAAAAGCCCTGCAGCTTTTCCACGGCCATCTCGGCAGCGTTTTGCAGCGGGCCGGGCACGTCGCGCAGCTTCCGCGTCGCCAGCCACGATACCAGCGCCAGCACGGCCACGATGACCCACATGGTCACGACCGCGCCGGTGACCTCCAGCGGTCCGATGGAAAACAGTACGTTTGTCTCACCCATTTGTGTCGTCCCTCCGTTCGTCCGCCGGGTCGTGCTCCGGCGTGTGTTCCTGCGCGGCGTCCGGCAGCTCCTGCGCGTCCGCGACCTCCACGCACTCGGCGGGGATGGTGTCGTCCATTTTTCGCGCGAGGATCCATACGCCGGCGATGCTGCCGCCCGACAGGCCGACGGCCGTGCCGATGAGCGTGCCGGCCAGCGGCAGCGGCACGACGCCGCGCAGCAGATAGACCAGTACGAGCGCCGCGAGGTTGATGACCTGCCGCAGGCCGCTCGTGCCCATGACGGATGCGGTGTTTTGCCTGGCGCGCAGCAGACTGCGGCGCGTCAGCAGGGTGTTGCCGGCGGCAACGAGCAGGCCGAAGACCAGTCCGGCCGCGCCGCCGAGCAGATATTGTCCGGTCGACATGTTCTGTCCCTCCCGTTTTTGCAGCCCCGGTGACCGGGGAGAAGCTTTCTTAGCGGAAAATTAGCGGATACTTAACAGTATTCTACTATATCATGACGGCGAAAAGATGCCAATACCCAATTCCGGTTTTGAAATAATTTCGTTGAATTCTACAAACAGAAAAAGCGTCCGGCGGCCGCTCGCCCGCTTCACAAAGGGGGGAAAATAGTATATACTGAGAGACAGTAAAAAGCTGCGGCGTCCGGCATCCCACAGGACACCCCGCGGTAAAAAAATTTCCGGAAAGAGGGATACAGTATGAAGTATATTCTCGTCATCGGCGACGGTATGGCCGACCATCCGCTCGACACGCTCGGCGGCCGCACGCCGCTCGAGGCATCGAAAAAGGACGCGATCGACGATCTCGCGCGCCACGGCGTGCTCGGCAGCGTGCGCAACGTGCCCGACGGCTTTGCCCCCGGCAGCGACACGGCCATCATGTCCATCTTCGGCTGCTCGCCGCGCAAGTACTTTTTCGGCCGCGCCCCGCTCGAGGCGGCGGCCTCCGGCATCCGGCTCGCCCCCGGCGACGCGTGCTACCGCTGCAACATGGTCACGTATGCCGACGAGGACGTGCCGTTCGAGCACAAGCACATCATCTCCCACAGCGCGGGGAGCATCGAGGGACGCGAATCGGACGAGCTCGTGACGGCGCTCTTTGCCCACCCGGACTTCCGTCCGCTGGCCGAGCAGGCCGGCATGGTCGTGCACAAGGGCTCGTCGTTCCGCCACCTCGCGGTGCAGAGTCATGTGGACATCAAGGGCATCCGGCTTGCGCCGCCGCACGATCACCTCGGCGAGGAGATCGGGCCGATCCTGCCCGCCGGCTGCCCGAATGCGGACGTGCTGCGCGAGCTTATGCGCCGCGCGTTCGATATCCTCGATCAGCACCCGATCAACGTTGCGCGCCGCGCCGCCGGAAAGCTTCCGGCCAACGGCGTCTGGTTCTGGGCGGAGGGCACGGCGGCCGCGCTGCCGAACTTCCCCGAGCACTACGGCTCGGACGGCGGCGTCGTCTCGGCCGTGCCGCTGTGCCACGGCATCGGCATCCTGACCGGACTTGAGGCCGTCACCGTCCCGACCGCGACCGGCGAGTGGGACACCGACTACGCCGCCAAGGTCGCCGCCGCGCTGGATGTGCTCAAGCGGCACGACTTCGTGGCGCTGCACCTCGAGGGACCCGACGAGGCCACGCACAACCATGACCTTGAGCATAAGATCTACTCCATCGAGCGCCTGAGCGCCGATGTCGTCGCCCCCGTGACCGAGGCGCTGCGCGCCGCGGGCGAAGACTTCCGGCTGCTGCTGCTCTCCGATCACACGACGTACATGGCCAACGGCGCGCACGGCGCCGACCCCGTGCCGTTCGTGCTGTATGACAGCCGCGTGTCCGACGGCTCCGGTCTGCCGTATTCCGAGGCCAACGGCGCCAAGGGCCCGTATGTGGACGACGGCGCGCAGCTCATGGATCTGCTCTTCGGGCTCAAGACGCTGTGACCGGCACGGCGAGAGAGGCCGCGTGGGCGAAGCTGAACCTGTCGCTGGACGTGCTCGGTACGCGCCCCGACGGATTTCACGACCTGCGCATGATCATGCAGAGCGTGGATCTGCACGACGATGTGACCGTTACGCTCGACGGCACCGGCGTCTGCCGCGCCGAGACCAACCGCAGCTATCTGCCCTGCGGCGCGGACAATGTGGCCGTGCGCGCGGCGCAGGTGTTTCTGGAGCGCGCGGGGCTCGGCTGCGGCGTACACATCCGGCTGCACAAGCGCATCCCCGTGTGCGCGGGGCTGGGCGGCGGCTCGTCGGATGCGGCGGCCGTGCTGCGCGCGCTCAACCGGCTGACCGGCGCGGGCTTTTCCCGTGCGCAGCTTGAGGAGCTGGGCGCGCTGGTCGGCTCGGACGTGCCGTACTGCGTTGCGGGCGGCACGATGCTGGCCGAGGGACGCGGCGAGCGGCTCACGCCCGTCACGCCCATGCCGCACCTGCCGGTCGTGATCTGCAAGCCGGATTTTCCGATCTCGACGCCGGAGCTGTTTCGCCGCGTGGATGCGCGCACCTCGCGCTGCCGTCCGGACACGGAGGGCATCTGCGCCGCGCTCGCCGACGGCGATATGCCGAAGCTCGCCCGCCGGATGTACAACGTCTTTGAGGACGTGCTCACCCGCCGCGAGGGGGAGATCGCGGCCATCAAGAGCCGCCTGCTCGACGGCGGCGCGCTCGGCGCGGTCATGAGCGGCACGGGTTCGGCCGTGTTCGGCCTCTTTGCCGATGCCGACAGCGCGGCCTATGCCCAGCGCCGGCTCGCGCGCGACTATGCCGAGTGCTTTTTGACCGAGACCATCGACCGCCTTGAGGTCTGAGGATTAAAACCGAACAAAACTGCCGATACTGAGCACAGATGCCCGGTACCGGCAGTTTTTATCTCAGAAAGGCGGACATACGATGCATACCCATTCCTCTGTGATCGATTCCGGCCGCGCCCTGCGGCCGTGGGAGCTGGCGCTGCTGCTGGCCGTGTGCGTGACGCTGCTGACCGGCACGTGGGCACAGGCGCGCAGCGCGCTTCTGGCGTCGCGGCTCGTGCGGCTGCACGTGATCGCGGTCTCGGACGACGATGCCGAGCAGGCCGTGAAGCTGCAGGTGCGCGACGCGGTGCTGACCTATCTCGAGCCGCAGCTCGCCGATGTGACGGATATGGACACGGCGCGGCAGATCATCGCGGCCGACCTCGACGGCATTGCCCGCGCGGCGCAGACGGCGGCGGGGGAGCGGCCGGTGCGCGTTTCCCTCGGCGCCGAGCACTACCCGACGCGCGACTACGGCGCGTTTGCGCTTCCGGCGGGGGTGTATACCTCCCTGCGCGTAACGCTCGGCGCGGGCGCGGGGCACAACTGGTGGTGCGTCATCTTCCCGCCGCTGTGCGCGCAGGCGGCAGGGCTCTCGGAGCAGACGGTGCAGACGCTCTCGGACGGCGACGTGCGCCTTGTCACAGGCTCGGACGGCGGCTATGTCGTGCGCTTCCGGCTGCTTGAGCTGTGGGACGCGCTCGTGCAGCGGCTGAGCTGACGCACGGCAAAAAACGCACGCCGGAGGATTTTTCTCTCCGGCGTGTGTTTTTTCGTATCATCAGGCTCTGACCACGCTCACAGCCTGCATGTGCTGCTTCTGGTAGCGATCCTCGACGGTCGCTCTGTCATAGGCGATGACGCCGTTGTTGTTCCACGGATCGTTGAACAGGTAATGCGTTTCATCATAGCCGACGAGGAGCATACAGTGCTCGTTGGAGAGCCAGGTGAAATCCTCGCCGCTGTCCTTGAGCTTCCAGCACGGGCCGACGATAATGTCGCGCAGGTCGATGGTCGCCCAGAGCGCGACCGGCATATCGTTGTCGATATATGTGCGCAGCAGATAGGGCAGGCTGCGCCCGGTTTCGTCGATCACGCGGTATTTGTCTCCGAGCACGCGCTGCATGGTTTTCTGGATCACCGGCGCATAGCAGCCCATGGCGTCCTTGTCATACGGATCGCCCACAAACTTGTCGTAAGGACTCGGGCCGTACAGGACGCCGCCGATCTCGGTGAAGTCCTCTTTTTCCAGATAATGATCGATAAAATCGTATATGGAGATATCGCAGCCCAGATACTGAAGGAACATGACCGCGGTGACGCTTTCACACCCCGTGAGGGCGCCGCCGCCGGTCTGATCGATATAAGGTACGTCGATTCGCTTCATCGTTTATGCGGCGTCCGCCGTCTCTCTTTTTCCGGAGATCCTGTAGAGCACCAGAATGACGCCCAGCATGATCACGACGGAAATGGGCAGCGCGATGTACCAGTGCTTGACGGCACCGGCGATGATGTAGCTGACCGCGGACACGGCGATGACGGGGATGGCATACTGCATCTGCGTCTCGACGTGGTTGATGTGGTTGCACTGCGCACCGGCGGAGGACATGATGGTCGTGTCGGAGATGGGGGAGATGTGGTCGCCGCAGACCGCGCCCGCCAGCGTTGCGGAAATGCAGATGGTCATGACCTCCGGCATATTTGCGCACATCGGAACGATGATCGGAACCAGGATGCCGATGGTGCCCCACGAGGTGCCGGTGGAGAAGCCGAGGCCGCACGCAACGAGGAAGATGGCCGCGGGCAGGAAGACGCTGACGGCGGTGCTGCTGCTGAAAATGCCCTGCACGAACGTGCTGATATCCAGCTGGTCAACAAGGCCCTTGAGCGTCCATGCAAAGATCAGGACGGTGATGGCGGGGATCATGACCTTGAAGCCCTCGACCAGGCAGTCGATGAACTCGCGCGCGCTGATAATCTTTCTGGGGATGTACATGATCGCCATGACGATCACGGTCATGAACGTTGCAAACACGAGCGACAGGCTTGCCGAGCAGTTTGCGAAGGCCTCGATCACGGTTTCCGCGCCGCTCTGGTATCCGGTGAGGATCATGGCGAACACGGCGGTGGCGATCAGCACAACGATGGGGATGAGCAGATCGGATACGCGGCCCTTGCCGCTGCCCTCCTGCTCGGACTGCTCCATGTCCTTGAACTCCTCGCCGCCGGAGGTGAACAGGTCGCCCTTCGCCGCATTGCGCTCATGCAGGCGCATCTTGCCGAAATCAATGAGAAAGAGGCTCGTAAAGAAGACCATGATCAGCGTCAGGATCGCGTAGAAGTTATACGGAATGGCCGCGCAGAACATCTGGAAGCCGTTGATATCATAGCCCTCGGGGATGTAGCTGCTGACGGCTGCCGCCCAGCTGGAGACCGGCGCGAGAATGCACACGGGCGCGGCGGTCGCGTCGATGATATAGGCCAGCTTTGCGCGCGACACATGATACTTGTCGGTGATCGGGCGCATGATGTTGCCGACCGTCAGGCAGTTGAAATAGTCGTCGACAAAGATCAGGATGCCGAGCGCCGAGGTCGACAGCATGGCGCCTCTCTTGCTCTTGATGCGCTTGCTCGCCCATGCACCGTAGGCCATGGAAGCGCCGGACTTCGCCAGCAGAACAATGATCATGCCGAGCAGAACGTCGAAGATCAGGATGTTCAGATCCATATTTTCGGCCATGGAAGTGAACAGCCGCTCAAAGCTTCCCCACGCGACGTTTCCGACCGACGGCCACAGGCCGAGGCCTTCGGGCACAAGTGAAACGGAAACGAACACTGCCGCCAGCAGGCATCCGGCAAACAGCGAGCTGTAGACCTCTTTTGTTATCAGTGCCAACATAATTGCCACAAGCGGCGGAACGATCGCCCAAGCTGTACCGATAAACATAATACAACTACCTCCTCAATTTGTGATAAAACAAAATCGTGCCGCACATGAATATGCGGCACGACAGAAAAAAGCTCTTTGACAGATGTCTCTTATGCAAAGTACTCCACTACCGTGACAGTGCGTACCATGTTCTGGCACACCCCAGAAGCCTGCCCTGACAGGGTGCAGACAACTTCGGCGAAACTTCCTTTCCGTTTTCCCATGCTGTCACAAAACAAAAAACGTACTGATAAGTCCCGCGCCTCTTAGCATAACATGAATCGGTGATTTGTTGAGGTGATGATAGCATGCACAGCCGCGCAAGTCAATTGAAAATTCACGCTTTTTTTACATATCGGCGATGTTCCCAACGCATCGGTTTCATGCGCGGCCGCTGCCGTAAAATTGCCCAATCGCCCGACGGAAAAAACCGCTCGTCAGAGCGGCTTTTTCGGGTTTTTGACAGCCCGGTCTCCGGGGCGCGGGCGGCCCTTTTTGCGCCGGCTCAGGCCGCGGGGGCATTTGCCATAGGGTCACACAAGCTGCTTCCGGCGCAGCAGCCGGCAGACAAGCGCGGCAAGCCCCAGGCCGAGTGCGAACGAGAAGCCCAGCGCGCCCAGTGCGGCGGCGGCGCTGAACAGGCTGATCGACATCTCATGCACCGAGCCGATGTCGACGATGATCTCGCATACGAGCCATAGTCCTGCGCTGATGCCCGCAGCCGCCCAGAAATCGCGCCGGCGCTGCAATGCGCACCGGACGCCGATGCCGGCGGCGAGCAGGAGCAGATACAGAACGATCCGTCCGGTGATGCCGCCGGTCACAAAGATCCCCATCATTTTCAAAAGCGCAAACGGTTCCATACGATACCTCCTGTTACATGAAATGCGTGTCCGGATCCTGACATCCTCATTTTAGCAGATTCTTTATGAAATTGGAACAGGATTTATAATATTTGTAAATTACGCCGAAACACGATTCGGGATTCTGTGCAGCGGTGACAAATCGAATTGCTCGTTTTCGCGGCGTCTGTCACCAAAACCGCCGTGCGGCACAGGAAAACGAAAAGCCTTCTCCCAACGGAGAAGGCTTTTGTATTTGCATATTTGCAGGATTCGGCGCCGCGCGCTCAGTAGCTGTACACGCCGCCGCCGATAAATTCGCGCAGCATGCTCTCGGGCGCGAGCAGGGCGGGGTCGATCGTCCCGAAGCGCTCGAGCGCGGGCAGGATGCTGCGGATCTCCGCATAGCGCTCCGCCCCCTCGGGCACGGCCGCGAGCAGCGGCTCGGCGAAGTTTTTCATGATCGACACCTCGCACGGGAACGACGAGTCGAACATCAGGTTCGCGCGCTCCTTGAACGGGGAGATGAAGCGCTTTTCGCCGCGGCGGACGTTTGCCCACATATCCAGCGTCGCTGCGGCGGGCGTGCCGCGGAAGTTGCTGTCGCGCACGAGGCGGCGCAGCAGACGCATCCACGTGCCCTTGAACACCTCGTTCCCGTCGCCGTCGACGACGACGGAGCGCGCGCTGATGTACAGCCGGAACGCATCCGGGCAGTAGGCGGCGATGTCGTCATTGAGCGCGTGGATACCCTCGCAGACGACGACCTCGTCCTTGGCGAGGCGCATGGGGCGGCCGATGGGACCGGACTGCACGCGCGTGACGAAGTTGTACCGCGGCAGGTGGATCTCCTCGCCGCGGGCGAGGGCGTTGAGGTGCTTGCCGAGCAGGTCCATGTCCAGACACGCGGGGGACTCAAGGTCAAGGTCGCCCTCCGGCGTGCGCGGCGCGGTGCGCGGGTTGACGGTGCGGAAATAGTCGTCCATGGCGAGGCTCTGGCTGCCGATGCCCATCGTGCGCAGCACCTCGGCGATCTTCATGGCCGTGGTGGTCTTGCCGCTGCCGGACGGGCCGGACAGCAGCACGATCGGGCACGTGTGCACGTTTCCGGCGATGGCGCGTGCCGCGCGCTCGATCTTCGCGGCATAGGCCGCGTCGCTCGCATCGACGAATTCCTTGGGGTCAGCCTGAATGCGGCGGTTGATCTCCTGCAGATGATAGCTCATTTGAAAAATGCCTCCAGTTCCGCCTTGGCCGCACAGATGCGGTCGATATTGGCAATGTATTCCGTGGGATACTTGGGGTCGATGTGCCGCTCGAGCCTGCCGCCGTTGGGGCGCACGAGCTTCGTCGACGCGCCGCCGCCCATGGCGAGGATGCTGCACAGCTCCTCCATGATGCAGATGTTGTAGAGATTTTCCTGACCCGGCCGCGTCCAGCCGACGTTTTCAAAGCCGCCGGACATGAACTTCTGCCGGTAGAGGTAGTACGGCGCGTAGCCCGCCCTGGGCAGCACGGTGCCGGCAAAGTCGAGCATCTCGCCGACGGCGTCTCCGCCGGGGAGGGGCGCGTCCTGCGCCGTCAGGTTTGAGCCGCGCTTGCGTGAGAGCGTGTGCACGGTGATGTTCTCGGGCGCGAGCGCGAGCACCTGCTCGAGCGTGGCGCGAAAGCCGTCCGGCGTGTCGCCGGGAAGCCCCGCGATCAGATCCATGTTCACGGCGAAGCCGCCGGTCTCGCGCACAAGGTGCAGCGCATCGTAAATATCCTGCGCGGTGTGGCGGCGGCCGATCGCGTTGAGCACGCGGTCGCTGAGCGTCTGGGGGTTGACGCTGATGCGGTCGACCCGATGCGCGCGCAGCACCTGCAGCTTGTCGGCGGTGATCGTGTCGGGGCGGCCGGCCTCGACGGTGAACTCCCGCAGGGCGCTCAGGTCGAACGCCGCGGCCAGCTGCGTGCACAGCGCGTCGAGCTGGCGCGCCGAGAGCGTGGTCGGCGTGCCGCCGCCGATGTAGAGCGACACGACGCGCAGCCCCGCCTTGCGCACGGCCTCGGCGGTCGCGGCGATCTCGCGGGCGAGCGCCTGCAGAAACTCCGGCACGAGCGCCATGCTCTTTTCCACCGACTGGCTCACGAAGCTGCAGTAGGCGCAGCGCGTCGGGCAAAACGGGATGCCCACATACAGGCACACATCCCTGCTGCCGAGCGATTCCATGGCGCGCAGCGTGGCGTGCGCGGTGCGCACGACGAGGTCGGCGCGCGCGGGGGAGACATCATACTGCCGCTCAAACTGGCGCGCGGCCTGCGCGTCATTGAGCCCCTGCGCGAGCAGGGGCGTCATGAGCTTTCCGGGGCGCACGCCCGTGAGCATGCCCCACGGCCGGCGCGGCAGCCCGATGCCCATGGCGGCGCGGTAAAACGCGCGCTTGACCGCGCCCTGCAGCCGCCGGTCTTTTTCGGCAGGGTCGGCCAGCTCGCCGTTGGGCACGCTTGTGCGGCCGTTGGCCGTCTGCCCGTGGTAGACGAGCACACACGTCACGGTCGTCACCTTTGTGCCGGACATGAGCCGCAGCTCCGCGCGGTCGCCGGTCGGCCGCCCGTCCGGATACTCCGGGCGTTCGTCGGGAAACAGCGTCAGGAGCATCTGCTCCGCCGCATAGCGGTAATCATGTCCGATCAGATAGAGATTCATGCTTCTTCTTCTTTCTGCGGCCTGACGGATGGTCAGGCGCGGTCTTTTGCTTTGTTTTTGAGCGCCTTGGCCTTCGCCTTGACGGCCTTGGCCAGCTCCTTGCGGCGCTGCGCGTGCTCATGCACACGGGTGAAGGCGCGGCCGTTGGTCTGGCCGGAGCGCAGCGCCGGGAACGCCTGCGCGATACGCTCGTGCACGATGTTGCGGTGGCTGAGGATCTCCTCGCGGCGCTGCAGCAGTTCGCTGCGGCGCGCCAGCAGCTCGCTGCGGCGCTCGACCGAGGCCTCGGCGCGTTTTTCTGCAAGCTCCGTGCTCTTTTCCTTCATGCCGGTGTAAACCTCCATGCCGCGGTCCTTCGCGTCTGACGTGCGAATATAGATCTCCTCGCCGATCTCGTCGGAGATGGCAGTGAGCGAATCCTCGATGGCCTGCAGGGCGCGCAGCTTCTTCGGCAGCTTGCGGATCTCCATGGCGGTGATGATGTTGTCGGCGATCCACAGTGCGCTGAACGTGCCGAGCAGCGCCCAGCCGAGCTTTTTCGGGATGAGGTCGACGGCCTTTGCCACGAGCGGCTGGAACACGTCGACCACGAACACGCACGCCAGACCCCACAGCACCGAGAACTCAAGGCACACATAGCCCTTGATGTTCAGCGGACGCTTGGAGTAATCCCACCACTTGTCGTGAAACACCTTTTCCAGCACCCAGCCGGTGAGGTATTCGATGGCGCTCGTAAACAGCACGCTGCCGCCGAACAGCAGCCAGAAGCTGCTCTTGAGCGGGCCGAGCACGAGCAGCACGCTCATGACGCCGAAGCCGTAGATCGAGCAGATGGGGCCGTTGACGAAGCCGCGGTTGACGAACTTGCCGTGCGCGACGGCGGCAAACGCCACCTCGGAGCACCAGCCAAGAAAGCCGTAAATGTAGAAGTACCAGAGGATCTGGAACCAGGAATAGGGCACAAGCACGATAAAAACTCCTCTCATAAATGCCTGTGGGCAGGAAACCCGGACCGATTTACATTTGTCTATATTAACATAGCTATGCGGACTTTTCCAGCCCTTTTCGGTGCAGATGGGAACAAAAAGCGCAAAGTGACGGCCTCGGTGCGCATCCGGAACCTCCCGCCGCGTCTGCCCATAAAAATGCGGAGCGCACAAGCGTGCGCTCCGTCTCAGCCTGTCAAAGCCTCGCAGAGTTTCGCCGCCGCAGCGGCGAAAGAAGGTCCGATCATTTTCTCCGGCGACATGTGCGGCGCCCACCGCGGTATATGCAAATGCATAGGGAAGACGTGGCAATGGCTGCGTTCACATAACGTTTGGCAAGCCGCTCCACGGCTGCATGACCGGCACGCGAGAGCAAACCAGACACTTTAGCACGCTACCCAACCAAATGATGTTGAAATCTTGTTGATTATTCATCTGCATAAACGTCTCCGAGCGGCTTGCGGCGCCGTCTTTCTGCGTCTCGGATCGCGTCGCTGTGGAATATGTCCGCTGAAATCGTGTAAATCTCCCTGATTTATGCAAGGATAGCATTGACCGTGCAAGGCTGAAATGCACGATGCAGCCACGCAAGGCCGCTTTTCTGACGAAAAGCACGGTCAAAAAAGAGGACGCGTCTGCGCGCGAGCACGCGCCGCGCCCTTTTTTCGCCCGTGTGCCGCTTGACAGCGCCACCGGCCTTGCGCTGTGCATCGGCCTTGACGGTCATGCAGCGGCGCAAATAAAAGGAGATTTACACCATGATTTCAGCTTCCATCAATTCCACGCTCCGCAAATCCATCTACCGCAGAGACGGCTACCGCTGCGCGCTCTGCGATTCCACGCAGTATCTGCAAATCCACCACGTCATCCCGCGCGGCAAAGGCGGCAACAGCGAGCCCGACAACCTCATCACGCTCTGCAGCAGATGCCACGGTGCTGTGCATGGCTGCATCCCCGATGGCTGGACAATGACCGCAGAAGATGTAGAACAGGCCTGCGTCGAATACGTCGCCGACATGTATGCGGGACAATGGTGCCCGATCGATATGGATGAGCTGCTATAAGCAGCTCTCTTTATCATATCAATCAAGCGGTCGCGGCGGCGGTTCTCCCCCGGGCGCGTCCGCGCTGCCCCCCCGCCGCCGCAGTTCCGCGCGCGCCGCCGTTGTTTTGGTGTCGTGCGTGGTGGCGGCGCGCGCTCGGTCCTCCGCGCCGCGTCGCATGTGTGCGCCGCGTCGCTGCGCGGTCGGCGGCAGGTGTGCCGCCGCCCTTGCCGTCTCGCCGCCCGCGCTTGTTTTGGTGGGGGGGTTGTGCGCGGGCGGCTCGAGATTGCGCGCGCTGCGGCGCGCGCTGCACAGCGGGTACGTGGTTGAGCACCGCTACATATAGAGCGGCACGGCAAGGGTATCATTTTCTTCGGCGACATGTGCGGCGGAGAAAATACCGCTCAGGCTGCAAGTGTGGAATTTGTGTGCCGCCGGCGCACAAATTATGCGCGCAGCAGACTGCAGCCCCTTTGTCAAAAAGTAATACTTTTTGACAGATGCAAATGCGGAGCGCACAAGCGTGCGCTCCGCATGAAAACCGGGGTGATTTACTTGATCGTCAGCAGCAGCTCGCCGGCCTTGACCGACTGGCCGCCCTTGACAAAGACTTCGTCGATCGTGCCGTCCATGCGGGCGACGACGCTTGTCTCCATCTTCATGGCCTCGATCACGGCGAGCACGTCGTTGACCTTGACCTGATCGCCGGGCTTGACGTTGACCTTGGACACCATGCCCGGGATGGACGCGCCGGCCTGGCTCTTGTCGTTCGGGTCGGCCATGACGACGGTCTTGGCCGAATCGGTCGCGGTCGGGTCGGGCACGGAGACCTCGCGGCGCATGCCGTTGAGCTCGAACTGCACGTTGCGCGTGCCGTCGTCGTTGCGGTCGCCGAGGCCGATGTACTTGATCATGAGGGTCTTGCCGTCCTCGATGTTGATCTTGTTCATCTCGCCGACGGCCATGCCGTTGAAGAACACGTGGCTGCCCATGCGCATGATGTAGCCGTACTCCTTGCGGTGGCGGATGTACTCCTCATAGACCTTCGGGTACATGGCAAACGAGATGAGCGAGCGCGGCTCCTCGTAGTTCGGGTAGAACTTGCGGATCTCGCTGCGCAGCTGATCCCAGTCCACGGGCGGCAGCAGGTCGCCGGGGCGGCCGGTGATGGCCTTTTCGCCCTTGAGCACGACGCGCTGCAGATCCTTCGGGAAGCCGCAGGGCGGCTGACCCATCATGCCCTTGAAGTAGCTCACGACGCTGTCGGGGAAGGCGAGGTGCTCGCCCTTTTCGACGATGTTCTCGGGCGTGAGGTCGTTTTGCACCATGAAGATCGCGAGGTCGCCGACCATCTTGGACGACGGCGTGACCTTGATGATGTCGCCGAGCATGAGGTTGACGGTGCGGTACATCTCCTTGACGTCCGCGAAGCGGTGGCCGAGGCCGAGCGACTCGACCTGCGGCTGCAGGTTCGTGTACTGGCCGCCGGGGATCTCATAGCGGTAGATGTCGGTGACGGGGACCTTGAGGCCCTTGTCGAAGCTCTCATAGCGCAGGCGCACGTCGGCCCAGTAATCGGCCAGCTCCTGCAGGCGCTGCGGGTCAAAGCCGGTGTCGCGCTCCTGACCGCGCAGGGACTCGACAAGCGCGTTCATCGACGGCTGGCTCGTGAGGTTGGCCAGCGGTCCGATGGCGGTGTCGACCACGTCCACGCCGGCCTCGGCCGCCATGAGGTAGGTCGCAATCTGGTTGTCGGTGGTGTTGTGCGTGTGCAGGTGGATGGGGATGCCGACCTCCTGCTTGAGGGTGCTGACGAGCTTCTTGGCGGCATACGGCTTGAGCAGGCCGGACATATCCTTGATGGCCAGCATGTGCGCGCCGCGGCGCTCGAGCTCCTTGGCGAAGTCGACATAGTACTGCAGTGTGTAGCGGTCGCGCTCCGGGTCGAGGATGTCGCCGGTGTAGCACACGGTGCCCTCGAGGAACTTGCCCTGACGCAGCACCTCGTCCATGGCGGTCTCCATGTTCGGCAGCCAGTTGAGCGAGTCGAACACGCGGAACACGTCGATGCCCTCACGGGCGGACTCGGCGATGAAGGCGCGCACGAGGTTGTCCGGATAGCTCGCGTAGCCGACGAGGTTCGAGCCGCGCAGCAGCATCTGGAACGGGATGTTCGGGATCTTCTCACGCAGCATCTCCAGACGCTCCCACGGGGACTCGTGCAGGAAGCGGTAGGCGGTGTCAAACGTCGCGCCGCCCCACATCTCGAGCGAGAAGCAGTCGGCGAGAATATCGGCCGTGCCGTCGGCGCCCTTGACCATGTCGCGGGTGCGCAGGCGGGTGCTCAGCAGCGACTGGTGCGCGTCGCGCATCGTCGTGTCGGTGATGAGCAGCTTCTTCTGGCCGAGCACCCAGTCGCGGACGGCCTCGGGGCCGTCGGTGTCGAGCAGGAGCTTGAGCCCGTCCTGCTTCGTGATCTCGCGCTGCGCCTGCGGGAAGCGCGGCGTGTCATACTGATGGCGCTCGGCGTCAGGATTGTTGACCTGGATGTTGGCGATGTATTTGAGCACGCGGGTCGCGCGGTCGCGCGATTCGGTGAACTCGAACAGCTCCGGCGTCTCGTCGATGAACTTCGTGTGGCACTTGCCGGCGACGAAGGTCGGGTGCGTGAGGATGTTCGTCACGAACGGAATGTTCGTCTTCACGCCGCGCACGTGCTCCTCGTTGATGGCGCGGGTGGCCTTGCGGCAGACGGCGGGGAAGGTGCAGTCCCAGCTCGTGACCTTGACGAGCAGTGAGTCATAGTACGGCGAGATGACCGAGCCCGTGCCGACGTTGCCGCCGTCAAGACGCACGCCGAAGCCGCCGCCGGAGCGGTAGGCCTCGATCTTGCCGTTGTCGGGCGCGAAGTTGTTGGCCGGATCCTCGGTGGTCACGCGGCACTGGATGGCGTAGCCGTTGATCTTGAGGTTGTTCTGGTCGCCCAGACCGATCTCCGGATGGCTGATCGGCTGTCCCTCGGCGATGAGGATCTGCGCGCGCACGAGGTCGATGTTCGTGACCATCTCGGTGACGGTATGCTCGACCTGGATGCGGGGGTTCATCTCGATGAAGTAGTGGTTGCCGTCGCGGTCGACGAGGAACTCCACCGTGCCGGCGTTGACATAGCCGACGGCCTCGGCGATCTTCACGGCGTCGGCGTGCAGCTGCTCACGGATGCTCTCGGGCACGCTCCACGCGGGCGCAAACTCCACGACCTTCTGGTAGCGGCGCTGCAGCGAGCAGTCACGCTCGCCGAGGTGGCGCACGTTGCCGTACTGGTCGGCAAGGATCTGCACCTCGATGTGCTTGGGCTGCACGAGGTATTTCTCAATGAAGATGTCGTCATTGCCGAAGGCCTTGCGTGCCTCGCTCTTGACGAGCTCGAACGCGGGGATAACGTCCTCGGGCATCTCGCACAGGCGCATGCCGCGGCCGCCGCCGCCGGCCGCCGCCTTGAGGATGACGGGGAAGCCGAAGCTGATGGCCTTCTCGAGTGCCTCCTGCCCGTCGCGCAGCGGCTCGGAGCAGCCGGGGATGACCGGCACGCCGCACTCCATGGCGATCTGCTTGGCCGAGAGCTTGTCGCCCATCTTGCCGAGCACGTCGCTCGGAGGCCCGATGAACGTGATGCCGGCCGCTTCGCAGGCGCGGGCAAAGTCCGCATTCTCGGACAGGAAGCCGTAGCCCGGGTGGATGGCGTCGACGCCGCGGCGCTTGGCCAGATCGATGATCTCGGGAATGTCGAGATACGCACCCAGAGGGCTCTTGTTCTCGCCGACAAGATATGCCTCGTCGGCACGGGTGCGGAACATGCTCAGTTCGTCTTCCTTGGAGTACATGGCCACGGTGTGGATACCGAGGTCATAGCACGCGCGGAAGATACGCACCGCGATCTCACCGCGGTTGGCGGCAAGGACCTTGCTGAAAACTCTTTCTGACACGGTCGTGTCTCCTTTCTGACTGCGGCGGACCGCAGAGATGGGCGGCAGCGGCGCAACGCACACATCGCCGCGACGCCAATGCTGGAATTATATCATATATCAGTAACAATAGAAATAAAATTTTTGATTTTTGACGAGTTTAAAATCTAACAAATGCGCGTGCACGTAATTTACAGGCAATTCTTTTCTCGGCGCGCGGAATGTGGTACAATAACGGACGATCATTCATGAAAGTTGGCGTTCACATGGACAAAACCTGTTACATCGTCGGCGCGGCCAGTCTCGAGGGCGTGCACCTGAGCCCGCGCGCGGGCGACTATATCATCGCGGCCGACGGCGGCTACCGTTCGCTGCGTGCGCGCGGCATCGAGCCGGACTTCGTCATGGGCGACTTTGACTCGCTCGGCTACCGCCCGGAGCACCCGAACGTGGAGACGCACCCGGTCATGAAGGACGACACCGACCTCGGCCTTGCCGTGCGCTGGGCGCTCGGGCACGGCTACCGGCGGCTCGTGATGGCGGGCGCGCTCGGCGGCCGCATCGACCAGACGGTCGCAAGCCTGCAGACGCTGCGCGGCCTCACGGATGCGGGCGCGCAGGGCTGGCTCATCGGCTGCGGCTGGGTGGTCACGGCGGTGCAAAACGGCACGCTGACCTTTCCCGCCGGCATGACGGGCACGGTCTCGGTGTTCAGCAGCGGCGACGCTGCGCGCGGCGTCACGCTGCGCGGCCTGCTCTATGAGGTCACGGATGCGACGCTCACCTGCGCCATGCCGCTCGGCGTGAGCAACTCCTTCACCGATGCGCGCGCCGCGGTGCGCGTTGCCGACGGCACGGTCTTCGTCCTCTGGCAGGGCGACGCGCTGCCGGACGGGCTGGAGGTGCGCCATGGAGCGGATTGATCTGCACGTGCACACGCTTGCCTCCGACGGCTCGGACGCGCCGGAGACCGTCGTGCGCAAGGCGGCGGCGGCCGGGCTGCGCGCCATGGCGATCACGGATCACGACACCTTTTCGGGGCTTCCGGCCGCGCTTGCGGCAGGAAAGACGCACGGCATCGAGGTCGTCCCGGGCGTGGAGCTGTCCACCGTGTGGGGCGGCGAGGAGGTGCACCTGCTCGGCTATTACATGGACACGGACAACGCCGCGCTGCGCGCGCTCATGACCCGCGCCACCGACGAGCGCAATGCCCGCAACGAGACCATGGTGCAGCGCCTGCACGACGCGGGCTATCCCATCACGATGGACGACCTGCACGCGGCCTTTCCGGGGCAGACGGTGCTCGGCCGGCCGCACATCGCGGCGCTGCTCGTGCAGCGCGGCTGCATCCCCACGGTGTCCGACGGGATGCGCGGCCTGCTCGGCCGGGGCAAGCGCTTTTATGTCCCGCGCTACAACATCCCGCTCGAGGATTCCGTGCGCGCATTGCGCGCGGCGGGCGGCGTGCCGGTCGTGGCGCATCTGTTCAAGTACCGCTTTGATGACGCGCAGCGCACCGCCATGCTCACCGCGGCGGCGGACGCCGGAGCGCTCGGGCTCGAGGTGCGCTACACGACCTATACGCCCGGGCAGGCGGCGGCTGCACAGGCGCTGGCCGGGCGCTTCGGCCTCGTGCCGACCGGCGGATCGGACTATCACGGTCTGCGCAAGCCGGACATCGCCCTCGGCTCCGGCCGGGGGGACCTGTGCGTGCCGTATGCTTATCTTGCGGGAGTCAAAGCACTTGCCGGACGCGGGTGCGCGTGATACACTAACAGAATCCAGTTAATTTTTTGAAGTTTTCCGGAGGCGGTTTCATGACAACACTTCTGCGCCCCTACGAGGGCTCACAGCCGTACATCTTCGTCAGCTACGCGCACAGGAACGACGCTGCCGTGCTCGAGATCATCGGCACGCTGCAGTCGCGCGGCTTTCGCGTCTGGTATGACGAGGGCATCGAGGCCGGCAGCGAGTGGCCGGAGAGCATCGCGTCGCACCTCGAGCGCGCGCAGCTCGTGCTGGCGTTTTTGTCTCCGGCGTATCTGCAGTCCGATAACTGCCGCAAGGAGATGCACTATGCCCTGACGAAGAAAAAGCCGGTCATCAACGTCTACCTCGAGCAGACGGAGCTGTCGCCGGGTATGGAGATGCAGATCGGCAACCTCTTTGCGCTCATGAAGTATACCTACCCGAGCGAGGCGTATTTCTACGACAAGCTCTTTTCGGCCGAGCTGCTCGATGCGGACAGATTCGCGGGCGAAGCGCCGGAGCTGCCGCCCGAGGCGCCCGCCGAACCGCCGCGGGAGAAAAAGAGGAAAGAGAAAAAGTCCCGCGCCGAGACCCCGCGCCGGGAAAGACCCGCCAAAGCGCCGAAGCCGGAGCGGCCGAAGAAAAAGCGCCGCGGCATCGCGGCGGCGATCGTCGCGGTCGTGCTCGTCGGCTGCCTGATCGCGGCGGGCATCGTCGGCCACTTCACAGGGCTGCTCTACCGCTTCACGGCCAGGACCGTCGCGGTGCAGACACTGCCGGACGACACGGTGGCCGCGTTTCAGAATCCCCTGCTTGAGCAGGCCGCGCGCGACTATGCAGGAAAGCCCGAGGGCGAGCTCACGGTCGCCGATCTCAAGGGGCTCACGGCGCTGTATGTCTGCGGCGACCGATTCTGGTTTTCCGCCCCGCAGCAGGGTGTGGACACGGCGGCTGCCGGTGTGGAGTCTGCAGAGGTCGTCGACCCGTCCGGACAGAGCGTCACCGTACAGCGCGGCGACATCCGCGAACTGTCCGATCTCGCGTATTTCCCGAGCCTGCGCGAGCTCTCGCTTGAATTTCAGTCGCTGACCACGCTCGGGAGCCTGCCCGCCTGCGGCGTGGAGATGTTCGACGTCAGCGCCAACCGGCTCACGAGTCTGGCGGGCATCGAGCAGCTGCCGAAGCTCACGGCGCTGCTGGCCGACGGCAACGCCGTCACGGATCTGACGGGACTCGGCCGCTGTCTGAACGTGCGCACGCTGCACCTCAACGGCGCAAACGTGTCGGAGCTGTCCGAGCTGCGCGCGCTGACAAAGCTGCAGGACATCACGCTCTCGCACTGCACGCGCCGCGAGCTGCTGATCCCGCTGCACAAGTCCTCGCTCACGCGCGTCACGCTCGTGGACTGCGACCTGCGCGGCAATTTCTTCCGCAGCTTTGACCGCGAGCGGTCGGTCACGTCGCTCACGCTCATCCGCTGCGAGCTTGACAGCACGTCCGGTCTGGAGGATTTCACCGGGCTCACGGAGCTGACGCTGCGCGGCGTGTCCGGCGCGCTCGACTGGTCTGCGCTCGGCAGCCTGCCGCTGCAGACCGTCACGACCGACGCCATGCAGGCCGACGCCATCCGCGCCTCCGGCACGACGGCCGCCGTCACGGTCACGGACTGAGCGCCATTCCGACCCTTCCCAAAAACGGAAAACACCCCTGCCGGAACGGACAAACCGGCAGGGGTGTTTCCATAGGAGAAATGGAGTTGGAAAAAGGAATTATCATGTTGCTTGGAGAGAATTTGCGTGGTTGTCGGTGCACTGCAAACTTCGTGTGCGGTCACGAAAATTTGCGCTTGCTATCTGACAGTGCCCATTATATAATGCCGGTATAGATAAGTAAAGCAAATAATTCTGATAGATAAATTAGCGTTTCTTATTCGTGAGGTGCTTATGAACCGATATGTCGCTTTTTTGAAGGTCTTTGAGCGCAACAGTTTTTCGGATGCGGCGCGCGATCTCGGCTACACGCAGTCGGCTGTGAGCCAGATGATCAAGTCGCTGGAGGAGGAGCTGGGCGTGACGCTGCTGGTGCGTTCGCGCTCGGGCGTGGCGCTCACGTATGAGGGACGCCACCTGCTGCCGTACATCCGCGACACGGTCAACGCCTACCGTATGCTCCAGTCGCAGGCGGCGGGCTTCAGCGGCCTGGAGCAGGGCACGATCCGCCTCGGCACGTTTACGAGCGTGTCGAGCTACCTGCTGCCGCCGGCCATGGAGCGCTTTCGCCGCCTGCACAGCGGCATCCGCTTCGAGCTCTATCAGGGGCTGTATTACGAGATCGAGGACTGGGTGCGCGAGGGCGTGGTCGACTTCGGCTTCACGGATATGCTGCGCACGACCCCGTTCCCGTGCGAGCCGATCTATCAGGACACCATGCTTGCCGTGCTGCCGGAGGGGCATCCGCTGGGCGAGAATATCTTCATTCAGGTCGATGAGCTCGCGGCTGAGCCGTTCATTCTTCTTGAGGAGGGGCGCGGCGGCGGCTGCATCCGCGACCTGCTCACGCGCCACCCGCAGATCAACGTGCAGTACCGCGTGGCCGACGATTACACGATCCTGAACCTGGTCGAGAACAACCTCGGCGTGTCCATCCTGCCGGAGGCGGTGCTGCGCCGCAGCGGCCGGCGCGTGATCGCGCGCCGCCTCTCGCCGGAGCTGCAGCGCACCGTCGGCGTCGTCTATAAGCAGAAGACCGGCCTGTCCACCGCCGGCCAGATGTTTCTTGGCGAGCTCAAGGCATCCATCCTGACGGCGCGCGGCTGAAATTTTTTGCGCGTGCGTGTTTACACGCTCGTGCGGATGTGCTATTGTAAACGGTGCATTTTCTGATCAAACCGTGTCCGGTGATGATACCTTATTTAAATAAGGCGGCGCGGCGGGAAGGAGCGGATCGGATATGAGTCTGACGGGCGCTGTCGTCAACGCGCTGGCCATTGCGGGCGGCGGTGCGATCGGCCTGCTGTTTCGGCGGGGTATCCCCGAGCGCGTGAGCAAAACGGTCATGGTCGGCCTTGGGCTGTGCGTGCTGTATATCGGCATTTCGGGCGCGAGTGCATGCCGGAGTATTCTGGTCGTCATCGTGGCCATGACGCTTGGCGCGGCGGTCGGTGCGCTGCTGAATATCGACGGCTCGATCCACCGCCTCGGCAGCTGGGTCGAGGCGCACGTTCACCGGCATGAGGGCGGCCCGTCGCTGGCCGAGGGGTTCGTCACGGCGAGCCTCCTGTGCTGCATCGGCGCGATGGCGGTCAACGGTTCGCTCGATGCCGGCATCCGCGGCGACAACAGCATTCTGTTCACCAAGTCGATGATCGACCTCGTTTTCTGCGCCATGCTGGCCACGACGCTCGGCGCGGGCGTGATGCTCGCGGGTGCGGCGGTGCTCGTGGTCGAGGGGTCGCTCACGCTGCTGGCCGGAGCGATCGCGCCGCTGCTCTCGGAGGCGGCGGTCGCGGACCTCACGTGCGCGGGTTCCCTGCTCGTGGCGGCCATCGGCCTCAACCAGACCGGCGCTGCGAAGATCAAGGTGGCGGACTATCTGCCGGCGCTGCTGTTCGTGCCGGTCATCCGCTGGCTCGTGGGGCTGCCGGTCTGGCAGCAGCTTGCCGCGTTGTTCTGAGGGATACCATTTAAATAGGAAGAAGCACCCTGTGTAGGAGGGTGCTTCTTTGTGTATTCAGATGCGCAGCGCGCGGATGCGGTTGAGGCCCTGCAGTACGCGCCCGAACAGCGACACGAGCGGCCCGACGGCCAGCGCCGACACGACCGTGCCGATGCCGACGCCCTGCAGCCGGCCGAAAAACAGCAGTGACAGCGCGGACGCGATGATGATGAGCGTCACGTCGAACACAAGCTTTACGCGGCCGAAGTCTTTGCCTGCTGCCTGTGCGAGCACGCGCACGAGCCCCTCGCCGGGCACGGTGATGACGTCCGGTGCGATCTCAATGCTGATGCCGCAGGCGAGGATGGCGCAGCCGAGCAGCATGCAGCCGCCGCGTGCGAGCCATCCGGCCGGGTGCAGCCAGCTCAGCGCGGCCATGCTCACGTCGAGGAAGCCGCTGAAGAGCACGTTCGCCGCGATCTGCAGCAGCTGCACGGGCGGAAAATTGCGACGCTGGATGGCGATCTGGATCAGGATAAACACTGTGTTCATAATGAAGGTGAAGCCGCCGAAGCTCAGCGGGAAGCGCAGACTGAGCACATATGGCAGACTCGAGATCTGCGATGTGCCGAGGCTGCTCTTTGTGATGAAGGCGATGCCGAACGAGTTGATAAGTAGGCCGAGCGTGAAAAAGAGGTAGCGCAGGGCGATGTTTCTGGCGTTCTGGCCGCGGGGTGCGGGGGACATGGACATTCTTCTTTCCTGAAAAATCGATGAAACAGAAACAGCGTAGCCGTTTTTGGGACAGTTGTCAAGGACTGTGGCGTATGCAGGCAACATATTTTCGCGCGCAAATGCGCTGCGGCCGCACCGAAGCCGGTGCGGCCGCAGCAGAATGCATGGGTCATGCCATGCGGTAATCCTTCAGAATCTGCTCCAGACGTGTGTACGCGCCGCGGATCAGGATCTCGTCCCAACGATCGCAGAATGCGTCAAAGGCATATTCGGCCTGCGCGCGGGCGTCCGTCCCAAACGCCCGGAAATCCGCGCTGTCCATATCTACGGTCGTGTACAGGGGCGCACTCCAAGGGACACACGGCATGAGGGAGAACACCTCCGCAAATACTTCGTAATACGCATCGGGCGTGTCCATGTTCTCAGCGGCGAACATGTCTTTTTCCTCGGCCAGACGCTCGAACACGCGGAAGCTCATCAGCGGCTGGAGATAGTTTTCGAGGAAAGAGCGCAGCGCCGCAAAGACCGGCTCCGGCAGATCGAGCCGCGCCAGCATCAGCTCCCGGTAGAGCGTGGTGTACAGCACGGTGAAGCGAGCCGTCTGGGCTTCGTCTTCCTCTGCTTTGGAGGCCATGCGCACCAGCTCCAGATAGCTTGCCATGCTCCGGTACAGGCTGCGCACCGTGCTCAGCACGGAGCTGTTGTCCATTTCGGTCGGGATCTGCATCGTGTTGGTATTCATATTGGTATTCATCATATTCTCCTCCATATCGGTATCCAGTAGATCGTTCATTTCCACGTGCAGCGCCTGTGCAAGGTCGCGCACCTTGTCCAGATCGCTCGGTGCATTGTGCCCCATGAGCCAATGCTTCATGGCGCTGAAGGACACGCCGATCGCGTCGGCTGCGTCCTGAAGCTGTCGGGTCTGGCTCCGCTTTTTTCCGCCGCGCAGGAGCACCAGCTGCATTTTCGTGGGGCTGAAGACCGCGGTCGTCCCATCGGGGAGCGTATATCTGAGCTTGTTGGAAGTTGGGTTCATGATCTGCACCGTCCTTTTTTGTTTTGTATCAGCTGATGGTCTCAGTATAGAGGAGGCGGAAATGAAATACAAGGTCGACCCATAGTGCCTTTTGGGTCGACCTGCTTTTTGAACGTCGATGCCTGCGCAGCGAAAATGCAGAAAATCAAGTGGAAAGGCTTGCCTTTCCGGCGCTTATGTGTTACAATCCTCTTTTCCGCGGGAAGAAAGGGTGTGGGCACATGGATTTCTGGCTCAACCAGGCGCTGGGTCTGCTCGGCAGCCTGATCGTGTTTATCTCGGTGCAGTTCAATAACCGCCGCGTCATTCTCGCGGCGCAGGCCGCCGCCTGCCTGATGTGGATCGTGCACTACGGGCTGCTCGGCGCGATGACCGCCGCGACCATCAATATTCTGTCGTTCGCGCGCAGCGTCGTGTTTTACTTCAACGACCGCAAGTGGGCGCAGAGCCGCGCGTGGCTGTGGGCGTTTCTGGCGCTGTATATCGTCAACACCGTCCTCACGTGGGCGGGGCCGATGAGCCTGCTGCCCGGTATCGCCATGAGCATGACGACCGTCGCGCTCTGGACGCGCGACATGCGCCGCACGCGCCTGCTCTATCTGACGAATTCGCCGTTCTGGTTTACGTATGACATCCTCGCACGCTCATATTCGTGCATGGTCATCGAGGCCATCGCCTTCGTGTCCTACGTTGTCGCCGTGTGGCGGTTCGATGTCAAAAAGCAGCCGCAGGCATGAAAAATATGCAAATACTCCCCGCCCGGAGGCGGGGAGTATTCCTGTTTTAAAAGGGTTTTACAGAGCTTGCGAACTGCCGCAGTGCAAAAAGCCTCGCAGAGTTTGCGCCCGCAGGCGCAAAGAAAGTTCGATCATTTTCTCCGGCGGCGTGTACGGCGGAGAAAATACCGTTCGGCTCGCAAACGTGCGCATTGTGCACCTTTGGTGTACAATGCGTGCGCTGCAGCGAGCTGCAATCTTTTCCACAGAGGACCCAGCGAAGCGGTCCTCTGTGGAGTGGTTTACCACGTCAGCGCGTCGTCAAAGTCCACGAGGTCGGGGCGCGCGGGTTCCTCGCCCATGACGGTCTGCATGTAGAGGTTGACCTGACGGCGCATGTCGCGCTTGGAGATCGTGCGCGAATCGAGCAGATCCTGCGCGACCCAGAGCATATGCACGCCGCGCGCGGCCGCCTGCTCCTCGAACACGCCGCGCAGACCGTCCATGCCCTTGCAGGAGATCTGGTCATACATGAGCACCATGTCGGCATTGTACTGTTTGCAGACGACCCACAGCTCGTCGAGCACGTTTGCGTAGCCGCCCTTGGTGTGCTTGCGCATGGTGGTGCGCTGATAGCTGCGCGCGAGATCGGCCAGCGCCCGGTCGGGGTCTTCGGTGTCAATGATGATGTCGGAGATGAGCGACTCCATGCTCGCCACGACGTTGATGCCCCAGCAGTTTTCCGCCCAGACGGAGAAGTCGGGGTAGAAGTTCGCCGGGCACGACCACTCGACGCAGCGGTGGCGCATTGCGGGCGCGCAGGGCTTTTTCTGCCGGTAGCCGCGCATCATGATGCGGTTGACGCGGCGGTCGGTGTCGAGAAAATGCGGGTCCATGCCGCCCGAGAGGTGGTAGAAAAACATGCGGTAGATCCAGAACGTCTCGCCCGTCATCTGCGGATAGGGTGTGCGGTTGACCTCCCACTTCTGCAGCTCGTACTCCGTTTCGCGGTTGTAGATCTTCATGGCGCGGAAAAACGCGTCCCAGTCGAAGGTCTCACCGGTCTGCTCCTCGATGAAGCGGATGAGCCCGCGCAGCTCCCCGACGGCGTAGTCCTGCACCGCGTCCTCGTTGTAGCGGATGGGCACGCCGTAATAGTACGTCGGGAGGTTAAAATACCGGTCCTGATACGCGGTCGTGGCGACGCTGCCGTCGCACGGCATGTTGCAGGCGACAAAGCACGTGCCGAGCTTGGGATACTCGTCGCGCAGGGCGCAGCCGGCCTCGGCCGAAGGCAGGGGACAGACGTCGGCCGGGATGCCGAAGTTTTCGGCCGCGTCGAGATACGGCGGGGTGATCTGCTGGTTGAGGATCGAGCACAGGAACACCGGCAGCACCTGCGCCGGCAGGTAGATGAGGTTCGGGAAGCCGGCCATGATCTGCCCGGGGACGAGCTCGTCAAAGAGCACGATCTTCTTCGAGAGCTTGTTGCCGGGGTGAAAATGCTCGTCGGCCACGAACGAGATGCGCAGCAGGTCGGTGGCCTTTTTCACGATGCGGTCATATTGGGCGCGCGCCATGCGCAGCTGGTTGCCGCGCATGCCGAGCGTGCCGCGGTCGACAAAGTTCGGGTAGGTCAGGTAGGTGGAAAACCACTGGTAGCGAAACAGCGCGCGCACGGCCGACACCGGACATCTGGCCACAAAGACGATCATGTCCTTCCAGCACTTGAGCCACATATAAAAGTCGAACGCCGTGTCGCGCACGCCGCGCAGCTCGCGGTAGCGAAACCGCCCCTTTTCGGGGTCGAAGCGGTAGGTGTAGTCATTGATATGGCGGAGAAATTCCCGCAGGGAGCGCTTTTGTTCACCCATGGTCACTTGCCTCCTCTCTGTGTCTGGAGCTGCTTGATCTCCAGACTCTCGACGAATGCCTGCACGCGCGTGCGCAGCTGACCGCTGCCGCCGGTGGCGTTCTGGCGGTCGACCGCGACGGACGGGATGCCGAATTCGCGCGTGACCACGTGGCTTGCCAGCGCGCGCTCATAGCCCCAGTATTCGCAGAACTTGAGCTGCTCGTAGAGCACGCCCTGCGCGTGATACTCCGCGCACAGGTCGCGCACGAGCTGCCAGCGGCCGTCGACCTTCTCGCGCTGCATGAAGCGCGGGCACTGACTGGTGTTGAGGTAGTGGCGCGCGATGCTCTCAAGCACCGGCAGCTCGGGGTCGAGATGGATCTCCTCGCGCCCCGGCGTCGAGCCGAAGCAGAAACGGTCGACCACGACGAGCGCGCCCGCATCCTCGACGAGCTTGGTGAAGCCGGGGTCGTCGATCTCGCTGCCGACGACGGCGATCTTCACGCGAAAGCGCGGCTTCACGTCGGGCTCGCGCCGGCGCAGCTCCTCGAGCGTCTCGCGGAGCTTGTCGACGATGAGATATTTCGGGCAGCAGTAGCTCACAAGGTTCAGGATGTGATACTCATAGCCCGTGATGCGCGGGTTTTCCTCCTTGCGTAATTGGCCGATCTCGGTCAGGATGCGGCAGACCTCGTTGTGCTCGGCGACCGCCTTGCGCAGCGCATCGTCCGACACGTCCACGCCGTAGACCTCCTGCAGCGGCGTGAGCACCTTGCGCCGGAGCTGGTCGACGTAGTGCCGCACGGTGTTTTCCGTGACCTTGAAGGGCATGTCGAGAAAGGTCACAAAGAATTTTTCGTTGTCCACGAGCCGCAGCAGCTCGAAGTGCTCGAGCGCGCGGTTCATCTCCGAGCACGTCTCCGTCCCCATCAGGCCGGACAGGAAGTTGTAGCCGCCCTCGATGCCGCGCTCGAGCAGCGACTTGCAGTAGTCGCAGATGAAGTTCGACATGTAGTACGACGAGATGTCCAGCGACCCCGTCAGCGGTGCGCGCAGACGCACCGAAAAGCAGTTTCCGGTGTTGAGCAGCACCTCCGGCATATGGTAGCAGGTGTAGGCCAGCGCGTGCTTCCCCTCGGCACACGCCTGCTGTACGAGCGCGTTGTTGGCGCTCTCAAGCAGCTTTTCAAATTCGTAAAGATGCTTCAGGTCTTTCAATCTACGCTTCCCTCCATGTGAAAAATTTCGCATTTGGATGGTCACATTATACGACGATGTGTCCGGAACCGCAATAGTTTTTAAACAGTTTCCCTATAAACGTGCAAAAAATGACGCAGCGTTTTCGCAGCTGCTGTGGTATAATGGACGCAGAAAGATTCAGGAGGTGGCGGTATGAAGCCCCAGTTTGCCAATGTCTTCAACGTCTCGGTCAACGACAACCGCTCGGAGTGCTCGCTGAGCTTTTACCATATGTATGTGCAGCACAACTACACGCCCCAGCCCAAGGGGCTGATCGATATGCCGGAAAAGGCGGTCGGCGAGGTCGCGAGCATCATGCTCACGCGCGACGGCGCGCATGCGCTCACGCGCCTGCTCATCCAGAGTTTCGGCATGCCGGAGGAGATGGCATGAGCGCGCCGGAGACGCTGCGCCCCGGGCGCTACCGCCACTTCAAGGGCGGGGAGTATGAGCTGCTGTTTGTTGCCGCGCACTCGGAGACACTCGAGCCGATGGTCGTCTACCGCGCACTCTATGGGGAGCGCGGGCTCTGGGTGCGTCCCGCTGCCATGTGGGACGAGCAGATCGAGCGCGGCGGGCAGGTCGTGCGCCGCTTCACCTACATCGGAGACTGAATGTCAGACGGAAAGAGCGCGCCGGATCACACGATCCGGCGCGCTCGGCGTCTGTATTTAAATAAGGTGCTGTGCGCGGCAGAGGGCTGCATATCTGCCGTCGCGCGCGATGAGCTCGGCGGGCGTGCCCTGCTCGCAGACGTGCGCGCCGTCGATCACGGCGATGCGGTCGGCGCCCTGTACGGTGCTCAGCCGGTGGGCGATGATGATGCACGTGCGGCCGTGGGCAAGTGTGTCGAGCGCGTGCTGGATGCGCTGCTCGGTCACGGAGTCGAGCGCGCTCGTGGCCTCGTCAAGGATGAGGATCTGCGGGTTTTTCAGAAACAGGCGCGCGATGCTCAGCCGCTGCTTCTGCCCGCCGGAGAGCATGACGCCGCGCTCGCCGACAAAAGTGTCATAGCCGTCGGGCATGGCGCGGATCTCGCGGTCGATCTCGGCACAGCGCGCGGCCTGCTCGATCTCGGCGTCGGTGGCGTCGGGGCGGCCGTAGCGGATGTTTTCGCGGATGGTGTCGGCAAAGAGGAACACCTCCTGCTGCAGCACGCCGACGCAGCGGCGCAGCGACGCCTGCGTCACGGTGCGCACGTCGATGCCGTCGATGCACACCGAGCCGGACGTGACGTCGTAAAACCGCGGCAGCAGCTGGCACAGCGTCGTCTTGCCGCCGCCCGACGGGCCGACGACGGCCAGCGTCTCGCCCGGTGCGATGTGCAGGTCCACGTGCGAGAGCACGGTCGCACCCTCGGCGTAGTCAAAGCTCACGTCGTTGTAGTCCACCTGCCCGCGCACTGCCGGCAGGGGCTTGGCGTCCGGCGCGTCGGCAATGTCGGGCTGTACGCGCATCAGCTCCAGAAAGCGCTGGAAGCCTGCCGTGCCGTCGGTGAATACCTCCATGAAGTTCACCAGCGTGCGAATGGGGGAGATGAACGTCGTCACATACAGTGAGAACGTGATAAGGTCAATGTAGTCGATTTGGCCGCGTATGATGAACGCGCCGCCGAGCGCGATGACCACGACCTGCATGGCCGACATCGTAAACTCCATCCCGCCCTGAAACACGCCCATGGCGCGGTACCAGTCGGTCTTGCTGTGCTTGTAGTGGTCGTTGCAGACGAGAAACTTCTCGCGCTCGACGTCCTCGTTCGTGAACGCCTTGGCCGTGCGCACGCCGGAGATGCCGGACTCGATGACGGTGTTGATCTCCGCCTGCCGGCGCTTGACGGCGACGTTTGTGTCGTTCATGCGCTTGCGCTGGCGGATCGTGATCCACAGCGACAGCGGCACGAGCAGCAGCAGTACGAGCGCAAGCTGCCAGCAGATCGGCGCCAGGATCGCGAGCGCGCCGCCGAGCGTCACCACCGCCGTGAGCAGATACTCCGGCCCGTGATGCGCCAGCTCCGTAATGGAAAAGAGGTCGCTTGTCATGCGGCTCATGAGCACGCCCGTGCGGTTGCGGTCAAAAAAGCGGAAGCTCATCAGCTGCAGATGCTCAAAGAGCTCCTGCCGCATGTCCGCCTCGATGAGCACACCGCATTGGTGGCCGATGACGGTCACGGCGTATTTGAACACGGCCTTGAGCAGGTACGCTGCCAGAAGCGCCGCCATGACGGCGAAAAACGTGCGGAACAGCCCCAGCGGCAGCAGGCGCTGCATCGCCTGCCGCGAAACGTAGGGGAACGCCAGATCCGCCAGACATGAGAGCAGCGAAAAGAGCAGATCGAGCGCAAACAGCCGCCGGTGCGGCCGGTAATAGGTCAAAAACAGCCGCAGCGGGCGGCCGGAATAATCACGTTGCATGGGGACATCTCTCCTTCCCGGACAGTTTATCCGCTTCGGCGGTGCGTGTCAAGCGGTGGTTTTGGGATTGACCCGCAGCCGGAAACGTGATACCATTATTTCGGCCATTTTGTGCCGAAAACCGTCACCGAGGATGTGGGGATACGATGCGAAAAGCTCTCAAAACCGTTTTGTGTGCCGCGCTCATTCTGGCGCTGACTGCCGTCGTCGCGCTGCGCGTGCTGCCGCCGATGGACACGCCTGCGCAGTCTGCCGCCGCCACGCCCACGCCGGTCGTGACCGCTGCGCCTACCCCCACGCCCGAGCCGGACAACGGCCTGCCGAAGGTCAACACCGGCAGCTGGGAGCTCACGCTCGTCAACGCGCAAAACCCGATCGGCGAGGCCGTGCCCGAGGATCTGGTGGAGCTGGAGGGCGGCCGGTATTTTGACGGCCGCGCCGCGGACGCGCTCAGGGAATTCATCGCCGCCGCGCGCGCCGAGGGGCTGAGCGTGTGCCTGTCGAGCGCATACCGCAGCTACAGCGAGCAGTCGTACCTCTTCAACCGCAAGGTCGGGCAGTGCGGCGGCGATGAGGCCGCGGCCGCCCGCATCGTCACCCGCCCCGGTACGAGCGAGCATCAGCTCGGCCTGTGCGCCGACATTACCGACAAGTTCTACGAGGTCAAGACGCGCGATCTGGAAAAGACCGCGCTCTTCCAGTGGATGTACGCCCACTGTCAGGAGTATGGCTTCATCCTGCGCTACCCCGCCGACAAGGAGAACGTTACCGGCGTCATGTACGAGCCGTGGCACTTCCGCTATGTCGGCAAGGAGGCGGCGGCATATATCATGGAAAACGGCCTCTGCCTTGAGGAATTTCTGGATCTGTATAAATGAAGGGTTTCCGGGCGCTTCCTGCAGGGGGCGTCCGGTTTCTTGTGCGTTCTGCTGCAAAGCAATATGTAAAATATGTGTAAACTGTTGAAAAACCGCTTGCATTCCTGCAAATCATCTGCTAAACTGAGAGCAACTGAAAAAGAAAGGAGCGTGATAACGTTATGCGTACCAATCAAGTCCAGGATCTGGACGACCTGATCTTCTCGGATGTCAGCTGGGAGCCCAGCGGCAAGTGAGAAGCCATAGAGACGGATGATGCCACGCCAAGCGCGTGGATTTTTTATATTTAAAACGCAATTTCCGCCGGCCTCCGCACGAAAAGGGTTGCATTTTTCGCGGCCGTGTGCTACGAATATAGCACAACCAAAAAGGAGGCTGATCTCTATGGCATTCATCCGTAAGCTCCCCGACGTGCCCGAGCGCCTTGAGCACCTCAAAGGCGGCGCCGGCCACCTTGAGCGCTATGCCCTCCTCTCTCCGGAGGAGATGCTCGGCGCCGGTACGGTCTGCGCCCGCATGGTGCTGCAGCCGGGCTGCGAAGTCGGTGAGCACACCCACCACGGCAACTACGAAGTGTATTATTTTCTCTCCGGCAGCGGCACGTACCGCAGCAACGGCGAGACGATGACCGTGGACGCCGGCACCGTGACCTTCACGGGCGACGGCGAAAGTCATTTCCTGCGCAACGACGGCGACACGCCGCTGGAGTTTCTGGCCCTCGTGCTCAATCTCCCCGCGCAGGCATAAAGGAACAGCCTTCCCTTGGATGGGAAAGCGATTCGTTTAAAAAGCAATCAGCGGACATCCGTCGGATGTCCGCTGATCTGATATATGCACTTACTTGCTCTTGATGTACGCGTCGATGGCAGCCGCGGCCTTCTTGCCGGCGCCCATCGCCTTGATGACGGTGGCCGCACCGGTGACGGCGTCGCCGCCGGCGAACACGCCGTCCTTCATGGTCGTCACGGTGTCGTCCTTGACGACGATGCCGCCGCGATCGCTGTACTCGAGGTCCGGCGTCGCTTTGCGCAGCAGCGGGTTGGGGGAGGTGCCCAGCGCCATGATGACGGAGTCGCAGGCCATCTCAAACTCACTGCCCGGCACTTCGATCGGACGGCGGCGGCCCTTCTCGTCGGGCTCGCCGAGCTCCATGCGGATGCACTTGAGGCCGCGCACCCAGCCGTTGTCGTCGGCCAGGATCTCGATGGGGTTGCACAGCAGGGAGAAGTTGATGCCCTCTTCCTTCGCGTGCTCATACTCTTCCTTGCGGGCGGGGATCTCCTCCTCGCCGCGGCGGTACACGACCGTCACGTCCGCACCCAGACGCTTGGCGCAGCGCGCGGCGTCCATGGCGACATTGCCGGCGCCGACGACGGCCGTCACATGGATGGGCATGAGCGGGGTGTCGTAGCGCTCGTCATAGGCGTGCATGAGGTTGATGCGGGTGAGGAACTCGTTGGCGGAGAACACGCCGCAGTAGCTCAGACCCGGGATGTTCTGGAACTTCGGCAGACCGGCGCCGGAGCCGATGAACACGGCCTCGTACTTCTCGTCGCCGAGGAGCTTATCGGCGTCCTTGCCGAGCAGCTCGTCGATGCTCATGCACTTGCCGATGGTCGCGTCGCACGCGATGTTGACGCCCATGGCCACAAGCTTGTCGATCTCCTTTTGCACAATGGCCTTCGGCAGACGGAACTCGGGGATGCCGTAAGCCAGCACGCCGCCGGCCTTGTGGAAGTGCTCATAGACGGTCACGTCGTAGCCAAGCTTGGCCAGGTCGCTCGCGCAGGCGAGGCCGGACGGGCCGGAGCCGATGACCGCGACGCGGTGGCCGTTGGTCTGGATCTTTTCGGGCATCTCGTCGGCATTTTCGCGGTTCCAGTCGGCGACGAAGCGCTCCAGACGGCCGATGCCGACGGGCTCGCCCTTGATGCCGCGCACGCACTTGCTCTCGCACTGTTTCTCCTGCGGGCAGACACGGCCGCAGATGGCGGGCAGGGAGCTGTCCTCAAGGATCTTGTGGTAAGCGCCCTTGAAGTCCTGCTCACGGACGCAGGCGATGAACTGCGGGATCTTGACATTGACCGGGCAGCCGGACATGCAGGCCGGGCGCGGGCAATTCAGGCAGCGGTTGGCCTCATCGACCGCCATCTCGACGGTGTAGCCAAGCGCGACCTCTTCAAAGTTTTTGTTGCGGACGTTCGGATCCTGCTCCGGGATCGGATTTTTTGTGGGAGACATATTCGCCATGATTACTTCTCCTCCTTTTCGCGTGCGGCTTCCTCGGCGTCGGCCATGGCCTGCAGATTGCAGTAGTGGTGGCGGCGCTCAAACACCTTCTGCTCCTGTGCCTCGTAGATCTTGGAGCGGGCGATCGCCTCGTCAAAGTCGACAAGGTGGCCGTCAAACTCCGGACCGTCGACGCAGGTGAACTTCATCTTGCCGTCCACGGTCAGGCGGCAGCCGCCGCACATGCCGGAGCCGTCGATCATGATGCAGTTCATATCGACCATTGTGGCCACGCCGTATTCCTTCGTGATCTGGCACACGAACTTCATCATCGGCAGCGGGCCGATGCAGATGCAGTGGTCATACTGCTTGCCCTCGGCCTTGGCCTTCTCCAGCAGCTCCTTGAGCTTGACGGTGGTGAAGCCCTTCTCGCCGTAGGTGCCGTCGTCGGTCATCATGTACAGATGATCGCAGCAGGCGCGCATCTCTTCCTCGAGCACAACGATGCCCTTGGTGCGGAAGCCCGCGATGATGTCAACATCGCAGCCGAGGCGGTGCGCCTCCTTGGCCTGCGGCCATGCGATGGCGCAGCCGGAGCCGCCGCCGACGACCACGACCTTGTGCATATCGTCAAACTCGGCGGGGTTGCCGAGCGGGCCGACGACGTCGGCCACATAGTCCCCGGCCTTTTTGCCGGCGAGCAGGGCCGTCGTGCTGCCGACGCGCTGCATGATGACCGACACGGTGCCGGCCTCACGATCATACGAGGAGATCGTGATGGGCATGCGCTCGCCGAACTCGTCGACGCGGAACATCAGGAACTGACCCGGCTGCGCCTTGCGGGCGACGAGCGGGGCCTCGAACGTGACGCGGAACATATTGTCAGATAATCTTTCGTTATTGACGATTTTGAACATGAAAATCACCTCAAGGCCTTATTATAGCGGAATCGAAAAAATTGCACAAGAGAGAAACGAAAAATCTAAATTTTAACAGGCAAAATGACAAAAAACCGTGAATCTGCACAAAGTTTCGTGCGCTTTTCTGAGCAGAAAAGCCAGCGCCTGTGGTGCGGAAACGGCCGCCATGCAGCACCGTTTTTCTTGAAAAAGGGAGAAAAAGAGAGAAAATGCAAAAACGGAAACGCCGCCTGTCCCGGCTCCGGGACAGGCGGCTTCAGCTTGCCAAAGGACCTCGTAGAGTTTGCGCCCGCAGGCGCAAAGAAAGTCCAACCATTTTCTCCGGCGACATGTGCGGCGGGGAAAATACCGCTCGGCCTGCAAACGTGCGCGCCGGCCGCCTCCGGCGGACGGCGCGTGCGCTGCAGTCAGGCCGCAAACCTCTTTGTCAAAAAGTAATACTTTTTGACAGTCTCAAACGCCGCCTGTCCCGGCTCCGGGGCAGGCGGCGTGCGTGCGGCCGCGGGTCATTCGGCGCGGTCGGGCGCGTTCAGCGCTCGGAGCTCGTGGCGGCGCTGGTGCTGCCGGTCCACTGCCAGTTTGCGATCTCGGGCAGGTCGACGCCGTGTGCGGCGATATACTGCCGGTGCTCGACGAGCTTGTCGCGCATCTGCTGCACGGTATAGGCGCCGCGGTTGCCCAGCTGCGGCAGACGCTTGATGACATCGATGACGAGATGGAAGCGGTCGAGCTCATTGAGCACGCGCATGTCAAACGGCGTCGTGATCGTGCCCTCCTCGACGTAGCCGCAGACGAACATGTTCTGGTTGTGACGGGTATACGTCAGCTCGTGGATGAGCTTCGGGTAGCCGTGGAAGGCGAAGATGACGGGCTTGTCCTTCGTGAAGATGAGGTCATAGTCCTCGTCCGTGAGACCGTGCGGGTGATCCGCGTGCGGCTGGAGCTTCATCAGGTCGACCACGTTTACGACGCGCACGCGCACCTCCGGCAGCTTTTCGCGCAGGATGGTCACGGCGGCGAGCGTCTCGAGCGTGGGCGTGTCGCCGCAGCAGGCCATGACGACGTCGGGCTCCGCGCCCTGATCGCTGCTGGCCCACTCCCAGATGCTCACGCCCTGCGTGCAGTGACGCACGGCCTGCTCCATGGTCAGCCACTGCGGCCGCGGATGCTTGGAGGCCACGATGACGTTGATATAGTTGCGGCTGCGGATGCAGTGGTCAAAGCAGCTGAGCAGGCAGTTTGCGTCCGGCGGCAGATAGATGCGCACGACGTCCGCCTTTTTATTCGACACGTGGTCGAGGAAGCCCGGATCCTGATGCGTGAAGCCGTTGTGGTCCTGCTGCCACACGTTCGAGGCGAGCACATAGTTGAGCGAGGCGATGTCCTGCCGCCAGGGCAGCTGGTTGCAGACCTTCAGCCACTTGGCGTGCTGCGCGACCATGGAGTCCACGATGCGGATGAAGGCCTCGTAGCTGTTGAAAAAGCCGTGGCGGCCGGTGAGCAGGTAGCCCTCGAGCCAGCCCTCGCACATGTGCTCGGAGAGCATGGAGTCCATGACGCGGCCGTCGGGGTCGAGAAACTCATCGTTGTCCGTCGCCTCGGCGAGCCAGCGGCGTCCCGTGACCTCGAACACCGGACCGAGGCGGTTGGAGGCCGTCTCGTCGGGGGCAAAGATGCGGAAGCTGCGCGCGTCCATGTTCTCGCGCATGATGTCGCGCACGAACGCGCCGAGCACGGTCATGTCCTGCGCCTCGACGGCGCCGGGCGCCGGAACGGGCTGCGCATAGGCGCGGAAGTCCGGCATGCGCAGCTCGCGCAGCAGCAGCCCGCCGTTGGCGTGCGGATTTGCGCCCATGCGGCGCTGTCCCTTCGGCGCGAGTGCCTGCAGCTCGGGGATGAGCGTGCCGTTGTCGTCAAAGAGCTCCTCGGGGTGGTAGCTGCGCAGCCACTGCTCAAGCTGCACGAGATGCTCGGGCTTGTCCATCGCGATCGGCACCTGGTGCGCGCGGAACGACCCCTCCACCTGCTTGCCGTCGACTTCCTTGGGGCCGGTCCACCCCTTCGGCGCGCGGAACACGATCATCGGCCAGTAGGGGCGCGTGGTGTCGTGCGCGGTGCGCGCGTGCTGCTGGATGGCGCGGATCTCCTCGATGGCCCAGTCCATCGTCTCGGCCATTCTGGCGTGCATCTCGGCGGGGTCATCGCCCTCGACGAAGCGCGGCTCCCATCCGCAGCCGCGGAAGAACATCTCAAGCTCCTCGTGGCTGATGCGGGAAAAGAGCGTGGGGTTGGCGATCTTGAAGCCGTTGAGGTGCAGGATCGGCAGCACCGCGCCGTCGGTGATGGGGTTGACGAATTTGTTGCCGTGCCACGCGGTGGCGAGCGGACCGGTCTCGGCCTCGCCGTCGCCGACGACGCAGGCGGCGATCAGGTCGGGGTTGTCCATCACGGCGCCGAAGGCGTGCGCGAGTGAGTAGCCCAGCTCGCCGCCCTCATGGATGGAGCCCGGCGTCTCGGGTGCAACGTGGCTCGGGATGCCGCCGGGGAACGAAAACTGCTTGAACAGGCGCTGCATGCCGGCCTCGTCGCGCGTGATGTTCGGGTACACGTCGGTGTACGAGCCGTCGAGATAGTCCTGCGCGACCATGGCGTTGCCGCCGTGGCCGGGGCCGGAGAGGTAGATCATGTCGAGGTCATACTCATTGATGACGCGGTTGAGGTGCGTATAGATGAAGTTCTGACCGGGCACGGTGCCCCAGTGGCCGACGATCTTCTTTTTGATGTCGCGCTCGGTCAGCCGCCGGCGCAGCAGCGGGTCGTCAAGCAGGTAGAGCTGGCAGGCGGACAGATAGTTTGCCGCGCGCCACCAGGCGTCCATCTTGGCCAGCAGCTCCGGTGTGGGTGCAAACGCTTCGTTTTTCATCATGGAAAACCTCCTTATATGATGGAATGTGCCGTTCGGCACAGGTCATGCCTCATTCTGCAGCGCGGTGAGCACGCACTCGGCGCAGCGCAGCCCGTCCACGGCGGCGCTCGTGATGCCGCCGGCGTAACCCGCGCCCTCGCCGCAGGGATACAGCCCCTGCACGCCGGTGCTGCACCGGTCGGGCCCGCGCACGATGCGCACGGGGCTGCTCGAGCGGGTCTCCGGCGCGGTGAGCACGGCGTCCGGGTCGTCAAAGCCGCGCAGCTTCCGGCCGAAGACCGGCAGCGCCTGTGCGAGCGTCGCCGTGATGCGCTGCGGCAGCACGTCGTGCAGGTCGCACCACGTCACGCCGGGGCGATAGGTCGGCTGCACGCGGCCGGGGGCGGTGCTTGCGCGCCCGGCGAGAAAATCGCCCACGCGCTGCGCCGGAGCGTGGTAATTGCCGCCGCCGCACGCATAGGCGCGCTGCTCGATGCTGCGCTGCCAGTACATACCGCCGAGGGTGCCCTTGTCCGGAAAGTCCTCCGGCCGCAGCGTCACGAGCACGGCGGCGTTGGCGTTCTGCCCGTCGCGGCGGGAGCTGCTCATGCCGTTGGTGCACACACCGCCGGTCTCCGACGCGGCAGCGAACACCTCGCCGCCCGGGCACATGCAGAACGTGTACGCGCTCGACCCGTCCGGCAGGTGGCAGGAGAGACTGTAGTCCGCCGCCGGCAGACGCTCCGCCGCCGCACCGTACTGCGCGGCGTTGATGTCCGACTGCCGGTGCTCGATGCGCACGCCCATGGAAAACGGCTTCGGCTCCATCGGCACACCCTGCGCGTGCAGGATTTCAAACGTGTCGCGCGCGCTGTGGCCGATCGCAAGGATGACCTGCCGCGCCGGGAGCGTGTAGTCGCCGTCCGGACCGTGCACGGTCAGCGCCGTGATGCGTCCGCCCTCGACGGTCAGTCCCGTCATCCGGTGGCCGAAGCGCACCTCGCCGCCGCGCGCAATGACCTCGCGCCGGAGGCTCTGCACGACCTCGACGAGCACGTCCGTGCCGATGTGGGGCTTGGCGTCATAGGTGATGTGCTCCGGCGCGCCGTGCGCTGCAAACTCCGCGAGCACGAAGCCGATGCGCGTGTCGTGCGTGCCGGTGTTGAGCTTGCCGTCGGAGAATGTGCCCGCGCCGCCCTCACCGAACTGCACGTTGCACTCGGGGTCAAACGCCCCGCCCGCGCGAAACGCCGCGATCTGCGCGCTGCGCGTCCCGGCGTCCGGCCCGCGTTCGAGCACGATGGGGTTTGCGCCCGCGCGCGCGAGCAGCAGCGCCGCGAACATGCCCGCCGGGCCGAAGCCCACGATCACGGGGCGCGTCTCCGGCGGCGCGATGTGCGGGATGGGATAGGGTCTGTCCTGCACGAGCGCTGCGCCGCGGCAGCGGCGGACGAGCCGCTGCTCGTCTCCGCGCACGGTCACGCCGACGGTGTAGACATAGCGGATGTTGTCCTTTTTGCGCGCATCGAGAGATTTTTTGCGGATGCGCAGGGCGGTGATATCCCCGGCCGGGATCTTCAGCGCCCTGGCTGCCAGCGCTCTGAGCGCCGCCTCGTCCGTGCCGGGGGCGAGCTTCAGGTTCGGGATCGAGATCATCGGCAGGCCCTCCCGGCCGCGCGGCCGCTGGCCCACGCCCACTGCAGGTTGTAGCCGCCGCAGTCGCCGTCGATGTCCAGCACCTCGCCGCAGGCGTACAGCCCCGGCACGAGCCGGCTTTCCATCGTCACGGGGTCGAATTCATCCGTGCGCATACCGCCGGCCGTGACCTGCGCGCTCTCGAAGCCCTCCGTGCCGCGCACCGGCAGCGCGAAGCCTTTCGCCGCGCGCACGAGCGCCTTGAGCTCCGCGTCCGTCACGTCGCCGAGCGGCCGGGCGCCGGGAACATCGGCGTAGCGCAGCAGCATTCTGCCCACGCGGTTGTGCACCGTGCCGGTCAGCACCTCCTCGCACGGGAGCGCGGGCGCGAGCTTGCGCCGCGTCTGCAAAAATGCCAGAAATTCCGGCGCGCTGTGTGCGCGCAGCAGGTCAAGCGTCACGGTCTGCCCTTCACCGCCGCAGCTGGCCGCGCGCGAGATCTCAAATATGGCGGGACCCGACACGCCCTTTTCCGTGAACTGCACCTCGCCCGCGCTGCGTGCGAGCACCTTTCGGCCCTGCGTGAGTGTCACGCGTGCGTCGGCGCGCACGCCCTTGAGCGCACGGGGATACGTCGGGTCGGTCGTCAGCTGCACGAGCGCGGGGTGCAGCGCCGTGCGCCGGTGGCCGAGGCTCTGCAGCAGAGTGTAGCCGTCGCGCACGCCGCCGGCCTTCGCCCCGGCGACGCCGCCGCACGCGATGATGACGCGCCCGGCGGGAAACTGCCCGCCCTCCGTCTCAACGACGAAGCCGCGCCCCTGCCGGCGCACGGCCGTCACGGCGTCGGGCGCGTGCAGCGTGATGTTCGGCTGTGCGAGCGCAAAGCGCAGCACGTCCACGACGCTGTTGGCCGCGTTTGACAGCGGGTACACGCGCCCGCCCGGCTCGGCCACGGTCAGAAGACCGTGCGCGGCGAACCAGTCGAGCGCCGCTGCGGGCGGAAAGGCCGCGAGTGCGCGCGCGGCAAACTCCGGCTGCGTGCCGTGGTAGTTTTCGGGCGCGGCGCCGGTGTTCGTCAGGTTGCAGCGGCCGTTTCCGGTCACGGCAAGCTTGCGCCCCACGCGCGCCTGGCGCTCGAAGAGCAGGATCTCGTTTTCCGGTTTTTCGGCGGCGGTCAGCGCGGCCATCATGCCGGACGCGCCCGCGCCGATGACTGCGATCGTCATGGCGATGCTCCGTTTCTGTCGTAGTTTTTTCCCTTTATTAAATCACACTTTGCCCGCAAACACAAGAAAACCGCGCGGCGCGCGGAGGGCATTTGCGCGCCCCCGCAGACGAAAAACGGAGGCAGCCGATCAGACTGTCTCCGTTTTCATGGCAATGTTTACTTGGGCTGCACGTCGCACTCGGGCATCAGCTCGTCCGACATGACGGCCAGCATGTGCGAAAAGGTCGTCAGCTCCTCGGGCGTGAACCGTTCGCGGATGCGCCCGAGCACGGTGTCGATGTAGCTCTGCATGAGACCGTTGTAGCTGTAGAACTTGTCCGAGAGCCTGAGATGATACTCGCGCCGGTCGGTGTCGGAATTCTCCTTGACGATATAGCCCTTGCGGATGAGATTGTTGACCTTGTAGGTCGCGTTGGACTGCGAGATGCCGAGAAAGTCCGCAAACTGGCCGATCGTCGGCGCGTTGAGCTCATGAATGACCTCGACGGAAAACGCCTCCATCGCGCTCAGCGAGCCCTCACGCTCACGCACCTGCGAAAACAGGCGGCGGAAAAACTGCAGCTTAAACTTCTCGTACACACGCTGAAAATTCTGCTCCATCATCGGCCGTGCTCCCCCTTGCTCCTTCTTGCAGCATATTTTCTCTTCTTTTTTACACCAAAGTGACAAAAAAGTAAAGACCCGGACGCGGAGAAAATGTCCGCGTCCGGATCATTTTGCGAAAAACAGCAGTGCTTACGGCGCCTTCGGCCCCTCGTCGGGCTTGTCCTCGCCGACGACCTCGCCGGTCGTCTCGACGGCGGTGGCATCGTCCACAAAGTCGTGCACGGCGGCCTTGATGTCCTTGACAAAGACGGCGGCGTACACGACGGTGCAGAGGTTTTGCACGCCGTCGACGATGAGCGACACGCCCATCATGATCGTGAGCACCTGCTTGCCGTCAAAGGGGTTGAAGACCAGCAGCACGCCCAGCACAAGGCAGACGACCGTGCACACGAGCGTGACCCACCACGAGTGCGCACCCATGCGCCGCGAATCAACGGCGACCTGCAGCTTGAAGACGCTGTCGACGAGCACGAGCAGGCCGATCACGACCGACAGGATATCCGTCAGCACGGGCGCGCGCCAGAGCATGAGCGCGCCGAGGATGATACAAAACAGCCCCACGGCGAAATCAAAGCGGACGGCCACGCCCTCGACCTCGCGGATGAAATAGAGCACGATCTTCATCAGACCGAACACGGCCATGGCGGCGCCGAGGATGCGGCAGATCATGATCAGGGAGGTCTCGGGATTGACGACAAGATAGATGCCAAGGAGCAAAAACATCGCGCTGAGCACGACATAGCTCCACTTGATGCGCTTGAAGATCTTCACGCGGATGCCCCCTTACAGTCCGAGCGGCTCGTCAACGAGCACGACCTCGACCTTCGCCATGTCCATCATCTGTCCCCAGAGCACGAGCAGCGCGTTGCAGCCGCGGCTCGTGCTGCGGCAGTCGACACAGCGCTCAAGCTTGTGGCACGGCTGGTCGCCGTCAAAGCGCTTCATGTTCTGCACGGCGGCGGTGTTGCGCGCGCGCGACAGGGCGCTGTCAAAGTCGGGGCAGAGCTTGTTCGTGCCCGCGACGATGTACACCGTCTTGCCGATGCCGTAGACCATGGCGGCGAGGCGGTTGCCGCGGCCGTCGATGTTGAGGATCTGGCCGTCGGCGGAGATGGCGTTGGCGCTGGTGAGAAACACGGGGGCGGTCAGCTCGTGGTCGAGCGTGGCGACGCCCGGCGTGCGCCAGTGCCACCAGACGGTGTTGTGCTCTGCCAGCCGGTCATACAGGCCGAGCTGGTCGATGGTCTTGCTGCCGCCGATGCCGACGGTCGTGCCGTCGATCGCACCGTCAAGATAGTCCGCCGCCTCGGCAGCCGTGGCGAAATGCTGCACGGCAAAGCCGCGGCCGGTCAGGGCGCGGATGGTCGTTTCAATGTCCATGGGACATGCCTCCATAAAATAGAATCGGATCTGCCTTTATCCTACCATTCCGCGCCGCCGCTGTCAATTTCCTTTGCGGTTGAATCTGTGTGCACGCTTTGCTATAATGGCGGCAGAAATCTTCAGAGGGGAGACCGTTTTATGCAGCTTCTTTATGCGCTGGCAGAGCTGCGCACGCCGTTTTGGGACGCGGTGCTCGGCGCACTCACCAACTGCGGCGGCGAGCTCGTGTTCATGGCCGCCGCCATCATCGTGTTCTGGTGCGTGAGCAAGTCCTGCGGGTACTATATGCTCACGGTCGGCTTTGTCGGCACGATCGTCAACCAGTTTCTCAAGCTCGTTTTCCGCATCCCGCGCCCGTGGGTGAAGGATCCGGATTTTCAGATCGTCGAGAGCGCCCGCGCCGAGGCCACCGGCTACTCGTTTCCGAGCGGGCACACGCAAAACGTCTTTGCGTCCTTTGGCTGCCTCGGCCGCTGGACGAAGCGGGCGTGGCTGCGCGTGGTCTGCGCGCTGCTGATCGTGGTCACGGCATTCTCGCGCATGTATCTCGGCGTGCACACGCCGCTGGATGTCGGCGTGTCGTTCGGCATCGGGCTCGTGCTGGTGTTCGCGCTCTACCCGCTCTTTCGGGACATTGACAGCCATCCGAACCGGCTCTACCTGCTCTTCGGTGCCATGGCGGTGCTGGGTGCGGCCTACCTGCTCTTTGCCGAGCTCTGGCCGTTTCCCGCGGATGTGGACGCGGCGAACCTCGCCTCCGGGCGCAAGAATGCGTACACGCTGCTCGGCGCGGTGCTGGGCATGACGTTTGCCTACTGGCTCGACCGCAGGTATGTGCACTTTGACGTGCGCGCCGTCTGGTGGGCGCAGGTACTCAAGGCCGTGCTCGGTCTTGGCATTACGATCGGGCTGCGCGCCGCGCTCAAGGCGCCGCTGCTCGCACTGTGCGGCGGGCACAATGCTGCCAATCTCATCCGCTATGCGATCATGGTGATCTTTGCCGCCGGCATCTGGCCGATGACCTTCGGCTGGTTCGGCCGCCTCGGGCGGAACAAACCTGTGTCCGGCGCGTCAGATTGAATTGACTTGCAGGCACAAGTGTGTTACTATTTATTACGTTATGTAAACATGCAAACACGGACATAAAGAGGTGCGTATCACATGGAAAAACACGCATTCGATCCCGCAGGCCGCCTCGGTGAGCGGCTGCAGACGCTCTCGCGTGCGGAGCTGACCGCGCTGGCCGAGACGATCTGCCGCATCCTGACGGAGCGCGGGACATACCACGGCGGCATCCGCCCGGACAACATCAGCCGCGCAGACGACGGCGCGGTCGGTCTCGGCGCGCCCGCCCGCACGGACACGAAGGAATGGACGACCGAGGAGCTGGAGTTCATGGCGCCTGAGGTCTTCTGGAGCGGCGCGCTCGACGCCTCGGCCGACGTGTATTCGCTCGGCCTGCTGCTGTATGCGGGCGTGACGGGCGGCCGTCTGCCGTTTTACCCGGACGACCGCGCGCCGCAGCCGGAGGACATGGCCGCCGCGCTGCGCCGCCGCATGAACGGTGAGGCGCTGCCGCCGGCGCGCAAGGCCGGGCGCGAGCTCGCGCAGATCATCGCGCGCGCCACGCAGTGCAAGCCGGCCGACCGCTACGCCACCCCGGCGGAGCTGTGCGCCGCGCTCGAGCAGTATGACGCCGAGCAGCGCCGCAGCGTGCCGACCGCGCAGGAGATGTTCAACAAGCCCGAGCAGGAGCTCAGCGAGGTCGAGCGCATGATGCTCAGCATCCTCGCCGAGGAGGCCGCCGCGCCCGAGCCGGAAACTGAGCCCGAGCCGGAGGCTGCGCCGGAAACCGAGCCTGAGCCGGAGGCTGAGGCGGAAGCCGTGTCCGAGCCGGAAGCCGAGTCCGAGCTGAGGTTTGAGCTGAAGACCGAGCCGGAGGCTGAACCCGAGCCGGAACCGGCCGCCGGGCAGGAAGAGAAACCGGAAGAGAAGCCGGCTGCCGAGCAGGAAGAGAAGCCGGACGAAAAACCGGCTGCGGAGCCGGAAACCGAATCCGAGCCGCAGCCCGAGCGCAAGCCCGAGCCGCAGCCGCTGCCGAATAAATTCCGCCCGGAAAAGCCGGCCGTCAAGCCGGAGGTCAAGCCCGCGCCGAAGCAGGAGCACAAGCCGGAAAAGCCGCCGGTGAAAAAGCCAGAACCCTACCGCCCCGCCCCCGCGAAGCCGAAAAAGAAAGCGCCCGACGCGCGGCGCCAGTCGCACAAGGCGGGCGTGCTGCTGACGGTGCTGATCATCTGCGCGGCGGTGCTGGCGGTGCTGCTGCTGCGTTCGCTCGGCGTGTTCGGCACGCCCACTACGGCAGAGACCACGCCGACGCCCGCGCCGACTGCCCCCGTCGAGACCGTTGTCCCGACCGAGACGCCCACGCCTACCCCGACGCCGAAGCCCGAGCCGACGTATGAAGTCGTTAAGGCGGACGTCTCCTGGGCGGACGCCGAGGCGGCGGCCGAGGCCAAGGGTGGTCACCTCGTCGTGATCGACAGCGCCGAGAAGTGGACGCGCGTCGCCCAGCTTGCCGACGAGTCCGGCCTGACCTACGTCTGGATCGGTCTGTACCGCGCCGACAGCGGCGAGCTTGCCTGGGTCAAGGACAATGTTGACCCGGTCTATAACTGGGCTGCCGGCGAGCCGTCCGTGCGCGACACCAACGGCGCGGCCGAGAACTATGTGCTCATCGCGCGCCGCAGCGACGGCTGGTACTATAACGACTGCATCGGTGATCCCGCAGCCAAATACCCGCAGTTCTACGGCGGCAAGACCGGCTACATCATCGAGATCGACCCGTAATTGCACAAAAAAGATCCCCGACCGCGGTCGGGGATCTTTTTTTATCTGTCAGGTCTGCCAGTCTGTGACCGGTTTGCCGTCGTTGTCGGTAAATGTGCCGCAGGCGATCATGATGAGATCGACCAGCGTACCGATGCCGAAGCACCCGGCCGTGAGCAGCCAGAGCACGCCCGTGCCGATCTTGCCGACGTAGAAGCGGTGAATGCCGAGCCCGCCGACAAAGACACACAGCAGCAGCGCGATCAGACGCGATTTCGGGCTGATGTTCGGGTTATAGCCGCGCTGGGGCTGCACCGGACAGCCGCACTGCGGGCAGACGACAGCCTCGTCGACCAGCTGTGCACCGCACTGAGAGCAGTATTTCATGCGTTTTATCTCCCTTCGAGGCAGCCGCCGCAGCGGCTGCATTTTCTGTCATAGGACAAGCGTAGTGTAACATTTCCCGCGGCGGTTGTCAATTTCCCGACGATATATATCCGATCGCACAAGGCAAAAATGAGGAAGCCGGTCACTCGGCTTCCTCTTTTGATTTTGCGTTATGCTTCGGGGCTGAACTGGTCCTTGCCGACGCCGCACAGCGGGCAGACCCAGGCTTCGGGGACGGCTTCCCAGGGCGTGCCGGGGGCGACGCCGTTGTCGGGATCGCCGGCTGCGGGGTCGTAGACGTAGCCGCAGATGTCACAGACGTATTTCATGGCTGTGTCTCCCGTTATGGCAGATTACTTGCCGAAGTAGCGGCTCAGCAGGCCCTCGAACGCCTTGCCGTGGCGGGCTTCGTCGCGCGCCATCTCGTGCACGGTGTCGTGGATCGCGTCGAGGTTATACTGCTTGGCGAGCTTGGCCAGCTCGAACTTGCCGGCGGTCGCGCCGTTCTCGGCGTCAACGCGCATCTCGAGGTTCTTCTTCGTGCTGTCGGTGATGACCTCACCGAGGAGCTCGGCGAACTTTGCGGCGTGCTCGGCTTCCTCGTGGGCGGCCTTCTCCCAGTACAGGCCGATCTCCGGGTAGCCCTCGCGGTGCGCAACGCGCGCCATCGCCAGATACATGCCGACCTCGGAGCACTCGCCCTCGAAGTTGGCTCTCAGACCGTCGATGATCTCCTTCTGCACGTCGGCCGGAACGTCCGCGCCGAACGCCTTGCCGACACCGACAACGTGCTCGGCAGCCCAGGACTTCTCAGCCTTCTGCTCGATGAACTTCGAGCCGTCGACGTGGCACACCGGGCACTCGACCGGCGGCTTCTCGCCTTCGTAAACGTAACCACAGACGCTGCAAACCCATTTTTTCATTGTAAGTTCCTCCTAAAGTTTTTTTGATTTCGATCGTTGATTTATTCGGAAGCGGCTTCCTTTGCCGCTTGCTGACAAGCTTTGCACAGTCCCGTGAACGTGATGCTGCAGCCGAGCACCTGCGCGTCTGTCACGCTCTGAGCGAGCGCGCACAGCTGCGGCTCGGGCGCGCCGGGCAGCGGCACGTCAATGACACGGCCGCACTGCGTGCAGTGCAGGTGGGCGTGGGGCTCTGTGCGGGCGTCGAACCGCTCCTGCCCATGGAACACGCCGACGCTCATCGCGTCGCCCTGTTCGGAAAACAGGCTCAGATTCCGGTACACCGTGCCGAGGCTCAGGTCGGGATAGTCCGGCTTGAGCTGCTGGTAGAGCTCCTGCGCGGTGGGGTGGGCGGTCGTCGCGGCGAGGGCTTCGAGAATGACCTGCCGCTTTTTGCTGTTTTTGCGTATGGGCATCGAAGCACCTCCTTTAAAATCAGTAACAAGAATTATTACTGATATTAAGATAGCACGCCGCGCCGCATTTGTAAAGCACTTTTTGCGAATGATTCTCAAGATTGTGCAGATTGCTGTGTTTTCCGCGCCCGGTTTCGGCATTTGTGCGCATAAATTCCGGCCGCGCGGTCTTCGCGCGGCCGGATCGTGATTCACCGGCGGCAGATATTGCCCGTGATGCTGCACAGCGCCTGCGCGCACTCCATGTCCCACTTGCCGGAGCGGGCGATGTCGTCGATCGAGAGGATGCCCGCAAGCTTGCCGCCCTCGGTCACGGGCAGGCGGCGCACCTGTGCCGCGCGCATGGCGGCCATCGCGCTGCGCACGTCGGCATCGGCCTCGACCGTCACCGGCTCGCGCGACATGATGCCGCGCACGGTCGCGGTCTGCGGATCATCGCCGGCGGAAACACAGCGCACGACGATGTCGCGGTCGGTGAGCATACCGGCGAGCGTGCCGTCGTCCTCGCACACCGGCAGCGCGCCGATGCCGCGCCGGCGCATCAGCCGCGCCGCTGCGACGACCGGCTCGTCCGGATGTGTCACGGCGGCGGCAGCGGTCATGTAATGGCGGACCTGCATCTCAACACCCCCTTTGGCCGGAAGCTCCGTCTGCGGAGATTCTTGCCCGTCGGGGGAGCTTTTATACCTATTAATAATATGCCGCCTCCGGTCACTGCACGAGCGCCGCAAGCGCCGTACCCGCGCTCTCGCCGAACAGCCGTACGGCGCGCACGGCCTCCTGCAGCGTGTTGCCGCTGCTGCCGACCTCGATGATGAGCGAGCCGCGCGTGAGGTGCTGGTTGTAGCGCTCGTTGACGAGCGTGATCGGCCGCATGAGCGTCGGGTGCGCCTGCACGGCCGCGTCCTGCAGGTACACCGCCAGACGCAGATTTTCCTCCCAGTGCGGGTGATAGAGCCCCGACGCGTTCGTGCCCACAAGCAGCATCACCTGCGCGCATGCGGCGTCCGGCAGCTCTGCTACGGTCTTGTAGACCACGCTGTCGGAGCACAGCGCGTCGCGGTGCAGATCGATGACGATGCGCAGACTCGGGTATTGGCTCAGATACTCCTGCACGGCCGCGCCCGAGCGGCTGTACGAGCCCGTATAGCTCGGGTAGTCGTAGATCGTCCGGTCGTGCAGCACCTCGAGCCCCGCGTCCGTGAGCGTGTCGGCGAGCACGTCGCCCACGTGCACAATATTATAATTGGTGTCCTCGGTGCGGCAGGTGTCGCTCGCGTTGTAGAGGTCATGCCCGGCCGGGGTGAAGGCCTCACTCGCGTGCGTGTGCACGATGAGGATCTGCGGCTCGCCCGCCGGCAGCACGGCGGCCGGCCCCTGCTGCAGCAGAGCGGCGACGCTTACGGGGATGTCCGTCTCGTTTTTGATCGTCAGCCCGCCTGCGATGCTCGTCGCCACGATGGGCAGCCCGTCGGCCGTCGCGGTCGGGGCGGACTCGGTCTCCGCAGTGGGGGCGGGTGTCGCCTCCGGCGCGGGTGAGGCGGCACTGAGCGCTGCTGCCGCCTCCGGTGTGGGGGAGGCGTCCACCGGCGGAGCGCCGAGCTCCATGCGCACCGATGCCAGCAGCAGCTGCTCCGGATCGAACCATAGCTGCAGCCGGTCCCTGAGCGGCGCACCGCCCGCCGCAGCCGACGCGATCTGCAAACCGAACACGGCCAGCCCCACGCAGGCCAATTTCTGCCGCAGTGTCATATCTGCCCACCTCCAAACGCATTCTCCACAATATATATGGTTTTTGGTCTGGAATTATGTCACCGCATCTGCTATACTGTGAGCGGCAAAAATATAAAGGAGGCGTCGCTATGACGATCACATACCGGCCGAAAGGCGTCTGCTCACGCTTGATGCAGGTGGAGGTTGAGGACGGGATTATCCGCAAAGTTGAGGTAAAAGGGGGGTGCAGCGGCAACCTGCAGGGCATTTCACGGCTCCTGGTGGGGATGCCGGTGCAGCAGGCCATCGAACGCCTGGAGGGCGTGCGCTGCGGACTGAAGCCGACATCCTGCCCCGATCAGCTTGCGCAGGCGTTGAAACAGGCGCTGTAAGGTGAGAAAAAGATTAACATAATTCTTTCAAATAATAAAAATAGTTAACATAATGCAAGTTTGCAAGAAAATTTTGCGAACTTGCATCTTTTCTTTTTGGTCAGATTGCGTCGAATCTCTGTATTTGGTCAAAGTAGACAACACAATTTATTGTATCAGATAGTGTCTATAAACGCTGTATTTTGTTATTTCGACACGTAATTGTGGATTTTATTCAGAACTTAAAAAGCTGCTTTGTGCATTTTGCCGATTGCGGAGAACTCAAAAAATGAATATAATTATCCACAACGGGGCAAGGCGCCGTGTGCAAAACGCGCCTGTCGGGTGTGTGGATCGAATGACCGTGCGCCCGCCGGACCCGAAAAAGTTACAGCAAAGGAGGCTGCACGTCATGAAACAAATCAAGAGAGCCGGACAGTCCGTCAGATCGGGTCTGTCGCTGATGTGCATCGTCTGCCTGCTTTGCGGCTTATTGTGCGGATTTTTCTGGCTCGCCGGTGAGAGTCCGGTGCAGGCCGCCGGGCTGGACGGAAATGTGCTGTCGGCCAGGGCGGTCGGGAGCGGGGATGCGTCCCTGTCCGCGCCCGAGCGCGATGAGAAGCTGGCGGTGCAGGCCGCCGCGCAGGCGATGTCGCCTGTCGCGCGCACGCTTGCCGTCGGCATGGACGCTGCGGACTATACCGAGACGGTCACCTGCGACTATACGCCCGTGTACATCGATGACAGCTTCGGCGGTTACTGCTATGTGATCGGCGGCGAGGTCTGGCTTTCGGCGGATGCGTTTGCCGGGATGCTCGGCCTTGAAAGCGCGACCGTCATCGACGGCGACACCCAGACCGTCACGGTCGGCGGTGCGGACATCACGGCGACCTACGGCGCCGTGAGCTACACGGCCAACGGCCGCTGCTTCTACGCGCCCGACGGGGTGTATGCCCTTGACGGCAAGGTGGTGCTGCCGCTGGCGGATCTGGAGAAGATCTTCGGCGTCACGGCCACGTTCAGCGCGGACAATACCAGCCTGCGTGTCGACGCGTCCGAGCAGCAGCTGCTCGAGAGCGGCGAGAGCTTCTACGGCGCGCGTGACGTCTACTGGCTGAGCCACATCATCAATGCCGAGGCCGGCAATCAGCCCATGGACGGGCAGATCGCGGTCGGCAACGTCGTGCTCAACCGCGTGGCGGACGAGCGCTTCCCCAACAGCGTCAAGGAGGTCGTGTTTGACCGGCGCAGCGGTGTGGCGCAGTTTTCGCCCACGGCGGACGGCAGCATCGGTCTCACGCCGGATGAGGATGCCGTGCTCGCGGCGAAGCTCGCCTTTGAGGGGTACAATACGGTCGGTGAGAGCCTGTATTTCATCAACCCCGCGGCCTGCAACTCCGCGTGGTTCAACCGCTGCCTGACCTATACGACCACGATCGGCGACCACGTCTTTTACGCATAATAGCTGCACAGACAGCATGACCGCCCGCACGGAGATCCGCGCGGGCGGTGAGACTGTCAAAAAGTATTACTTTTTGACACAGGGGCTGCAGTCTGCTGCGCGCATAATTTGTGCGCAGTCAGCGCACAAATTCCACACTTGCAGCCTGAAAAGTATTTTCTTCGCCGCACATGTCGCCGAAGAAAATGATCGGACTTTCTTTCACCGCTGCGGCGGCGAAACTCTACGAGGTTCTTTGACAAGCTGTCCGCCCGCACGGAGATCCGTGCGGGCGGTTTTTATATGGAGCAAAAAACAAGGGCCTTCCCCGCGCAACCGCGCGACAGCGAACGCTGAGAACGCGGGATAGCGCGGAGAACGCCCCTGCCAAAAACAGTATATCACAGGAGCGCGGAAAGTTAAGGCAGGGGGACATGCCATCTGCGGTTTTTGAAAGTGGGATATTTACCCAAATCCATCATTGACATTCCGGACGCTGCGGTATATGCTGTTTTCAGCGAAAGCGCTTGCGCGGACTGGCATTTCGGATGTAAGCTGCGGGCCGCTTCTTGCGGCATGTTCAGCACTTCGCCGGCGCTTTCGTGTTTTTCGTGCATCGTCATATCATTCGCGCCCGGCTCATCGAGCCGGGCGGTTTTTTGCGGCGCCGCGTGCGTCCCGTCCGGGGCTGGACGCGCGCGCGGGAATGTGGTAAGATGACGGCAACAGATACATTCGGAGGCGTACATGGAACAACTGCTCCGCGCGGGCTTCACCGCGCTGGGTCTGCCGCTCGATGAGACGGCGCTGACCCGTTTTCGGACATATTACACGCTCCTTGACGAGCGCAGCAAGGTCATGAACCTGACGGCCATCCACGGCGAGACGGACGTGGCGCAGCTGCATTTTCTCGACTCGGCGGCGCTGCTGACGGTCGAGCCGCTGGCGGGCAAGTCGGTCATCGACGTCGGCACCGGCGCGGGCTTTCCCGGTCTGCCGCTGAAGATCGCGCAGCCGGACATCTCGCTCACGCTGCTCGACAGTTTGGATAAGCGCGTGCGCTTTCTCGGCGACGTCTGCGCCGCGGCCGGGCTCACGGACGTGACGTGCCTGCACGCGCGCGCGGAGGAAGCGCCGGAGCTGCGCGGTCAGTTCGATGCGGCGGTCTCGCGCGCCGTCGCGCGGCTGTACCTGCTGTGCGAGCTGTGTTTGCCGTTCGTGCGCACGGGCGGCGTGTTTCTGGCCATGAAGGGGCCGGACTGCGCTGAGGAGCTCGACGAGGCGCGCGGCGCCATCCGCAAGCTCGGCGGCACGTATGAGCGCACGGTGACCTATACCGTGCCCGGTACGGACGTGACGCACAGCGTCGTCGTCATCCGCAAGACGGCGGACACGCCGCCGAAGTATCCCCGCCGCTGGGCGAAGATGCAAAAGGAGCATTTATAAGCTAAGCGCCCGACGCGAACCGCGTCGGGCGCTTAGACTGTCAAAAAAGTACTACTTTTTTGACAAAGGGACTGCAGTCTGCTGCGCGCATAATTTGTGCGCCGCCGGCGCACAAATTCCACACTTGCAGCCTGAGCGGTATTTTCTCCGCCGCACATGTCGCCGGAGAAAATGATTTCACTTTCTTTCGCCGCACCGGCGGCGAAAGGCTGCGAGGTTTTTGGACAAGCCGAAGCGTCCGCACGGATTTCCGTGCGGACGCTTTCGTATTCCGTATTTGAAATGTGAGCGTCTGCTCAGCCCAGCACCTCGGTCAGCAGCGCGAGCAGCGCGTCGACCTGCGCGTCGGTCGTCGCCCACGAGGTCACAAAGCGCACGGCCTGGTGCGTGCCGTCCACGCGGGCGGTCGTGTAAAACGCTGCCTGCTCCTGCAGCCGCGCGATCTGATCGTCCGGCAGGATGGGGAAGATCTGGTTTGTCGGCGAGGGCACATACATCGGCACGCCGAGATTCGAGAGCGCGGCGGCGATGCGCTGTGCCTGCGCGTTTGCGCGGCGTCCCATGTCGAGCCAGAGGTCGTGCTCCATCGCGGCGGCAAACTGCACGCCGAGCAGACGCCCCTTTGCCAGCATCGCGCCATGCTGCTTCATCGCGCGGCGAAAGCCCGGCTTGAGCGCGTCGTTGACGATGACCATCGCCTCGCCGAAGAGCAGGCCGTTTTTCGTGCCGCCGATGTAAAACGCATCGCACAGCCGCGGCAGATCCTCCGGCTGCAGGTCATTGCCCGCGGCCGTGAGCGCCTGCGCCAGCCGCGCGCCGTCGAGATACAGGTACAGCCCGTGTGCGCCACACGCCGCGCGCAGCGCGGTCAGCTCCGCCTTCGTGTACACCGTGCCGAGCTCCGTCGCGTCGGATATGTACGCCATGCGCGGCAGCACCATGTGCTCGTCGTAGACGCCCGGCTCGGCGCAGTGCTGCGCGGCGGCGTCCGCGATGGCGGCGGGGGTGAGCTTGCCGTCCGTGCCGGGCACGGCGATCACCTTGTGGCCGGTGGCCTCGATCGCGCCGGTCTCGTGCACGTTGACGTGGCCGGTGCCGGCGGCGACCATGGCCTCCCACGGGCGCAGGAACGCAGCCGCGGCGAGCAGGTTCGTCTGCGTGCCGCCGACAAGAAAGTGCACGTCGGCATCCGGACAGGCGAAGCGGGCGCGGATGGCGTCTGCCGCGCGGCGGCAGTCATCGTCGAGCCCGTAGCCGGGGGCTGGATTGAGATTCGTGTCACACAGGGCGCGCAGCACGTTCGGGTGCGCGCCCTCGGAATAGTCGTTTTGGAAGCGGAGCATGGGGCTCTCCTTTCGTGTGTATGGGGTTCGGCACGCGGCGCGTGCCGCCGCAGTCATGATAAGCCTGACGGCGGGGGATTGTCAATGCATGGCGCTGCATTTCCGGACGGCCGCTGTGCGGGCGGGCAAGGCCCGCCTCGAATGAAATCTGGCTTTTTTGTCTAAAGACAAGGAAGGATGTTTTCCGCAGCTTCTGTGTTTTGCACTTTGAGCGTCAACAGAGCCGCAGGGGAGCTCGAGGGGGGCAAGACCCGCCTCGAATGAAATCTGGCTTTTTTCTTGTCTAAAGACAAGAAAAAAGCCGGCAGCTTTCGCTGCCGGCCAGCCCGCCAATGCCGTGTGAGCCCAGTTACAACCTGCACAAGAAGGCAGGTGGGTCGCCTCTCTGCTGTTTCTTTGCTTCCAACGTCCAACCGGCATCTTTCAGCCGGCCGGGAGGCCTGCAATCCGCAGCGGAAGTTCTGGCATCCCTTATGAGAGATGTGGGTTTAAATGGGCTCTGAGCACAAACCGTGCTCCACGCACACAGCAGGACTTATTCCCATGCTATGCACCGCGCGGAAAGTTATTCCTCCGCGTCCGCCGCTTCGTCCTCGTCGGCGAAGACTTCCTGCATATAATAATTGTACACCTTGTCCAGCTCGTCATCGTCGTCGATGGAGCCGAAGAGCTCCTCGCCGTTTTCCTCGATGATCTTGAGCAGGACGATGCCGAAATCGGGGTCGTCCTCGTCCATATCGGCGGGGAGCGCCGCGAGATAACTCTGTCCGTCGAGCTCAAACTCGTCGAGCACTTCCAGCTCGAACTCGTTGCCGTCCTCGTCCTCGATCGTCAGATAATCACTGCCGAATGCTTCACTCATCGGGGTATCCTCCAGTCGTGATCTTTTTCTGATTTCAGTGTACCCTATTCGGCGGCTAAAATCAAGTCTTTTTACGAGCCGAGATCCTCCAGCAGCAGCAAAAGCTGCTCCTGACTGCCGACGGTGATGCCGCCGCGCAGCAGCTCGCGGTCGGCGCGGCGCAGTCCGGCGGTCTCGATGCCGGTCACCTGCAGGGGTCTGCGGTCGCCGCCGGAGGCGAACACGCTCACATACCCCTCATAATCGCGCAGAACAAATTCCGCCTGCGCACCGTCATACGATGTGACCGGCGCGTCCGGCTGCTGCAGGGAAGAGATCGCCGCGCCCGCGGCGAAGGGCGACACGGCGCACAGGGCCGTCACGACCGTCAGTGCCAGCGTTCGTTTCATATGCCACGCTCCTTTCACCGGAAAGTTTGCCCAATGTGCGCGCGATCCATACGCGCCGGACAAAAACGAGCAAAGGACTATCCGGTGTTGACAGGGTGTGCTATAATATCTTTTAATCGTTTTTATGCGCTGAACTCTGACCGGGTCTTTGACCCGCTGTTTCACCCGCTTACATGTATTCTCAGGGAGGTGGCCATTGCCTATGGCAAAACGACCGAAACCGGCATCCGCTCCGCGCGCGGCACAGGCTGCGGACACGACCGTCAGCGTTGCGGGCGCGATCCTGCGCGTGATCGGCACGATCTTTCTGATCCTGCTCGTCACGGGGCTTTTGTTTTTGTGCATCTTCGCGTACTACGTGAAAAACTGCCTGTCCACGGATCTGGACGTGCAGCTCTCGGACTTCACGGTCTCGCTCTCAAGCTCGATCCTGTATGAGGACGCCGACGGCAACTGGCAGAACCTCACGAATCTCTCGAGCACGGAAAATCGCGTCTGGGTCGACTATGCCGATATTCCGAAGGATATGGAGCATGCCGCCGTCGCCATCGAGGACAAGCGCTTTTATAAGCACAGGGGCGTGGACTGGTACCGCACGACGGGCGCGTTCATCAACATGTTCCTGTCGATGAAAAACGACTTCGGCGGCTCGACCATCACGCAGCAGCTCATCAAAAACCTCACCAAGCAGGACGATATCACCGTGCAGCGCAAGCTGCTTGAGATCTTCCAGGCGCTCGAATTCGAGAAGTCCTATGATAAGGAAGAGATCATGGAGTGGTATCTCAACATCGTCTACTTCGGCGAGGGCTGCAACGGCATCTACACCGCTGCCGAGACCTATTTCGGCAAGCAGCCGAAGGATCTCACGCTCGCCGAGTGCGCGAGCATCATCGGCATCACGAACAACCCCTCGAAATATGACCCCTTCATCAGCCGCGAGAACAACAAGAAGCGGCAGGAGACGATCCTCAAGCAGATGTACGAGCAGGGTTACATCTCGAAGGAGCAGTATGACGAGGCCGTGGCGCAGGAGCTCGTGTTCGTGCGCAGCGAGTCCGATGAGCGTACCCAGACCATCTACAGCTACTATGCCGAGGCCGTCATCAACGACGTGCTCAACGATCTTGTCGAGCAAAAGGGCGTCAGCCGGGACACGGCGCGCACGCTGCTCTATTCCGGCGGCTATCAGGTCTATTCCTGCTACGATGCGAGCATCCAGCAGGCGATCGACGACGTCTATACCAACCTCGACAGCATGCCGCAGCGTCCGTCGGCCTCCGGCCAGCAGTTCGAGTCCGCCATCGTCGTCATGGATCCCTACACCGGTGAGATCAAGGGACTGTCCGGCGGCACGGGTGAAAAGACCATCAACTTCGGCACGAACCGTGCCACGCAGTCCAAGCGCCCGCCCGGATCGTCCATCAAGCCGATCGCGACCTACGGTCCCGCGATGGAGCTCGGCCTCATCACGCAGTATACGCAGGTCAACGACGCGGCGGACATCAAACTGACCGGCACGAGCTGGTACCCGAAAAACTCCGGCGGCGTCAACTACGGCGTTATCACCATCCGCGAGGCGCTGCAGCGCTCGCTCAACACCGTCTCGGCGCAGATCCTTGACAAGCTCACGCCGCGCGCATCGTATGAGTTCCTCAAGGACAAGCTCGGCGTCACGAGCCTCGCCGAGTCTGACTGCGACTACGCGCCGCTCTCCCTCGGTCAGCTCACCAACGGCATCACCGTGCGTGAGATGACGCAGGCGTACTCCGCCTTCGTCAACGACGGTGTGTTCACCTACGGCCGCACGTATTCCTATGTCAAGGATCCCAGCGGCGAGATCGTGCTCGAAAACCCCGCGCGCACGATCGTGGCCTTCAAGGCCAATACCGCGTGGAACATGGCGGATATGCTCTGCAACGCCGTCAACAGCGGCACGGGCGCCGAGGCGCGCCTGACCGGTATGGCCGTCGGCGGCAAGACCGGCACGACCACGAACAACTGCGACCGCTGGTTCGTCGGCTTCACGCCGTACTATGTGGCCGCCGTCTGGACCGGCTACGACATGCCGGAGTATATGAACTTCTCCGGCAACCCCGCCGCCCAGATCTGGAAGCTCGTCATGGATCCGATCCATAAGGATCTGGCGACCAAGAGCTTCCCGACGCCGAACGTCGGCACGCCGACCGGCATCTTCGGAGACTTCTCCAAGCAGACGCAGGAAGCGGACGACACGGAATAAACACAGCGCTACGCCCGCAGTCGGGTCGGGTCTTTCCGGCCCGCTCTGCGCGGTGTTGACAAAATGATTGAAATGTGTTACAATTTGAAAACAGTGGTATCGGAGGTGTATCTCATTGGCAGCAAAGACGAATGAACTGTGCTACAAAGGCCATCCGCTGCGCCGCAAGGACAATCTGCTCTATTACGGCAGCATGGCTGACAAGTACATCATAATGATGCAGATCCTCGACACGAAAAAGGTCAAAGATCTCGACGTGGCGACGCGGGTTTCCGTGCAGCTGCAGCTGACGGATCCGGATTTGAAGTCTCGCGACCGTGTGGTCAAAAAGACGGAAAAGGACGGGCTGTACAATGCCATGGATGTGGCGGCTGTGTGGCTGGACCGCGCGCTTGCGAATAACTAAGCAAAGGATGATTCTATGGCGAAACGATTTCTGAAAACAACGGTTGTCTCCGTGATTTTCGCGCTCACGCTGGCCGTTTCGGCCTCCGCGGCGACTGCCGGCGGCGCGACCACGACGACGGCCGTGAACTTCCGAAAGGGCGCCGGTACGAATTACGGCATTATCTCGACGCTCCCGGCAGGCACCCGTGTCGTGGTGTCCGAGCGGTCTAACGACTCCTGGTCCATGGTGGTCTATAACGGCACTTTTGGCTACATATCTTCCGATTACCTCAAGCGCGCCAATGACCTCGATGCCAGCTTCGGCACCGGCACGATCAACAGCAGCTACGTGCGTATGCGCTCCGGCGCGAGCACGAGCAGCTCCATTCTCGGCACCTACAACTCCGGCACCACGATGACGGTCACCGGCGTCAGCGGTGCATGGTTCAAGGTCGACTATAACGGTACCACCGGCTATGTCCACTCGGACTATCTGTCCCTGTCGGGCGTGACGTCCAACGGCGGCAGTGCGTCCGGCTCCAACGGCTCTGTCAAGGGCAGTGATGTGCGTATGCGCTCCGGCCCGGGCACGAACTATTCCATCCTCGGCACGTACCAGAACGGCACGGCGCTGACCATCACCGGCACGGAAAGCGGCTGGACGAAGGTCACCATCGGCGGCACGAGCGGCTACATCCGCTCGGATTACGTCTCCGGCAGCGCGGACAGCAAGACCGGCTACATCAAGGGCACGGGCGTGCGTATGCGCTCCGGCGCGAGCACGACCAGCTCCATCCTCGGCGTGTACAACACCGGCACCGAGATGACGATCACCGGCGAGAGCGGCAACTGGTACAAGGTCAGCCACAGCGGCAAGGACGGCTATGTCAGCAAGGACTACATGACCACGACCAAGCCCAGCAGCGGCGGCGGCTCGACGAGCCAGACCGGCTACATCAAGGGCAACGACGTGCGTCTGCGCTCCGGCGCCGGCACGAGCTACTCCATCCTCGGCACGTATAACAACGGCACGCCGCTGACGATCACCGGCACGAGCGGCGACTGGACGGCCGTCACCATCAACGGCGTCAAGGGCTATGTCAACAGTGCGTATGTCTCCACCACGAAGACGGAGGGCGGCAGCGGCGGAAGCACGCCGAGCGTTTCCATCGGCGAGACGATCGTCGCCACGGCCAAGCAGTACATGGGCGCGCCGTATGTCTACGGCGGCATGAGCCCGTCCGGCTTTGACTGCTCCGGCTTTGTCAACTACGTGTACAAGCTCTGCGGCTACTCCATGAGCCGTGTGGCCAGCAGCATCTACAACAACAACGGCACCTACGTCGAGAAGGCCAACCTCCAGATCGGCGATCTGGTGTTCTTCGCGAGCAACAGCTCCAGCATCGGCCACGTCGGCATCTACATCGGCAACGGCCAGTTTATCCACAGCAGCTCCGGCGCAGGCTGCGTCGTCATCAGCGACCTGAGCTCGAACTACTACCTGAAGAATTACGTGGGCGCAAAGCGCATCGCGGGTTAACAGGACGCAATCTGTCCCCCGGCAGCACCGGGGGACATTTTTTATCTTGCGGCAGAATGCATACCATGGTATATTGAGGAAAACAAAGTGTGTGTGGGAAAGGGCAGGTGAAGCCAATGCAGTGTACCTACTGCGGACGAGACATTCCGGACGATGCGCTCTGGTGCCCCTACTGCGGGGCGGAGCAGACGCCGCCGGACGGGAACGCGCCGCCGGACGGCTGGCAGGACGGGAACATCCCGGCCGACGACTGGGACGACGAGGCCGACCCGCCGCCGGACAACACATGGGTCGATGACCCGCCGGTGCCCGGCTGGGAGGATGACACACCTTACGAGCCCGCGCCGGAGGACAAGGACGCGCCGCGCAGCAAGGCGCTGCTCATTGCGATCTTTGCCGCGCTCGGCGTGTCGCTGATCGTGCTGCTCATCGCGCTCAACGTCAAGCCCAAGCCGAAGGATACGGCTGCTGCGACGCCGGTCGTGACAGCCACGGCGCAGCCCTCCGCCGCGCCGACGCCGAGTGCCGCGCCGAGCCCGACCCCGACGGCAGCGCCGAAGCCGGCCTCCGGCGGCTACATTCTGCCGGACAGCGCCACGCGCCGGCTCACGCAGGCAGATGTGGCGGATCTCACGTGGGAGCAGTGCTGCCTTGCGCGCAACGAGATCTATGCGCGCCACGGCCGCATCTTCCAGACGCCGCAGATCGCGGCATATTTCGAGGCGCAGAGCTGGTACCACGGCACGGTGCCGGCCGCGTCGTTCGACAGCAATACGCTCTCGCCGGTCGAGCACGCAAATGTCGACTTCCTCGCCGGCTACGAAAATGCCACATGGGGGCATCCGTACACCTATTCCTGAACAGATCCCCGAGCAGAAAAACCTCCGCAGCCTGATGGCCGCGGAGGTTTTTGATTATTCACACAATTTTTTCTGTTCGCTTACGCCTTGGCGACGGCTGCGCGCAGCGCGTCGACGCGGTCGGTGTCCTCCCAGCGGACGCCGAGCTCCTCGCGGCCCATGTGGCCGTAGGCGGCGAGCTGGCGGTAGATCGGGCGGGACAGCTCAAGGTCGCGGATGATGGCCGTCGGGCGCAGGTCAAACACCTGCTGCACGGCCGCGGCGAGCTGCGTGTCCGGCACGGTGCCCGTGCCCTGCGTATCGACGAGGATGCTCACGGGCTCGGCCACGCCGATGGCATAGGCCAGCTGCACGAGGCAGCGCTTGGCAAGTCCGGCGGCGACGATGTTCTTGGCCACATAGCGCGCGGCGTAGGCGGCGCTGCGGTCGACCTTCGTCGGGTCCTTGCCGGAGAACGCGCCGCCGCCGTGCGGGGCGCTGCCGCCGTAGGTGTCGACGATGATCTTGCGGCCGGTCAGACCGGAGTCCGCCTGCGGGCCGCCGACGACGAAGCGGCCGGTGGGGTTGATGAGATAGCGGGTCTGATCGTCGAGCAGCTCAGCCGGAATGGTCGGGCGGATGACAAGCTCGATCATGTCTGCGCGCAGCTTGGCCATGTCGACCTCCGGCGCGTGCTGCGTGCTGAGCACGACGGTGTGCACGCGCACGGGGCGGTTCTGCTCGTCGTACTCGACGGTGACCTGCGTCTTGCCGTCGGGACGCAGATAGTCCACCAGCTCCTGCTTGCGCACGGCGCTCAGGCGCTTGGCGAGCTTGTGTGCAAGCGAGATCGGCAGCGGCATGAGCTCCGGCGTCTCGTCGCAGGCATAGCCGAACATCATGCCCTGATCGCCCGCACCGTTGTCGAGCGCGTCGGCACCGGCCTGCTTGCTCTCGAGCGACTGGTCGACGCCGAGGGCGATGTCCGCGCTCTGCTCGTCGATGTTCGTGATGACGGCGCAGGTGTCGCAGTCAAAGCCGTACTTGGCGCGGTCGTAGCCGATCTCGCGCACGGTCTGGCGCACGACCTTCGGGATGTCAACGTAGCACTCGGTCGTGATCTCACCCATGACGTTCACGACGCCGGTCGTGACCGTGCATTCGCAGGCGACGCGGCCGTTCGGATCCTGCGCAAGGATCGCGTCGAGGATCGCATCGGAGACCTGATCGCAGATCTTATCGGGATGCCCCTCGGTCACGGATTCGGATGTAAAAAGATGATGAGCCATAGCAAATTTCCTCACTTTCTGATACGCCGGGCAAAAGAAACAAGCGCCCCGACAGCCGACGGAGCGCTTGAAAAAGGCGAAGATCCTCATCTTTCGATTTGCACCGCCGGATTTGGCACCTTGCAGAAATCTGCAGGTTGTCGGGCATCATAGGGCCGGTCCCTCCGCCACTCTTGATAAGGCTGTTAAATTGTAAGGCACATTATACGCGCTTTTGCGCGCTTGTCAAGACCCGAAATCTGAATTTTGTCAGTTGTTTTTGAGCCATCTCCACAGCCGCCGCCACCACGGCAGCTTTTTCTGCGGCTGAGACGCGGCGGAGGCTGCGGGCTTTTGCACGGTGCGGCCGGCAAAGTACGTGTGCAGATACGTCTGGCTCACAAATGCCTCGCCCGCCGGCTCCGGACGCAGATATGAGCCGTCCGGCTGCATGATCCATGCCTGCCGGTTGTCACGGCGCATGGCGCTGAGCACCTCGAGCACCTCCGCGCGCGCCTCGGGATCGGTCACGGCGGCAAACGCCTCGATCCGGCGCATGGTGTTGCGCTCGAGCAGATCGCCCGAGCCGATGAACACTTCCTGCGCCTCCCCGCGGCCAAAGACGAAAATGCGCTCGTGCTCAAGATAGCGCCCGATGATGCTGCGCACCGAGATGTGCTCCGTGCGTCCGGGCACGCCCGGCCGCAGACAGCAGATGCCGCGCACGAACAGCTCCACCTCCGTGCCTGCCGCGCTCGCGCGCACGAGCTGCGCCATGACATCCGCATCATTCATGGCGTTGACCTTGATGCCGATGTAGCCCGCCGCGCCGAGCCGGATCTGCGACTCGATGTGCGCCATGAGCTGCGGCTTGTAGCCCTCCGGTGCGAGCCAGAGCGACTCCGTCTCGCCGGCGGTCTCGCCGCGCGCGAGCCGGTCAAACGTCCTGGCTGCGTCGCGCCCGATGGCCGGATCGCTCGTCAGGAGCATGAGGTCGGTGTACTGCTCGGCGGTCTTTTCGTTGTAGTTGCCGGTGCCGACCTGTGTGTAATAGCAGATGCCGCCGGGGCAGCGCCGCGTGATGAGGCACAGCTTCGTGTGCACCTTGTACTGCGTCAGGCCGTAGAGAATGCCGCACCCCGCGTCCTCGAGCATGCGCGAGTAGTCGATGTTGCTCTGCTCGTCAAAGCGGGCGCGCAGCTCGAGCAGACACTGCACCTGCTTGCCGTGCTCGGCGGCATAGGCCAGCGCCGCCGCGATGCGGCTGCTGCCGGCGAGCCGGTAGAGCGTGATCTTGATCGACACGACGTCCGGGTCGTCCGCCGCCTCGTACAGCAGATCCACAAACGGGTTCACGCTCTGGTACGGCAGCGCGAGCAGCAGGTCGTGCCGCGCGAGATAGGCGAAGTACTCGCCCTTTTGCAGCGCCACGTTTTTGGCCGGCGGGATCTCCGGACACGTCAGCCCCGTGAGGTCGAATTCCCCCGGCATCGTGAGCACGAACGACAGATCCGCCGGTACGCCCGTGCAAAACAGCTGCCGCTTCGGCAGCCCGAGCAGCGTGCGTGCCGTCTCACGCATCTCGTCCGTGATCTTGCCCTGCAGCTGCGCGCGCACCGGCTCAAGCCGCCTCCTGCGGCGCAGCAGGCGCTCCATCGCGGCGCGCAGATCTGCGTCACACCCGTCCATCATATCGCGCACGGAGATGTCGGCGCTGCGTGTCACGCGCAGAATGGCCGTCTCGCGCACGCGCCGCTCACCGAAGAGCAGCGGCGCAAAGTGCGCCACCAGCGGCGCCGTGAGCGCGAGCTTCTGCACCCCGTCGATCGTCAGGCGGAAGAATTTCGGCAGCTGCGTCGTCGGGACCAGCCCTGCGCCGCCGTGCCTGCCCGCAAAGCGCACGAGCACGTACTGCTCGCGGTTGCGCAAAAACGGCAGCGGATGCTCCGCGTCGAGCACCTGCGGGCTCAGCAGCGGGCGCAGCGCGTCAAAGCGCCGCCGCAGCAGCACCTCATCCGCCTCGTCGAGCCGGTCAAAGTCGAGGATCTCGACACGCTGCTTTGCCAGCGCCGCCGTCACCCTGTGCCAGAGCGCGGCAAAGTCCTTTTGCTGCCGCGCCGTCTCCGCGTAGATCGCGCGCAGCTGCTCGCGCGGCGTGAGCCCCGTGACGGTCTCCGTGTGCCACGGCTGCAGCAGCGCCCGGTCGAGCAGACCGCCGACGCGCACCATGTAAAATTCATCGAGATTCGAGCAGTAGATCGACAGGAACTTCAGCCGCTCATAGACCGGCAGCGTCTCGTCGGCCGCCTCCGCCAGCACGCGGCGGTTGAACTGCAGCCAGCTCAGCTCGCGGTTGAGAAAGAGGTCTGCATAGGCGGGATCGGGCCGCCGGTCGGAAAACAGCGCGCGGCTGTCGCTCTGCGCGGCCATCTGGCGCAGCGCCTGCGCGCCCGGCAGCTCCATGTCATGTTTGCGGGGCATACGGTCGCCTCCTTGGGTGGGCAATTTCATGCGTATCATATCATTATACCCGAACGGGCGATGCTTGGCAATCCCCGCGCGGGCGGCTGAAGCGCTCCGGCTTTTCCGGCCGCGTCCGGGCGGGGCAGGGCACAGATGCGCGGCTGTGCGCAAAAAGGTTGCAAAATCGGAGCGGGACTGCTATAATTTTGGCATAGAAAACCCGTAGGAATTTCTGGAGGTAATAGATATGGATTCATTCCGCGTGCTCGAGATCAAAAAGAGCGTTTTTGAAAACAATGACCGGCAGGCCGACCTGCTGCGTGAAGAACTCAAGCAGAATCACACCTTCCTGCTCAACCTCATGTCCTCGCCCGGCAGCGGCAAGACCACGACCCTCATGGCGACCATCAACGCCCTGAAGGACGATCTGCGCATCGGCGTCATGGAGGCCGACATCGACTCGGACGTCGACGCCGCGACCATCTCCACCAGCGGCGCGAAGGTCATCCAGCTGCACACCGGCGGCATGTGCCACCTCGACGCGGGCATGACGCGTCAGGGTCTCGAGGGGCTCGGCACGGAAAACATCGACCTCGCCATCCTCGAAAACGTCGGCAACCTCGTCTGCCCGGCGGAGTTTGACACCGGCGCCGTGAAAAACGCCATGATCCTCTCCGTGCCGGAGGGTGACGACAAGCCCCTGAAGTACCCGCTCATGTTCTCGATCTGCGACGTGCTGCTCGTCAACAAGATCGACGTTGCGCCGTACTTCAACTTCGATCTTGACAAGTGTATCGAGCGCGTCAGGAAGCTTAACCCGAACATTCAGGTGTTCCCGATCTCCGCGCTCAAGGGCGAAGGCATCGAGCCGTGGGCCAACTGGCTGCGCGAGCAGACGAAGGCCTGGAACGCGTAAATACCTGCAGATACGAACAGGGACGCTCCCGCGGGAGCGTCCCTGTTTCAGCCGGTCAAAGCATCGCTGCGTGCCCGATGGCCTGCCGAAGGCCGCCGGAGCTCCGCCTTGCCGCTTGCCTGCGCTTTCAGATGTCTGCGCGGAACCATGCGCCGGGGCGGTAGTGCTCAAAGATGACGATGTCATAGTCGCGCTCATGCGTCCAGGCGCGGCTCGTCCAGCCGGCGCGCACGGCGCCCATGGCCTCGCACAGGCGCACGCTCAGCGGCTTCGGGCCGATCTTGTAGGCGATGAACTGCGGGCGCGCGATCACGTTCGTGAGCACATTGCCGACGATGGCGGCGGCGGGCTTGCTCAGCGCCGTGCCGTAGTCCTTCGGCGGCTGGCTGAGCTGACCGCGCAGAATGTCGGGCGCGTTGCGCCGGAACCATGCGACGATCGTGGGGTCAAAGCTCTCGACGCAGTAGGGACCCGTGTAGGTGCGCAGCGCCTCGAGCGTCAGCGCGCACAGGCGGCGGTTGTCGTGCCCGCGCTTGACCTCAAGCAGCAGCGGCACGCGGCCGCCGAGCGCCTCGAGCGCCTCGGCAAACGTCGGGATGACGCAGTCGGTTTTTCCGAGGCGCAGCGCGCGCAGCTCGGCGAGGGTGAAATCATCAATGACGCCCTGTACGCCGCACATACGCTCGAGCGTGTCGTCGTGGAACACGACGAGCTGATCGTCGGCCGTCAGGTGCACGTCCATCTCGACGGCATAGCCCGCCTCGGCCGCGGCGCGAAACGCCGGGAGCGAGTTTTCCGGCACGGAGCCGTCCTCGGTGTGCAGGCCGCGGTGCGCGTAGTTGCGGCACAAAAACGGCGCCTTCTGCGCGCGCGCTGCATGCCCCGGCGCGACCAAAAATGCAAACGCACCCGCGCAGACTGCGGCCGGTGCGGCGATCTTACAAGCGGTTTTCCAATTCATAATGTGTCCTCCTTTCGGCGGCGGGAGCCGCCGGTCTGCTGCCCATATTAAACAACAATTTCTGCATTTCGTCAAATGCCTGTTGAATTGCACGGCGAGGTATTGTAGAATGGTACGGATTTGAAACAAAGTTGGAGGTAGCCCTGTGAAGCTCAACTACAAACGCACCATCTGTGTTGGCTTTGCCTTTTTCCTGATCTGCGCGTTCTGGCAAGCTTACGACAACACCATTCCGCTGATCCTGACCAATAAATTCGGCATGTCGCAGGCGTGGTCCGGTGTCATCATGGCGCTCGACAACATTCTGGCGCTGTTTCTGCTGCCGCTGTTCGGCGCGGTCTCGGACAGGCACACCGGCAAGCGCGGCCGCCGCACACCGTTCATCCTCATCGGCACGGTCGTCGCCGCCATCGCCTTCATCAGCCTGTCGCTCGTTGACGATGCGCAGCTGAAGAATCTCGACGGCGCCGCCGCGATCGACGATCCCGCTGCGCTGCGCATCGTCTATCAGCAGGAGGCTGACCGCGCGCTCAAGACGCCCGACGGCGAGACCTTTGTGCTTGAGGATACTTTCACGGAGGACGAGTTTGCCGCCATCACGAGTCAGGTCACCAACGCCGAGGGCAAGACCGTCACGAACCACGACTACACGAACTACGTCGTGCCCGCGCGCCAGGCCTACGCCCACCAGACGACGCTGCAGCATCCGGGCGCGCTCATCGGCTTCATCGCGCTGCTGCTAATCGTGCTCATCGCCATGGCCACGTTCCGCTCTCCTGCCGTTGCGCTCATGCCCGATGTTACCATCAAGCCGCTGCGCAGTAAGGCGAATGCCGTCATCAACCTCATGGGCACTGCCGGCGGCATTCTCGTGCTGGCCATCGGCATGGGCTTCGCCACGAGCTCCGTGCGCAACTCGCTCATGAGCTACACTGCCTACTTCTCCGTGATCGCGGGGCTCATGCTGCTCGCGCTGCTGATCTTCCGCCTGACGGTCAACGAGCCGAAGTTTGTCGCCGAGATGCAGGCCGACAGCAAGCGCTTCGGCATCGACAACGGGGACGACGGCGACGCGCCCGCCGCCTCCGGCAGGCTCGGCAAGGCCGAGCGCCGCTCACTCATTTTCCTGCTGCTGTCGATCGTGCTGTGGTTTTTCGGCTACAACGCCGTGACGTCGAAATACTCCGTCTACGCGAGCAACATCCTGCACAAGGACTATAACCTCACGCTCATGCTCGCACAGGCCGCCGCGATCGTGGCCTACCTGCCCGTCGGCATCGTCGCGTCCAGGATCGGGCGCAAAAAGACCATCCTCGGCGGCGTCGTGATGCTGGCCACCGCGTTCGGCGTGGCTGCGTTCCTCAACGCCGAGAGTCCCACGATCCTCATGAACGCGATGTTCTGCCTCGCCGGTATCGGCTGGGCGACCATCAACGTCAACTCCTTCCCGATGGTCGTCGAGATGTGCTCCGGCAGCGACGTCGGCCGCTATACCGGCTTCTACTACACGGCCAGCATGGCCGCGCAGGTCATTACGCCGATGTTCTCCGGCTTCCTCATGGACAAGGTCGGCATGACCGTGCTCTTCCCGTATGCCGCCATTTTCGTGGCCGGCGCGTTTGTGACCATGCTCTTTGTCCGCCATGGCGACAGCCGTCCCATTGCCGCCAAGGGTCTGGAAGCACTCGACGTGGACGATTGATCAAGAATTCTATTTGGAGGTTGCTACTATGGAACGTCTGACCCGTAAACTCAAAAAGGGCGGCTACTCCGCCAACCGCCACTCCGCGGCACAGATCGACGAGCGCCTGAGTCAGCTCAAGGGTGTGCACAAGCAGTGGGTCGGGGATGTGTCGGACATGATCACCGGCATGAAGCAGAGCGAGGCCGCCGGACAGGCCGGCGCGCTCACGCTCGCGATGCTGCAGGCAAGCTATGCCGCGATCGTGCGCATCGGCCGCCGCTTTGAGGCCGTCTGCCCCGCCGAGGGCAACACCGACGACGCCGTCACGGCGCTCGGCAAGCTCGAGGATCTGTACGAGCAGTGCCTCTCCGAGCTCGAGGACGCCAAGGCGGGGCTGGATGAGTGCCGCGAAAACGGCTTTCAGGATGATCTCGCCTATGGTGAGCTCATGGTGACGAAGCTCGGCCTCACGCAGCTGACCAAGCAGTTCGACATCGCCACCGGCTATGCCGAGCCCGATCCGGAGCCGTACCAGTACCAGCCCAAGACGGACAAACCGGCGCAGTAAGCCGTTGTCATAGAAAATAGAAAGAGGAGATTTCCGTATGAAACGCACATTTACGACCATTGTCTGCGCGCTGCTTCTTGTGGCCATGCTCGCCGGCTGCGGCAGCACCGGCAGCAGCAACCCCTTTGACGCCAAAGCCAAGACCTTTGACGCCGAGGGGATGCAGATCACGCTCACAAGCGACTTCAGCCAGGAATCGCTTGAGGGCTACACCGTTGGCTACGCTGCGAAAACGGCGATTGTGCTCGCCCTTCATGAGACGAAGGCGGAGTTTGCCGAAGCCGGCGTGGAGGACGTGACGTTCGAGCAGTATGTCGAGTTCGTCAAGGGGGCCAATGAAGACAAAGAGATCGTCGACGGCGAGCCCATTGACGGCAACCCGACGCTGCTGTATGACTTCCTCAACGAGGAGCAGAACGTCACCTACCGCTACCTCACCGTTCTCTACGAGTCTGACGATGGGTTCTGGATGGTGCAGTTCGCGTCCCAGAAGGACAACTTTGACGCCTATGAGCCGAGCTTCATCGAAGCCGCCAAGAGTGTGAGCTTCAGCGCGTAAGCGCAGCAATATCAAAGAACCTCGCAGCGTTTCGTCAATGGCGCGGCGAAACGCTGCGAGGCATTCTGACAGACAAAAAAGAGCAGACAGGCGGTTGCCTGTCTGCTCTTTTTGCCGAAAACTCAGTAATGCACGTCGCTGACGGCGACGGTCGCGTTGTCATAGCGGTACACGCGGCGAACGCGGAAGTGGATGTCCGCCGTGACGCCGCCGTTCGTGCCGTCCTGCAAAAGCGCCGCCAGCTCGTCGGCGGGGATGCACTGTCCGCCGTCCGCACCGAGCAGCACCGCCTGATCGCCGACGGCGGCATCGGGGATGTCCGTGACGTCGACCATGGTGAAGTCCATGCACGTTTTGCCGCGCACGGGCGCATACTTTCCGTGCAGGAGCACCCGCGCCCGGTTGGAGAAGGCACGGGAATAGCCGTCGGCATAGCCGACCGACAGCACGGCCATGCGTGTGGGGCGTTCGGCGGTGAAGATGCGGCCGTAGCTGACGCTCTCGCCCGGCTCGACCGTGCGGATGTCAACGACCTTGGCGTACCACGTCAGAACGGGCTCGAGGCCGCATGTGCGCGCGCTCTCGGCGCTGTAGCTCATGCCGAGGGCAAACATGCCGGTGCGCACCATCTGGCAGCGGTATTCCGGGTGTACGAGCAGGCCGCCGGTGCTGGCGCAGTGGCGCAGTCCGGGGTCGATGCCCAGTGTCTCCAGCCCGCTGCAGACCTCCTGAAAGGCCGCGAACTGCGCGTCCGTGAACGCGCTGTCCGAGGGATCCGTCGAGTCGGCGCAGGCGAAGTGCGTATAGATGCCGGTCACGTGCAGACGATCGAGCGAGCAGATCTGCGCGGCGTCCGAAACGGCCTGCGCGCAGTGCCCCGGCCTGGCGTGAAGGCCGAGCCGGTTCATACCGGTGTCCACCTTGATGTGTACGTCGATCTGCAGATCCATCTGCTGCAGGAGCGCCTGCACATGGCCGGCATACTGGAGTGAGAACACGTTTATGGTCAGACCGTGCTGCGCCGCCTGAACGATCTCCGGGTCGAGCAGACCGCCGAAGATCAGCACGGGCGTGTGCGGCGCGGCTGCGCGCACGGCAAGCGCCTCCTCAAGCGTGGCGGCCGCAAACCAGTCGACATAGGGCGCGGCATACTCGGCGCATACGCGCAGGCCGTGACCGTAGGCATCGGCCTTCATGACCTCCATGATGCGGCAGTCCGGGCCGATGAGCGCGCGCAGGCGCTGCAGGTTGCGCTGGAGCTTGTTGAGGTCGATCTCCGCGCAGGTGCGGTAGGGATACTCGTGCATAAGGGCAGGATCCTTTCTTTGCAAATCTCAGCGATGCTGCATCAGGATCCCGCGGATCGCCTGCACGATGGGGGAGAGCTCGTGTGCCTGCAGGCACTGTGGGTTGATCACGATCTGATCCTGATAGAGGAAGGTGTAGATGCTCGGCTCACCGTCAATCAGCGCCTGACGCAGCGCGGCGGCGGGCATGGTCAGCGGCCGCAGGAACAGCCGGCGGATGCAGGCGGGCTGCACGCCGGGCTCGGTCGGAACGCCGACGGTCATCTCCAGCCCCGGGCAGTCGGAAAGTCCTGCGCGGATCGTGTCCACATAGCCGTCCCACTGCGCCATAATCTGCGCGTAGTCGCGCTGCACGAACAGCTCCATCGCCTTGACAAGGCCGCAGATGTTCTCCTTGTCGACCTTCATGGGGCGGCCGATGCCGTAGTTCGGGCAGCAGTTGAGATCGCACGCGGCGATCAGCTCGCGGCTGCCGAGGATCATGCCCGAGGCCTGCGGGCCGCGGATCTCCTTGCCGCCGCTGAACACGACGAGGGACGCGCCGTCGTCGAGATATTTACGGATGTTCGCCTTCGGCGGCAGCTCGGCCGCCGCGTCGACGATGATGGGGATGCCGTGCGCGCGGCAGAGCGCCGCGATCTCCGGCAGCGGGATCGAGCCGCGCATGGTCTCGGCCTCGGACGTGTAGAAAAACGCCGCCGTGCGCTCGGTGATGCGATCCTCGATCTGCTGCAGGAACGCCGACGACGTCACGCCGATCTCCACAAAGTGCGCGCCCGAGAGCAGCATGCCCTGATCGTAGAGGTCGCGGTGGCATTTGAGGCAGAGGATCTCGTCTTTCATGCCGGTGGTGTCCGGCAGCTGATAGGCATATGACCGGCGCGTGCCCGTCATGCAGGCGGCCGCCGCAATGGCGAGACCCGCGGCCGCGCCGCAGGTGACGCAGCAGGCCTCCACATCGAGAAGCTCGGCGATGCGCCGGCCGGCTGCCGCGTGCAGCTCGCTCATGTCCACAAAGGCGCCGGCCGCCGACTGCATGGCCTGCAGCACCTCGGGCGCCATGAGCGAGCCGCCGAGTGCCGTGACCGTGCCCCAGGCGTCAATGACCGTGCGGACGCCGAGCGATTCGTAAATGTTTTCCGCCATGGCTCAGTCCGCCTTTGCATCGCCCGTGACGATGGGCGTGGTGAACGTGGACAAAAATTCGCGCAGACGCGCCGTCGGGCGCTCCTCGAAGATCTCCTTCGGCGTGCCCATGGCCTCGATCTTGCCCTTGTCCATGAAGATGACCTTGTCGGACACCTCGTAGGCAAAGCGCATCTCGTGCGTGACGAGGATCATCGTGGCACCCTCTTTGGCAAGGTTGCGGATGACGTTGAGCACCTCGCCGACCAGCTCCGGATCGAGCGCGGACGTGGCCTCGTCAAACAGCAGGATCTTCGGATTCATGGCCACGGCGCGGGCGATGGCCACACGCTGCTGCTGGCCGCCGGAGAGCTCGCTCGGGAGGTTGTCCATCTTGTCGCTCAGGCCAACGGCCGTGAGCCACTTTTCCGCCAGCGCCTCGGCCTCTGCCTTCGGCATTTTCTTCGTGTGGGTCAGGCCGAGCATGACGTTTTTCTTCGCCGTCATGTGCGGGAACAGGTTGAACTGCTGGAAGACCATGCCCGTCATCGAGCGCTGCTGCGCGATGACCTTTTCCGGCACGCGCTTGCGCTTGCCGTTGACGTCGTGATAGCCGATCTCCTGGCCGTCGAGGATGATCTTGCCTGCCTCAAACGGCTCCAGCAGGTTGATGCAGCGCAGCAGGGTCGTCTTGCCCGAGCCGCTCGAGCCGATGATCGACACGACTTCCTTCTCGTGCACCTCCAGCGAGATGTCCGAGAATACCGTGAAGTCACCGTAGCTCTTCGTTACGTTTTCAAATCTCAACAGTGCGTCACTCATGGTAGTTACCTCTTAGCTTTCTGCAGATAGTTGAGCTTTTTGCTCAGTTTCTTGCCGGCGTACTCAATGAGCGTGTTGATGGCAAAGTAGAACACGCCGATGATCAGGTAGTACACCAGCGCCTCGCCGTACTTGGCGACGATCTGGCGCGTGACCAGCAGCAGATCCAGCACGCCGATCATGCCCAGCAGCGTCGACGCCTTGATCATCTCCGTGGCGGAGTTGATCCACGGCGGGATCATCTGCACCACAGCCTGCGGCAGCAGGATGTTGAAAAAGATCTGCGGGAACGTCAGGCCGATGGCGCGGCCGGCCTCGATCTGCCCCTTCGGGATGGCCTGCAGCGCGCCGCGCGTGAGCTCGGTCATCTGCGCGGCGGAGAACATCGTCAGCGCGACGGCGCCGGCCGTGTTCTGCTGCATCTGGACGCCGAAGAACATCTTGAGCACGGCGTTGACGAAGTAATACACCACGAAGATCGTGACCAGAACCGGCAGACCGCGCATGATGTCCACATAGATGCGGAACAGCCACTGCCAGCGCTTCTTGCAGTAGGTCAGCACGACGCCCATTGCAATGCCCAGAATGGTGCCGAGCACGATGGCGATCAGCGAGATGTAGACCGTGTTGCCCAGAGCCGTGAGGACGTTGCCCCAGAGATTGGATATGTTTTGGAAGTACTTCATACGGACCTCCCCTACAGGAACAGTTTCTCGACCCGACGCAGAATGAACGCGATCAGGTAGCAGGCCGCCACATACAAAACGCCCGTCGTCAGCCAGACCTCAAAGACACGGAACGTCTGCGTGGTGAGCACCTTCGAGATGTACGTCAGTTCGCCGACCGTGATGGCCGAGGCGATGGATGTGTCCTTAAACAGTGAGATAAGATAGTTGCCCATGGACGGAAGGACTTTTTTCATCATGATGGGCAATTCGATTTCCAGTTTGATGATCGTTCCGCTCAAACCGATGGCCTGACCGGCCTCGATGATCCCCTTCGGGATCGCTTCCAGTCCGGCGCGGAACACTTCCTCCATGTAGGCGGAGGAATACAGAGCCAACGTGATGACGAAAGAGGGAACCTTGGGGATGTTGATGCCGATCGTCGGCATACCGAAGTAGGTGATGTAGACAAGGATCAGGATCGGTGTGTTGCGGAAGATCGTGACAAAGATCTGCACAAGCTTGCGGGCGGTCTTGGATTTGGAGACGGCGGCAAAGGCCAGCAGCAGACCGATGACGGTGCCGACCGTGATCGCGATGATCGCCATGAGCAGGCCGAAACCGAGACCCTCCAGCATGGGGACAATATTCTTTTCGATAACTGTCCAGTTAAAATTGTAATTCATAGCGTTCTCCATCCGAAGCTTTGGAAAGATGCGGACCGCAAGGGCGATCCGCACCTTCCAAAATTCTGTTTACATAGGGATGCGGCTGCGCTGTGCTCAGCAGTACATAGCCGGCTTGCCGGTCTTGGGCGGATCGAGCTTCACGCCGAACCACTGCTCAAACGCATCGATGTAGGACTGGTAGGTCGCACCGCTCATGGCGTCCTGCAGCACGGTGTTGACGTAGTTGAGCCAGATCTGGTCGCCCTTCTGGACGCCGGCGCCGTAGTTCTGCGGGCGGCCGGAGATGCCGGTGGCGATGTAGTTGCTGTCGAGGGAAGCCTGATACTTGGCGTTGGACATATCGCACACGGCGACGTCGCAGCGGCCGGAGGCCAGCGCCTGATAAAGCAGCGCCTGATCCTCGTACTGGTCGACGGTGTAGTTGTCGTGGCCGGCAAAGACGTCGGCGACGATGTCCTCGGCGAAGCTGTTTTGCAGGATGGCGACGGTCACCTTCGTGCCGCTGTCCATGGCTGCGAGCAGCTGCTCGCCGGTCTTGTACTTGCTGTTGGTGTGCAGCAGAGCCTCACAGCCCTCGGTGTAGTACGGGATGGTGAATTCGATCTGCTGGGCTCTCTCGGCGCTGATGGTCATGAACTGGAAGCAGATGTCCACGTTGCCGTTGACGAGGTTCGGCACGCGCTCGTCAGAGGACTGCTCGACGAACTTGACCTTTTCCGGATCGCCGAAGAGGGAGTTGGCGACGATCTTCGCCATGGAGACGTCGAAGCCGCAGAGGTTGCCGTCGTCGTCATAGAAGTGCCACGGGGCGTTGGTGCTGCCGGTGCCGACGATCAGATAACCGCGATCGAGGACTTCCTGCAGCTTGCTGCTGCCGCTGGCGGTGCTGCCGCTGCCGCCGCTGCCGCATGCCGTGCAGGCGGCGACCATCAGGATGGCCATGAGCAGCGCGAGAATGGATCTGAGCTTTTTCTTCATCATTTTTCCTCCTGTTTGTTATAATATGAAGTGGTTTTCACATCATTTTCCTGTGTTTGCTCGTGGTTTTCGGGGTGAGCGCCGGTTCAGAGCTTTTCGGCGATGATCTCGATCTCGACCGAAGCGTTCGTGGGCAGCGAGCCCACGCCGATGGCGCTTCTGGCGTGGCGGCCGTTGTCGCCGTAGAGCGCCTCGAGCAGCTCGGACGCGCCGTTGACGACGGCGGGCTGGTCGCCGAAGTCGGGCACGCCGTTGACCCAGCCGTGCACGCGCACGATGCGGATGCGGTCAAGGTCGGCCACCGTGGCGATCGCGCTCAGGCAGTTGACTGCGCTGATCTTGGCCGATTCATAGGCGTCCGCGATGCTGACGTCGCCGCCGACCTTGCCGGCGTAGAGCAGCTTGCCGTCGACCCAGGCCGTCTGGCCGGATGCATAGATCAGGTTTCCCGCCGTCTGCACCGGAAGATATGCTGCGACCGGCGCCGGGCATGCGGGCAGCTTCAGACCCATGGCCTGGAGCTTTTGTTCCACATTGGACATTGGAATCGTCTCCTCTCTCAAGCCGTGTAATATTTGGCGCAGAAGCGGCGGATGCGTGCGATCGCCTCCGTCAGATCCGCGTCGCTGCAGGTGTAGGCGATGCGCACGAAGCCCTCGCCGCAGGCGCCGAAGGCGCTGCCGGGGATGCAGACGACGTGCTCCTCGTCGAGCAGGCGGTTGCAGAAGTCCTCGCTGCTCATGCCAAAGGCGCGGATGTCGGCAAAGACATAGAATGCGCCCGTGGGGTCGTTGCTGTTCATGCCGGGGATGGCGGCCAGACCCTCCAGCAGCGTCGTGCGGCGGCGCGCGAAAATGTCGCGCAGCTGCGTGCACAGCTCCGGATGGTCGAGCGCGGCGACGGCGGCGTACTGGCCGATGGCGTTTGCGCAGGCGTTGAAGTTCTCCTGGCATTTGGTCATGCGGTCGACGATCTGCGCGGGGCCTGCCAGATAGCCGATGCGCCAGCCGGTCATGGCGTAGGATTTCGAGAAGCTGTTGATCACCACGCAGCGCTCCTTCATGCCGGGCAGCTCCGCGATGGACAGGTACGGCTCCGTGCCGTAGAGCAGGGTGTTGTAGACCTCGTCGGCGATGATGAGCAGATCGTGCTTTTTGGCGATCGCGGCGATCTGCTCCATGTCCGCGCGGGACATGACGCTGCCGGTGGGGTTGTTGGGCGAGTTGATCATGAGCGCCTTGGTGTGCGGGGTGATGAGCTGCTCGATGGTCTCGGGCTGCATCGTGAAGTTGTGCTCCAGATCCGTCGGGACGCGCACGGCCTCACCGCCGCAGTAGCGCACCTGCGCCACATAGTTGAGCCACTGGGGATCCTGAATGAGCACCTCGTCGCCGGGGTTGAGCAGCACCAGAAACAGCAGGGACAGCGCGCCCATGCCGCCGTTGGTGATGATGATCTCGGTCGCGGGATCGTAGCCGACGCCCTTCAGGTTCGACTTTTCCGCGATGGCACGGCGCAGCGCCGGCGTGCCGGCGTTCGGCGTGTAGTGCGTGATGCCCTTTTCGAGCGCCTCGTTTCCGGCGCGGCACACGAGCTCCGGCGTGGCCATGTCCGGCTCGCCGATGCCCATGCTGATGACGTTGTCCATCGTGGCGGCCTTGTCAAACATGGCGCGGATGGCGCCCTGCCGGAGCGCCTTGGCCTTTTCGCTGATCCAGTCCATCGGAATCGACCTCCTCTCAGCGCTGCACGCGGCCTGTGCCGTCGCCGCCGGCCAGCTTCTCGACGTCGGAGACGTCGACGCGGTTGAAGTCGCCGATGATGCTGTGCTTGAGGCAGGAGGCCGCGACTGCGAACTCCAGCGCCTGCTGGCGGTCGGCGTAGTGGTTCAGGCCGTAGATCAGGCCGCCGGCGAACGAGTCGCCGCCGCCGACACGGTCGATGATGTCGCGGATCTCGTATTTCTTCGAGACGTAGAAGTGCTCGCCGTCGTTCAGACAGGCGGCCCAGCCGTTGTAGTCGGCGCTGTGGCTCTCGCGCAGGGTGATGGCGATCATCTTCATGTTCGGGAACGCGGCCAGCACCTTGCTGCCGAGCACGCGGTATTTCTCGCGGTCGAGCGAGCCGGACGCGACGTCCACGTCCGCCGTGATGCCGAGCGATTTCTGCACGTCCTCCTCGTTTGCGATGGCGACGTCCACGGACTCGGCCAGCTTGTTCATGACCTCGGACGCGGCCTTGCCGTATTTCCAGAGATTCTTGCGGTAGTTGAGGTCGCAGGAGACGGTGATGCCGCGCTTTTTCGCCTCGGCGACCGATTCGAGCGACAGCTCCATGGCCGTCTCCGAGATGGCCGGGGTGATGCCGGTGATGTGGAACCAGTCCACGCCGTCGAACGCCTTGTCCCAGTCGATGTCGCCGGGTCTGGCCAGCGCGATGGCGGAGTAGGCGCGGTCATAGACGACCTTGCTCGGCAGCTGGTTTGCGCCGCCCTGCAGATAGTAGATGCCCATGCGGCCGTCTCCGCGCAGGATGCGGGAGGTGTCCACGCCAAAATAGCGCAGCTCGCGGATGCACGCCTCGGCAATGTCGTTTTTCGGCAGCACGGTCAGAAACGCCGCGTCCATGCCGTAGTTTGCCAGCGACACCGCCACGTTCGCCTCGCCGCCGCCGAACGTTGCCTCCAGACTCGGGCTCTGGAAGAAGCGCTCGTGGCCGGGCGCCTTCAGGCGCAGCATGATTTCACCGAATGTCAGTACCTTCATTTGATCTTCTCCTTATTTCTGCAGCAGGTGGACCGCAAAGCCGCCGAACTCCTCTTTGAGGTAGATGGCGGTCATGCGCTCGCCCTTGTATTTTGCGGTGGACGGATCGCACGCGAAGCCGCGCTTTTCCAGCTCCGCCACGGCGGCCGGCAGCGCGTTGGTGCGAATGGCGATGTGGCCGTTTTTGCCCAGATACATGGACTTCATGACCTCAATGCCGGCCGAGGCGAAGTTGGAGGAATTGCCGGCCTTGACCGGCAGGCCGAACGCCCGGTTCAGCGCCTCGCAGACCGCCATGGAGGCGTCCGCATCCGCACAGTTGATGCCGATGTGCGCGACCTCAAAGCCGAGCAGCGCTTCCTTCGCCTGCGCGCACAGCTGCGTGATCTTGTCAAAGCTGCCGGCTGCGATGTCCGCCTTCGGGCAGACCCAGCTGCCGCCGACCGCGTGCACATAGGGCGCCGCGATGAACTCGCCCAGATTCTGCGTGTTCACGCCGCCGGTCGGGATGAAGCGGATACTGCCGAACGGGCCGGACAGAGACTTCATTGCCGTCAGGCCGCCGTAGACATTCGCGGGGAAGAACTTCACCACGCGCAGCCCCAGCTTCATGGCCGCCATGATCTCCGTCGGCGTGACGCAGCCGGGCGTCACGGCGATGCCGTGCTCAACGCACCAGCTCACGACCTCCGGGTCGAAGCCCGGCGCCACAATGAACTTCGCGCCGCATGCCACGGCCTGCTCGCACTGCGCGAGCGTGATGACCGTGCCCGCGCCGACCAGCATATCCGGGCACTGCTCACTCACCGCGCGGATCGAATCCGCCGCCGCTGCCGTGCGGAACGTGATCTCCATCACGTCCACGCCGCCGGCCAGAAGCGCCCTGGCGGTGGGAACTGCATCCTTCGCATCGTCCAGCACGACGACCGGCACGATGCCGCTCTGCTCCAGCCTCTTTAAAACGTCCATCAAGTTATACAGTCCTTTCATAAAAAATGAAAAAAATTTTGTATTTTTTGTATTTTGGAATCATGCCATAAATTTATTTAATCATTGTTTCTTACATTCGTCAATAAATTTTTAAGATAATATCACTTTAATAAAAGTTTTTTACTGCGTGTTCGGAAAACAAGACATTTTTTGCGGAAAATGTCCGTTTTTAAAACGGATTCGTCTAAATATTATCAATCTCTCACGGACGGAGAGGTATTTTTTGTAGAAAGCACTATCTTTTTGAGTGAAAATGTGGTATAACAACGTCTGGGAAGCAAAAACTTTTTTTGAGGGAGAATCACAAGCGAATGCTATCTTATCAGGAAAACAAAGAATGGCTGCATAAACTGATGGATCTGCTGGAGGCGCATTTCGGGCCGGATGTCGAGTTTGTGCTCCATGATCTGACGCGGGATTACGAGCACACGATCGTGGATATCCGCAACGGGCACATCACCGGCCGCGAGATCGGCGGCACCGGCGATATTCTGGGGCTGGAATACATCCGCAACGCATCCGAGGACAACGGTACGTATTACAATTTCATTGAGTACACCAAGGAGGGCAAGACGCTGCGCTCGTCGACGCTGTTCCTGCGCGATGAAAACGGCAATCCCTCCGTGTGCATTGCCATCAATGAGGACATCACCAAGGGTCTGGAGCTCGAGCACTATCTCCACGGCCGCAACCGCATCGATGCCGGTCAGCCCAATGAGGACAAGTACCGCGGCAATGTCAACGACATGCTCCAGCACCTGATGGATCAGGCGCAGCTCATGGTGGGCAAGAACTCCGCGCACATGACCAAGGAGGATAAGATCCGCTACCTCGAGTTTCTCGACAAGCACGGGGCGTTCCTCATCACCTATTCCAACGCGCAGGTGTGCAAGGCACTGAACATTTCACAGTTTTCGCTCTACAATTACCTGCGTATGATCCGCGGCGGCAAGGACGGCGCTGCCGAGCAGCTGCCCATGGGCAAATGAACCGCAGACGCAAAAAAACCGGCGGACAGCGATTTGCTGTCCGCCGGTTTTTGAGCCTGTCAAAAAGAAATACTTTTTGACAAAGGGGTTTGCGGGCCGGGAAGTATTTTCTTCGATGCACATGTCGCCGAAGAATTGGACTTTCTTTGCGCCTGCGGGCGCAAACTCTACGAGGTTGTTTGACAAGCTGAAAAACCTCCGTGCCGGATGGCACGGAGGTTTTTGCATCAGCATATAAGACCGGATTACTTGAGTTCGACAGAAGCGCCGACTTCCTCGAGCTTCTTCTTGAGCTCCTCGGCCTCGTCCTTGGAGACCTGCTCCTTGATGGCGCAGGGGATGCCCTCGACCTTCGCCTTGGCTTCCGCCAGACCCAGGTTGGTGATCTCACGGACGGCCTTGATGACCTTGATCTTCTGATCGCCGAAGCCGGTCAGAACGACGTCAAACTCGGTCTTCTCCTCGGCGGCAGCAGCGGCGCCGGCCACCGGAGCGGCGGCAACGGCAGCAGCGGCGGAAACGCCGAACACATCTTCGATCTCGTGCACGAGCTCGGACAGCTCGAGGACGGACATAGCCTTGATCTCTTCGATCATAGCAGTGACTTTTTCGCTAGCCATGGTAATTTTCCTCCTAAATAGTTAAGTGAAGTGGTCGCCTTATTCGGCGGCGGGAGCTTCGGCCTCGGCAGCCGGTGCGGCAGCACCGCCCATCTGCTCGACGACCTGGTTCAGGCAAACGGCCAGACCCGTGATGGGTGCCAGCATCGTGCCCAGGACCTTGGAGTACAGCGCGTCCTTGTTCTGGAGCTGCGCGATCTCCGCGATCTCAGCGTCACTGAGGATCTTGCCCTCGAGGAACGCGCCCTTGACGATGAACTTCTTGTCCTTCGCCATCTTCTCGCTCATGTCGTGGATCATGCGGATCGGGACGATCGGGTCTGCCGTGCTGGTAGCGAGCGAAGTCGTACCGTTGAGCAGATCGCTCATCGCCTCGAGACCGGCGTCCTTGAGCGCAAAGCGGGTCAGGGTGTTCTTGACGACGGAATACTCCACGTCATTCTGACGCAGCTCGGTGCGCAGCTTGGTGTCCTCATCGACGGTGATACCCTTGTAGTCGACGAACACGCCGGCGCTGGCGCCGTTGAGCCGCTCAGCCAGAGCAGCGACGATCGCCTGCTTCTCACTGAGAACTTTTGCGTTCGGCATAGTGTGTTTTCACCTCCGTGTGAAAGATACACGCCCAAAAAAAATTCCCGCGGCCAAAGCCCCGGAAACAGAATAGAAACATCGTGACAGATGCATCCTCGGCAGGATTTCCGCGGTCAAGCCACCTGCTGTCTTTGGAGCGCTCCAATATAATACCAGACGGCAATGCGCGTGTCAAGCGTTTTTGCGCGCAAAAATGCATTTTCCTGCGGATGTGCGGTTTAAAAGCGAGATGGCCCCGGAAGGAGTACCGGAGGCCATCTCAAAATCCCACAAAAAACTTTTACCCTAAACTGCTATGGTCAGTCTAACAAATATTCTCATAAAAGTCAAGCCTCACTTGTAACAAACCGAGGCGTCTGCGCATTTTGCACACAAGCGTGCGATACTGTCGCTTGTGCGGCAAAACCGCACGTTTTTTTCACCAACTGATGCCGGCGAGCCCCTCGCCGAGCGTCATGCCGCAGCGGCCATGGCCGGGGTAGAGCGTGAGATCGGGCGGCAGCGTGCGCAAAAACGGCACGGTCTGCTCGCCGAGCACGGCGGCGTCACCGCCGCGCAGGCGCGTGATGACCGCGCAGCCCGGCACGATCGTGTCGCCGCTGAAAAACGCCTGCGCGCCGATGCGGTAGCATGCGCTGCCGCGCGAATGGCCGGGCGTGGCGTAGCCCTCGATGTGCAGCGCGCCCCAGTCGAGCGAGACGCGCTCGGCAAAGGTCATGTCGGGCTCGTAGGTCTCGGTCTTGAGGTGCAGCCCGCGCAGAAAATCGCGCGCCGCCGCGCCGCGCGACACGCTCAGCGCCGCGAGCAGCACGGGCGTCGTGTTGCCGGGGTTGCGCAGCCAGGCGGTGCAGTGTTCCTGCCAGAGGGTGCGCGCCGAGAGCGCGCGCTGCATCCGGCCGAGGCCGGAGATGTGGTCGACGTGCTCATGCGTGAGCACCAGCAGCACCCGATAGCCCTGCAGCCGCGCCATCGCTTCGGCGTCCGGCCACGGGTCGAGCACGATCGCGTCGCGCCCCTGCGTGACGATGTACATATTCGAGCCGATCGGCGGGAAGGGGATACGTTGGATCTGCATACGGCTCAGTCCTCCGCGGGCAGGTCGAGCAGCCTGCGGCTGAGCGGCAGCTCCGACGGCAGGCTGTTTTCGAGCGTGACGGTGCCGTGCGTGCCGCCGCGGATCCAGCCGCGGCGCACGAGCTGGCGCTGTGTTTCGCGCGCCGTGCCGTCGCTGCCGTCGTAGAGCGCGACGCCGCTGCCGAGTACAGCGCGGATCGCGCGGCGGGCGAACGGAAAGTGGGTGCAGCCGAGCACGACCGCATCCACGCGCCCGGCATAGGGGCCGAGCTGCCGCGCCAGATATGCCGTGAGCGCGGGGGAGTCAAGCTCGCCGCGCTCGACAAACTCCACCAGCTCCGGACACGGCAGCGGCAGGATCTCGGCGCTGACGGCGCAGCGCTGCATGAGCGCCGCGAATTTCTCCTCCCGCAGCGTCAGGGGCGTCGCCAGCACGAGCACATGCCGGTGCTGCGCCGCAGCGGGCTTGAGCGCCGGCTCGATGCCGATGACCGGAATGTCCGAAAAAGCGGCGCGCAGCGTGCCGACGGCGGCGCTTGTGGCCGTGTTGCAGGCGATGACGGCGGCCTTGATGCCGCGCGCATACAGCCGGGCGATGACGCTCTGCGTCAGCTCGCGCACCTCCGCGACCGGGCGCACGCCGTAGGGCGCGTTTGCCGAGTCGCCGAAGTACAAAAAGTCCTCTCCCGGCATCCGCTGCACGAGTGCGCGCAGGACGCTGATGCCGCCGAGGCCGGAGTCAAACACCGCCACGGGGAGCTCCGTTCGCTCCATCACGCGCACCTCCCTTCAAAAATCAGCACGGAATGTCACCATTGTACCACAAACGCGGCGATTATCAAGTCAGACCAGCGACAGCACCTGCCGCGCGGCATAGCCCTCATCGCGCAGCGCGCCGTCGAGCAGCTCGTAGCGCGTGATGTCCAGACGCACCGCGTGCAGCATCGCGGGCATCTGCTGCAGCTGCTGCAGCTGCACGCCGCGCGCCTCGATCACGCTGCGGTATTCGTCGCTCAGCGGGTCGATGTAGACGGCCTTGCCCGTCATCTGCAGTCCGGCGAGCGAGTCCGGGCCGTCGTAGCTGTCGTACACGGCGGCGGAGATCGCACCGGTCCACCAGATGCCCTTGAATTTCAGGCCGCCCTCGGTGAGGATGTAGAGCGCGCCGTTCACGCGCAGATATTCCAGCGGGGTGCACCGCACCCAGCTGCCGCAGCCGGTCGCGAGCGCGAGCGTGTTGTGCGCGGCCAGAAAGGTGTCGATGCGCGCCTTGAGCGCGTCCGCCGGCATGGGCGCTTCCGGCGGGCAGAAGGCCTTTGCGATCAGCTCGGCGGCGGCGACGGTCTCGTCCTCGCCCTTCGGACGGAAGGTCACGCGCTTTTGCACGCCGGCGGTCACGACCGGACCGCCCTCGCCGTCGGCGACGGTGATGACGTTTGCGTATCCGCCCCAGTCGCGCGGCGCGCGCTCGGCCGGGAAGAGCTTGCAGTTGCCGATGACCGTGCCGAGGATGTAGGCCGTTTTGCGCACGGCGGCGTCATAGATGATGGCGGTGATGTTCATATGCTTTGCCTCCAGAAATAAAATCCTGCCCAGAGTATACCACGCAAAGAATGGATTGTAAAATTGAAAGCCGGATGTTACAATGACATTATCCAAATACAGATACAGAAAAGAGGTCTTGCCATGATCTGCCCCAAATGCGGCGCGCAGCTTTCTGACAGCGCCGTCATCTGCCGCGTCTGCGGCGCGATGCTGCCCGAGCATGCGCTCCCTTCGCAGCAGCCCTATCAGCCGGCGCAATATCCTGCGGGCAGCGCCGCGCAGAACGCTTCCAACGCCCCGCGCACGTGTGCGCGCTGCGGCGCACCGCTTGAGGACGGTATGCGCTTTTGCACCAACTGCGGTGCGCCCGTTCCGGAGCGTCCCGACCCGGCGCAGTCCGTGCCGCCCCGGCAGGACACGGGCGCTTCCTTTATTCCGGGCGTCTGCCCGCGCTGCGGCAGCCGCCTGAACCCCGGCGCGCGTTTCTGCACCGTCTGCGGCACGCCTGCACCCGAAGCCCCTCAGGGTCAGACCGGATGGTACGCGTCTGCGCCCGGCGGCGCGGTCTCCTCGCCGGAGATCGGCGCCAAGCGCAAGCCCAAAAAGCTGCTCATCGGCCTGCTGTGCGGCTTCGCTGCGCTGGTCGTGATCGCGGCGGTCCTGATCGGCCTCTTTGCCGCAAGCGGCGGCAGCCACGGTACGACCGGAAACACGGAGGTGGATCAGCTTCTCGAGCGCTACTTCACGTATTTTGAAAACGACGATGTCAGCGGCATGAACAAGATCTTCCTGCCGGAGGCGGTCGCCTTCATGCGGGACGATGACGATGGTCTGCTCACCGTCGAGGAGGCGATCGAGGAGCTCGACGACTGGTACTACGACTATGGGCGGACGCTCGATGACTACGATATCTATGATTCCGACCGGCTCGACAAAGAGGATCTGAGCCAGCTGGAGTGGGCGCTGGATGTGCGCATCGACGACAACCTTGTCGTCGCCTGTGACGTGACGTATCAAAGCGGCGCCGACGAGGACTTCTACTTTGAGTTCGTGCAGGTCAGCGGAAAGTGGTACCTGCTGTTTGTCATGGATTGATCTCCAAATAACACCGCCGCCGGCAGCTCTGACTGCCGGCGGCGGTGAATTTTTATGCCTGCACCCGCACGCGGCTGCCGCCGCTGCGGTCCTTGGTGACGATGATCTGCCGGTCGATGCGCTCCTTGAGCTCTGCGACGTGGGAGATGATGCCCACGATCCGGCAGCCGCCCGACACGCCCACGAGCGCGGTCAGCGCCTGCTGCAGCGCCTCACTGTCGAGCGAGCCGAAGCCCTCGTCGACGAACATCGCCTCAAGCTGCACGCCGCCGGCGGTCGCCTGCACCTCGTCCGACAGGCCGAGCGCCAGCGACAGCGAGGCAGCAAACGTCTCGCCGCCGGAGAGCGTCTTGACGCTGCGCGCCGTGCCGTTGTAGTGGTCGACGACCTCGAGCTCCAGTCCGGTCTGGCTGCGGTTGTCGCCCGCACGCTCGCAGCGGCGCAGCTCGTACTGTCCGCCGGACATGATGAGCAGGCGCGTGTTCGCGCGCCCGAGGATGCGGTCGAAATACGCGGCCTGCAAAAACGCCTCGAGCGTGATCTTCTCCTGCCCGGGGATGGTGCCGTTTGCGGTCGCCGCCAGCGCGTGCACCCATTGCCAGCGCTCGTGCGCGGCGTCGTATTCCTGCCGCTGTGCGTCGAGCCTGACGCGCGCCGCGCGGTTTTGCTGTAGACGCGCATCGAGGGCATTGATCTGCGCCTGCAGCGCGTCGATGCGCGCGCTGAGCGTGTCGCGCCGCTCCTGCAGCGCGGCGGTGTCTGCCGGCGGCGCGGCGTCCGCCTGCTCACGCAGCGCGGTGACCTTTCCGCTCAGCTGCGCACACTTGGCCTGTGCCGCTGCGTGCTGCTTTTGCGCCGTGTCAAGCGCCTGACGCAGCGTCTCATGCTGCGCCTGCGCCTGCGCGAGCGCGGCCTTCGCCGCGGCACTGTCCGCGTGCGGCAGTTCGGCTGCGCGGCTGTCTGCGGCGGCATCCAGCTCGTCGCAGCGGGCTGCGCGCGCGGCGCAGTCGGTTTCACCGGCCCGGATCGCATCGCGCTGCTGCTGCAGCGCTGCCTCCTGCTCTGACAGTCCGTCTGCAAGCGCCTGCAGCTCGGCGAGCTGCTCCTCTTGCTTCGCCAGCCGCCCGGCGCAGCCGCGCGCGTCCTGCGCGGCTTTTTCCTGCAGCGCGGGGAGCGTTTCCGCCAGCGTCTCCGGGTCGAGCGGCGGCGTCAGCGCCGCGCACGCCGTTTCCAGCGCTTCGCACACGGCCGTGAGCTGCCCACGCAGGGCGGCTGCCTTCGCGCTGCACGCCTCGGAGTCCCGCTGCGCCCGCTCACTGTCGGCTTTTGCGCGCTTGCGCGCGGCGGCGTCCGGCGTCTGCTCCGGCGCGGCGGCAGGGCAGGGGTGCTCCGTCGCGCCGCAGACCGGACAGGGCTGTCCGGGCGTGAGCGTGCGCGCAAGGATGCCCGCCTGCGCGTCGAGATAGGCGCGGTCGAGCGCGCTGTAGTGCGCCGCCGCTGCCTGTGCCGCCTCGGCCGCGCGTGTGTACTCCGCCTGCGCGTCGGCAAGCTTTTCCTGCAGCTCGGCGCGCCGCCCGCACTGCCGGTCAAGTTCGGTCAGCGCCTTGCACCGCTGCTCGGCCGCCTTCTGCTCCTGCGCGGTCTGCCCGGCGGCCACGGCCAGCTTCGGCTGCTCGGCGAGCTGCGCGCGTGCGTCTTTGCACGTCTGCTCCGCCGCCTGTGCCTGTGTGCGCGCCCGCTCCAGCGCTGCGGTTTTTTCCCCCAGCGCCTCACGCGCGACCCTGGCCTGCGCGCGCTGCTTGTCCAGCTGCTCGTATTGGCCGAGCGCGTCCTGAAGCCGCGTGATGTCCTGCAGCAGCTGCGCCATGTTCGGCTGCTCTGCCTCGGCGGCGCCGAGCGCCGACCGTGCGGCCGCCTGCTCGCGCTGCGCCTGTTGGAGGTCCGCCTCCGCCGCTTTCAGCTCTGCGCGCGCCTGTTCGATCGCCTGCGCCTTGCCGAGATCGGTGAGCGCCTGCGCGTGCTGCGCCTTTGCCTGCCCGTGTTCGGCGCCCGCCTGCGCACGCGCGGCCGCGTCTGATTCGATCAGCGCGTCGAGCGCTGTCAGCAGTGCGTCCGTGTCCTCCGCGTCCGGCAGTGCATCCGGATCGTCGCAGCCGATGGTCTCCGCCGTCGAGCGCAGCGCTGTGACCAGCTCCCCGCACGTCTTTTCGAGCTCGGCGGCGTCGTCCTTGAGCCGGTTTTGCAGCGCCAGATACTTCCCTGTGCGGAAGATCTGGCGGAAGATCGCCTTGCGCTCGTCCGTCTGGGCGAGCAGCAGGCGGCGAAATTCGCCCTGCGCGATCATGGCGATGCGCGAAAACTGCGCCCGGTCCACGCCGATGACCTCCGTCACGGCGGCGGTCACCTCGCGCGTTTTCGTGACGATGCGCCCGTCCGGCATCGTCAGCTCGGCGTCCGCCTTCTGCACGGTCGTGCCGGCGCCGCGGGTTTTCGGGCGCGTGTATTCGGGGTTGCGGCGCACGGTGTAGCGCTCGCCGCCGTTTGCGAATGTCAGCTCCACGAACGTCGGCGTCTCGGGCTCGGCATACTTGCTGCGCAGCATGGAGCTCTCGCGGGTCTCACCGCTCGCCTCGCCGTAGAGCGCGTAGGCGATCGCGTCAAAGATCGTCGTCTTTCCGGCGCCGGTGTCGCCGGTGATGAGGTAGAGCCCGGTCGTGCCGAGCGCGTCAAAGTCCACGGTCGTCTGTCCGGCGTACGGTCCGAAGGCGGACATGGTCAGCTTCAGCGGTCTCATCCCTGCACCTCCATGATCTGCTCCATGAGCTGCGCGATGTATTCGCGCTGCACATCGCTCATGGGCTGGTGGTTCTGGCGCGTATACAGAGCCTCGAACAGCTCCAGCGGCGTGCGCCACTCTGTCTCCGCCGGCACGGACATACCGCCGGCTGCGCGTGTGCGCGCGTTGTCGTAGTCAAGCGTCATCAGGTACGGGTAGATCGTGCGCAGGCGGCTCATGGCGTCAAACACGTCCTGCTCGTCCGTGAGGATCAGGTGCAGGTAGTCGCTGCGGTAGGTCGTGTGCTCGTAAAAGCTCCGCGCGGTCAGCTCGTCATAGCTCCCGCGGATCTCGCGCAGCTCCCGCAGCGGCGTGAGCGCGGCGGTGCGCACCTGCACGTCGCCCTTTTCGCCCAGCGTCACGACGGTGACGGATTTGTGCTGCCTTGCCTCGGAAAACGAATATTTCAGCGGTGAGCCGGCATAGCGGATCGTTTCGCGCCCGATGTGCTGCGCGCCGTGCAGGTGGCCGAGCGCCACATAGTCAAACGGCGCGAAGACGCCGCTGTCGACATTGTCCGTCCCGCCGACGGACAGCTCCTCCGAGCCGCTGCGCGCGCCGCCGGTGACGAACTGGTGCGTCACGAGCACGTTGCGCGCGGCGGTGTCGATGTCCATGTGCGCGACGGCCTCGGCCACGGCGTCGGTGTAGCTCTCAATGTCCGCGTCCGGAAACCAGCAGCGCACGTGTGCGGGCTTCACAAACGGCAGCAGCCACACGTGCACCGGCCCGAGCTCGTCATGCAGCGTAACCGGCGCGACCGCGCCGTCATACACGGGCGAGATGTGGATGCCGCAGCTGTCCATGACGCGCCCGCCGAAGGCGAGCCGCTCCGGCGAGTCGTGGTTGCCGCTGATGAGCAGCACCTGCACGCCGCGCGCACACAGCTCGGTGAGAAAGCCGTCGAGCAGCTCGACCGCCTCGACCGGCGGCACGGACTTGTCGTACACGTCGCCCGCGATGAGCACGCCGTCCGGCTGCTCGTCGTCCAGAATGGCGAGGATCTGCCGCAGGATGTGCGCCTGATCCTCGAGCATGGAAAATCCGTTGACACGCTTGCCGAGATGCAGGTCGGCGAGGTGAAGAAATTTCATCGTATCGTTCCGCTCCTTGCGCGGCCGGGCCGCGGTGTGATGCTTCCATTATAATCCGAACCGCGCCGCGGCACAACGGCGATTTTCGCGCCGGTGCGACAAAAACCGGAAACCGCCTTCCGGCCCCTGCTCACAGGCCAAGCAGCCGCGCCAGCGCCGTGAACGCCGTGCACAGCGCCATGCCAAGCGCCGTCGGCAGCAGCGCCGCCAGCAGCGTCCATTTTGCGCTGCCGGTCTCGCGCCGGATCGTCCAGAGCGTCGTCGAGCACGGCCAGTGCAGCAGGAAAAACAGCACGGCGCTCACGGCGGTCGTCCACGTCCAGCCGTTTGCGGTCAGCAGCGCGTGCATCTGCGCAAGGCCAAGCGCATCGCTCAGACTGCCCTGCGCCAGATACCCCATCACGGCGATCGGCAGCACGATCTCGTTGGCCGGAAAGCCGAGTACGAACGCCAGCAGCAGCACACCGTCCATGCCCATCATCCGACCGAGCGGATCGAGCGCAGCCGCGCACCGCGTCAGCAGGCTCACACCGCCGGTGTGCACGTTTGCCAGCGCCCACAGCACCATGCCCGCCGGCGCCGCCACGGCGGCGGCGCGCCCGAGCACGAACAGCGTCCGGTCGAAAACGGAGCGCACGATCACCTGACCGACCTGCGGCGCACGGTACGGCGGCAGCTCCAGCGCGAAGGCCGACGGCCTGCCGCGCAGCACGGTCGCGCTTAGCAGCCACGTTGCGCCGAACGTCAGCCCCACGCACAGCACGAGCGCCGCCGTGAGCAGCAGCGCAGCGGTGAGCGTGCTGCCGCTGAGGGAAAAGAACATGCTCATGAGCGCAATGAGCGCCGGAAAGCGGCCGTTGCACGGCATGAGGCTGTTGGTGAGCACGGCGAGCAGCCGCTCGCGCCCGGAGTCGATGATCCGGCAGCCGACCACGCCCGCCGCGTTGCAGCCGAGCCCCATGCACATCGTCAGCGCCTGCTTGCCGCAGGCGCGGCACGCCTGAAACGGGCGGTCAAGGTTGTACGCCACGCGCGGCAGATACCCCGCGTCCTCGAGCAGCGTGAACAGCGGGAAGAAGATCGCCATCGGCGGCAGCATCACGGCCACGACCCACGCCAGCGTCCGGAACATGCCGTCCACCAGCAGCCCCTGCAGCCAGACCGGCGCGTGCAGCTGCGTCAGCAGCGCGCAAAACCGCCCCTGCGCCCAGCTGAACAGCCGCGACAGCCATTCAGACGGCGCGTTTGCGCCCGCGATCGTCAGCCACAGCACGCCCGCCAGCCCCAGCAGCATGATGGGGTAGCCGGTCGCGCGGCTCGTGAGCAGCCGGTCGAGCCGCCGGTCACGCGCGGCATATTCCGGCGTCTCCCACCGGACGGCTGCACGGCAGACGGCCTCTGCGCGGCGCACGTCGTCCGCCGGGTCTCCGGCCTCCGGCGTGCCGTCCGGGAGCGGCTGCGGCGCGGCCATAACGGCGTCGAGCGCGTCGAGCAGGGCACGGAGCGTTTTCTTTTTCCGCGCCGTCACGCCCACGACCGGCATGCCGAGCTGCGCCTGCAGCTCTGACAGGTCGACGTGGATGCGTTTGCGCCGCGCCTCGTCGAGCAGGTTTACGCACACGATCGTGTTCGGTGTTACGCTGTGCATCTGCAGCGCGAGCACGAGCGTGCGCTCGAGACACGTCGCGTCGCACACGACGACCACGGCGTCCGCCTCGCCGCCGCGCACAAAATCGCACGCGGCGGCCTCCTCTGCCGAGTGCGGCTGCAGCGAGTAAGTGCCCGGGAGATCGACGAGCAGGTACCGCTCCCGCGCCGAGCGGCAGCGGCCGCACGCGCAGCCGACGGTTTTTCCGGCCCAGTTTCCGGTGTGCTGGTGCATTCCGGTCAGGGCGTTGAAGACGGTGCTCTTGCCGACGTTCGGGTTGCCTGCCAGCGCCACGATGCGCTCGCCCGCGCGCCGTGTGCCGCCGAATGCGGCCGCGTGCGTGCCGACGGAGCGGTGTGTCAGTCCCATGTGCGCACCTCCTCTACAGCACGGTCACGCGGATGGCGCGGCAGTCGCACCGCCGCAGCGCGATCACGCTGCCGCGGATGAGATAGGCGCTCGGGTCGCCCATGGGACTGCGGCCGAGGCAGACCACGCGCGTCTGCTCGATCAGCCCGAGACCGCGCAGCCGCTGCTGCATCCCGTCGGGCGCGCACACACTGCGCACGACCGCGCTTTGGCCGGGCTGCAGGTCGCTGAGTGTTTGAATTCGTGTCATTGCTGCTTCCCCCTCCTGCGGAGGCGGGCGCCTCCCATACCCATGGTATTCGGCCGGGCGCTTTTGCGTGCCGGAGCGTTGCGCGCGGCCGCGGACTGTAGTATACTACAGGAAACTACTTGGATCAGGAGTGACCGATATGGCAGAGAAACCGAAAACGAATGTGGACAAATTCTTCGAGATCTATGACGCCGACCCTGCGCTGCAGGCGCGCGTGCAGCAGGCGATGGACAGCTATCCCGGCAGTCTGGAGATCCGCGATGTCATGACCGAGCACGTGCTGCTGCCGGTGGCGGAGGAGCTCGGCTTGCCGTTCACGCTCAAGGAGCTGCGCAATTATGAGCTGCTCAAGTGGGGACGCCAGCATCAGGACCGGGAGCTGACGGACGAGGACATGGCGGTCGATTATGAGACGACCTATTGGCTGCTCGACCGCGGCTGGTCGAACGACGAGTCCGCCTTCTGCGGCGGCGAGCATTGAGGCGCTGCAAAAAAGCACCCGGACGGGAGAAAACGACTCCCGTCCGGGTGCTTTTGCGGTTACGGATGGCAATGTCCGCAGGGTGCGTATCCCTGCGCGATTAAGTTGCTTCTGCTGTCGTAGACATTGCTGCGGTTTCCCGCGGACATTCTGTTTATATCCCTACATGTCGGCCTGTGGAATACGTGTGTGCTGGTGTTTAGAACATAATCTGTCTTGTTTGTGGGCTGCGGTGCGGTTTGCCCGCCGGAACCGGAAGTGTTTCCCGGCGTGACGGTGTTGTTTTGCGTACCTTGCTGTGTTTGCGGTGGTGCTGCAGACGGCCTGGTCGTTTCGGGAACAGGCGTGCTTGTCGGCTCCGGAGTCGGAGATGGTTCTGGGGTCGGAGTCGGCTCCGGTGTTGCAGTCGGAGCCGGCGATGCTTTGGAAGTGATTTTGGAGGTCGGGTCGGAAAGCTGGATGTCCCCCGGTCCTTTTTGCGTACCTGCGATTCCGCCGACGGTGCAGAAAACGACCCAGAAGGCCGCCAGCAGGCAGATCCTTGCTGTCTTATTGAGCCTTTTTATACTGTCGGTCTTCAAAAACCAGATGGACAAGGAAACCGGCCAAAAGGCTATCGCAAGGATCCAGAACCAAACCGGATGCGCGGTTTTGAACGAAGTGATGTTGAATGAACCTTTTGCCGGTGTGCTGTCGGCAGGGGGATTTTGCGCGCCTGCTGTCTGCGGCGTCTGCGGTTTTGCGGAGACTGCTGCTCGACCGGTGCGTTTCTCTCTGGACGGTTTTTTCCTGGATGTGTGTGCCTTGGATTCGGTCGTGTAGGAGATGCCGGTTCCCGGCACGCTCAACGTAGTTCTGTTTTTGCCATTGGCGGTTTTGGTGAACCGTGCACCTTTTACTCCGCAACTGTATCCGACGCCGGATTTGCTGAGGTTGATGCGGAAGTGTTTGCCTATCGGGATGCTTTTGCGAAATCGGAAACCCATGTTATACGCTCCTCTCTTGACTATAAATTTTAGCATAAAAGAGAAGAGCTGGCAATACTATATATTCATACTATAACTATAAAAATATAATCAAATCAAGACTATTAATATATAATATATTAAATCATCATCTTTGGGGATAAACTGTTATTCACTGAGGTGTGATTCGTATGGATAAAGAAATCAAAATCACGAAAAAGACGCCGCGCCGCGGCGACGATGGCTATAAAATCGTGTCCGTGCGCATGAAAGAGGAGATGCTGGAGCGGCTGGATCGACTGGCCGCGCAGACGAACCGTTCGCGCAACGAGCTGATCAATCTCCTGCTGGATTCCGCGATGGAGATCGTCAAAGTGGAAGAATAACGCATGTGCATCAAAGGCGCGCACCGGTCGGTGCGCGCCTTTTGCGTCGGATATCATCTCATTGCAGCCGGCTGCGGATGTCCTCCACATCGCGCTTCACGCTCTGAATGAACAGCGCGGCGTCGAGACTGTAGGCCATGGCGTCGAAGCCCTGGCGGAAGCCGTCGACCACGCCGTCGGCCGTGCCGGTGAAGAACATGCAGTACTTTCCGGCCGCGCGGCAGGCGGCGACGATGCGCGTGATGGCGGCCTGAAATTCCGGCGCGTCAAACTGTCCCGGCATGCCCATCGAGATCGACAGGTCGAACGGGCCGACGAAAATGCCGTCCACGCCGTCCACGGCGCAGATGTCCTCGATGATGTCGAGCGCCTCGGCGGTCTCGCACTGCGGGAAGAGCAGAGTCTCGCCGTTGAAGTAGCGCATGGTCTCCGGTACGGAGCCGAGCCCGTCAAAGCCCCAGCCGTCCTTGCGCGACGGGCAGAAGCCACGCTGGCCGATGGGGTAGTACTTGGCGTAGTTCACGAGCTCCTGCACCTGTTCGAGCGTCTTGACGTTCGGCACGATCAGCCCCTGTACGCCGACGTCGAGCAGCTTGAGCACGGCGGGACGGCTGATCTCGCGCACGCGCGCAAACGGGCAGATGCCGCTCAGCTCGGCGGCGCGCACAAGCGCGGCGGTGGTTTCGGCCTCGATGGGGGAGTGCTCGTTGTCGATGATGGCAAAGTCGAGCCCCGTGCGGCCGAGACACTCCATAAGGCTTACGCTGGCGGTGTCAAAAAAAGTGCCGATGGGCCGCGCGCCGGAGGCGAGCTTCTGCTTGAGTGTATTTTCCATGCGGATTCCTCCTTATCTTGTCTCAATGACCTGATTATATCTGCATTTTTGCGCAAAGGCAAGCGCTGCTGTGATGCATTTGCGCCGGACGGTGCATCGGTGCGCCGCGGCTTTTTCGGAAAAGCCGGACAGGGAAAACGGCGGCCTCCCTGAGAGACAGCCCCCGCCCCCTGCGCGCCGCAGGGACGGGAGCTGCGTTATGCTTTGTGTACGCATTACGGGTCCTGCACGAATGCGATGGAGCGGATGCCGTAATAGCGGGCGATGACCGTGTTCGGCCACTTGTCCGGATCCGGGCAGTTGGTGCTCACGATGGTGTAGCCCGTCTTGTGCGGGGTGCGCGGGACGCGCACGTCCAGCTCGCCTGCCTGCTTGCTCGCCTCGATCGTGGCGATGACGCTCCGGTTCGCGCAGTGCGTCTCGTAGAGGTCGTTGAGCCCGATGGCCATTTGATACGTCGTGACGAGCATCAGTGCCCAGATCGCGCAGGAGAGCGCGGCGGCGCCGGAGGTCTCCATCAGCTCCGGCAGCAGCAGCCCGATGGCGGCGCTGAGCAGCACGACGGAGTAAAACGCCCCGCGCAGCGGATAGTAGGCAGCAAAGATGAACACGAAATTCGCCGCCAGTGACCCGAGAAACAGCACCAGCGCGACCCAGCGCTTCTGCCCGCCGTGCTGATGGTGCAGCGAGAGGGCGAACAGGCATCCGAGCACCAGCAGCAGCGGCCAGAAGCTCCGGTAGCCCTCGAGCGCGGCAAGAAAGTTCTGGCGCAGCGCGGCCAGCGTCAGCCCGCCGTATTTGTTGGCGTGCTCGCCGGGTGCGCAGATCATAAACAGATACCCCGCGATGCTCAGCAGGAAGGAGACGTACAGATAGACCGGGATGCGCTCCTTTTTATAAAACCGCAGCAGCAACAGCAGCAAAAACGCCATGAAGATGGCGGCGGCGGAGGCGTTTTCCAGATACGCGCCGCTCGCAAGGCCGAGCAGCATGGTCGCCGCTGCGCGCCACGGAGAGCGGGACAGCGGCTGGCCGCGGCAGATGCACAGCACCATCGGCGACAGATAGAGCAGTGTGACCGTGCCGCCCCACAGGTAGTTGCACGCGCCGTCGAGCCAGAGGTTCACCTCGCCGAAGGCGGGCTCGGTGCACCAGATGAGCCCGAAGAGGACGAGCAGCAAAACGGCGCTGCGCTGCCCCTTCGGCACGGCGAACCGATACAGGAGCCAGAGCATCAGCAGAAACATACCGGCGTTGAGAAACTTGAAGACCGGCAGCGGCAGCATCAGAAACAGGTGCGCAAAAAAGTGCGCGATCATGCGCCCGTTCGTGGTGTTGTAGTGCTGCCGGAGCGACACGAGGATGTCCGGGATGCTCGTGATGCGCTCGCCGGTCGTCCAGCTGTAGCAGTAGGAGTAGTCGTCGGAGGTCATGCCCGTGAGGAAGTTGCACAGCAGCATAAACAGGAAGATGGCGCAGCAGACGGCGATCACTGCGGCTCTGGACGTGTTGATTTTCTTGATCGTTTGCATGGAGGAACGGGTCCTTTCCGTTAAAGTCAGGCGCGGGGCAGCGCAGCGGAGCGGGTCACGGCGCCTGATCGTGCGCGCGCACCGCGCCGCAGGTCCGCGAGATGATGTAGCGCGGCCGCCGCTGGCACTCCTCATAGATCCGGGAGATATAAAAGCCGATGATGCCGAGGCTGAGCATGAGGATGCTGCTGAAAAACAGCAGCAGCAGAATGACGGTCGTAAAGCCGCTGAGCGCGATGCCGGCAAATTTCTGGTACAGCGAGATGCAGCCGAACACGATGGACACCAGCAGCGTCAGCACGCCGAGGAAAGTGACGATCTGCATGGGGGCGGTGGAAAAGGCGGCGATGTTGGTCAGCGCGTAGCGGATCAGCCGCCGCGTCGACCATTTGGACTCGCCGACCGCCCGCTCCTGCACGCGGTAGGAGACGGTCGTCTTGCGATAGCCGACCCAGTAGGACAGCGCGCGGAAAAACACGTTCCGCTCCGGCAGTGCGTTGAGCGTGTTCACGACCTTGCGGTCGAGAAGCTTAAAGTCCGACGAGTGGGACATGTCCATGCCGGCGGCGTCGCTGATGAGCTTGTAAAAGCTCTTGGCGGCAAAGCGGTGGGCGGCGCTTTCGCTGCCGCGGTCCTCCTTGACGCCCTCGACGACCTCATACCCCTCCTGCCAGAGGCGGTACATCTCGAGGATCGTTTCCGGCGGGTGCTGCAGGTCGCAGTCCATGACCACGCAGCAGTCACCGTTGGCCTTTTCCAGCCCGGCGAACATGGCAGCCTCCTTGCCGAAATTGCGGCTGAAATGGATGCCGAGAATGTGCGGGTCCTCCTGCGCCAGTGCGCAGATGACGTCCCAGGTCTTGTCGCGCGAGCCGTCGTCGACGAACACGAGCTCGTAGGGGATGTCCGGACCCATCGTCTCGGACAGCTTCCGGACAGTGAGCGGGATCATCTGCTGTTCGTTATATGCCGGCAAAATAATAGAGAGCATAGGGTTTCTCCTTCTGCGCCGTCTGTCTGCTGCAAGCCCGGGCGCAGGGGCTGGGTGCTTTGACAAGCGTTAAAAATGCATGGTGGTATATCCCTAAAAGATTACATGATTCGCGCTCTAAAGTCAATGCTGCACCGCCGCTTCCGGCGGAATATTCTTCCGCTTTGGCGGATCCGCGCTGCGCAGAGGGACGAAAAAACTCCGCCCAATGCTCGGCGGTCGTAAAACAGCAATATTCGAATTTCTTGGAACGGGCATGACTTTGGTCGTGCCTGTTCCGCTTTTATCAGTTCATCCACGGGAATGCAGCCAACAAAGAGCCTAAACATAATCAACCAATCTTACCCTAAAATGATTTCGTGACAAAAACCGTTTTTGCCCCACTTCTGCACCATAGAGCAGCAAACTTGCTCAAATGTGGCTCTGTCGCTCTCGTGCAAGAACATAAAATAGAAACGATTTGTGTACTTGGGAAACTCCAACAGCTTCACGCAATCTGCCTGCAAGTAATTTTCTTGAAAAAACATGACGTTTTCAATGCACGTTTCCTTTGTGGTCATCTGAGGACGATGTTGATATAGGATTACATTTTGTCCTCTTGCGTAGTAATCTTTCATCTCCGTCCATTTAACGTGCTTCTCTGTAGCACCGCCTGTCTGATGCATCTTGGCTGTTTCCAATCCGTTGTCGGGATCGAGAAAAACTACTTCTGCATTTTGGGTTTGCTCCAGAGCCTGATTGTGCCATGCTTTCCTGTCTGCCCCTAACGGTTCGGAAAAGTAAATAGCAGGAAATAGGCACTCTTGTTCGACACGCTCAATGCGCCGGTCCTGCTCTTGTATCACGATCTTGTGCAAAGCGTCGAATATGACAGGGTCATATTCTCTATAAATCTGGGGCATGGACAGATAGCTTGTGTATTTGCCATCATGTTGCTTTTCGGCTTTCGTTGGAATGACTCTGTACCAGCTTACAGACAAGGACATAGCCGCCGCACAGACTTCTCGCAGCAATCCATATTTGCCGTAATCACCAATATCTCCGATATAGTTGTCTTGCATAGCGACATCTCCTTGTTTGTGTGCACACAATATTCTACATGATTTTTGCTGTTTTTTTCAATACGATGCAGGAAGTTTGTCACGTTAAAGTGCACCTTTTTTGAAAACACACCCAAAGACGTTCTTTCCACACAGACCGTATCAAAGGAAAACTCGCAAGATGATAGGCATTTCATGGCAAAACGCCCGCGATTTCAATGATTTTGAGATAGAAAAAGAACGATGTTAAGCCTTTCGACTCGACATCGTTCTTTTCGTAGTTATTTTCCAAACCCGTCAGACAGATTCCGTAAAATGCTATTTTTTGATTACTGTCTTACGAGCACCCGTCTAAAGGCAAGGAGTTTTTTTGGTGCTCCAGCGGGGATTTCCCCTGACGGGGATAAACTTCGACTCCCCGGGAGCGGCCGAAAAAAGAATCCCCTGCCGAAAGGCAAGGGATTCTTTTTGGTGCTCCAGCGGGGATTCGAACCCCGGACACCCTGCTTAAAAGGCAGGTGCTCTGCCTACTGAGCTACTGGGGCATATCGGTATGAAAAAATATATTCACGTTACGAACCGACCAAATACTCAGACGCGAATCCAGCGAGAGATCCGCACCGACCAAATACTCAGACGCGAATCCAGCGAGAGATCCATACCAGACAAATACTCAGACGCGAATCCAGCGAGAGATCCGCACCAACCAAATACTCAGACGCGAATCCAGCGAAGCGATTCGCGGCTGAAGAAGGAAGATGTTTTCAGAGGTGCAGGCTTTCCGCCTGCGGGAAGCCGGAACCGGCAGAAAATATCTGACGTGGCTGGGATGGCGGGATTCGAACCCACGATATCAGAGTCAAAGTCTGGTGTGTTACCATTACACTACATCCCAATATCGGGGCAAAAATCATCGGGGATCGGGATCACTCCCAATCCCCGATTTCGTGGGGTGGGTAAAGGGGTTCGAACCCTCGACACCCGGAACCACAATCCGGTGCTCTCCCGACTGAGCTATACCCACCATAGGTCTGAAATGGTACGCCAAGAGGGATTCGAACCCCCGGCCTACTGCTTAGAAGGCAGTTGCTCTATCCTACTGAGCTATTGGCGCGCATACAATATTTGGCTGCCCGCCCAGAAGGTATGGAGCGGGTGATGGGAATCGAACCCACGTATCCAGCTTGGAAGGCTGGTGTTCTACCATTGAACTACACCCGCAGAGGTCGTCCCACAATCAGCTTTACGAATATATCATCTCCGGACGGGGTTTGTCAAGCATAACCTTTCCAAAACTCGAAAAATTCGAAAAATAGCGGGGACAGCGCCGGCTGCCCCCGTGTTTTTCAGCGGTGAAAGAGCTTCTTGGTCTGGAAATGCGGCTCGAACGTGATGTTTACCCTGAGCTTCTTGAACACGTTCTCATCCACGTGCGAGAGAATGACGGACGAGTGCGCCTCGCAGTGCGCGAGCTTTTCGAGCTGCTGCATGGCGATCTCGGCGGTCGGATCGCTTGCGGCGCAGATGCTCAGCGCGACGAGCACCTCGTCGGTGTGCAGGCGCGGGTTGTGATTGCCGAGGTGTTCGACCTTCAGATGCTGGATCGGCTCGATGATGTCGGGCGAGATGAGCGTGACATCCTTCGGGATGCCGCCGAGGTACTTGAGCGCGTTGAGCAGACAGGCGGAGCTCGCGCCGAGCAGGGAGGAGGTCTTGCCGGTGATGATCGTGCCGTCGGGCATCTCGATGGCGACGGCGGGTGCGCCGGTCTCCTCCGCGCGCTTGAGCGCCGCGCCCACGACCGGCCGGTCATCCGCCGTCAGACCGAGCTGGTTGAGCAGCAGCTCCTGCCGCTGCGTCTCGACCGGGGCGCACAGGCCGCGCAGCTGCGCACAGGCGGTGTCATAGTAGCGGCGCAGGATCTCCTGCCTGGCCGCAGCACAGCAGACGGCGTCGTCGCTGATGCAGCAGCCGACCATGTTCACGCCCATGTCCGTGGGGCTTTTATAGGGCGAGCTGCCGTAGATGCGCTGGAACATGGCGTTGAGCACGGGGAAGATCTCCACGTCGCGGTTGTAGTTGACGGTCGTCACGCCGTAGGCCTCGAGGTGGAAGGGGTCGATCATGTTCACATCGTCGAGATCGACGGTCGCGGCCTCGTAGGCGAGGTTTACCGGGTGGCGCAGCGGCAGGTTCCAGATCGGGAACGTTTCGAACTTGGCATAGCCCGCGCACACGCCGCGCTTGTGCTCGTGATAGAGCTGGCTCAGGCAGGTGGCCATCTTGCCGCTGCCGGGGCCGGGCGCGGTCACGACGATGAGGCTGCGCGTCGTCTCGATGTAGTCGTTGCGGCCGAAGCCGTCGTCGCTGACGATGCGCGCGATGTCGGACGGATAGTCCGGGATGATGTAGTGGCGGTATACGCGGATGCCGAGCATCTCGAGCCGGTGCTGGAATTTCTCCGCCGCCGGCTGGCCGCGGTAGTGCGTGATGACGACGCTGCCGACATACAGCCCGCAGCCCTGAAAGGCGTCGATCAGGCGCAGCGTGTCGTCGTCATAGGTGATGCCGAGGTCGCCGCGGCGCTTGCTGCGCTCAATGTCGTCGGCCGAGATGACGATGATGATCTCCGCCTCCGCCTTCATCTCCATGAGCATGCGCACCTTGCTGTCCGGCTCGAAGCCCGGCAGCACGCGCGATGCATGATAGTCGTCAAAGAGCTTGCCGCCGAATTCGAGATACAGCTTGCCGCCGAACTGGCCGATGCGTTCGCGGATCTTTTCCGACTGCATCCGGAGATATTTGCCGTTGTCAAAGCCGATTGCCTGCATAGATGTTCCTCTCCTCTGTTTCATGCTATCAAACAGACAATTATTCTACAACATTTGCCGCGTTCCGGCAACGGGAAAATGTCGAATCCGGTAAAATTTTATTGCCGCGCCGATTCGCCCTTTCTTTATTCATAAATATATGATATAATCCGAAATTACACTGGACAAGGAGTGTCAACAAATGGGTTTTCTCAAAAAAATATTTGGTTCTCACAGCGACCATGAGCTCAAGCGGCTCTATCCGCTCGCTGATAAGATCGATGCACTGTCGGACGAATACGCCGCGCTCACGGATGAGCAGCTGCGCGCCAAGACCGACGAATTCAAGCAGCGCTACGCCGAAGGCGCGTCGCTCGACGACCTGCTGCCGGAGGCGTTTGCCACGGCGCGTGAGGCCTCGTGGCGTGTGCTCGGCATGAAGCCGTTCCGCGTGCAGGTCATCGGCGGCATCGTGCTGCATCAGGGCCGCATCGCGGAGATGAAGACCGGCGAGGGCAAGACGCTCGTCGCCGTTCTGCCGGCCTACCTCAACGCGCTCACCGGCGAGGGCGTGCACATCGTCACCGTCAACGACTACCTCGCCCGCCGCGACAGTGAGTGGATGGGCAAGGTCTACCGCTTCCTCGGGCTGAGCGTCGGCCTGATCGTGCACGATATGTCGAGCGCCGAGCGCCAGCAGGCGTATGCCGCCGACATCACCTACGGCACGAACAACGAGATGGGCTTTGACTACCTGCGTGACAACATGGCCATCTACAAGTCCCAGATGGTGCAGCGCGGCCACGCGTTCGCCATCGTCGACGAGGTGGACTCCATCCTCATCGACGAGGCACGCACGCCGCTCATCATCTCCGGCCAGGGCGACGAGAGCACCGACCTCTACCGCCAGGCGGAGAACTTCGCCGCCCGCCTCACGTGCAAGGCCTACGCCTCTATCGACGACAAGGAGGAGGAGGACGAGGATCTCGACGCCGACTATGTCGTCGACGAGAAGGCACGCACCGCGACGCTCACCGCCCGCGGCATCGCCAAGGCGGAGGCGGCCTTCGGGCTGGAAAACCTCGCCGACATCGAAAACGCCACCCTCGTGCACCATATCGATCAGGCCATCCGCGCCCACGGCATTATGAAGCGCGACATTGACTACGTCGTCAAGGACGGCGAGGTCATCATCGTCGACGAGTTCACCGGCCGCCTCATGCTCGGCCGCCGCTACAGCGACGGTCTGCATCAGGCCATCGAAGCCAAGGAGCACGTGCGCGTGCAGAGCGAGAACAAGACGCTTGCGACCATCACGTTCCAGAACTATTTCCGCCTCTACGGCAAGCTCTCCGGCATGACCGGCACGGCCATGACCGAGGAGGAGGAGTTTGCCGCCATCTATAACCTCGACATCATCGAGATCCCGACGAACAAGCCCGTCATCCGCATCGACAACTCCGACGTCGTGTACAAAAACGAGGCCGGCAAGCTGCGCGCCATCATCGAGCAGATCCGCGTCTGCCACGAGAAGGGGCAGCCGGTGCTGGTCGGCACAGTGTCGATCGAAAAGAGCGAGCAGCTGTCAAAGCTGCTGCGCAAAGCGGGCATCCCGCACAACGTCCTCAATGCCAAGCACCACGAGAAGGAGGCCGAGATCGTCGCACAGGCCGGTAAGCTCGGCGCCGTCACGATCGCGACGAACATGGCCGGCCGCGGCACGGACATCATGCTCGGCGGCAACGCGGAGTATCTGGCCAAGGCGGATCTGCGCAAGGCGGGCTTCACCGAGGAGGTCATCGCCGAGGCCACGGGCTATGCCGAGACCGAGGATGAGGACATTCTTGAGGCGCGCGCGCTGTTTTCCGCGCGCATGGCGGAGCACAAAAAGAACATCGACGCCGAGGCCGACCGCGTGCGCGAGGCCGGCGGCCTGTACATCATCGGCACCGAGCGGCACGAATCCCGCCGCATCGACAACCAGCTGCGCGGCCGTTCCGGCCGTCAGGGCGACCCCGGTGAGAGCCGGTTTTACATCGCGCTCACGGACGACGTCATGCGTCTGTTCGGTTCGGAGCGGATGCAGAGCATGATGGAGACGCTGCGCGTCGACGAGGACACGCCGCTCGACCACAAGATGCTCTCCAATGCCATCGAGCAGGCACAGCGCACGGTCGAGAGCCGCAACTTCCAGGCCCGTAAGAACGTGCTCGAGTATGACGACGTCATGAATGTGCAGCGCAACGTCATCTATGAAGAGCGCCGCAAGGTGCTCGACGGCGAGGATCTGCAGGAGCACGTCCAGCACATGATCCGCACCGTTGTCACCGGTGAGATCGCCGGCGGCATGGCTGAGCATCACCCCGAAAACGACAAGGAGCTGCAGGAGATCCTTGCGCCCATGGCAAAGCTCTTCCCGTGCGAGCTGCACTACACGCCCGAGCAGCTGCACAAGCTCACGCCCGATGCGCTCGCGGACGCGGTCTACGACTGCGCCATGAAAGCCTATGCCGCGCGCGAGGAGGGCTTCGGCCTGCAGCCGGACGGAACGCCGCTTATGCGCGAGCTTGAGCGCGTGGTCATGCTGCGCGTGGTCGACGAATACTGGATGGATCACCTCGAGGCCATGGATGACCTGCGTCAGGGCATCGGCCTGCGCGCCTACGGCAACGTCAAGCCGGTCGACGAATACAAGCGCGCCGGCTTCGATATGTTCGACGAGATGGTCAACGGCATCCAGACCGAGACGGTGCGCCGCCTGTTCACGGTGCGCGTGCGCCGCGAGCAGAAGCTCGAGCGCAAGACCGTCGCCCGCGGCGCCGTGGCCAATGCCGGCGGGGACGACAGCGAGAAGAAGCGCCCTGTCCGCCGCACCAAAAAGCCCGGCCGCAACGACCCGTGCCCGTGCGGCAAGCTGCGTCCGAACGGCCTGCCCATGAAGTATAAAGACTGCTGCGGCAAGGATCAGTGATGCACGGCGAGATCACCTTCCCGCTGCACGCGCAGCGCGGCGCAGCGTATCTGACGGCGCCGAACATTCCGGCGCGCCACGCCTTTTCCACCCGGCTCGGCGGCGTGAGCACCGGCGCGCTCGGGAGCCTGAATCTCAGCGTCCGGCGCGGCGACACGCCGGAAAACGTGCGCGAAAACTGGCGGCGGCTCGGCGCTGCCGCCGGGCTTGAGCTCACGCGCGTGGTCTATGCCCGGCAGGTGCACAGCGCGGACGTGCGCATCGCACACGCTGCCGACGCGCAGCCGCCGGAGTGTGAGCCGCGCTTTGCCTGCGACGGCTTTGTCACGAACGAGCCGGGCACTGCGCTCGCGGTCTTTATGGCCGACTGCCTGCCCGCGCTGCTGCACGACCCCGCCGCCGGGGTCATCGGCGCGGTGCACTGCGGCTGGCGCGGCTCGGTGGCGGATATCCTCGGCGCTGCCGTCGCGCAGATGTGCGCCCTCGGCGCGCACCCGGCGGACATCCGCGCCGCCATCGGCCCGGGCATCGGCGCCTGCTGCTTTGAGGTCGGGCCTGAGGTCGTCGCCGCGGCCGAGGCGCTGCTCGGCGCGCCGCTCGGCACGCTCGTGCGCCCCACGGCGGGCGACCGGGCACTGCTTGATCTCAAGCGCGTCAACGCCCTGCGCCTGACGCAGCTCGGCGTTCCGGCGGAGCAGATCGCCGTGTCGGACGCCTGCACCATGTGCCGGCCGGACGTGTTCTGGTCGCACCGTGCGACCGACGGCCGCCGCGGCGTGCAGGCAGCCGTCATCACCCTGTGACCCAAGGGGGTAACCCATGAAACATCTTCATCTGACCCGTCTGCCCGCGCTTGCGCTGGTGCTTGTGCTGCTGCTCGGCTGCGCCGCCTGCGGCAAGGAGACCGAGAGCGACACCGGCGAGACCGTCGGCAAAAAGGACACGCAGACCACCGTTGCGCTCGACGGGAAGTTCACGCTCAACTACAGCGCGTCCGCCGGTATGAACCCGTACAAAACGCAGAACACCGATAACCTTGCTATCTGCGGCCTCGTGTACGAGACGCTCACGGAGCTTTCCGACAGCTTTGAGGCCGAGCCCGGCCTGTTCACCGCGTGGAGCAGCGACGACGGCGAGACCTGGACGTTTACCGTCGACACCGAGCGTGCCTTTCACGACGGACACAAGCTCACCGCGCAGGACGCGGCCTATTCTATCCGCACCGCCATGGCCTCGAGCCTCTATGCCGCCCGTCTGAGCGCGATCAAGGAGGTCCAGGACAATGACGACGGAACGGTCACCGTCACGCTCTCGCGCGCGAACACGCAGCTTCCGGCACTGCTGAATATCCCGGTCATCGAAAACAACGCCGGTGACAGCGCCTATCCCTGCGGCACGGGACTGTATACGTATGCCGCCGACCATCAGAGTCTTACCGTGGCGTCCGACCATCCGGACGCCGACAAGGCGCCGGTCGAGGCGTTTTACCTCGCCGAGTATCAGTCGGTCGAGGAGATCACCTCCGCGTTTGACAACGGCGAGCTCGACCTCGCGCTCGGCGATCCGAGCTCCGGCACAGATCTGACCTTTTCGACCCAGAGCGACCAGCGCCAGTATGCCACGACGAACCTGCAGTACATCGGCTTTAACACCAACAGCAGCTTTTTCATGACCGCGCGCTACCGCCAGCCGTTCAACTATGTGGTCGACCGGGCGTTTGCCGTCGCGCTGCTGCACGACTGTGCCGTTGCGAGCGCACTGCCCGTCCACCCGGCGAGCGCGCTCTTTGACAGCTCGCTCAACGAGTCGCTGACCTACGATCTGGACAAGGCGAAAAAGATGTTCGACGACCTGAAGATCATCGACTACGACGGTGACGGCGAGCGGGAGTACATGCCCGACGGCTCGTCGCCGCTTGACATCAGCCTCTCGCTCATCGTTTACGCCGACAGCACGTTCAAGGTCAGCATGGCCAACAAGATCGCGGCCGATCTCACGAGCATCGGCATCCCCGTGAAGGTGCGCGAAATGAGCTGGGACAATTATCAGGCCGCGCTCAAGGGCGGCAAATATGATATGTATTACGGCGAGGTCGCGCTCCCGGCGGACTTCGATCTCTCGGCGCTGCTCAAGTCCGGCGGTGCGCTCAATTACGGCGGCATCACGACCGGCACATATGCCGATGTCATCAACGCCTATCTCGCCGCCGCGGATGCCGACCGCGCCGCAGCCTGCCGCACCATGCTGCAGACGATCTCGGACACGGCGCCCATCGTGCCCGTCTGTTTTGAAAAGCACTGCCTGTATGTGCACCGCGGCGCCGTCGGCGGCTTTTCCCCTTCAAGGTACAACATTTTCCGGAATATCACGGATTGGAAGATCAGCAACGCATGAAACACGAGTGGATCGTACGCGCCAAGCGCTTTGCCACCTATGCGCTTGTCGGCTGCTTTGACACGGGCATGGACTGGGTGGCGTTCACGACCGCGCATGAGCTGCTGCATTTCACGCCCATGCTCTGCCAGGCGATCGGCTACGCCGTCGGCACGGTCTGCAGCTATTTTCTCAACGGGCGCATCACCTTCCGTGACGGGCACGGCGCCCGCTGGCGGCAGTGCGTGCGCTTTGTGGTGTGGAACGTGGTGTCCCTCGCGCTCAGCGAGGTGATGATCGGCCTGCTGACGCACTTCGGCATGAATCCGTACCTTGCCAAGGTCGGCGTCACGCTCGAGGTCGCGCTGCTGAATTACTTCGGTTATAAATATATTGTGTTCGCAGTCCCCAAAGAAACGGAAGGAGAGCAGGATCATGACAGATCGTCAACTGATTAATCTGGCCGTGCAGGCCTCCCGCAATGCCTATGTCCCGTATTCCCACTTTGCCGTCGGCGCAGCGCTTGAGTGCCGCGACGGCACGGTCTTTACCGGCTGCAACGTGGAAAACGCCGCCCTCGGCAGCACCATCTGCGCCGAGCGCACCGCCGCGTGCAAGGCCGTCAGCGAGGGACACCGTGATTTCGTGCGCATCGCCGTCTACGGCGACGGGGAGCACTACTGTTACCCCTGCGGCGCGTGCCGGCAGTTTCTGGCGGAGTTCGCGCCCGACATGGAGGTGCTGTCCGTCATGGGCGGCGGCCGCTATGTCAGCAACCGCCTGAGCGAGCTCATGCCCTATACCTTTAATTATTAAGGGATCGCCATGGAACTGGAACAACTGCGTATCTTCTGCGCCGTCGCCGCCTGCCGCAGCTTCACCCGCGCGGCAAGGGAGCTCTTTGTCAGCCACTCGACGACCAGCCGCGCCGTGACCGCCCTCGAGCGGGAGCTCGGCGTGCCGCTGCTCACGCGCGACCGGCACACCGTCGCGCTCACGGGCGCGGGCGCGGCGCTCCTGAGCGGAGCGGAGGCGCTTTTGCGCGAGGCGGATGCCCTTGCGGACACCGTGCGCGCCGCGGCTGTACCGCCGGAGGCGGCGGAAGAATAGATTTGGCGGACTGCACAAACTTTTTTGCAAATTTTCTACACTTCAGTGAAAAACCCTCTTGACATCCGAGAGTGTTTTTGCTATTCTTAGGGAGCGCCTGTGCGGAAACAGGTGCATTCTGCGATGAAGCGGGAGATTGCGGAGCTTTCTCCGGTAACTTCCGTGGAGTATGTCCGCTGCCGCGCCTTTGCACGGCAGACAATCGGGCGGTTGAGTCAGCCAGCACTTGCGTATATCACCTGCGCGGCCGCATACCGGCGAGAGCCGGTTTGTTTTTCGGGCAGGGTTTGATACGCACGGAACGGTGTATGGCGATCTCATCCGTGCGAACCGGCGGAGCCAATGCCGCCCAAAAAATTCGTAACGGAGGAAACAACATGGCAACCACGAGCAACAAGAAAATGATCCGTATCCGCCTCAAGGCCTACGATCACCAGCTGATCGACAAGGCGGCGGAGAAGATCGTCGAAACCGCGAAGCGCACCGACGCGAAGGTCTCCGGCCCCATTCCGCTGCCGACCAAGACCGAGATCGTCACCATCCTGCGTGCTGTTCATAAGTATAAGGACAGCCGTGAGCAGTTTGAGCGCCGCACCCACAAGCGCCTGATCGACATCATGAACCCGACCCAGAAGACGGTCGAGGCTCTGATGAATCTGGAGCTGCCGGCCGGTGTCGAGATCGACATCAAGCTGTAAGCACACCCCGTTAACCCTGCGCGAGAGCGCATATTTACAAACCCGAAGTCCGCAGCTTGCGTGTGCGGACGGGTCAAGTCAGCAGCCTCTGGCCATGAGCTAAGCGAGCTGACCAATAACCTGAAGGAGGAACATGTATGAAAACAGCCATCATCGGTAAAAAGGTCGGCATGACGCAGATCTTCGATGAAGCAGGCAAGGTCGTCCCCGTCACCGTGATCGAGGCAGGCCCCTGCACGGTCACCGGCAAGATGACCAAGGAAAAGGAAGGCTATGAAGCCATCCAGCTCGGCTACGAGGACGTCGCCGAGAAGAAGCTGACCAAGCCCGAGAAGGGCCACCTGGACAAGGCGGGCGTCGGCTACAAGAAGCACCTCAAAGAGTTCCGTCTCGAGGACTGCGCCTCTGTCAATGTGGGCGATGTCATCAAGGCCGACACCTTCAAGGAAGGCGACAAGGTCGACATCACCGGCATCAGCAAGGGCCACGGCTACGCCGGCGTCATCAAGCGCTTCGGCCAGGGCCGTACCCCGACCACCCACGGCGGCGGCCCTGTGCACCGTCACGCCGGCTCCATGGGCTCGAGCACCGATCCTTCCCGTATCTTCCCGGGCAAGAAGCAGGCCGGCCACATGGGCGTGGATCAGGTCACCGTTCAGAACCTCGACGTGGTCAAGGTCGATCCCGAGCTCAACATGATCGTTGTGCGCGGCGCGATCCCCGGCCCGAAGGGCGGCATTGTCTATATCAAGAGCACCGTCAAGAAGCTCATCGTCAAGAAGGGCGAAGCCGGCGTCAGCACCAACCCGCAGAAGGCCTCCGGTCGTAACCCGCAGAAGGCTTCTGCAAGAAAGTAAGGAAGGGAGAGAGCGAATATGCCTACTGCTAAGTTGTTTAATATGGCCGGCGATCAGGTCGGCGAAGTGGCGCTCTCCGAAGCCGTTTTCGGTGTTGAGCCCAACGAGTCCGTTCTGCACGATTCCGTGAAGAACCACCTGGCCAACTGCCGTCAGGGCACGCAGAGTGCGCTGACCAAGGGCGAGGTTTCCTACACCACCGCAAAGCCCTGGCGCCAGAAGGGCACCGGCCGCGCGCGCGCCGGCTACAAGGGCAGCCCGGTGTGGACCCACGGCGGCGTCGCGTTTGCGCCGAAGCCGCGTGATTACAGCTACACGCTCAACAAGAAGGTCAAAAGACTGGCCCTCAAGAGCGCGCTGAGCGCCAAGGCCGCCGCCGGCGAGATCCTCGTTGTCGACGGTCTGGCTGTCGAGGAGATCAAGACCGCCCCTGTCAAGGCGTTCCTGACCAAGATCGGCGCCGAAGGCAAGGCTCTGCTCGTGACCGAGCAGGTTGACGAGAAGGTCGTCAAGAGCTCCCGCAACATCCCCGGTGTGAGCAGCACCATCGCCACCATCCTCAGCCCCTACATGATCCTGACGCACCGCGTCCTGGTCGTTGACAAGGCTGCGCTCCAGAAAATCGAGGAGGTGTACGCATAATGAGAACCGCTTACGATGTCATTATCCGTCCCATCATCACCGAGCAGTCCATGGAAGACCTCGACATCAAAAAGTACGTGTTTGAAGTCGCCAAGGACGCCGGCAAGATCGAGATCAAAAAGGCCATCGAGGAGATCTTCGACGTGAAGGTCATCAAGGTCACCACCACGACGATCCACGCCAAGGAGAAGCGCGTCGGCGCCAACCCGTCCGGCATGACCGCCACCCGCAAGAAGGCCGTTGTGAAGCTGTCCGCTGATTCGAAGAACATTGAGATCTTCGAGGGCATGGTGTAAGGGAGGAATTGAACAATGTCGATTAAAACCTATAAACCCACCACGCCTTCCCGCAGACATATGTCCGTTTCCGGCTTTGACGGTGTCGATAAGCACGCCAAGCCGCAGAAGGAGCTCGTGGAGGTCCTCAAAAAGCACGCCGGCCGCAACAGCTACGGCCGCATCACCGTCCGCCATCAGGGCGGCGGCAACCGCAAAAAGTACCGCGTCATCGACTTCAAGCGCGACAAGATGGACGTCACCGCGACCGTCCTGCGCCTTGAGTACGATCCGAACCGCAGCGCGAACATCGCTCTGGTCGAGTACGCCGACGGCGAGCGCCGCTACATTCTGGCCCCTGTCGGCCTGAACGTCGGCGACACGGTCGTGGCCTCCGCCTCCGCGGACATCAAGCCGGGCAACGCCCTGCCGCTGGCCAACATCCCGGTCGGCACCGTGATCCACAACATCGAGCTCTACCCGGGCAAGGGTGCGCAGCTGGTCCGCTCCGCGGGCGTCGCCGCGCAGCTCATGGCCAAGGAGAACGGCATGGCTACCGTCCGTCTCCCCTCCGGTGAGTACCGCAAGGTCCGCCTGACCTGCATCGCCTGCATCGGCCAGGTCGGCAACGTCGACCACGCCAACATCTCCATCGGCAAGGCCGGCCGCAAACGCCACATGGGCGTCCGTCCGACCGTCCGCGGTTCCGTCATGAACCCGTGCGACCACCCGCACGGCGGCGGCGAAGGCAAATCGCCTGTCGGCCGTCCCGGCCCGGTCACCCCGTGGGGCAAGCCGGCGCTGGGTTACAAGACCCGCAAGAAGAAGAACGCGACCGACAAGTTCATTGTCAAGCGCCGCAACGCCAAGTAAGGAGGGAATAGGTAATGAGCAGAAGTGTTAAGAAAGGCCCGTTTGCCGCTCCCGAGCTGCTGAAGCGGGTCGATGAAATGAACAAGGCCGGCGAGAAGAAGGTCATCAAGACCTGGAGCCGTTCCTCCACGATCTTCCCGTCCTTTGTCGGCCACACCATCGCTGTCCATGACGGCCGCCGTCACGTCCCGGTCTATGTGACCGAGGATATGGTCGGACACAAGCTGGGCGAGTTTGCGCCCACGCGTACGTTCCGCGGCCACGCCGGCAGCAAGACTGTTGGAAAGTAAGGGGGAGAGAACATGGAAGAACTGAAAACTGCACGTGCCCAGCTGGTGCACGCCCGTATCGCTCCCCGTAAGGTCCAGATCGTCTGCGACATGATCCGCGGCAAGGACACCAAGATCGCTGAGGCTTACATGGCCAACACGCCGAAGGCCGGCTGCGAGCTTATGCTCAAGCTGCTCAAGAGCGCCTGCGCCAACGCGGAGAACAACTTCGAGATGGATCCGGACAACCTCTACGTTGCCGAGGCCTATGCCACGGCCGGCCCGATCCTCAAGCGCGGCCGCCCGAGAGCTCAGGGCCGTATGTACCGCATCAACAAGCGCACCAGCCACATCACCATCGTCGTGGCTGAGAAGGCATAAGGGAGGAGGCAGAAGATATGGGACAGAAAGTTAATCCGCACGGCCTGCGCGTCGGCGTCATCAAAGATTGGGATTCCCGCTGGTATGCCCGTGACGAGAAGGTCGGCGACCTGATCGTTGAGGACTACAAGATCCGTGAGTACCTGAAGAAGACTCTGTATTCTGCAGGCATCCCGAACATCGAGATCGAGCGCGACAGCGCGAAGGTCCGCATCTATATCCACTGCTCTCGTCCGGGCGTTGTCATCGGCAAGGGCGGCGCGGAGATCGAGCGCATCCGCCTGAACGTCGAGAAGATGATCGGCAAGCCGGTCGCCCTCTCCATCGTTGAGGTCCGCACGCCGGACACGAACGCACAGCTCGTCGCCGAGAACATCGCCGCGCAGCTCGAGAAGCGCATCGGCTTCCGCCGCGCGATGAAAAACGCCATGGGCCGCGCCATGAGAATGGGCGCCCGCGGCATCAAGATCATGTGCTCCGGCCGTCTGGGCGGCGCCGAGATCGCCCGCACCGAGTGCTATCACGAGGGTACCATTCCGCTGCAGACCATCCGCGCGGACATCGAGTACGGCTTCGCTGAGGCTGCCACGACCTACGGCCGTGTCGGCGTCAAGGTCTGGATCTACAAAGGCGAGATCCTCTCCCAGAGCCTGCGCACCACCCCGCGCACCATGGATCTGAACAAGCGCGACGACCGTCGTCGTGACCGCCGTGACGGCGACCGCAGAGGCCGCGGCGGCTACAACCGCGACCGCCGCGACGGCAACCGTCAGGGTGGCCGTCCGGGCTACCAGGGCGGCGGACGTCCCCAGGGCGGCAACCGTCCGCAGGGCGGCTTCAACCGCGGCCCGCGTCCGGCAGCTCCCGCTGCTCCGAAGGAAGGAGGCAACAACTAATGCTGATGCCGAAAAGAGTGAAGTACCGCAGAGTGCAGCGCGGTCGTATGACCGGCAAGGCCCTGCGCGGCAATAAGGTGACCTATGGCGAGTTCGGCCTGCAGGCGCAGGAGCCGGCCTGGATCACCTCCAACCAGATCGAGGCGGCCCGTGTCGCCATGACCCGTTACACCAAGCGCGGCGGTCAGGTCTGGATCAAGATTTTCCCCGACAAGCCGGTCACGCAGAAGCCGGCCGAGACCCGCATGGGTTCCGGTAAAGGTTCTCCTGAGTACTGGGTTGCCGTCGTGAAGCCCGGCAGAGTTCTGTTTGAGATTGCTGGCGTGTCGGAAGAGGCTGCCCGAGAGGCGCTGCGTCTGGCCAGCCACAAGCTTCCCTGCAAGACGAAGATCGTCAAGAAGGAAGAGACTGAGATTGGTGGTGAATAAGATGAAAGCTAGTGAAATTCGCTCCATGTCCGCCGCTGAGCTGGAAAGCAAGCTGGTCGAGCTGAAGAAGGACCTGTTCATGCTCCGTATGCAGCACGCTACCAATCATCTTGACAACCCCGTTAAGATTTCTGCTGTGCGTCGCGACATTGCCCGAGTCAAAACCGTGCTCCGCGAAAAGCAGCTCGAGCAGTGAGGAGGTAAGTGAGAATGAACGAAATGAGAACGACTTCCCGCAAGACCCGCGTCGGCAAAGTGGTGTCCGACAAGATGGACAAGACCGTTGTCGTCATCGTGGAGGATCACGTTGCGCACAAGGTTTATAAAAAGATTATCGGCCGGACCTATCGCCTGAAGGCACACGACGAGAACAACGAGTGCCATGTCGGTGATATCGTCCGCGTGATGGAGACCCGCCCCCTGTCCAAGGACAAGAGATGGCGCGTGGTCGAGATCGTTGAAAAGGCGAAGTAAGGAGGCAACAACATGATTCAGCAGGAAAGTTATCTGAAGGTTGCCGACAATACCGGCGCCAAGGAAATCAAGTGCATCCGCGTTCTCGGCGGATCCAAGCGTAAGTACGCCAGCATCGGCGACGTGATCGTCGCTTCCGTGCGCAAGGCAGCTCCGGGCGGCTCCGTCAAGAAGGGCGACGTCGTCAAGGCTGTTGTTGTCCGCACCGCGAAGCCGGTCCGCCGCGCGGACGGCACCTATGTGCGTTTCGATGAGAACGCCGCCGTCCTGATCAACGGCGACGATAAGAACCCCCGCGGCACCCGTATCTTTGGGCCCGTCGCCCGTGAGCTCCGCGACAGTGACTTCACGAAGATCCTGTCTCTGGCTCCCGAAGTTATTTGAGGAGGGCGCAGAACATGAACATCAAAAAAGACGATAAAGTCGTTGTCCTGTCCGGCAAGAACAAGGGCAAGGAAGGCAAAGTCCTGTCTGCTGACCCGAAGGGCGGCAAGGTCATCGTGGAGGGCGTGAACGTCGCCACGAAGCACCAGAAGCCGAAAAATCAGCAGGATCAGGGCGGCATCATCAAGACCGAAACCCCGATCTATGCCTGCAAGGTCATGGTCGTCTGCCCCAAGTGCGGCAAGCCGACCCGCGTTGCGCACAAGATCACGGACGGCAAGAAGGCCCGCATCTGCAAAAAGTGCGGCGCCGAACTGTAAAGGAGGGAGCAACGAACTATGGCAACAATGCCTTCTATGAAGAAGAAGTATGTGGAGGAAGTCGCTCCCGCTCTGATGACGAAGTTCCAGTACGAGAGCGTTATGCAGATCCCGAAGATCGAGAAGATCGTCGTCAGCGTAGGCTGCGGCGACTGCAAGGATAACGCCAAGGCGCTCGACGCCGTCATCAAGGACATCACCGCGATCACCGGCCAGAAGGCCGTCGCGACCGTCGCAAAGAAGAGCGTCGCGAACTTCAAGCTGCGTGAGGGTATGCACGTCGGCGTGAAGGTCACGCTGCGTCAGGACCGCATGTGGGAGTTCCTGGACCGTCTGTTCAACATCGCGCTGCCCCGTGTCCGCGACTTCCGCGGCATCTCGGCCGACGCGTTTGACGGCCGCGGCAACTACAGCCTCGGCCTCAAGGAGCAGATCATCTTCCCCGAGATCGAGTATGACAAGATCGAGAAGCTCCGCGGCATGAACATCGCCATCATCACCACCGCCAAGACCGACGAGGAAGCACGCGAGCTGCTCAAGCTCATGGGCGCCCCGTTCGTCACCAAAGCATAAGGGAGGAGCGACACAATGGCTAAGAAATCTATGATCCTCAAGCAGCAGGCGCCTGCGAAGTTCTCCACCCGCCAGTACAACCGCTGCAAGATCTGCGGCCGTCCCCACGCTTACCTGCGCAACTACGGCATCTGCCGTATCTGCTTCCGTGAGCTGGCGTACAAGGGCCAGATCCCCGGCGTCCGCAAAGCCAGCTGGTAAAATTCTGCCGCTTGGCATCGTGAGCTGTGCTTGCTGTATACCAGATACAGCTGCGCACAGCGCCCTTCGCCGACCACCAGAATTTCGCCCGGGGCGGGATAACGGCTGCGCGGTACACATCGCCTGACGAAAAATTCCCGCTCAGCGCTGAACACTCTGTTCAGCCCCAACTTCCGTAAGTTCGCCCCTGCAGCCGCAGCTGGATCTGCGGCTGTCGGTGCGCACTGAAATACGGTGCCGGTGCTTATGATCTGAGTTCCGGTGCCGCGCCCCGCATATGCTTGTGCGTTTGACCCGACGCGCAGGCATGCCATCACCGCTTTTGTGCCGTCCGGCACCGCGGCCGTGCCGCCGCCGTCCGGCAGCGACATGAAAATGGACCGTGCGTCATGAAAGCAGCTTTTGCCCCTTCGCAGAAAGGGCAGGGATGACGAAAGGCCGCAGGGAATCATGTATTCATGCGGAACCTCGCCGCCCAAACCGTATCATCGGTAACTTCTAACTAAGGAGGAAACAAACAATGCAGATCACCGATCCCATCGCCGATATGCTGACCCGCATCCGCAACGCTGGCAGCGCTCGGCACGAAACCGTGGACATCCCGAATTCCAAGATGAAGAAGGCCATCGCCGAAATTCTTCTCGAGGAAGGCTACATCAAGAGCTTCCAGCTCATTGATGACGGCACGCAGGGTGTCATCCGCGTCACCCTGAAGTATCTCCCCGGCAAAGAGAAGGCCATCCAGGGTCTCCGCAGAGTCTCCAAGCCCGGCCTGCGTGTGTACGCCGGTGCTGACGAGCTGCCGCAGGTCCTGCGCGGCCTCGGCATCGCGATCATCTCCACCTCGAAGGGCATCATGACCGACAAGAAGGCGCGTGCGCAGCACGTCGGCGGCGAAGTCCTCGCGTTTGTGTGGTAAGGGAGGTACAGAACAATGTCAAGAATTGGTAGAGCTCCCATTGAGATCCCCGCAGGCGTTGAAGTCACCTGCAACGGCAACGTTGTCACCGTCAAGGGCCCGAAGGGCACCCTGTCGCACAACGTGCACCCGGACATGACCGTCACGGTCGAAGGCAGCACCATCCACGTCACCCGTCCGAGCGATGACAAACTGCACCGCTCCCTGCACGGCCTGACCCGCACGCTGATCCACAACATGGTCATCGGCGTGACCGAGGGCTTCAGCAAGACGCTCGAGATCAACGGCGTCGGCTACAGAGCCGCAAAGGAAGGACAGAACCTTGTCATGCACCTGGGCTTCTCGCACACGGTCACCATGTCCGAGACTGCGGACATCCAGATCGATGTTCCGAACCCGAACCAGGTCATCATCAAGGGTATCGACAAGGAAAAGGTCGGCCAGTTTGCAGCAGAAGTGCGCGCCAAGCGTCCGCCCGAGCCGTACAAGGGCAAGGGCATCAAGTACGACTATGAGCACGTCCGCCGCAAAGAAGGCAAGACCGGCGCGAAGTAATTGGAGGTGTGCCTGAATGATTAAGAGACCGAATACGAAAGCGCAGCGCGTTCGCCGTCACCAGAGAGTGCGCGGCAAGGTTTCCGGCACGGCCGAGAGACCGCGTCTGAGCGTGTTCCGCAGCGAAAACAACATTTATGCCCAGATCATCGACGATGTCGCCGGTAAGACGCTCTGCAGCGCCTCCACCGTGGAAAAGGGCTTTGAAGGCAATGGCGGCAACTGCGAAGCGGCGGCCAAGATCGGCAAGCTCGTCGGCGAGCGCGCCGTGGCAGCCGGCATCACCGAGGTCGTGTTCGACCGCGGCGGCAACGTGTACCATGGCCGTGTCAAGGCTCTGGCAGAAGGCGCCCGTGAGGGCGGCCTGAAGTTCTAACGGGAGGAGGAAACGAAATGGCATATAACAATGACAGACGGGACAATCGCCGCAGCCGCAGCGATGAGCCCCAGGAATTCACCGAAAAAGTCGTTGCCCTCAACCGCGTTTCCAAGACCGTTAAGGGCGGCCGCGTCGCAAAGTTCTCCGCACTCGTCGTCGTGGGTGACGGCAAGGGCCGCGTGGGCTTCGGCCTTGGCAAAGCAGCCGAGGTTTCCGAGGCGATCCGCAAGGGCCTGGAGGACGCTAAGAAGAACCTGACCACCGTGACCCTGCAGGGCACGACGATCCCGCACGAGGTCATCGGCGCGTTCGGCGCCGGCCGCGTGCTGCTCAAGCCCGCTGCTCCCGGTACCGGCGTGATCGCCGGCGGCGCCGTGCGTGCTGTGGTCGAGGCTGCCGGCATCAAGGACATCCGTACCAAGTGCCTGCGTTCGAACAACCCGGCAAACGTCGTCGCTGCGACGATGGAAGGTCTGAAGTCTCTGCGCAACGCCCAGCAGGTCGCTGCCTACAGAGGCAAGACCGCCGAAGAGATTCTGGGTTAAGGAGGGGCTGAGACATGGCAAATCTGAAGATCAAGCTCGTCAAGAGCCTCAGCGGCCGCAACGTCAAGCACATTGCCACCGCCAACTCCCTCGGCCTGCACAAGATCGGCAACGAGACCGTGCAGCCCGATAACCCGCAGACCCGCGGCAAGATCGCCAAGATCGGTTATCTCGTCGCCGTCACTGAAGAAGAATAAGGAGGGCCCCAAACATGAATATCCACGAACTCTCTCCCGTTGTGGGCTCCACCCATGTCGGCAAGCGCAAGGGCCGCGGCCACGCGACCGGCAACGGCAAGACCGCCGGCCGCGGTCATAAGGGTCAGAAGGCCCGCAGCGGCGGCGGCGTGCGCATCGGCTTCGAAGGCGGCCAGATGCCTCTGGCGCGCCGCATCCCGAAGCGCGGCTTCCACAACATCTTTGCCAAACCCCTTGAGAGCGTGAACGTTTCCGCTCTGGAGAAGTTTGAAGACGGCGCGGTCGTCGACGCGAAGGTGCTGCTTGACGCCGGTGTGCTGAGCAAGTGCACCTACGGCGTGAAGATCCTCGGCAACGGCGAAATCACCAAGAAGCTGACCGTGAAGGCTTCTGCGTTCTCTGAATCTGCGAAAACGAAGATCGAAGCAGCAGGAGGAAAGGCCGAGGTGGTGTAAGGTGCTCCAGACATTTCGTAACGCATGGCGCATCGAAGAGCTGCGCAAGAAAATCCTTTTCACGCTGCTGATTGTCCTGCTTTACCGTCTCGGCAATGCCGTACCCGTACCTTTCGTCGACACCAAAGCGCTTGCGGATTACTTCCAGTCAAGCGGCCTTCAGAACACGATCCTCGGACTGTTCAACGTCATGTCCGGCGGCGCGTTCTCTCAGGCAACGATCTTCGCGCTGTCCATCCAGCCGTACATCAACGCTTCCATCATCATTCAGCTCCTGTGCATCGCGATCCCCGCACTCGAGCGTCTGCAGAAGGAAGGCGGCGAGGAAGGCAAGAAGAAGATCGCCAGCATCACCCGCTACAGCACGGTCGCCATCGGCCTGCTGCAGGGCTTTGCGTATTATATGATGATGCGCAATTACAGCCTCATCAACGCTGACTTTGCCAGCAACGTCTGGGCTGCCATCGTCATCATCCTGACCTTTACGTCCGGCTCCGCCCTCATCATGTGGCTCGGTGAGCAGATCACCGAGTTCGGTATCGGCAACGGCATCTCGATCATCCTGTTCGTGAGCATCGTCGCCCGTTTCCCGAACTCCATCATCCGCCAGATCAACAACGTCGCCAACGGCGACCTCGCCTGGTGGGTGCTGGTGCTGATGTACCTCGGCGCGCTGCTGCTGATCGTCATGATCGTGCTCGTCAACGATGCCGAGCGCCGTCTGCCGGTGCAGTACTCCAAGCGGGTCGTCGGCCGCAAGATGTACGGCGGCCAGAGCACGCATCTGCCGATGAAGGTGAACATGAGCGGCGTCCTGCCGATCATCTTCGCCCAGTCGATCGCGTCTCTGCCGGCCACCATCTGCGCCTTCGTTCCGAAGTGGCAGAACAGCTGGGTCATGAAGCATATCTTTGATACGACCACGTGGCCGTATATCGTCATTTACTTCCTGCTCATCATCTTCTTCAGCTATTTCTACTCCACGATCCAGTTCAACCCGATCGAGGTCGCGAACAACCTGAAGAAGAACGGCGGATTCATTCCGGGCTTCCGTGCAGGCAAGCCGACGAGCGAATTCATCCAGAAGGTGCTCAACAAGATCACGCTCTTCGGCGCGATCTACCTGAGCGTCATCGCGATCACGCCGCTGATCATCAGCGCGTGCTCGCAGGCGGAGCAGCTCACCGGTATCTCCCTGGGCGGTACGTCCATCATCATCGTTGTCGGCGTTGCACTTGAGACCGTCCGCGCACTCGAGGCGCAGATGCTCATGCGCAACTATAAGGGCTTCCTGAGCTGATAGGAGGATGCACACAATGAAACTTGTTTTGTTAGGTGCCCCCGGTGCGGGCAAGGGTACGCAGGCTGAGATCCTCAGCCGCAAGCTGAATATCCCCACCATTTCCACCGGCAACATCCTGCGTGCGGCCATGAAAAACGGCACGCCCGTGGGCCTGAAAGCTAAATCCTATGTGGAAAGCGGCAAGCTCGTTCCGGACGACGTCATCATCGGCATCGTCTGCGAGCGTCTGGCCGAGCCCGACTGCGCCAATGGTTATATCCTCGACGGTATGCCGCGCACCATCCCCCAGGCGGAGGCTCTGGAGCAGAACGGCATCGACGTCGACACCGCCCTGTCGATCGAGATCGCGGACGAGACCATCATCGAGCGTATGTCCGGCCGCCGGACCTGCAAGGACTGCAGCGCCACGTTCCACATCGTCTCCAATCCTCCCAAGGTGGAAGGCAAGTGCGACCTGTGCGGCGGCGAGCTGACCATCCGTAAGGATGACGCTCCCGAGACCGTCAAGGCGCGCCTGGATGTCTACCACAGCGAGACCGAGCCGCTCAAGGACTTCTATGCCCGGCGCGGCAAGCTCGTCAAGGTCGATAACCAGCCGACCATCGAGGCCACGACCGCAGCGATCGAGAAAGCTCTGGGTCTGGAATGATCATCATCAAATCCGATCCCGAGGTCGATCTCATGCGGCAGGCCGGCCGGATCACCGCTGGCGCGCGCTCCGTCGCGCGTCAGATGGTGGCCCCGGGCGTGACCACCCGCCAGATCAACCGCGAAGTGCACAAGTTCATCACGAAGTCCGGCGCAACGCCGTGCTTCATGACCGACGGCGGCTTCCCGACGGCGGCATGCATCTCCGTCAACGACGAGATCATCCACGGCGTCCCCGGCGACCGCGTCCTGCATGAGGGCGATATCGTCAGCGTCGACGTCGGCGCCCGCTACCGCGGCTTCAACGGCGACTGCGCGGGCACGTTCCCGTGCGGCCAGTGCTCGGATGAGGCGCTGCGCCTGATCCGCATCACACGGCAGAGCTTTTTTGAAGGCATTCGTTTTGCCCGCGTCGGCTACCGCATCTCCGATATCGGCCATGCCATTCAGGATTATGCCGAGAGCTATGGCTATTCGCTCGTGCGCGAGTATGTCGGCCATGGCGTCGGCGCCGGCCTGCACGAAGCGCCGGAGATCCCGAACTACGGCAAGCCCGGCCACGGCCCGCGTCTGCAGAAGAACATGACGATCGCCGTGGAGCCGATGGTCAACGTCGGCGGCTATGAGGTCCGCGTTACCGACAACGGCTGGACAGTGGTCACGGCGGACGGCAGTCTGTCGGCGCACTACGAAAACTCTCTGCTCGTCACCGACGGCGAGCCGGAGATCCTGACGTTTGCAGACGACATGTGACGGGCGCGTCCCGAAAAACCTTAGGAGGTTCAAACACCTTGGCAAAAGACGATGTAATCGAACTGGAGGGCACGGTCGTTGAATCCCTGCCCAACACGACGTTCCGGGTTGACATTGGCAACGGCCACGTCATCCTGGCGCACATCTCCGGAAAGCTCCGGATGAACTTTATCAGAATCCTCCCCGGTGACAAGGTTACGGTTCAGATGTCTCCGTACGATCTGACGCGCGGCCGCATCACCTGGAGAAGCAAGTAGGAGGTTAACTACAATGAAAGTCAGACCGAGTGTCAAGCCCATGTGCGAAAAGTGCAAGGTCATCAAGCGCAAGGGCAAAGTCATGGTTATCTGCGAAAACCCGAAGCACAAACAGAGACAGGGCTGATCTGACCCTGTAAGTCCTAACACATCCGCGCCAGAAGGTCGGCTCCCTCCGGCGGGAGTAAGTCGCCTCCCTTTTTGCGCGCGGAACCAAAATTTCGAAAGGAATGATCGAATAAGATGGCACGTATCGCCGGCGTTGACCTGCCCAAGGACAAGCGAATTGAAATTGGCCTGACCTACGTTTATGGTATCGGCAGAACCAGCGCAAAAAAGATTCTTGAGATGACCGGTATCAATCCGGACACCCGTGTGAAAGACCTCACCGACGAGGACGAAGCGAAGATCCGTGAGTGCATCGACCACCACTTCATCGTGGAGGGCGACCTGCGCCGCAGCGTGGCGCTCGACATCAAGCGCCTGACCGAGATCGGCTGCTACCGCGGCCAGCGTCACAGACGCGGCCTGCCCGTGCGCGGCCAGCGCAGCAAGACCAATGCGCGTACCCGCAAGGGCCCGAAACGCACGATCGCCAATAAGAAGAAGTAAGGGAGGGATATGTAATGGCAAACGCAGCAAAAGGCAAGAAGGTTCGCACGCGCCGCAAGGAGCGTAAGAACATTGAAAAGGGAGCCGTGCATATCAGCTCTTCCTTCAACAACACCATGGTCACCATCACGGACACTCAGGGCAACGCGATCTCCTGGGCTTCGGCCGGTGGCATGGGCTTCCGCGGAAGCAAGAAATCCACCCCCTTCGCCGCGCAGACCGCCGCTGAGACGGCTGCCAAGGCGGCTATGGAGCATGGCCTGAAGACGGTCGAAGTCTTCGTCAAGGGCCCCGGCTCCGGACGCGAGGCTGCGATCCGCGCCCTGCAGACCGCAGGACTCGAGGTCACCATGATCAAGGACGTCACCCCCATTCCGCACAATGGCTGCCGTCCTCCGAAACGCCGCCGCGTCTGATTGAAGGAGGGAAATGAATTATGGCAAGATATACTGAAGCTGTCTGCCGTCAGTGCCGCAGAGAGGGCCAGAAGCTCTTCCTCAAGGGCGACAGATGCTACACCCAGAAGTGCGCGCTCGAGTGCAGAGGCTACGCCCCCGGCCAGCACGGCCAGGGCCGCAGCAAGACCTCTGAGTACGGCTCCCAGCTGCGCGAGAAGCAGAAGGTCCGCCGCTACTACGGCGTGCTCGAGAAGCAGTTCCGCAGCTACTTCGCCATGGCGGAGAAGCGTCAGGGCATCACGGGCGAGAACCTGCTCGCGATCCTCGAGACCCGTCTGGACAACGTCGTCTACCGTCTCGGCTTCGCGATGAGCCGCGCCGAGGCGCGCCAGCTCGTGACGCACGGCCACTTCACCGTGGATGGCCGCAAAGTCAACATCCCCAGCTTCCTGGTCAAGCCGGGCATGGTTATTACACTCAAGGACTCCAGCAAGAGTCTCGACAAGATCAAGGCCAACGTCGAAGCCAACGCTTCCCGTCCGGCGCCGAAATGGCTGGACTACGACGCCAACAGCATGGTCGGCAAGGTCGTGGCCATCCCCGCGCGCGACGACATTGATCTGCCTGTCGAGGAACACCTCATCGTCGAGCTGTATTCCAAGTAATAAAGAGACCCTCAAATTGGTAAGCTGACATCCGCAGCGCCGCAGTGGCGCAACAATACAGTAAGGAGGGTTAAGTCTAAATGATTGAAATTGAAAAGCCGCGCATCGAATGCATGGAATCCCCGGACGACATTTCCTATGGAAAGTTCGTCGTCGAGCCTTTGGAGCGTGGCTACGGCACGACCCTGGGTAACTCTCTGCGCAGAGTGCTGCTCTCTTCACTGCCCGGCTATGCCCCGACGTCCATCCGGATCTCCGGTGTGCAGCACGAGTTTTCGACGATCCCCGGCGTCAAGGAAGACGTCACGGAGATCGTGCTGAATGTGAAGGGCATCATTGCACGCCTGCATTGCGACGGCCAGAAGACCGTCCATATCGAAGCGGCAGGCGAGTGTGAAGTCACCGCCGGCGACATCAAGCCGGACGCCGAGGTCGAGATCCTCAACCCCGAGCTGCACATCGCCAGCCTCGGACCGGACGGCGCGCTCTCCATGGAGATCACGCTTGACCACGGCAGAGGCTATATCCCGGCGGACAAGAACAAGAGCGCGCAGCAGGTCATCGGGACCATCCCGGTGGACAGCATCTATGCGCCGGTTCTGAAGGTCAACTACGCTGTCGAGAACACCCGCGTGGGCAACCAGACGGACTTCGACAAGCTGACCGTTGAGGTCTGGACCGACAAGACCATCTCGGCGCGCGACGCGCTGAGCCTCGGCGCCAAGATCCTGTGCGATCACTTCACGCTCTTCACCGATCTGTCTGACACGATCGGCAACAGCTGCACGGTGGTGGAGAAGGAGCCGGAGCGCCCCGATACCGTCATGAAGATGACCATCGAGGAGCTGGATCTTTCCGTGCGCAGCTTCAACTGCCTCAAGCGCGCGAACATCAACACCGTCGAAGACCTCACCAACAAGACCGAGGAAGAGATGATCAAGGTGCGCAACCTTGGCCGCAAGTCCCTCGAAGAGGTCGAGCACAAGCTCGCCATGATGGGCCTGAGCCTGGCGAGCGACGACAATCAGTAATAACCAGCTACTCTTATCAAGGAGGAAACCGATATGCCCGGAACAAGGAAACTCGGTAAGACCACCGATCAGCGCAAGGCGATGCTCCGTCAGCAGGTCACGGATCTGCTCGACATGGGCCGCATGGAGACGACTGTCTTCCGCGCAAAAGAGATCGCGCCTCTGGCCGAGAAAATGATCACCCTTGGCAAGAAGAAGGACATGGCCGCCTATCGTCAGGCGCTGGCCTTCATCACCCGCGAGGATGTTGCCAAGAAGGTGTTCGAGGAAGTCGCCCCGAAGTATGCCGACCGCAACGGCGGCTACACCCGCATCACCCGCATCGGCACCCGCCGCGGCGATGCGGCCGAGATGGCTGTCATCGAGCTCGTGTAAGGTTCACCCGAACACAAATCAAAATGCACCGACCGCTTTGCGGCCGGTGCATTTCTTATTTTACACACAGGCATGGCCTGTGGTATAATAATCACTTGACAGACAGACAACAAGGAGGGACGTGTATGCGCATTCTGGTCGTGGAAGACGAACAGGATCTCAACCGCATTCTCGCCAAAACGCTCAAGGCCGAGGGCTACAGCGTCGACAGCTGCTTTGACGGTGTGGAGGCGCTCGACTATCTTGAGGGCGCGGAGTATGACGCCGTCGTGCTCGATGTGATGATGCCGCGCATGGACGGGTTTTCGGTGCTGGCGCAGATGCGCGCCGCCGGCAGCGAGACGCCGGTTATTTTCCTCACGGCGAAAGACAGCGTGCCCGACCGCGTGCACGGGCTGGACGCCGGTGCGGACGACTATCTTGTCAAGCCGTTTTCGTTTGACGAGCTTCTGGCGCGGCTGCGGGTCGTCACGCGCAAGCGCGGCGGCAGCGCGACCAATGTCTTCACCGTGGCCGACCTCACGGTCGACACCGCCTCGCACCGTGTCACACGCGGCGGACGCACGATCTCGCTCTCGGCCAAGGAATTTGCGCTGCTGGAATACATGATCCGCAACCGCGGCGTCGTGCTCTCGCGCGAGCGCATTGAAAACCATCTCTGGAACTATGACTACAGCGGCGGCTCGAACGTTGTGGACGTGTACGTGAGCTACCTGCGCCGGAAGATCGACGCGGACTATCCCACCAAGCTCATTCACACCGTCTGGGGCGTCGGCTGGGTGCTGCGGGAGGAAGTATGAGAAGACCGTCACTCAAGATCCGTATCACGGCGTGGTTCGCGCTCATGATGTTCGTCATCGAGGCGCTGGTGCTCTCGTTTCTGCTCGCCGTCAACGGCACGATCGTCACGAACGACCCCGAGTCGCGCCTCGTGCGCATGGTCGAGCACAACGCCAACCGCGTCAAGTATAAAAACCGGCAGTTTCGCTATGACCACATCCACTATTACCGCAATGGCGTGTACACCGTGCTCTACGATGCGGACGGCAACGCTCTGCAGGGCACGTTTCCGGCGGAGTTTTCGCCCGCAGAGCCCCTGCCGCTCAGCGGGGACGCGGTGCGCACCGTCACCTGCGGCGAACAGACGTTCTATGTCTATGACGTGCACGTCGATATGATGGTCGGCAGCGTCTGGCTGCGCGGCGTCATCGACGCGGACGCAAAAGGCGGCGTCATGCGCGTGATCCTGCCGCTGGCGTGGTCGCTGCTGCCGGTGCTGCTGGTGCTGTCGGTCATCGGCGGGTATTTCATCGCCAGCCGCGCGCTGCGCCCCGTGCGCCAGCTCACGGCAGCGGCCAATGCCATCTCCGACGGACAGGATCTCAAGGCGCGCATCGGTCTGCCGCACACAAAGGGCAGCGACGAGATCTATCAGCTCTCGGCGTCGTTTGACAATATGTTCGACCGGCTCGAGCGCTCGTTCGAGGCCGAGCAGCGCTTTACGTCCGATGCCTCGCACGAGCTGCGCACGCCGACGACCGTCATCCTCGCCGCCTGCGAGGACGCGCGCAAAAACGCCCGCACCACGGCGGACTATCAGGCCGCGCTCGACGTTGTCGACCGGCAGGCGCACAAGATGTCACAGCTCATCGGCAGCATGCTCGAGATCACGCGCCTCGATCAGGGCACGCAGAAGGTCAACTGGGAGTATGCCGACCTGTCCGATCTCGTCACCGTCATCTGTGACGAGCAGGCCATGGTCGCGCGCCGCGGCATCCGAATCGGCTGCGCGGCAGAGCCGGACATTTATATCGATATGGATGTGTTTCTCATGTCGCGCGTCGTGCAGAACCTGCTCGACAACGCCTTCAAGTTCGGTGTCGACGGCGGCTGGATCCATGTGGCGCTCCGGCGCACGGATGCAGGCGCGCAGCTGACCGTGCAGGACAACGGCGTCGGTATCGCGCAGGAGGATCTGGACAGAATATGGCAGAGGTTTTATCAGGCCGACCCCAGCCGGCAGGAAAGCGGCGGTCTGGGTCTGGGCCTGTCGATGGTGCAGCAGATCGTGGCGCTCCACGGCGGCACGGTCGCCGTCGCGAGCGCGAAGGGCCGCGGCACGACCTTCACGGTCACGCTGCCGGAACACCATGGAAAAGAGGAGACGTAACATGAAGAAAACCGTTTTGCGCGCCTATGCCCGCCTCATTGCGGAGGTCGGTGCGCGTGTTCAGAAGGGACAGGATGTTGTCATCGAGGCCGAGCTCGACCAGCCGGAATTCGTGACCATGCTCGCCGATGCCTGCTACCACGCCGGCGCGCGCAAGGTCACCGTCACGTGGAAGCATCAGGCGCTCGAAAAGCTCGCCGTCCGGCGCGAGAGCGTCAGGACGCTCCGGACCGTCGAGGACTGGGAGCGCGCGAAGCTCCAGCACTATGTCGACACGCTCCCGTGCCGCATCTACCTGCTCAGCGAGGATCCGGACGGGCTGCGCGGCGTCAGCCCCGCAAAGATGGCCAGTGCCCGCCAGGGTCGCTACAGCGTCATCAAGCCCTACCGCGACCGGATGGAGGGGCGCTACCAGTGGTGCATTGCGGCCGTGCCCGGCGCGGCGTGGGCGAAGAAGGTGTTCCCGAACGAGACGAAATCGCGCGCCGTCGAAAAGCTCTGGGAGGCAATTGTGCACACCTGCCGCGTGGACGATGACCCCGTCGCCGCGTGGGACGCACACAACGCAGACCTGCAGGCGCGCTGCGATTATCTCAACGGTCTCGGCATCGGGACGCTCGAGTACCGCGCGTCCAACGGCACACATCTGACCGTCGGCATGATCCCCGAGGCGCAGTTTTGCGGCGGCGGGGAGTATACGATCGGCGGCAGCTACTTCAATCCCAACCTCCCGACGGAGGAGTGCTTCATCTCGCCGAAGCGCGGCGAGGCCGAGGGCATTGTCTACTCGTCGAAGCCGCTGTCGTATCAGGGGCAGCTCATTGAGGACTTTTCCATCCGCTTCGAGCATGGCCGTGCCGTGGAGGTGCACGCCCGCACGAACGAGGCGCTGCTGCAAAAGCTCATCGCCATGGACGACGGCGCCGCTTACCTCGGCGAGTGCGCGCTCGTGCCGTATGACAGCCCCATCAACCAGACGGGCATCCTGTTTTATAACACCCTGTTTGATGAAAACGCATGCTGCCATCTCGCGCTCGGCATGGGCTTCATCGACACCATCCGTGATTACCCGAACCGCACGCTCGAGGAGATGCGCGCGCTCGGCGTGAACGACTCCATGATCCACGAGGACTTCATGATCGGCACGCCGGATCTCGAGATCACGGCGCACTGCCGCGATGGCCGCACGGTTCCGGTGTTCCGGAACGGGACATGGGCATTTTGACCGAAATCCCACTTTTACGTCGAAAAACCGCGAATTGTGGTGTGCTCCGGCTTCGGAGCACACCGTTTTTATTGAAAAGTGGGGGATGCGCGCAGGAAAGCATTGCATTTTTCCGGCGCGTGTGATAAGATACGCCTACGCGGAACGAACACCGCGAATCGATGAAAAACGGGAGGTGACCGGCATGAAGCGCGCGCTTTTGTGTGCCCTGCTTGCAGCGCTGCTGCTCTGCGGCTGCACGCGCGCACCGGCGAGCACCGTGCGCGCCCCACAGACCGGAGAGGCGCTGACGCTCTGCCTCGGCGCAGAACCCGCGACGCTCGACCCCGCGCGCACGGAAAACGGCGTCGGCGCGACGTATGCCGTCAACCTCTTTTCCGGTCTGACCGGCTATCGCGCCGGCGGCGACGGCAGCCGGCAGCTGACGCCCGAGCTGTGCGTGGAGCTGCCCGTGCCGGAGCCTCTGCCCGACGGGCGCGTGCAGTATGTGTTCACGCTGCGCAGCGGGCTCAAGTGGTCGGACGGGACGCCGCTCACGGCGGCGGACTTTGTCTATGCGTGGAACCGGGCGTGCACGCTCGAGGATGCGGCGGCGCCGTATCTCTTCGCCTGCATCGACGGGTACGGTACCGGCCGCCTGAACGTCACCGCGTCGCCGGACGGCAGTACGCTCACCGTCGTGCTCACGGAGGCCATGCCGACCTTCCTGCAGCTTTGCGCCCAGCCTGCGTATGCGCCCGTGCCCTCCGGCGCGGCGGAGGAGACGGGCTGGACGGCGGACAGCGCGGACTTTGCCGTCAGCGGACCGTACACGCTTGCCGCGTGGACGGACGAGGGCTTGACGTATGAGAAAAACCCCGCCTATTGGGACGCGGACAACGTCACGGCCGGGACGGTGCGCTTTGCGTTTGAGCCTGACCCCGACGCTGCGGCCTCCGCCTTCCTTGCGCGCAACTACGCGCTCGTCTGGCCGGTCCCGGACACCGCCCTTGACGACCTGCGCGCGAACCACGCGCCCGAGCTGCGCACCGTGAGCCGGCTTGCGACCTACAGTCTCTGCTTTTCCATGAACGACCCGGCGCTGAGCACCTTTACGCAGGCGGAGCGCGCGCAGATCCGCACGGCGCTCGCGCTGCTCATCGACCGCAGCGACCTCTGCGCGCAGATCACGCCCGGCGCGCAGCAGAGCGCCAACGCCCCCATTCCGCCCGGCATCTCGGACGCCGACGGCAGCGCCTTCACCGCGCACAACGGCGCGGACGGCGACGGGGCGGGATACTACGGCACCGACTATGCCGCCAACTGCAAGCAGGCCATCGCGCTGCTGCAGCAGGCAGCGGAGTCGTCCGGCCGCTTTACGGTCAATGCGCAGGGCGTCTGCGCCGGCTTTCCGGAGCTGACGTACCTGACGTCCGACGCGGCCGGTCATGTCGCCATCGCGGAGTATCTCAAGGAGCTCTACGCACACTATGGCATCACGCTCACCGTCACGGCGCAGGATATGCAGACCTTCCTCGCCAGCCGTGCCGCCGGGGGCTACTCCGTCACGCGCTGCAGCTTCAGCGCCGACATCGATGACCCCATGCCGTTTCTCTCTCTCTGGGCGAGCGGCGCAGGCAGCAACTTTGTCGCGCTCGGCCGCGGCGCACACGCGGACTACGCGGGCTATGCCGTCACGATCGACGGGCGCACGCAAGACGGCTGCACATGGGCGGAGTCGTATGACGCGCTGCTGTACCGCATCGCAAGCAGCGGCGACACCGCCGAGCGCTATGCGCTCATGCATCAGGCCGAGACCCTGCTCATGCAGACGGGTGCCGTGTGCCCGCTCTATTGGTACACGGATCAGTATCTGTGCAACACACACGTGCAGGGACTGCTGTCCGGCCCGCTCGGCGCGCAGTATCTGATGGCCGCGCAGGTGCAAAAATGAGTGCAGCCATGTGCACGGAAGGAAAAAGCAAAGAGAAAAAAGAAAAAGAAAAAACAGCCCCGCTGCCGATTTTCCGGCAGCGGGGCTGTAACTGTCAGAGGCGATGCGCAGGCACAAACGAAACAGAGCAGCGGGGGAGCTCGAGGGGGCAAGACCCGCCTCGAATCGAATCGCCTGCTCGGCTTATCCCCGGAAGTACGGAACGGACTTCCGGGGATAAGCCGAGCCCCGCTGCCGGTTTCACGGCAGCGGGGCTGCTGCAATATCAAATTTTACAGGAACACGAAAAACAGCATCACGATCAGATATGCGAACGCAAGCGTCATCGGCGCGAGCGCGAGCACGGCGGTCAGCCGCCAGTCATCCTCATGCTCGACCGTGCCTTCGCAGACCGGCTCCGCCATGGCGGCGAGCGAGCCGTGCAGGTAGCTGCGGTAGAGCTTCAAAAACCGCTTTCCGTCGCGGCGGCCGATGCTGCAGGCCGCCTGCTCCGGCGTGCGGGGCTGCAGGGCGTGGTGTGTACGCATCCGTTGTTCCTCCTCATCCTTGAAAGGTGTCGAATCTTATTATACGCATTGCGCTGCCGCGCGTCAACCGGGTAAGTGTCCGGGCGTGGGCGTCGGCTCCGGCGACGGTGTGGGCGTCGGCGCCGTGCTCGGCTCGGGCGTGGGCTCCGGCTCGGGCTCCGGCTCAGGCGTCGGCATCGTGGGCAGGATCACCTGCGGCGGATCGTTCGGCGCGGGTCTCGGCGTGGGCGTGACCGTCTGCACCGGCGTGGGCGCGGGAGCGGGACGCCTGCGCGGGATGCTGCCGACGGCGATCCACAGCGCGGCGGCCACGGCGCAGAGCACCGCCAGGATCACGGCGGCGGTGAGCACCCATTCGCGGCGGCGGGCGCGCGCCTGCTTTTTGCGCTGCGTCTCCTGCTCGGCAATGCGCGCGGCCGAAACTTCAAACCGCCGCGTCTGCGACAGCTCCTCGGCCGGCGGCTGCGGCAGGGGAACGGCGGTCTCGGGGTCGAGCGCCGTGATCTCGACGAGCACGAGTGTGATGTTGTCGCCGGCGCCTGCATCGAGCGCCTGCGTCATGAGCGACTGCCCCAGCTCCGGCAGCGGCAGGTCGGCAGCGAGCGCGGATTGCAGCTGCGTGTCGCTGAGCTTGCCGGTCAGCCCGTCGGTGCACAGCAGCAGCCGGTCACCGACGGCGAGCGGCACGCCGGCAGCGAAGTACGGCACGAGCCGCTGGCGCGCGCCGAGCATGCCCAGATACTGCGTGAGCACGTGCCGGTCCGGACAGTCGGCCGCATCACCGGCGGCAGCGCCGGCATCGAGCCGCTCCTGATACTTGGTGTGGTCGCGCGAGATGCGCTGCAATGCCCCGCCGCGCTGCAGGTAGATGCGGCTGTCGCCGACGTTGCAGCAGTAGGCGTGGTTTCCGGTCAGGTGCACGGTCGCGGCGGTCGAGCCGCCGACCTGACCGCTGGCCGCGATCATGTCGCACACGGCGACGTTTGCGCGCCGGAAGAAATCGAGCGCGTCAAACGGCTCGTCGCTGCTGCACCGGTGCAGCGTCTGCGCGCACAAAAGCGCCGCCTGCTCGCCGTTTGCCTCGCCGCCCATGCCGTCGAACACGCCGTAGGTCAGGCGCCTGCTCTCCTGCTCGGCGGCCGCCTCGGCCACAGGGACGGCGGCATCGCGCTTGAACGTGCCGTTGCAGTAGTAGTTGTCCTCATTGTTGTCCCGGCCGGAGCCGATGTTTGTCTGTGCGTAACACAGCACACGCATCGCGCATCCCTCCCATGATCATTCTCTGCCGCTATCGTATCGTTCGGCGGCCGGTTTGTCAACGTGCTGATGGGGCGGAGCGCGAAAAATTGTATCCGTGCGCCCATTTTCGGCCGACTGGGGATTCCATCGGCGGCGGATTTGTGCTATGCTGAAAAGAAAAGAGTGCTGCCGCGCGTGCGGCGGCGATGGGGGTAGCGCGATGAACGAACGTTTGCAAGCGGCCTTGGCCGAGCTGCCGTTCTGGCCGAATCTGACCGAGGCGCAGCGTGAGCTTGCGCGCCGCGGCGCACGGCTGACACAGTATGACCGAGGTGCGCTCGTGCACGGGTGCGACGGGCAATGCCTCGGCATGATCCGGGTGCAGAGCGGCCGCCTGCGCGCGTGCATGCTCTCGGACGACGGGCGCGAGATCACGCTCTACCGCCTCACGGACGGGGACGCCTGCGTGCTCGCGGCGGCGTGTGTCATCCGGCAGATCACGTTTGAGGTGCAGCTTGTGGCCGATGCGCCGACGGAGCTGCTGGTGCTCGGCGCGCATGTGTTCCAGCAGCTCGCGGCGGAAAATATCTACGTCGAGAGCTGTATGTACCGCCTCGCCACCGAGCGGTTTTCCGATGTCATGTGGGCGATGCAGCAGCTGCTGTTCATCAGCTTCGACAAGCGCCTTGCGCAGTACCTCTGGGACGAATCCGACCATGCCCGTGTGCCTGTGCGCGCCACGCACGAGCAGCTCGCGCGCGACACCGGTGCCGTGCGCGAGACGGTCACGCGGATGCTGCGCCACTTTGCCGACGACGGCGTCGTGTCGCTCGGCCGCGGCACGGTCACGGTCACGGACGCGCAGAAGCTGCGCAGCCTCGCCGGAATGTGACTTTGCCACAGAACACAGGTGTAAAATCTGTTAAAATCCAATCAACAAATCCAAGATACCGATTCGGAAAGGGAGATCACTATGCTGACACTTACGAAAGAAAACTTTGCGCAGGAGGTCCTGCAGTCCGACAAACCCGTGCTCGTGGATTTCTGGGCGACGTGGTGCGGCCCCTGCCGCATGATGGCGCCCGTGGTCGAGGAGCTCGCCGCCGAGCACCCGGAATACAAGTTCGGCAAGATCAACGTCGATGAGCAGCCGGAGCTCGCGGGCGAGTACCGCATCATGAGCATCCCGACGCTCATGGTCTTCCGCGGCGGCCAGGCCACGGCCGTGAAGGTCGGCGTGACGCCGAAGGAAGAGTTGCTCAGCCTCCTCGGCTGAGGCCGGGGCAAACCAGAAACATTCGAAGGAGGAGACAACGTATGCACTGCACTGTGAAAATGACCGAGGATCTGTATTGGGTCGGCGCGTCCGACCGCCGTCTGGCGCTGTTTGAGAGCGTGTATCCCATCCCACGCGGCGTGTCGTACAACGCCTATGTCCTGCTCGACGAGAAGACCGTCCTGCTCGACACGGTGGATCAGTCCGTCGCCGGTCAGTTCTTTGAAAATCTCGCCCATGTGCTCGGCGACCGTCCGCTGGACTACATCGTCGTGCACCACATGGAGCCTGACCACGCCAAGACGCTCGAGGAGACCGTGCGCCGGTATCCCGATGCGAAGATCATCTGCAACGCGAAGATCCGCGACATGATCCGCAACTACTTCACCTTTGACATCGACAGCCGCGCCATCCTCATGGCCGAGGGCGGCACCTACTGCTTCGGCAGACACACGTTCGCCTACGTCATGGCGCCGATGGTGCACTGGCCGGAGGTCATGGTCAGCTTTGACACCACGACCGGCACGCTCTTTTCCGCCGATGCCTTCGGCACGTTCGGCGCGCTCAGCGGCAACCTCTATGCCGACGAGTATGATTTTGAGCACGACTGGCTGCCCGACGCCCGCCGCTACTACACGAACATCGTCGGCAAGTACGGCACGCAGGTGCAGGCGCTGCTCAAGAAGGCCGCCACACTCGATATCCGCATGATCTGCCCGCTGCACGGTCCGGTCTGGCGCAAGAATATCGGCTGGTTCGTCGACAAGTACAGCAAGTGGAGCTCCTACACGCCCGAGCAGGACGGCAGCGTGCTCATCGCGTACTCCTCCGTCTACGGCCACACCGAAAACGCGGTGCAGGTGCTCGCGACCATGCTGGCCGAGCGCGGCGTGCGCAACATCGCCATGTACGACGTCTCCGTCACGCACCCGAGCTATGTCGTGGCTGAGGCCTTCCGCTGCAGCCACCTCGTGTTCGCGTCCACGACGTATAACGCCGGCATCTTCTGCAACATGGAGACGGCGCTGCTCGACATCGCGGCGCACAACCTCCAGAACCGCACCATCGCCCTGATCGAAAACGGCTCCTGGGCGCCGACCGCCGGCAAGCTCATGCGCGGCATCCTCTCCAAGCTCAAGGACGTGAACATCCTCAACGAGACGCTCACCATCCGCTCCTCGCTCAAGGACGATCAGCTTGCAGCGCTCACCGAGATCGCGGACGCGCTCGTCGCCTCCATGCCGAAGCCGCGCCCGATCGTCAACGAAGGCAAGCAGAACCCCGCCGCGCTCTTCAAGTTCCAGTACGGCCTGTTTGCGCTCTCCGCCCGCGAGGGTGACAAGGACAACGCCTGCATCATCAACACCGCCATCCAGATGGCCAACAAGCCCGAGCGCATCTCCATCTCGGTCATCAAGGCCAACTACACCTGCGGCATGATCGAGCGCACCGGTGTGTTCAACCTCTCGCTGCTGACGAAGGAGGTGCCGTTTGCCTTCTTCCAGCACTTCGGCTTCCAGTCCGGCGCGGATGCGGACAAGTTCGCAGACTGGAGCGACTGCGCCCGCAGCGACAACGGCCTGTATTACATCAACCGCTACACGAACGCCATGTTCTCCTGCCGCGTCGTCGAGAGCTATGATCAGGGCAGCCACCGCCTGTTCATTGCCGAGATCACGGAGTCCAAGCTCTTCAGCAACGACGAGACCGTGACCTACGACTACTACCGCAGCCACATCAAGCCCGCGCCGCCGAAGCTCGCGCCCGCCGAGCAGGCGACCTGGGTCTGCTCCGTGTGCGGCTACGTGTACGAGGGCGAGACGCTTCCGGCCGATTTCATCTGCCCGCTGTGCAAGCACCCGGCGTCCGACTTCGTCAAGCACGAGGCCAGACCCGCGGAAAAGCGCGTCGGCTTTGTGTGCACCGTCTGCGGCTATGTGTACGACGGCGCGGATATGCCGGATGACTTCATCTGCCCGCTGTGCCACCACCCGAAGTCCGATTTCAAACCGCTCGAGTAAGTTCCCCGAGAGCGCAAAAGCGCCCCGCCGCAGAAAGATTGAACTGCGGCGGGGCGCTGTATGTTTTCCCGTTATTTCGGCAGCACGCGCAGCCAGTTGCCCGCAAAGAGCGCGTTGAGCAGCGGCTCGTCATAGCCGCGCGCTGCGAGCGCCGCGTAGAGCTTCGGATAATCCTGAATGCCGGTGATGCCGCCGCCGAGCGTGCCGCACCCGTCGAGATCCCCGCCGAGCGCGAGCGTCCCGTCGCCGCCGAGGTCGAGCAGATGCTCGATGTGGCGCACGACGGTGTCCATGTCCGCGCCGCCGAGAAACGCCGTGTAGAGGTTCAGCCCGACCACGCCGCCGCTGTCGCGGATGGCGCAAAAGAGGTCGTCGGAGAGGTTGCGCGTGTGCGCGCAAACGGCGCGGCTGTTCGCGTGCGAAGCGATCACCGGGCCGAGCCCGAGGCGCACCGTGTCCCACGCCGCCGCCTCCGACAGGTGCGACACGTCCGGCAGCATCCGGTGCGCGTACAGCGCGCGCACGAATTCGCGCCCCTGTGCCGTGAGTCCCTGCGCCGGCGCGTCGCAGTGCGAGCCTGCGAGGGCGTTTGCGTGGTTCCACGTCAGCGTCACATACACGCACTCCCACGCCGCCGCCTCATCCAGACGCGCGGGGTCGCACTCGAGCAGCTCCGCGCCCTCGATGCCGAGCAGCGCGGCCGTTTTCCCGGCTGCCCATGCCGCGCGCACGTCCCGCGCCGTGCGGCAGCGGCGCACGAGGTCGGCATTGCGCGCACATTCGCGCTCGAGCAGCGCGTGCTGCTGCCGTGCGATGGTATGGAGCGGCTCGTTTACCGCTGTGCTGTCGGCAAAGACCGCAAAGATCTGCGCGTGCCGGCCGAGTGCCGCACAGCGCGTGAGGTCAACGTGGCCGGTGTTTTGCCGCAGCCCGCCGCCGCGCTCAAGACAGCGCGCGAGCGTGTCGCAGTGCCCGTCAAAGCTGCGCAGCATCAGGCGTCCTCCCGCCGGGTCACGGCCTCAAGATAGTCGTAGTACGGCAGCAGGAAGCCGAACCCGCGCACCAGCTCGTCTGTCAGAGCGGGGGAGAAGAGCAGGTCGTCGTGCGCGCGCACGCACGAGAGGTCGAGCACGCGCTTGTTGTACCACGGGCGCAGCAGCGCGCCGGGGTCGCCCTTCGCGCGGGCGTAATCCTCTCCGGCGAGCACGAAGGCGTCCTGCGCGTTCAGGTGCTCCGCCAGTGCCGTCAGCGGCAGGGGGTCGGCGTCGATCGCGCGGCGAAAGCACGCCATCGTGTTTGCCTTTGCCCAGTAAAAGCCCATGCCGTAGCTGTAATTGTGCGGCGTGATCTCAAAGTAAAACGCCGGGATCTCCGGCCCGCGGCTGCTGTCGCAGCGCAGCGTGAACCAGAGACTCTCCTTGTACGGCCCGCGGCCGTGCAGCCGCCGCGCGTCGCGGTAGATGCGCGCCACGTGCAGGTACCACTTCCGCTCCGGGTACGCCTGCTCGAGCGCGCCGGTCACGTCGGCGGCCAGCGCCTTCATCGGGCGGTCGAGCGTGTCGAGAAATACCTGCTTGTGCTCCAGAAACCACGGGCGCTCGTTGTGAAAGCGCAGCTCCCAGAGAAAGTCGATCGTTGCGTCGGAAAAGCCAGTGAACATATGTGTTGCTCCTTATCGTGCCTTGAAAGTATCCTCATCTTACTCCGAAAGGTGCACGCTTGCAAGAGCACGCACACAGTGCAAATTGCCGAATCATGGTTGCTTTTTTATCAGATCTTTTGTATACTGTTCTTTGCGTGATCTTGGCACGCAGGGAAAAAGAAAATTGTAGAGGAGACAAAACATGATTGAATCAATTGACAGAGTTGTCAATGCGATCGGCGGCTTTTTGTACCGGCCGTACATCGTGCCGCTGTTTCTGCTCGCCGCGGGTCTGTATTTCACGGTCCGCACCGGGCTGATCCAGTTCCGCCTGTTCGGCGAGTCGATCCGCGTTGTCAAGGAGAAGCCGAAAGAGAAGGGCGGCATCTCGTCCTTCGGTGCGCTCATGGTGTCCACGGCGTCGCGCGTCGGCACAGGCAACATCGTCGGCGTGTCCACGGCCATCTGCCTCGGCGGCTTCGGCGCCGTGTTCTGGATGTGGGTCGTGGCGCTGGTCGGCGGTGCGAGCGCGTTCATCGAGTCCGCGCTCGCGCAGGTCTACAAAAAGCGCGATGCTGACGGCAGCAGCTACGGCGGCCCGTCGTACTACATGGAGCAGGCGCTGCACCAGCGCTGGCTCGGCGTCGTGTTCGCGGTCGTGCTGATCCTGACCTATGTCGTGGGCTTTAATATGCTCGCGGCCTACAACCTGCAGGATGCGTTCGGCGGCTTCAGCTTCTACGTCAAGGGACGCACGCCGTACATCATCGGCGCGATCCTTGCGGTGCTGTTTGCCCTGTGCGTGCTCGGCGGCGGCAAGCGCCTGACCGATGTCACGGGCGTGCTCGTTCCGGTCATGGGTCTGCTGTATATCGTGATGTCGCTCGTCGTCGTGTTCATGAACATCAGGATCTTCCCGAGCGTCATCGCCAACATCTTCCGCGATGCGTTCAACTTCAAGGCGGCGTTCAGCGGCTTCACCGGCTCGTGCATCATGTGGGGCATCAAGCGCGGCCTGTACTCCAACGAGGCCGGTATGGGCTCGGCGCCGAACGCGGCCGCCACGGCCGACGTCTCGCACCCGGCCAAGCAGGGTCTTGTGCAGATGCTGTCCGTATTCATCGACACGCTGCTCATCTGCTCGGCTACGGCGTTCATGTGCCTGTGTTCCGGCGTCGTCCCGACGCCTGAGGCCGCCGGCGCTGCCTATGTGCAGGCGTCCGTGCAGCAGTCGCTCGGCAGCTTCGGCCCGATCTTTATCGCCGTCTCCATGTGCCTGTTCGCGTTCACGACGCTCATCGGCAACTACTATTACTGCGAGGGCTGCCTGAAGTACATCCTCAAGCGCGACCCGAGCAAGGCGGGCATGCTGGTGTTCCGCGTGCTTGCGTCCGTGATCGTGTTCGTCGGCGCAACGGTCAGTGCCGGCCTCGCGTGGGATACGGCCGATATGCTTCAGGCCACGATGGTCATCATCAACGTCCCCGTCATCCTGATCCTCGGCAACAAGGGCGTGGCCGTGCTCAAGGACTATATGCGCCAGCGCAGCGAGGGCAAGGATCCGCAGTTCCACGCCGCCGACATCGGCATCACCGGAACGGATTTCTGGAACTGAACCGCATTTTATAACGAAAAAGAGAGCTTGTCACAAGATGTGACAAGCTCTCTTCAGTTTATCCAAGAACCTCGTAGAGTTTCGCCGCCGCAGCGGCGAAAGAAAGTCCGATCATTTTCTTCGGCGACATGTGCGGCGCCCACCGCGGTATATGCAAATGCATAGGGAAGACGTGGCAATGGCTGCGTTCACATAACGTTTGGCAAGCCGCTCCACGGCTGCATGACCGGCACGCGAGAGCAAACCAGACACTTTAGCACGCTACCCAACCAAATGATGTTGAAATCTTGTTGATTATTCATCTGCATAAACGTCTCCGAGCGGCTTGCGGCGCCGTCTTTCTGCGTCTCGGATCGCGTCGCTGTGGAATATGTCCGCTGAAATCGTGTAAATCTCCCTGATTTATGCAAGGATAGCATTGACCGTGCAAGGCTGAAATGCACGATGCAGCCACGCAAGGCCGCTTTTCTGACGAAAAGCACGGTCAAAAAAGAGGACGCGTCTGCGCGCGAGCACGCGCCGCGCCCTTTTTTCGCCCGTGTGCCGCTTGACAGCGCCACCGGCCTTGCGCTGTGCATCGGCCTTGACGGTCATGCAGCGGCGCAAATAAAAGGAGATTTACACCATGATTTCAGCTTCCATCAATTCCACGCTCCGCAAATCCATCTACCGCAGAGACGGCTACCGCTGCGCGCTCTGCGATTCCACGCAGTATCTGCAAATCCACCACGTCATCCCGCGCGGCAAAGGCGGCAACAGCGAGCCCGACAACCTCATCACGCTCTGCAGCAGATGCCACGGTGCTGTGCATGGCTGCATCCCCGATGGCTGGACAATGACCGCAGAAGATGTAGAACAGGCCTGCGTCGAATACGTCGCCGACATGTATGCGGGACAATGGTGCCCGATCGATATGGATGAGCTGCTATAAGCAGCTCTCTTTATCATATCAATCAAGCGGTCGCGGCGGCGGTTCTCCCCCGGGCGCGTCCGCGCTGCCCCCCCGCCGCCGCAGTTCCGCGCGCGCCGCCGTTGTTTTGGTGTCGTTCGTGGTGGCGGCGCGCGCTCGGTTCTCCGCGCCGCGTCGCATGTGTGCGCCGCGTCGCTGCGCGGTCGGCGGCAGGTGTGCCGCCGCCCTTGCCGTCTCGTCGCCCGCGCTTGTTTTGGTGGGGGGGTTGTGCGCGGGCTCCTCGAGATTGCGCGCGCTGCGGCGCGCGCTGCACGGCGGGTACGTGGTTGAGCACCGCTACACCTTGCGGTGCAGCGGTGCTCAAACCACTACATATGGAGCGGCACAGCAAGGGAATCATTTTCTTCGGCGACATGTGCGGCGAAGAAAATACCGCTCAGGCTGCAAGTGTGGAATTTGTGCGCCGCCGGCGCACAAATTATGCGCGCAGCAGACTGCAGCCCCTTTGTCAAAAAGTAATACTTTTTGACAGTCACAAGCTCTCTTTTTGCGCCCTGCGCTCACGCCGGGCACGATTTCCGGTAGATCATCGTCGGGTGCAGCGAGATCTCCTGCGGATAGCTCGCCCGTCCGGTCGCAATGTCCATACCGAGGCGCATGGCCATGTAGCACAGGTCGCGGAACTTCAGATCCACCACGGTGATCGGTGGGTTGCTGTAGGCGAGCAGATCATCGTCGCTCGAGCTCGTGGTGAGGATCTCCACGTCCTTGCCGACGACGATGTTCTCCTCCGACAGGGCGGTGGCGAGGCCGAGCGCCGTCATGTCATACGTGCAGCAGATGACCTTCTTGAGCCGGCCGCTGCGCACGAGCGCTTTGCCGAGCTCATAGCCGGCGCGGATGCTCGTGTCAGCGTTGATGATGCTGTGCTCGAGATTCACGCCGTGCTGCAGACAGTAGTCCGAGAAGGCGCTGCTGCGCCATGCCGTGCCGAACAGGGACGGCGACGAGACGAGCAGGATGCTGTCCCCGCCGCGCTTGAGGGCGTGCTCTGCGGCAAGGCGGCCGGACTCAAGCTGGTCAAAGCCGACGTAGGAGTAGTTCGGCAGCGTGCGGTTGAGCAGGATGACCGGCACGAGCGTCTGCTTCTCGGCGAGGTTTGCCAGGTCCGTTCCGCCGGGGGAGATGACGATGGCGGAAGCGCCCTTGCGCTCGGCCCAAAGCTCCCGCTGAAGGTGGAGCTGGTTTTGCGTGTACGGCCGCAGGAGAATGTCGATGTTCGAGGTCTCGGCGTCGACGATGCGGTTGAACGCATCAAGAAACGACGGCAGGAGCATCTTGAGCCCCGAGAGCGGGAAATAGACCGTGACGCGGTACTTGAGCACCGCCTTGTTGCGCCCCTTGTATTCATAGTCGAGGCGTTGCGCCGCGTTTCGGATCTCCTGCTGCGTCTGCTCGGTGATGCGCTTTTCCGTGCCGTGGCCGGACAGGACGTAAGAGACGGTCGCCGTGGAGACGCCGCAGATGTCCGCGATGTCTTTGAGTGTTGCCATAACGGGAACTTCCTTTATCATAATTGTCGCTGTGTCATAATTGTTGCGCGGGTGAACCGCTGCTGCTTAACATTATACTAAACAGGCGTTAAAAAAGCAATACCTGCTTAACTTATTTTAAATTAATTTTGCTTATCTTTAAATTATTTAAGCAGAATTGCGTCGAAATGCTATAGAATCCCGGCCGTTTCATAGGCGAAATGATGATATTTCTGCGTTTTTGTAATTACGGATTGACAAATTCCAAGGAAAGTGCAAAATATAAGTAACGATTGACAAGGATTTGTCTCAGGTTATTAAGCTTGTCTTGTTAAGCAAAAACGATGTTACAGTAACATAAGGTAGTCACGAAATAAAACGGAATGTCAGGAGGAATCTATCATGGCAAACAAGATCAATGTTCTGGAATGCGGCCCGCGCGACGGTTGGCAGAACCTCAAGCAGATGCTGACCTTCGAGCAGAAGCTCGACCTGATCGACAGACTGTTCGACGCCGGTGTGACGCAGATGGAGGTCACTTCCTTCGTCAGCCCCAAGGCGATCCCGCAGATGGCGGACGCGGCGGAGCTGGCCAAGGCCTGCATCGAGAAGTATCCGAACGCGGTGCTGCATGCGCTTGCGCCGAACTTCCGCGGTGTGGAAAACGCCTTCAACGCCGGCATCCGCAACATCTCCTACGTGATCTCGGTCAGCGAGAGCCACAACAAGGCCAACATCCGCAGAACGCATGAGGAGTCTCTGGAAGAGCTGCAGAAGATCATGGACACCTACCCGCAGATGAACATCTGCGTGGCGCTGGCAACGTCGTTCGGCTGCCCGTTTGAGGGCATCCCGCCGATCCAGAAGGTGGTCGACTTCACCAAGCGCGTCTACGACATGGGCATCCGCTCCATCTGCCTGGCCGACACGATCGGCATCGCCGACCCGCGTCAGGTGCGTGATACGATCCACGCCGTGACCGAGGTCATGCCCGACTGCGAGTTCCAGATCCACATCCACGACACCCGCGGCATGGGTCAGGCCAACACGCTCGCCGCCATCGAGTGCGGCATCAAGACGGTGCAGTCCACGCTCGGCGGCCTCGGCGGCTGCCCGTTCGCACCGGGCGCCTCCGGCAACACCGCTACGGAGGATCTCGTGTACATGCTCCAGCGCATGGGCTATGACACGGGCATCGACTTCGAAAAGCTGCTGGCTGCCGCGAAGTATCAGAAGAGCTTCATCGACGGTATCTACAGCGGCCATCAGCAGAACATCAACACCAAGACCCCGCCCTGCTGCTGAACGCAGAGCGCATCCACAAATCTGAACCAAAATAGAGAGGGAATCATTTATGGAAACTGCATTTGACATTATCTCGTTGGTGCTGTTCATCGTCGTGATCCTGCTGGCCTTCTTCCGCAAGGTCAACGTCGGCGTTGTGGCAGTCACATTCGGCGTCATCATGGTGCGCATCTTCGGTCTGACCGATAAGGATCTGATCGGCGGCTTCAGCACCTCCATGTTTACCACGCTCGTCGGCATCACGCTGCTGTTCGCGGCCATCACGCAGACCGGCGCGCTGGATCTGCTGGCCAGAAAGATCATCGCGCTGGCCGGAAACAAGATGTGGGTCCTGCCCATCATGGTCTACATCGCCGGCTTCGTCATCGCCGGCGTCGGTCCCGGCGCTGTGCCCGCACTTGCCATCATCCCCGCACTCGCGGCGATCATCGCCGTGGAGGTCGGCTTCAACCCGCTGATGCTCGTCCTGATCGGTGAGCAGGGTCTGATGGCCGGACGTATGACACCCATCACGCCTGAGGCTGCCATCATCACCGGCGCCGCAGCCGAGGCCAACATCGCAAACGTTATGCCCACCATTCTGGTCTGCCAGACGCTCGTGACGATCGTGTCCTCGCTCGTGTTCTGGTTCATCTTCAAGGGTCACAAGGTCAAGCAGCCGCTCAACCCGATCGAGCGCGGCACGCTCGAGAAGTTCAACGCCAAGCAGATCATCTCTCTGCTGAGCATCGTGCTCATGCTCGTGCTGCTGATCTTCGTCAAGGTCAACATCGGCGTCGCCGCCTTCGCGGTTGCCGGCCTGCTGTTCCTGTTCGGCGTTGCCGACGACGGCAAGGCGCTCAAGTCCCTGCCCTGGGGCACCATCGTGATGGTCCTCGCGGTCGGCTCTCTGCTCAACATCGTCAACAAGATGGGCGGCATCGATCTGATGAGCAACGCGCTCGCCAAGATCATGACCAAGGGCACTGCAACTCCGTTCATGGGCATCTCCGCTGCACTGCTGAGCCTTGTCAGCTCCGCGCTCGGCGTGGTGTACCCGACGATGATGCCGATGTGCGCGGACATCGCTGCCCAGGTCGGCGGCGTGAACCCGGTCGCGCTGATGGCGGCTGTCGGCGCCGGCGGCTCTCTGTCCGGCATCTCCCCGCTGTCCACCGGCGGCGCGCTGGCTATGGCGGCGCTCGCGACTGCGCTCCCCAACCGCACCAAGGAGGACGAGAACAAGACGTTCGTGCAGCTGTTCATCTACGCCGGCCTTGCGATCCTGATCCTGATCGTGCTCTGCTCGACCATCTACGTCCCGCTGGCAAACCTGCTGCATGGCGCCTGATCCCCGGAAACGTTTGACTGCAATCTGATTATCTGATAAAGGAGATATTTCCATGGAAAAAGCACTGAGTAATATTACCGTTCTGGACCTGACCCGCGTTCTGGCCGGTCCGTACTGCACGATGATGCTGGCCGACTACGGCGCCAACGTCATCAAGATCGAGATGCCGGGCAAGGGCGACGACACCCGCGCCATGGGTCCGAAGAAGAACGACTACAGCATGTACTATGCCTACGTCAACCGCGGCAAGAAGGGCATCACCCTGAACCTGAAGTCCGAGGAGGGCAAGAAGCTCTTCCTCGAGATGGTCAAGAAGGCCGACGTCGTCGTCGAGAACTACCGCCCCGGCGTCATGGACAAGCTGGGCGTCGGCTATGACGTGCTCAAGGAGGTCAACGACCAGATCATCTACGCCGCCGTCTCCGGCTTCGGCTGCTACGGCCCGAAGCACCAGCGCCCCGGCTATGACATCATCGCACAGGCCACCTCCGGCCTCATGAGCATCACCGGCGAGGCCGGCGGCCAGCCGCTGCGTGTCGGCAATGCCATGGGCGACGTGCTCGGCGGCATGAACCTCACCATCGGCATCCTCATGGCGCTCAACGCCCGCACCGTCACCGGCCGCGGCCAGCGCGTGGACGTCGCGCTCGTTGACTCCGTCGTCTCCAGCCTCGAGGTCGGCTGGCAGCGCTTCTTCGCCTCCGGCAAGCAGCCCGAGCTGATCGGCAACCGCTATGCCTCCGCCTTCCCGTATGACTCCTTCCAGGCCAGCGACGGACGCTTCGTTATCGGCTGCGGCAACGACAAGCTCTTCACGCTCCTGTGCACCAAGGCGATCGACCGCCCCGACCTGCTCGAGGATCCGCGCTTTGACACCAACATCCACCGCTGCGACAACTACGCCGCGCTCAAGCCCGAGATCGAGAAGTGGAGCTCCCAGCACACCATCCAGGAGTGCGTGGACACCATCGATGCGGCCGGTGTTCCGGTGGCGCCGATCAACATGCTCGCCGACGTCGTCAACGACGACCACATCGCCAACGCCCGTGAGATGTTCGTGCACCTGCAGCACCCGGTCATCGGCGACATGATCGTCCCCGGCAACCCGGTCAAGCTCATGGATACCAAGGCAGAGATCACCAAGTGCGCGCCCGACCTCGGTCAGGACAACAAGGAGATCTACGAGGGCGTGCTCGGCCTGTCCGACGCAGACCTTGCCAGGCTGAAAGAAGAAAAAGTGATTTGAGTTTTTCGCTTTCGTTTCTCTCCCCCCCCATAACTCCCTTCAAACATTTTCTCAAATCCTTTTTCTTTTCTCTCATAAAAAACGCTCATGGCAAAATGCCATGAGCGTTTTTCAGACTGTCAAAAAGGATTCCTTTTTGACAAAGGGGTTTCCGGCAAAGGCTTTCCGCCGTTTATGCGGGGATGCGCCGGTACAGCCGCGCGCGCAGCAGCGTCGCCAAGGCGAGCTTGATCGCGTCCGGCAGCAGAAACGGCAGCACGCACTTTGCCAGCACCACGCCGAGTGTGATCGCGCCCGTGCGGGTGTAGACGATGAGAAACCACGCCGTTCCGAATGCGTAGCACACGAGCAGCCCCACGGCTGCCGACAGCACGAACACCCACTGCCCGAGCCCCCAGCGCACCTGCGCGAAGGTGATGATGAGCGCCAGCAGGATGAAGCCGACGAGGTATCCGCCGGTCGTGCCGATCAGGGACGCGAACCCGCCGCGAAAGCCCGCAAACACCGGCGCGCCCACCGCGCCCAGCAGCAGATACACCAGCACGCTCACCGTGCCGCGCTTGCCGCCGAGCAGCCCGCACACGGCGAAGATCGCAAAGGTCTGCAGCGTGAACGGCACTTCCGCCGGGATGCTGATCCATGCGCACACGGCAATGAGCGCCGCGCCGATCGCGCAAAAGCAAAGGTCTCTTGTGGAAAATTTCATAGTGTTGCCTCCGATTGTAAAGTGAAACGTGAATGAACTTAACAATCGGACGATAGCACACGTGCGCCAGATTGTCAACCGGAAATGAAAATATCTTTACAATCCGTGTGCCGTGGTCTACACTATAGGCAAAGAAAACCGAACGAAAAGGAGTGTGATCGGATGCTGCGGGATGATGTTTTGCTCCTGCTCACGGAGGCGGAGGGCTATGTGTCCGGCGAGGAGATGCGCGGGAAGCTGGGCGTGACGCGCGCGGCGGTCAGTCAGGCGGTGCGCGCGCTGCGCGCCGCAGGCTATGACATCGACGCCGTCACAAACCGGGGCTACTGTCTGCGTGCGCGGCCGGATACGCTCACGGCCGGAGACGTGCTGCCCTATCTGCCGGAGGCGCGGCGGGCGCGGGTGCAGTGTTTTGCGCAGATCGACTCCACCAACAGCTACCTCAAGGCGGAGGCCATGGCCGGTGCGCCGGACGGCCTGTGCGCCATTGCCGACCGGCAGACGGCGGGGCGCGGCCGCGCGGGGCGGTCGTTTCGCTCGGATGCGGGGCAGGGGGTCTATCTGTCGATGCTTTTGCGTCCGGCGTGCGCGCCGACGGCGGCCATGACCGTGACGGCGCACGTCGCGGTGGCCGTCTGCCGTGCGCTCGAGCGCTGCGGCGTGCAGCCGGGCATCAAGTGGACCAACGACCTCGTCCTCGGCACGAAAAAGATCTGCGGCATCCTCACGGAGCTTACCGTCGAGGCCGAGTCCGGCACGGTCGACTCCATCGTGGCCGGCATCGGAGTGAACGTGCGCCAGCGGCCGGAGGATTTCCCGGAAGAGCTGCGCGCCATCGCGGGCTCTGTGTATTCCGAGACCGGGTGCGAGCTCTCCCGCGCGCGTCTGGCCGCCGAGATGGTGCGTGCGCTCGACGAGATGTATCTCGACTGGCAGCGCGATCCGCGCGCATATCTCGGCGACTACCGTGCGCGCTGCGTCACGGTGGGGCGGCCCGTGCGCGTCGTGCGCGGCGAGACCGCGCGCACCGGCTTTGCCGAGGCGGTGGACGATGATTTCGCGCTCGTCGTCCGCTGGGAGGACGGCACGCGCGAGACCGTCACCGGCGGGGACGTGTCCGTGCGCGGACTGTTCGGCTATCTGGACTGAATACGAAGCAGCGGCTGCATCCAAGCGATGCAGCCGCTGCTTTTTTGCGCGTTTTCAGTAGGCGCTGATGGGCAGGGAATCGTCGTCCTGTCCCTTTTCGACCGAGCGGATGACGATGTCGTAGCCGACATCCGCATTGACCTGCACGTGCACGGTCTCGCCCGCGCGGTGCCCCATCACGGCCTTGCCCACGGGGGATTCCTTGCTGATGAGCCCCTCGAGCGCGTTTTGCCGCAGCGTCGTCACGAGGCGGATGGTCTGCTCCTCGTCGTCGTCCGGAATATAAATGACCACCGAGTCGAACAGCCCCACCGTGTCGCCGGCCGAGTGGTCGGTGATGACCCTCGCCGTGTCGACCATGCGCTGCAGGTAGCGGATGCGGCTGTCGTTGCGGTTTTTCTCGCGCTTGGCGGCCTTGTACTCAAAGTTTTCGCTCAGGTCGCCGAAGGCGCGCGCCGTCTTGACCTCCTCGATCAGCTTCGGCCGCAGCTCGCGCGTGCGGTAGTCGATCTCGTCGCGCATCTTCTGAATGTCGACCTGTGTCAGTTCATCGTACATGATAACACCTCGATTTCTCAGACGCCTATCTTATCACATCCCACGCCGGAAGAAAAGGGGATGCTGCCGTTTTGCGCGCCGGGCTTGACAGAAAACGGCCGCTGCGCTATAATCGCTTCAAATAATTTAACTAATTGCGACAGGAGGCGATCCGCATGGATCATACGGAGCTGCGGCGCACGGGGAAGTTCCTGCTCTTCTCGTGCTCGGCCGGGCTGATCGAGCTCGGCAGCTTTGCGCTCTTGAGCGCGGCGCTCCGCTGGCCGCACTGGGCGGCGTATCTGACGGCACTCGTGCTGTCGGTGCTGTGGAACTTCACCTGCAACCGGCGCTATACCTTCCGTTCGTCGGAAAAGGTCGCGCGGGCGATGGCGCTCGTGTTTTTGTACTACTGTGCGTTCACGCCGCTGTCCACGCTGCTCGAGCACCGGCTCGCGGACGTGCTGGGCTGGAACGGCTATCTGGTCACGTTTCTGAACATGGTGCTGAATTTCGTGACGGAGTTTCTCTTCCAGCGCTTCGTGGTCTACCGCCGCTCTCTGGACACGAACAAATACGCGCACTGACGGCGAAAAAGCCCCGGGATCCCGGGGCTTTTTTGTGTCAGGCTTCGGCTGTTTCCTCCGTGCCCGGCAGCGTGAAGCCCGGGAAATACTTCTCCGCGAAGGCCACCTGCTGCACCTGAAACGTTTTCCCGCGCAGGTATTCGAGCCTGCCCGCGTCCGTCGGCAGTGTGAAGGTGAGCTTGTAGGAGTAGAGCATCTGCCCCGTCTCGCCGTAGGTGCGGTTGATGCGCTCGCGGCCGTACTTCCCGTCGCCGAGCAGGGGACAGCCGGCGGCGGCCATCTGTGCGCGGATCTGGTGTGTGCGCCCGGTCAGCAGCCGGCACTCGACGAGCGAGAGCCCCTTGCGGCTTTGCAGCGTGCGGTATTCCGTCGCGGCGGATTTTGCGCCCGGCTGCGGCTTTTTCGTCACGTAGACCTGGTTTTTTACCGCGTCCTTGAACAGATACCCCTCCAGCCGCCCCTCGGCAGGCTTCGGCCGTCCGCAGACGACGCAGAGGTAGGCCTTGTCGATCTCGCGGTCGCGGATCTTGTCGTTGAGAATGCGCAGCGCCTCGGCGTTTTTCGCCGCGATGACGATGCCGCCGGTGTTGCGGTCGATGCGGTTGCACAGCGCGGGGGTGAAGGCGTTTTCGGCCTTCGGATCCCATTCGCCGCTCTGGCGCAGGTAGGCCTGAATGTTCGAGATGAGCGTGTCCCAGCTCCATTCGCCCGCGCTGTGGCACAGCACACCGGGCTTTTTGTCCGCCAGCAGGATGTTTTCGTCCTCGTAGACGATGTCCAGCCGCGGCGTCGTGATCTTCAGCCAGGCATTTTGCTCCGTGGGTCTTTCAAAAAACTCGTCGTTGATGTATAATTGCAGCACGTCCCCCTCGACGAGGCGCACATCGCGCTTCGCACCCTTGCCGTTGCGCTTGATGCGCTTGAGGCGGATATATTTCTGCAGCAGCGACTCCGGCAGCAGGGGAACGGCCTTCCCGACGAAGCGGTCGAGCCGCTGACCGGCGTCATTTTTGCGTATTTGGATCTCTTTCATAGCATGCACCATCTCCACGCAACGATTATCGCGGATTTTCAGCGCATTGTCAACACAAATTCCTGTTGACAACAGGGGTGTATATCATCTATAATACTAAAGCGATTGTGCGAGGTGCGCTATGAGACTGAATTTGAGAGAAATCATAGAAATACCCGGCGGGAGCGTTCCGTTTTCGCAGGAGCTGGACACGGCTCTGCTCGGCTTTCCCTCCGTCCGGGCGTACACCGCGCCGATCACGGCCGAGGGCAAGGTGGTCAATACGGCCGGCATCCTCACGCTGCAGGGAAGGCTGCATGCCGAGATGCTGTGCGTGTGCGACCGCTGCGGCGCGGAGTTTCCGCGCACGGTTGACCTTGACCTGCACGCCGACATCACGGCGGATGCGCAGGACGACGATCCCGAGGTGTTTACGCTCGACGGAGACTGGCTCGATGTGGACGAGGTGCTCTCCACCTGCTTCATCCTCAGCATGGATACCAAGTGCCTGTGCAGGCCCGACTGTGCCGGACTGTGCGACCGCTGCGGCGCGAATCTGAACCTCGGGCCGTGCCGGTGTCAAAAACCCCGCGATCCAAGAATGGCTGTATTAGAGCAGCTTTTGGATAATAAAACTGACGAAGAAGAGGAAGCTGCTCATAACAGCGACTGACGAGGAGGTGTCATCATGGCAGTCCCGAAAGGAAAAGTGTCTCGACAGAGACGTGATAAGCGTCGTTCGTCCCACTGGAAGCTCACCGCTCCGGCGATCGTGAAGTGCCCGAACTGCGGCGCATTCGTCATGCCCCATCACGCCTGCAAGACCTGCGGCAAGTACAACGGACGCGACGTCATCAAGGTTGACGACTAAAAGAAGCTGAGAAGAGGAGCGTTTGCCCCTCTTCTTTTGCTATATGCCGGAGGTTTCCGGCGTATAGCAAAGGAAATTCCGCAAAGGAGGCGCGGCGTATGCACCGCTGCACGATCAGCCACATCGATCCCGACAGCCCGCTGCGCCATGCTGCCCGCCCCGGCGACCGGCTGGTGTCCATCAACGGCAACCCGATCACCGACGTGCTGGATTATAAATACTACGCCTATGACCCGCAGCTTGCGGTGTGCCTGTGCCGTCCGGACGGGACGGAGCACACCGTGCACATCGTAAAGCCGCTCGGCGGCGAGCTCGGACTGGATTTTGAGACCTATCTCATGGACAATGCCCACTCGTGCGCCAACCACTGCGTGTTCTGCTTCATCGACCAGATGCCGCCGGGCATGCGCCCCACGCTGTATTTCAAGGACGATGATGCGCGCCTGAGCTTTCTCATGGGCAACTACATGACGCTCACAAACCTCTCCGAGCGCGAGGTGCAGCGCATCATCGACCTGCACATCAGCCCCATCAACGTCTCCGTGCACGCGACGGATCCGGAGCTGCGCTCGTTTCTGCTCGGCAACCCGCGCGCGGGCAGGTCGCTCGAGATCATGCGCCGCTTTTCCGACGGCGGCATCGTCATGAACTGCCAGATCGTCTGCTGCCCCGGCCTGAACGACGGCGCGCAGCTGCAGCGCACGATGCGCGATCTGGCATCGCTCTATCCGCAGGTGCACAGCGTGTCGATCGTGCCGGTCGGCCTGACGAAGTTCCGCGAGGGGCTCTATCCGCTCACGCCGTTCACGCCCGAGCACGCGGCCGAGACGCTCGATCTGGTCGACGCCTTCGGTGACGAATGTGTCGAACGGTTCGGCACGCGCATCTTCTTCTGCGGCGATGAGCTGTATCTCAAGGCGGGGCGTGCGCTGCCGCCGGAGGAGTTTTACGAGGAATTCACGCAGCTGGAAAACGGCGTCGGCATGCTGCGCCTGCAGCAGACGGAGTTTCGCTCGGCGCTGAGCCTGTCCGACCCGCCGGACGGCGTGCCGTTTTCCGTGGCGGCGGGCGTTTCGGCAGCGCCGTTTCTGGAAAAACTTTTGTGTACGGCGCGCGAAAAGTATGCTACAATACAAGGACACGTCTACGCGATCGAAAATGACTTTTTCGGCCGCAGCATCAATGTCTCCGGCCTCATCACCGGGCAGGACCTCATCGCACAGCTGCGCGGGAAGGACCTCGGCGAGCGGCTGCTGATCTCCAGCAACATGGTGCGCCATGACGAGCTGGACTTTCTTGACGACATCACGCTCGAGCAGGCCAGCGCCGCGCTCGGCGTGCCTATCTACCCCGTGGACGCCGACGGCTTCGCTCTCTGCGACGCCATGTTCGGCATCCTGCCGGAGGTGCATCTGCCCGACCGCGGCAGCGGCAGCACCGACGGTGCGGAGTACTACAAATACAATCCCCATAAGGAGGGGTGATCATGTCCAAACCACTGGTTGCGATCGTGGGCCGGCCGAATGTCGGCAAGTCCATGCTCTTCAATAAGCTCTGCGGCCGCCGCCTGTCCATCGTTGAGGACACGCCCGGCGTCACGCGCGACCGGCTCTATGCCGAGTGCGAGTGGTGCGGCCGCACGTTCGACATCGTCGACACCGGCGGCATCGAGCCGAGCACCGACAATGAGATCCTGCTGTTCATGCGCGAGCAGGCGCAGCTTGCCATCGACGCGGCCGACGTCGTCGTGCTCGTCACCGAGATCGGCACCGGCGTGACCGCCGCCGATCAGGAGGTGGCCAATATGCTCCTGCGCTCGAAAAAGCCCGTTGTGCTGGCCGTCAACAAGATGGACGCCACCGGCGCGGTCGATCCCGGCATCTATGAGTTTTACTCCCTCGGCCTCGGCGATCCGATCGCCGTCTCCGCCGTGCACGGTCACGGCACGGGCGACCTGCTCGACGCCTGCCTGGAGCATTTTCCGCCCGAGGACGCCTCCGACGCGGACGCGGACTACACCCGCGTCGCCGTCATCGGCAAGCCGAACGTCGGCAAGTCCTCGCTCGTGAACCTCATCCTCGGCGAAAAGCGCGTCATCGTCAGCAACGTCGCCGGTACGACGCGCGACAGCGTCGACACCCGCTTTGAGAATAAATACGGCAAATACATCTTTGTCGACACCGCCGGCATCCGCCGCAAGTCCCGCGTGGACGACCGCATCGAGAAATTCTCCGTCATGCGCGCAAAGCTCGCCATCGAGCGCGCGGATGTGTGCCTGATCATGATCGACGCGCGCGACGGCGTCACCGAGCAGGACACGAAGATCGCCGGTCTCGCGCACGAGGCGGGCAAGGCGTCCATCATCGTCGTCAACAAGTGGGATCTGATCGACAAGGAGACCGGCACCATGGAGAAGATGCGCAAGGACGTCCTGCGTGATCTGAGCTTCATGTCCTACGCGCCGGTGCTGTTCATCTCGGCGCTCACCGGCCAGCGCACCGAGCGCCTGTTCGAGCTCATCAACTTCGTCAACGACCAGAGCGCCATGCGCATTACCACCGGCATGCTCAACAACGTCCTCGCCGACGCGCAGGCGCGCGTCCAGCCGCCGACGGACAAGGGCCGCCGCCTGAAGATCTATTACATGACGCAGACGGGCGTCAAGCCGCCCTGCTTCGTCGTGTTCTGCAACAGCCGCGAGCTGTTCCATTTTTCCTATCAGCGCTATCTGGAAAACCAGATCCGCGCCGTGTTCGGCCTGGAGGGCACGCCGATCCGCATGGTCATCCGGCAGAAGGGAGAGCAGGAATGATCCCTGGACTGCTCGTAGCCATCGCCGTTTTTTCCTATCTGCTCGGCGGACTCAACGGGGCGATCATCGCCTCAAAATACGTCTTTCACCGCGACGTGCGCGATTACGGCAGTGGCAACGCCGGCCTGACGAATTTCTTCCGCACGTTCGGCGCGCCCGGCCTCGCCATCGTCATCGGCACCGATGTGCTCAAGACCGTCATCGCGGTCGTGGCCGGCGGCCTCATCATGGGCACGCAGGGCGCGGCGGCCACGGGTCAGGTGTTCGCGGGCTTTTGTGTCATGCTCGGCCACATCTACCCGGTGTTTTACGGTTTCCGCGGCGGCAAGGGCGTGCTCTGCGCCGAGACCATGCTGCTGATCGTGAGCTTTCCGACCGGCCTCGTCGCGCTGCTGATTTTCGCCGGCATCGTCTGGGCCACGCGCTATGTGTCGCTCGGCAGCATCTGCGGCGCGCTTATCGCGCCCATCGGCGTGCTCGCCGCCTGCGGCAAGCTGCCCGCGCTGCTGAGTCTGTTTTGCGCGGTCCTGCTCATTGCCAAGCACCGCAGCAACATCCGCCGGCTCATCCAGCACAAGGAATCGAAGCTGTCTTTTCAGAAAGATCTATCCGATAAATTTGACGACGAAGATTTTTGATCCAAAGATTAGAAACAAAGAGAAGAGGGAATTGAACCAATGCTTGAACTCAAACACCTTTGCTTTGAGGCTGAGACGGACGAGGGGGTCCGCCAGATCCTCAAGGACGTGAACCTCACGGTCGATGAACGCATGGTCGTCATCACCGGCCCGAACGGCAGCGGCAAGTCCACCATGGCCAAGCTCATCGCCGGCATCGAGCAGCCGACCTCCGGCCAGATCCTGCTCGACGGTGAGGACATCACCCATATGTCCATCACCGAGCGCGCGCGCCGCGGCATCAGCTTCGCCTTCCAGCAGCCGGTGCGCTTTAAGGGCATCACCGTTTTTGACCTCATCAGCATTGCCTCCGGCAAGAAGCTCTCGACCAACGAGGCCTGCACCTATCTGTCCGAGGTCGGCCTGTGCGCGCGGGATTATGTCAACCGCGAAGTGAACGCCAGCCTCTCCGGCGGCGAGCTCAAGCGCATCGAGATCGCGACCATGCTTGCCCGCGGCACAAAGATGTCCATCTTCGACGAGCCCGAGGCCGGCATTGATCTCTGGAGCTTCCAGAACCTCATCAGCGTGTTTGAGAAGATGCATGAGACGATCCACGGCAGCATCCTCATCATCTCGCACCAGGAGCGCATCCTCGAGACGGCGGACAAGATCGTCGTGCTCGTCGACGGCGAGATCCGCACCGTCGGCACCAAGGACGAGATCATGCCCGTGCTCATGGAGGCGTCGAGCGTGTGCAGCCGTCTGGCCGACAAGATCTGAGGGAGGGAAACGCCATGGATGCGATTGAGAAAAAACTGCTTGAGGAGGTCGCCGACCTCCACGGCATCCCCGAGGGTGCCTATAATATCCGCGCCGACGGCAAGCTCGCCGGCCGCAACACGACCGCGCACATCAACATCGTCACGAAGGAAGACAAGCCCGGCATCGACATTTACATTGCGCCCGGCACGAAAAACGAGAGCGTGCACATCCCGGTCATTATTTCTCAGACCGGTCTCAAGGACATGGTCTATAACGACTTTTTCATCGGCGAGGACTGCGATGTGACCATCGTCGCCGGCTGCGGCATCCACAACTGCGGCACGCAGGAGTCCCGCCACGACGGGATCCACAGCTTCTTTGTCGGCAGGAACGCCCGCGTGCGCTACATCGAAAAGCACTACGGCGAGGGCGACGGCAACGGCGAGAACGTCATGAATCCGACCACGATCGTCGACCTTGCCGAAAACAGCTACATGGAGATGGAGACGACCCAGATCAAGGGCATCGATTCCACCATCCGCGACACGAAGGCGCATCTGGCCGACGGCGCGACGCTCATCATCAAGGAAAAGATCATGACCCACGGCCATCAGCACGCGGAGACAAATTTCTCCGTCGACCTCGACGGCTATGAGTCGAGCACGAACGTTATCTCCCGCTCGGTCGCCAAGGATCACTCCACTCAGATGTTCAACTCCAACATCCGCGGCAACAACAAGTGTGCCGGCCACTCGGAGTGCGATGCCATCATCATGGACCACGGCATTGTCGGCGCGCGTCCGGAGATCACGGCTAACTCCGTCGATGCCAGCCTCATCCATGAGGCGGCCATCGGCAAGATCGCCGGTGAGCAGCTCAACAAGCTCATGACCCTCGGCCTGACCGAAAAGGAAGCCGAGGAGCAGATCATCAGCGGCTTCCTGAAGTGAGGTGCGCGGCGTGATCGAGATCCTTTGCTTCGGTGACAGCAATACATATGGCTTCACGCCCGACTGGAAGCACCGCTACGGGCGCGATATCCGCTATCCCGGTGTGCTTCAGGCGCTGCTGGGCGACGGGTATTACGTCGCGGAGGACGGGCTCATCGGCCGAACGGCGGCCTTTGGCGACAGCAACCGCGACGGACGCTCCGCGCTCGAGACGCTGCCGCTGAGCATCGAGAGCCACGGCCCGGTGCAGTACATTGTGCTCATGCTCGGTACGAACGACTGCAAGGCGGACAAGACCCGCTCCGCCGAGGAGGTCGGCATCGGCATGGACAAGCTCATCCGGCTCATCATCGGCATGCTGCCCGCATGGACGAAGATCCTGCTTGTGTGCCCGCCGCCGCTCGGTGCGTCCGCGCCGCAGCGCGACCCCGAGTTTGACGCACAGTCGCTTGCCGTGTCGCAGGGTGTGGCGGAGCAGTACCGCATGATCGCTGAGGCGTACGGTCTGCGCTTTCTCGACGCCGGCACGCTCACGCAGATGAGCGCGCTCGACGGTGAGCATCTCGACCCGGACGGACACAAAAAGCTGGCCGCCGCCATTGCCGAGATCATCCGCAGCGACTGTGAGGCGTGAGCGCGGCAGACGAAAAAACCGGTCTGCGCAGGGGGCAAAACCGCTGCGCAGATTTTTTTCGCAGAAACGAAAAAACGTTCTTGACATTCGTGCTGTTTTCTGATAAGATACACCTTGCCCGTGGGGGTATAGCTCAGCTGGGAGAGCGCTTGAATGGCATTCAAGAGGTCAGCGGTTCGATCCCGCTTATCTCCACCACGAAAAATCCTGCATCCGTAAGGACGCAGGATTTTTTCTTTTTGCAGCTGAGGACGCGGCTTTTGCCGAATTCAGGAGAATCCTGTTCTATTCCAAATCTGTTTTCTGCCTCACTGCAAATATTTTCACCGGATGCAACAAAGCCGCGCCTGAGAGCGCGGCTTTGCCGAGCGGAGAGAGCGCTTCAGATATACAGGCCGGCTTCATAGCCTTCCTGAATATTCTGAAAGCCGTTTTTCGCGGTGCTGGCATCGCCGATGATCTTGACCTCGTACGGACTGCCGGCCAGTGCGTCCGCAACGCTGCGGTCGGGAACGGCACCGATGGCGGTCACAATGGTGTCCACATCCTCGATGCGGTGCTGCTTGCCGTCCTTTTCATAGACGACGGCGGTCGGTTCCACAGCGACGACCTTGGCGTTCGTGTGCACGGTGACGCCGTGCTCACGGAAGCGCTGCTTGACATAGAACGTCGGGCCGGGCTCGCCGTCGACCATGATATCGGGCATCATTTCAACGATGGTGACATGCGCCGCGCCGTGTACGGCCATGTGGTCAGCCGTCTCTGCGCCGACGAGACCGCCGCCGATGACAACGACGTTCTGGCCAAAGTTTTTCTCACCGAGCAGGTACTTGTGGGCGATCGTGCCGTTTTCGCGCAGACCGGGGATGGGCGGCATGGCTGGGTTGCTGCCGTTGGCGACGAGCACGGCGTCGGGCTTGTAGCTGTCGATGATCGCGCGTGTAGCCTCAGTGTGATAGACGACCTGAATGCCGAGCTTCCGGATCATATGCTTTTGCCACACGATGAAGGAATTGAACTCGCCCTTGCCGATCGGCAGGCTGGCCACAATGAATTGGCCGCCAAGGCGGTCACTCTTTTCCAAAATCGTGACCTGGTGGCCGCGCTGTGCTGCCACAATGGCCGCCTCGCAGCCGGCGACACCGCCGCCGACGACCAGGATCTTTTTCGGTGTTTCGGTCGGTTCGAGCTTGTAGACGTCCTCCATGCCGGTCATGGGGTTGACCATGCAGCGTACAAAGCGGCCGCGGTTGTTTTCTCCGATGCAGCCCTGCAGGCAGCCGATGCAGTGCAGAATGTCATCCTGCTCGCCGGCAAGTGCCTTGTTGGGCATCTCGGGATCCGCAATGGAAGCACGGGCCATGGTGCACATGTCAGCCTTGCCGGAGCGCAGAATCGTCTCGGCGATCTCGGGATCATTGATACGGCCGACGCCGATGACCGGGATGCTGACGGCCTTCTTGATCTCGTAGGCATTGTCAATGTAGGCTCCGTGGTCGATGCACGACGGCGGCAGGATCACCGGCGTCGTGGCATACACGCCCTGCGAGCAGTGCAGGCTGTCGGCACCGGCCTGCTCGGCGATGCGTGCGATGACTTTGCTCTCCTCGACGCCGAGACCGCCGGGCACATACTCGTTGACGCTCATGCGGACCTGGATGGGGTAGTCGTTGCCGCACTTTCTGCGGATGTCATGGATGATCTCCACGAGGATGCGGCTGCGGTTCTGAATGGTGCCGCCGTATTCGTCGCACCGGCGGTTGGAGAACGGGGAGAGGAACTGATTGACGAGATAGCCGTGACCGGCGTGAATCTCCACACCGTCAAAGCCGGCTTTGCGTGCGCGCACAGCGGCGTCGCCGAAGCTGCTGACGAGCGTATGAATCTCGTCCACGGTCAGCTCACGCGGGATCTCCGGCATGGTCGGGTCGCGCAGTGCCGTCGGGGCTACGATGGGGGCACCGGCGATCTCGCTCGTGGTTTGACGGCCGGCGTGGAACAGCTGCACGAACATCTTGGCGCCGTAAGCGTGGACGCGGTCGGTGAGCTGCTTGTGGGATGCGATCTGCGCATCTTCCCAGAGACCGCCGATGGTCAGGAAGCTGCGGCCGGCCTTCTGCACGGCAAAGTCCTCCGTGATGATCAGGCCGAAGCCGCCGCGGGCTTTGTGCTCGTGGTAGGCCATGAACTTTTCGGTGGACCGGCCTTCCGTATCGCAGTAGTTTACCACCATGGAGGAGACCACCAGGCGGTTTTTGATCTGCGTATGATTGATGGTAATGGGATCGAAAATCATATCCTTATGTTTCCTTTCTGGATCGTATCGGAAATATATGCGGGCTACGCTGAGCAGCCCGCATATTCCTTATCTGGGCTTACCGGGGTTCCGGATGGCCCGCAATTACATCTTGAAGATGTTGTAGGCAGCGCAGCAGCCGTCGAGGCGCTTTTTAAGCTGGCCTTCGCCGCGCAGATATTTGAGCACCATCTGCTTGCAGACCCAGCGGCCGTCGTCGAGCTTGACGTAGGTGTTGTCATAGTGCGCACGGCCGACGAACTCGCCGCCGTTGACGGAGTCGTACAGATCGTCCTGTAGTGCCCAGTGCGCCTTCGCGGTTTTCTCGTCGACGATGTCGACCCAGTGATGATGGCCGTGGTGGCTGGAGGTCACGCCGTCGGGGAAGATGCCCTTGATGACTTCGACCATGTCGTCGCCGCCCTGCATGTGGTCACCGTTGTCGAGGTTGATGAACTCAAAGTCATCGGCAAAGCACGTGCGAAACTCTTCCCAGTTTTTTGCGTCCATCAGATCCCAGTAACGGGCCTGCAGCTTCTCAATCGCGCGGATGTCTTCCAGCTCCTGAACTCTCTGCTCCAAAGTCTTACTCATGATGAAAATCTCCTTTGTAAAATTTGTTTATTTGCCCGGCCGTTTTCGCGCCGGAATGGTTGATGGAATGAAAAGGATGTATGATATTAAGAAAGAGAGGTGGTGAAGGCAGATCAGACCTTCATGATTCTTGCGGTGATCGTGCCGAGTATGCTCATGGCCACGCAGAAGAACAGAGCCATCATGGCGCTGCCGGTCGCGTCGATGGTCAGGCCGAGAATGGGGCTGACGATCAGGCCGCCGATATTTGCGATGACGTTCGCAAACGCGGTGACAGAACCGGCGATCTGCGGTTTGACCAGGCTTGCAGGGCAGGCCCACACGGGACCCATGACGATGTTGGGACCGAGGTAGGCGAGGATCAGGAATACGATGATGAGCACATTGTTCCGGGTCACCAGCAACAGCAGCAGGCCGACTGCCGCAAGGATCCCGCCGATCATCAACGTCTGGTAGCGGTAGCCCTTGAAGACCCGGTCGGAGATGACGCCGCCGAAGATCGACCCGGCCGCACCGACCAGGAACGTCAGGCTCATGACGGTTGCCACGAGGCCGCTGTCGACCTTCAGGTCATAGACCAGCAGGTGCGACAGGAACGCGCTGAAGCCGAGGATCATCCAGCTGTTGACGAAGCCCGTAAGGGCCAGTGCCCAGACTTTCTTGTCTTTTCTTGCCTCGGCCATGGTGCTGGGCAGCTTCTCGGTGTCCACGCGGATGCCGCCGGCGCTTTCCGGTTCAGGCGGCATCAGATCAGCGATGGCGTAGTGGCCGGGATAGACGTCGGAGACGTTCTTGACCGTGAATGCATACAGCACCGTCACGATCACGCCCGGGACGCAGATGAGCATGGCCAGGCTCTTGGTCCAGTTCAGACCGAGGCCGAGCAGCAGGTTGCCGCCGGCGACCGTGATGGAAAAGCCGAAGCCGATGCACGCGAACAGGATGCCGGAAGCGAGACCGCGCTGCTTGATCGGGAACCACAGGCTCGTGGTCGAGACGATGCAGCTGGACATGAGACCGCCGGAGGCGCCCTGCAGGACGCGGAGGATGAGGCCCACGACATAGTTTTTCGCGATCAGCGGGTAGACTGCCGAGCTGACGAGCAGTAGCGCGGCCGAGACGAGGACGCATTTTTTTGCGCCGATGCGGTTTGCAAGTGAACTGCCCACGCCGCAGAACAGAACATAGCTCAGCTGGGCGACGGTGGTCATCATGCTTAGCGCGGTGGCGTTGAGGTGCCAGCTGTCCTGGATCTGTGTGCCGAACGCGGCTGCGGCATTCAGCGCAACGTAATACACCGAATACATCAGCAGATTCATCACCAGGATCCACCAGCGGTAAGCCGGCGCTTTGGTCAGCAGCGGCTGGCCGGTTTCTGTTGACATGTTTCTTCCCTCCAATGACGTGTGCGGCTCAGTACTTGAACGAGCAGTAGCCGTCGTCGGTCATAACGGTGGAACCATTGATGCAGCTCGCTTCGGGGAGGGAGAGCAGGTAGATGGCATTGGCGATCTCTTCCGGCTCGATGACGCGGCCCTTCATGTGCAGGGTCTTACCGTGCTCCTCGATGTCGGCCAGCAGCATGCCCGTGCGCACCCAGCCGGGGGCGACGGCCACGACGCGGATACCGTGCGGTGCCAGATCGCGGGCCATGACCTGCGTTGCCATGCGCACCGCGCCCTTGGAGGCGTGGTAGCCGACCGCTTCCGTGTTAGCGATGAAGCCGCACAGGGAGCAGGTGTTGATGATGACGCCGCTCTTGCGCTGGATCATGTACTGTGCGGTGTAGTTGGCCATGTAGACCTGGCTCATGAAGTTGACCTTGATGGTATTGAGGGTATCCTGGTTGTCGTTCTCGATGAAGCTGCAGCGCTTGCCGTTGATGCCGGCCACGTTGCACAGGACGTCGATCCGGCCGTACTTTGCGATGGTCTTCTCGACGAGCGCCTTGCACTGCTCTTCCACGGAGGCATCCGTCTGCACGAAGGTCACTTCGCCGAACGCGGAGAGCTCTTTTTCGGCTTTCGCGCCGTGCTCCGCATTGCGGCCGGAGATGACGACTTTGTTGCCTTCCTCAAGGAACTTCTTGGCTGTCTGGTAGCCGATTCCGGTGGTGCCGCCGGAAATGAGAATAATCTTATCAGTCATTGCGATGTCTCCCTTTTTGTTGAAATGTGATGGTGGGTTTGGACCGTATGTACAGTGACGAACCCGCTGCGTGGAAGCCCAGAGTTTCGCTTCTCGCATATCTGCCACGCAGTTAACGGTCTTTACTAGAACAATTTTAGAACCGGTTCTAATTTGTGATTTCAATTTAGCGAAAAGTTTCTCAATTGTCAATGTTTTTTTGTGATATTTTTAATTATCGGCGCATTCGACAAAATACGGCATTATTTTTGACCAAATTGAATAAACAGCGTTTGCAAACAAACAAAAAAACGCCCCGGAGCAGCTGTGTGTTCCGGAGCGTTGCTGTCAGATTTTATTTTTCCGCTGTGAGATATTCATCGATATATTTCTGCGTCAGGAAGCTGCGCAGATAGCTGCGGGTCATACGTTCGGCGTTGTGCATGAGGTCGTAGCGGCCGTCCGAGAGTGCCCACTCAAAGATGTTGCCTTTCTCGAGTGTGCAGATATCATCCGCAAGCTGTGCGGTATCCACATCGCTGCGGATGTAACCGTCCTCCTGTGCCTGGGTGAGCACGACATAGGTTTCATAGAGAATGGGGAGCTTGCCCGGGACGCGCACGTTCGCGCCCGACGTGTCGAGACTCTTGTTGTTGGCGTTGTAGTAGTTTTTTATGAATTCCAGCCCCTGTTCCATACAGAAGCGGGAGTAGATCTGGTAGATCTTGACGACACTGCCGACGACATCGTCAAAGACGGCGTCCTCAAATTCTGCCTGATACTTTTCGTAGCCGGCCACGAGGTAATAGGAGATCAGCTCGTCCTTATTGGCAAAATGGTGGTAGAAGCTGCCGACAGACACCCCGGCTGTACTGCACACATTGTTGACCGTTACATATTCATAACCGTGCTCCTTGATGAGCTTGACCGCTGCCTCGAAAATTCGGTTTTTGACCTGCTGGCTTCGGACCTGCCGCGGCAGTTTGATATTGTCTTCCATGGTACATCTCTCTTCAAATGTATTTCTCTCATGTGTATTTATTGAATCTATTCTAAAATACAGTAAAATTACGTCAATGTCAAGAAAATTGATCGGATTCTATAATGCGTTCTGTTTTTGTTCTGGATCTGTTAGACAATAAGCTGGATAAACGGCGGCGGGTTATGAGCATTCAGATTGGAGTGGGATATCTTTTGCCCAATTTCGCAGCACAGTCCTGTTTATGGTACTTGCGATGTGATAGGATGAAACCACAGAGGAAAACCCGGCTTCGGGAAAGGAGAAACGATATGTTCGAGTTGTTTTTGGTGATCGTTTATTACATTGTCGGCCTTCTGCGTGAGAGCTATCTGGAGTTTGTCGCTGCCGAGTACTATTGCGATCGATGCAGATGGATGGCGGAGAGCAAGCGCAGCGGCCAGCTGCCCCGGACTACGAATGGTGGGGGCGCTAGCGCATGACGGCCACTGAGCTGCGGGCGTGGATCGACAGCCTGACGCAGGACATCGACTTTTCCTATCGGGGCAGGTACGGATCGATCTGCCCGTTTCATCGTGAAGATATCGCCTTGTGCTATGACGGCATGCGGTGGATGCGCGCTCCGTGGACGAGGCGATGACGCTGCCGTTCATCTGTGGGCGCTCACTCGCAGAGCTTTGTGAGCAGCTGGATATTTGACCGCCGCGCTGCGCGGCGGAGAAAGGAGCAGAAGAATGGAACTGGAACGCGCAAAGGCGCTGCTGACCGAACTGGCGGACGGCGTCGATCCGCTGACGGGGGAGTGCCTGCCGCCCGACAGCGTCTGCAATCAGCCGGAGATCATCCGTGCGCTGCACTGTGTGCTGCAGCACACAGCCGGCGGGCGAAAGCACCCGTCGCCGGCCAATGCGGGAAAGCCGTGGACGGAGGCGGACGACAGCGCCCTGCTGCAGATGTATGACGCGGGCAGCGATGTGGAGGAGCTCAAGACGCATTTTCAGCGCTCCCGCACCGCGATCATACGCCGCCTGGAGCGGCTCGGCAGGGTGCGGCCCGGGGAACTGCAGCGATGAAAAACACCTGACTCGCGGCGAAGGCCGCGAGTCAGGTGTTTTGACCGTTGGTTCATTTGAAAACAGTGCGCGCTTTTTTCGGCCGCGGCCATGCGTGGCGCATATAGAAGTGCTGCAGCTCCTCGAGCGTGTAGTCCGTGCCGAATTTGCGGTTGATGAGGCTGTGCACGATGCCCCAGTTCCAACCGTAATCCTGAATGTAGCGGCGCAGTGCTTCGAGCATTTCAGACTCCATCTCATTCCATCCTTTCCGTCTGCGGCGCAGAGCGCGCCGCTTCCAAAAAGATAGCACATTTTTGGAGAAAATACAAGCAAATAGCACCGCTCGGCGTGCGGCAGGGATTCAGGATCTGCAAAGATTTCCTCAGTCGTGAATGGCCGCGATCCAGCGCTCGACATCTGCGTCCGGCGTGCGCTGCGTCGTGTCGTCGAACCGCACGTCCAGCCCCGGACGGAACGCCGCGCCCGGGCACAGCGCCCGCATGTCCCGGATCGAGCGGCCGAGCCAGCCGCCGTTCGTGGCAAAAGGATAGACGGTCTTGCCGCTGAGGTCGTGCGCGGTCAGAAAGGCGCGCATGGCGGGGGAGCAGGTGTACCACCAGACGGGCGTGCCGAGCACGATCGTGTCGTAGCGGCCAAGGTCGATGTCCAACGGCTTGAGCTCGGGCAGATAGCCCTGCCTGACCTCACGCTCGCCCTGCGCGACCACGTCGTCATAGTCGCCTGTGTAGGGGGCGACGGTGTCGATGCGCGCAATGTCGCCGCCGATGGCCGCGTGGATGCGCTCGGCGATGCGCTGTGTGTTGCCGTGGTAGGTGTAGTAAAGGATGAGAGAACGCATATCGCTTACCTCCGATCTGATGCTTTGTGATCATCATACTCCCTGAAGCCGGCTTCAGGTCAAGCGGCGAAGTGTAAATTTTTCTTGAATGATCATTTTAATTTGAGTAAAATTCGCTATCCTCTCCCAACGGATACATAGGTTGGTCAATGGGTGGCAAATCTGCCTCTCCATCCTCCGCAAAGAGGTAAACATAGGCGTTTTTGCCGTCCCAGACCACCTTTTTGACGATGGTGCGCAGCAGGCGGCGTTTTTCCTCCAGCGTGGCAGAATCCACCGCGCTGGCGAAGGATTCGATCATCTCCTGATGGAAGGCGAACTCCTGATGGAGCATCCGGCTCTGCTCGGTGAGGGCTTCCAACTCGGAAAGTCTTGCCTGCTGAGTCTCGCTCTCCCGATGCAGTTCGTCGATCTGCTCCATGACGTACTTTGCAGAGGTGTCGCTGGCAACGGACAGGGATTCCACCAGCCGCTTGATGCGGTCTTCCGTCTCGGTGTGCTTTTCCCGGAGCAGCGCAAGCTCTGCGTCGTAGCCCTCCTTGCTGCCACTGATGACCTTCTTGGTCTGCGCCAGCAGCCGGGTAAGGGTCTCCTTGTCGGCAGACAGCTTGCGGATCTCCTCGATGATCTTGGCGTCCAGCGTGTTGCCGTTGCAGTTTTTCATAGAGCAGACCGTGCCGTGGCTGCGCTCCTTGGTGGAGCACATGTAGGTGTAGATCAGCTCGCCGTCCGCCGTGCGGCGGTTGGTCAGCTTCGGGCGCATGTAATCGCCGCATTCGCCGCACCGTAAAAGGCCGGACAGCAGCGCCACATTGCTGCGCGGTCTGCGGTAGCTCTTGGATTTGTTGACGTCCAGCATGGCCTGCACCCGCACCCAGTCGCTGCCCGCGATGATGCCGGGGTGCTTGCCCACCGCCACGATCCATTCCTCCATCGGGCGGATTTGGTTTGCCTTGCCGGGGCGCTGGAGGGTGCGGTTATATGCCATGACGCCGTGCTCGCCGTCGAATTCCGAACGCTCGGCAAACAGGTCAACATTGTTTTCTTTCAGATACTGATACGCCGTCTCGTCGGCGATCATGTAAACCGGGTTCGTGAGAATGCCCCGGATGGCAAAGCGGGTGAACTGCTTGCCGCGCTTCGTGACGCAGCGGTGCTCCAACAGGTACTGGTCGGTCTTGCTGAGAGAGCCGGTTTCCATGAACACCTCGAAGATCGTCTTGACCAGCTGAATTTCCTCCGGGATGGGCTTGAGCTTGCAGGCTTTCTTCACCTTGCCGTCCACCGTCACGCTGGACAGGCTCTCCGAGGCGTAGCCCGTGGGCGTTGTGCCGCCCAGCCAGCGTCCGGTCTTGGACAGCTCGTGCATATTGTCCCGGATGCGCTCGGCGATGGTCTCCCGCTCCAGCTGGGAGAACACGGACGCAATGTACATCATGGCGCGTCCCATGGGGGAAGAAGTGTCGAACTGCTCGCGGATGGAGATGAAGTCGATGTGCCGGTCGCCCAAATCCTCGATGAGCTTGGCAAAGTCGCCGATGTTGCGGCTGATGCGGTCGAGGCGGTAGACCACGATGGCGGCAAAGGCGATCTTCTGGGAGTCCTTCATCATTTTCTTGAACTGCGGGCGCTCCAGATTGCCGCCGGAAAAGCCCTCGTCCTCGTAGACCAGCACGTTTTCCGCCGCATCCTCGCCAAAGTGCATGGCGATGTACTGGCGGCACAGCTCGATCTGGTTCTCGATGCTCTCACCCTTGCCGGTGAATTTGGATTTGCGGGAGTAGATGACGTATTGCTTCGGCGTATCTTTCGTTTTCATGGCGGCACCTCGCATGATGTTGTATCGTTAGGTCGATAGGTATATTATATCGGATTGGAATCCATTTAAAAAGGTACCCAAGGGAAGAATCTGAAAATTTCTGCGGGAGGCAGGGGTTTTCGCGCGCTGATCGTGCCAGTTCGGAGGGCATCACTCATGTGCATCGAGAAAATGATTAATGAGTGATGCGTGCTATTTAGAACATTATTGTTTTCGTCATCGACTGCATTCGTACAGTCGCGCCGCACGATTTTTGCGCTTCACTACTTGTCATACATCAAGTTCATTTTACGTCACAGCTTGTCATATGACAAGCTGCATCATAAAAACCGCCGCCCAGAACGGAAAATTGGGGCGGCGGTTTTGTTATGCAAGGCTTCTCAGATATTCTTCCACGTTCTGATACTGAATGCCCTCAACCACTTGGCTTTCCCCACGGTAGAGGACGAACTTTCCGGTGATCGGGCCATAGCGGTGCTCGGTCTGGGCGCATTTTTGCTCGTCGATCAGATGGCGATACTGCTGCGGGACAGCTTCCTCGCTGTGCTTGATCTCGAAAATCCGGCAGGAGCCTGCCTCCGGGTCAAACACCACCATGTCAAATTCGCCCACGGGAAATTGCAGGACAAATACCTGCTTCTTGGGGTTTGCCAACTTGGTTTCCAGAAGAACGATATCTTCCAGCATCCGGCCTTTGATCTCGTTCAGAATGCGTTCCTGCACGGCGGTACGCTCCGCCAGAGACAGGGCGCTGAACGTCTCATCCAGCAGCAGACTGCGGATCAGCGCGTCTGCCTGCGCATAGCGGAGTCCCGGCTGCGCGATCACCGTGCGTCCGGACTTCGTGCTGACATCCGGCAGATGCAGCACGTCGATCTCCCGCGTCAAGTCCAGCAAGTCCAGATACTCCTTGATCTCCGCCGCGTGAACATCGTCCAGAGCTACGGTCTGCTCTGCCCTGTTGCGAATTTCCAGCAGCTTCCGCAGACTGTCGGTGACAAGCGCAAGGTCGATGCGGTCGAGGATGTCCGTCGGGTTCTTCCGATCCCGGCGCAGGTTGCTGGCGGAAATACCAAGGTCGTGGGACTTCCAATCCTGCGACAGCACCTCCAGCGTGAAGCGGTGGTTGATGTCCTCCACCACCCGGTTGATGGCGCTGGTCAGCTCGCCCTTCTCATATAAATCCCGCAAATGACGGAAATGACCCTCGTACTGATAGCAACGCAGGGAGTGCTGGATATTGCGGGCGATGGCGGTGTCCACATATTCGTCGGTGCTTTCCTTGCTGGCAAATGTGGAGGTCTCGTTGTAGTGGACGCCGCCGAGACTCATGGTGCCGCCGTAGCGGATATACTCGTCGATACCGTGAATGCCGAGGACAGATTCAAACTCGCGATAAGGGATGAATGTGGTGTGCAGCAGGATGCAGCGGTCGTAAAGCTGCTCGTCCTCGGTAAAGAGGAAGCCCAGCGAGTCCGTGCCGGAGAGCACGATCTTCATGCCGCAGGCCGCAAACACGTCAGAGAACAGCGCTGCGCCCTCGATGAAATCCTCCATCAGCGTCACTTCGTCGAGGAACACATAGCGAAAGCCCTGCGCTTCCAATGCCTTGAGGTCGCGGTTCACGTCTGCCAGCGTGTCTTTTGCGGTGATCTGAATGAACGCTGCCTTGGCAAGCTCTGCGTCGTTCATCTCCGCGAAAATCTGGCGGATCATGGTGGTTTTCCCCGTCCGGCGCAGGCCGTAGAGAATGAACACCTTGTCCTGCGGCTCGCCGTAGACAAAGTCGTGCAGCTGCCGGAAGCACTCGCGCCTGCGATAGCCGCGAACAGATGCCGCAAAGGAACGCAGCGCCTCGCCGGTGCGGACATTGGTGGTAAACGCGGAAAGGTTCGCAGATTTCGCCTTGGGCATCTGCTTTTTCAGCGCTTTCAGCTCCTGCTCCAGCGCCTTCCGCCGCTCGATCTGAGCACGAAAATTCTCCAATTCGTCCGCAGGAATATACTTCTCCCGCCGCTTTTTGTTCTCCGTCCAACGGTGGTAGAAATAGTCCTTGCCGCTGACGGTTTTCTTCGTAACAGAGCCAGCGGGCAGAGCAGAAATCTGCTGTTCCAGCTCCGCCGCGCGGGTTTGCATTTCAGATAAGTCCATAGCGCACCTCCTGTTCATCGGTGGTATTCTATGCAGAATTATACCCTATTATACCCTCGAAAACAAGGGTATAATAGGGTATAGTTGCTTGCGATAAAAAATATTGATAAGTGCTTTTTTCTGATTACAATTCTTGCTTGTGCAATGAGCTTTGCAGCATATTCCTGATCTTCTCTTTTTCTCCGCTGCCATCTGTGCGCAGGCGCAGCAGAGGAACAGCACATTTCTCCAGAATGGAGTTCTTCTTTATATCCCGCTCCGCCTGCTTGCTCCCAGCCTCATGGAAGTCGGTTCCGTCCACTTCAATCGCCAGTACGGGCTGCTTATCCATCTGATTGAACAGCAGAAAATCAACATGTGTCAATGGATTTCTGGCATATTTGCGTTCTTCCTCTGTCAATGGCTCATAGTCCTTTACCAGCGTTGCAAGAGAAACATGTACAGCGCAGCCGATGGTGGAAAAGGTTTCCTCGGACAGCACCTCTTGAATCACAGAATACATGAGGTTCTCGGAATCGTACTCAGATACTCTTTTATGCTTTTGGAGATATGCCCGACGCTGCACTACATAGCCCTGATAGAGCATATCGAATACGGAGTAGACCTGGCTCTGGATCACCTCAAAATTGTTGTATTCAATGTATCGTGTCAGATCACCATAGTTGGTCCGGTCATTGCGTGGGTCCTGTGACGTGACCACCGCCAGTGAATGAACCGCACGGGAAACGGCAACATTCAACATGTGCGGATCGTCCACAAAATCCGTGATGACATTGTCCACCGAGGTTAAAATGATAGCGTCCTGTTCCCGACCTTGAAATTTGTGGACGGTATCCACTTCATAGGTATCACCCAACTGCTTGCGGATGGCTGTTACCTGATCCCGGTAGGGCGTAATAATGCCGATGCTTTGGTAGTTCTCCTGATGAAGTCGCGGAAGCACCTCCTGCTGAATCACGTCGATCTGACGCTGGTTGAGATGTCCACGGGCATGGTTGCCGGCGGTTGTCCGATACATTGTCAATACATCCGGCTCATTGTGATCCTTGGTCATGACGATCAACTGCCCATGATAGAACTTCTGGTTGCAGAAGTTGATGATTTTCGGATGGCAACGGTAGTGTTCACGCAGCAGCGTGACCGGTGCATCCTGCCATATTTCCAGTGCAGAAGAAAGCAGACTATGTATCGAAAAACGATACCATTCATCCAAAGAATAATTTCGCCAAATGGCATCACTGGTAAGAATATCGTTCTCTGTCAGTACATTGGGAAGCTGTTTCAGATCGCCGACGATCACGATATTGCGCGCGCAGGAAAAGGCCAATACGCCGGTGGCCAGATCGACCTGCGAGGCCTCGTCCACGATAAGATAATCGTAGATATGATTGATGCTTAGGGTTCCCTTGATGGAATAGGTCGTGCTGAGCACCACCGGGTATTCGTTTGTAAACGCGGCAGAGTTTCGCCGGAAATCACTCTTTTCAAAACGCTTTCGTTCGCTTTTCCATGGATACCGCATTGCCAGCTCTGCCCGGAACAGTCGCAGTGACTTCTGCGTAAGCTCGTCCATCTTTTTATCGAAAGCGTAGTGTTCCAGCTTGCGGTTCAGCGTTTCTTTTTCGTCCTCCAACTCCTGCTTTTTTACGAAATAGAATTGATTTTGCAAATAGGGAATGACCAGTTCCGGGGAACAGAGAAACAATTTGAGCGCACCGCGATTGAACCGGAACATGATGGAGAGTTTCTGCAAAAGGCTCAAGCGAGTCTCATGCTCTGCGTGCTGTTCAAACTCCATCCAGAGGGCGAGAATTTTCTGTGAGGACAGCTTATTCAGGCTTTCAGACGGCGCATCGCCGTAAGCCGCATAGTATTCCGCAAAATAATGCTGCTCCGGCTCCAGCTGCAAGAACTCCTGCTCAATTTCCGCAATGCGGTTCTTTGCGTTGAGCATTTCATTTAGTTCCTTGGAAAGCGCAGTCGTTTCCTGATCTAATTGCTGCCGTTCCTCCGGCTGCATCTCCCAATCGCTCATATCCGGATAGGCGCCCGTCTGGGCATTCAAAAATTTCTCTTTGTTGGCAAGACTACCGAGAAACGCGGTCAGGAAGGCAGCATTTTTCTTCTCTAACTTTTCCACCACATTATGTGTTGCGGAATTGTTGTTGGAGACAACCGCCACGGTCTTTCCACTCCGGATAACATTAGCAATGATATTCAGGATTGTCTGTGTCTTTCCCGTTCCTGGTGGGCCTTGAATGATGCTGATTTTGGAGGAAAGTGCCCGTTCTACCGCCAGTTTCTGGCTTTGGTTCAGGCCGAATGGATAGATGATCGCCTCCGGCATCCGAGGTGTTTTGACTTCTTTCTGCGGCGCAAAATAGCTTGCCAGTACGGTATCCTCGCTGACCTGCTGGATCTTGTCGTACTGCCTGCTCAGAATGTTGATGCCGTTTTCAGCCACGAGACTGATTGCCGCGGCAGTCTCTTTGAAGTATTGAAATGCTTTCTGGTTTTTGCCGTCTGTCAGGCAATTTTGCTGGAACTGCACTTCGCTCCTACGGAACGACAAATCTTTCCTTCCGCTGCGGATAATGCGATAATACGCACCAAAATCAAGAATTTCATCGATTCCGCTGATAGTCTGCCCGTTTGCGGTGACAATCACCTGCGCAGGATAGATTTTCTTCTGCAATGGCAGGATCTCTACATTGCCGCTCTGAAAGTCGTATGTCTTATTGGGCGCACTGGTATAGACGATCTCGCACTTCCCGTCATGAAAGCGAAAACTTGCCACCGAGTCCGTCTGGTCTTTTCCCTTTATGATAATCAAATGCTTTCGCGGGTCCATAAAGCCCTCCTTAAAATCATGAAGCACATCATCCCACTACCAACTTATTTGTCTTCTTCAAAAACTTCGCCGGAGTCGGGCGGTCCAGCTGCCAGGTGATGTTCATCGGCCTGCTGCCCGTGTGCTTCACGTAGTTTGCTGTGCCCAGATAGGTGTACGCTTCCGCACCGCCTGTCACACGGTCCGACTTAAACTCACGCACAAACAGCAGCACCTTGCTGCCGCGTTCCTTGTGATGGATATAGCGCTGGCCGGTGGGCGAATTCTCCGCCGTGATGCTCTGGCTCTGCCAATGGAACAAGCTCTCATTGATGGAATAATCGTTGTACATGGTGGTTGGCGAGTAGTCCTTGTCCGCCTTGTTCAGCGTCACAAAGAACACGTCGATGTTTTTCTCCGGCAGCCACTTCACGCCCTCACGAACGGTGGACGGCTTCATAAAGTCCAGCGCCACCAAGAGCTGGTCGCGGGT
>CAKTPP010000001.1 GCA_934591895.1 uncultured Oscillospiraceae bacterium | reverse complement strand
TAATGGTACAGAACATTGTTCTTTTCAAAATCCCGCGGATCGTGGACGAAATCGTTGTAGATCGTGTAGTCGCCGACTTCGATGTTCGCTTCGGTTATCACATTTTTCAAATAGACTGTCTGCTTATCGTGCGGACGGGGATAGATCATATTTTTCATCCTGCGCTACTCCTTCCGAAAATGCGGATTCATTTTACTTTGTTGTTCTTTCGTTTCGGCAGAGGTAATTCATCATACATCGCCTCAAACAACTTTGTGAGAAACTCTTTGCTGTCCACTTCGTCCACCAGCAGCATTTCTTTTGCGCCCTCATACGGAAGATCGCAGATTGCCGCGGGCATAAACTCCAGAGCGGATCTCGTTTTCTTTACAAGCAATCGGTCATCATAGATCCCGCCGACGATTTTACCGCGATAATAAAGGATAAATTCCCCCATCATCGACCGATAAGAAACCGCATTCAAGTCGGATAACTGTTCTAAAATGAAATGAAGATACGCTTTACTGGATGACATGATTCCTCCTGTTCAAAACAGCTGTCCCGGCAGCTTCTGCTTTTCTTTTGCCGGGAAAGTGGCTTCAAACCGTTCAAACCCCTCCGGGTCTTTTTCGCAGACAAAATACCCCTCGGGGTCTTTGTAAGTGCCGGAGATGCCGTCCAGAAATCCGGGGTTCAGCTCTTTGATGAGAAAATAGTCTGCATCCGGGTCGTCGGCATAGCGCACGCCCTTGGTTTTGGCCGGAACAAAGCCGGACTTGCCGTAAAAGTCTATATTTCCGGTGATGGCAAGCGCCCCTGCCCCCATTTCCCTGGCTTTTTCCATGGAATCGTCAAGCAGCTGCTTTCCATAACCCTGCCGCTTGTATGCCGGTGCGATGCCGATGGGTCCGAAGGTCATGATCGGCACCTTGCGTCCATCGTTACAGTCGATCTCCGACCGTACATAGATGACCTGCCCGATCAGCTCGCCGTCCAGTTCCATCACAAAATCCAGCTCCGGCACAAATGCCGGGTCATCCCGATAGCAGTGCAGCACATAGTGCTCCATACAGCCGGGCCGGTAAACATTCCAGAATGCCTCGCGGGTCAGGTTTTCGACAGCTCTGTAATCGTCTTTCGTTTCCGGACGAATGGTAATAGTCTTTTCTGACATAACGTCTCTCCTTTTCTCTTATCAGCAAATGATCCGCGCGATCTCGATCGTCACGATCTTCAGCGCTGCGCCACCCGACATCACATAGAACCAGACCTCGCGCATCTTCTGCGTTCTTGCAATCGGCGTAGCAATGGCGGCAACAATAATCAACAGTGCGCCGACACAGCCAACAATGGTCGGCACGCTGACAAGCCGGAACAGCCCCGGTGCGCAGCTGCCGTCAATGGTGTGCTGAATGGTCTTGTCCAGCCCGTCCCGCGCCGCCGCAAAGCAGCATATCACAAGGCCGAAAATCAGCACCGCGGCACTTCTGCGGCCCCAATATGGAATACCGGAGTGGTTCACGACCGACCAGCCGATAAAGCCCAGCAGGGCAAAGATCATCAGGGTTGTCGCCGTTGTTATGGCGTTTTCAAAATAGAGTTTCATTCTCACAGCACCTCTCAATACGGAATCAGGATCGTTGTGCACGCATCACAGCAGCAAGCTTCCACGCTGGTGCGGCCGCCGGCCTTCAGAGCGGTCAGCTTTATAAAGCCATCCGCATTTCTTGCATTTTCCAAGGCCCCCGGCACTTCGTCTGCAAAACTGAACGCGCCGTCTTTGCTGCTGAACAGATAGCCTTTTCTCATTTTTCTTCCACACTTCGGACACATCATCATCTTTTCCTCCTTGTATTCAAAAAAACAGGACGCAGCGCATGATCGCCTTTGCGATCAGCGCTGCGTCTTAGCGTCTGGCTGTCTGGTTTCGATGATAAAATTCTTCGCATTGATAATACTCTCACGCCTGCATTTTGGACAGAACAGAGGAAAGGTTATCAATTCCGTCTCCCGCAAGATCTGCAGGCGCGTCTTGGCGCCGCACCACGGGCATAAGACCCAGCGTTTTTCTTCTCCGCCATCGTTCATGTTGGTCTCCCCTTCTTTCTGTAATCAGACTCGACCTTGGCGATAAAGTGATCAATATGTGCCGCCAGCAGAGAAGAAACCGATCCTTTTTCCTCGGCACCGTCGTAGACACTGTATAAAAGATACATTGGGCCGTAGAATTCCAACGCCAACTGCATAGCGTCCTCATCGGAATCTGTCAGCTTGCGGAAGATGGCCGCCATGTACTCCAGAGGTCCGCCCGCCAGATAGTCATGGTGGAGCTGTGCAAGCTTCGGATTGCGGTATTGCTCCAGCGTCAGCATTTTGCGGAAATTGGAGGAAAACGAGTCCTTTGTCCAATGGTCAAACTGGGCAAGGCTGTATGTGCGGATTCTTTGAATCGGTGTATGCAGATATGCTTCCGCAAAGCCGTCCGGCTCCGTTTCCGGCATTTCATACGCCTCTGCGCGCTCATAGTCCAGCTTGTTCATCCGCTCCACGATCTTGTCTAAGATCTCCTGTTTGCTGGCATAGTGCTTATATAAGGCGGCTTTCGTAAAGCCAAGCTGCCCTGCAATATCATTCATCGACGTCCCGAGATAACCATTGTGCGCAAACAGCTCCAGCGCTGTTGTCAGAATCCGCTCCTTTGTACCCTCTGCCATAACGATCTCCTTCATCACAGTAACCTTTCGGTAACTCCCAGTATAGTTACCGAAAGGTTACTTGTCAAGAGCTAATGAAAAAAATATGCCTTTCCATGTAAGAGCCGAAAAACGGACAACGCCTTTTTTCCGCAGCCGCAGCATCTTTATTGAGCTGATAAACGCTTTCCACTGTACCGCGGATAGAAAAAACCCCGGAAACCGTTGAGTTTCCAGGGTTTTGGGGCATTTTGAAGTCTCGATCAGCGCTTGCTGAACTGCGGAGCGCGACGAGCGGCTTTGAGGCCGTACTTCTTACGCTCTTTCATTCTCGGGTCGCGGGTCAGCAGGCCGGCGGCCTTCAGGGGCGCACGGTAGCTGTCCTCGACCTGCAGCAGCGCACGGGCGATGCCGTGACGGATCGCACCGGCCTGACCGGTCACGCCGCCGCCGGTGACGGTGGCTTCGACGTCGAACTTGCCCATGGTGTCGGTCGCAGCGAAGGGCTGGCGAACGATGAGCTTCAGGGTCTCGAGACCGAAGTAGTCATCGAGGGGACGGCCGTTGACGGTGATGCTGCCGGTGCCGTTCGGGAACAGGTGCACACGCGCGACGGAGGACTTTCTGCGGCCGGTGCCGTACATATAGGCTTTTTTGCTCGTATAAGTTGCCATGTTCTATTTCCTCCTTCTCAGCGATCCCAGACTTCGGGCTTCTGTGCCGCATGGGGATGCTCGGCGCCGCGATAGATCTTCAGGCGCTTGAGCTGCCACTGGGCGATGGTGTTCTTCTGCAGCATGCCGCGAACAGCCAGACGCATAGCCAGCTCCGGCTTATCCTTCATGAGCTTCTTGTACTGCGTCTCGTGCAGGCCGCCGGGGTAGCCGGAGTGCGTGCGGTAGTACTTCTGCTCGAGCTTCTTGCCGGTGAGCACAGCCTGCTCGGCGTTGATGATGACGACAAAGTCGCCGCAGTCAACGTGCGGGGTGTAGTCGGTCTTGAGCTTGCCGCGCAGCAGATCGGCAGCGAGCGCTGCGGTCTTGCCCATCGGCTTGCCGGCTGCATCCAGAACGTACCACTTGCGGGTGACGGTGTCCTTGTTCAGCAAAGTAGTGGACATATTCGTGCCTCCAATTAGAATGTGTTGAAAAACATTTTGACATTTTTCAGGCGCGAACGTAGAATAGGTCTCGCATTCGCGCCTTACTTTTATACCACAACCGCCGGAGTCTGTCAACGGGATTTTCATTTAGATATTGCTTTGCTCGCAAAATCTCCGTTTTACTCCGTTTTACTCTTGATTTCGCATTTTCTATTTTCATTTTCGGAGGGCTGCTATGAACGACCTGAATGCTTTCACCGGTCTCGTGCGCCGGTGCGTGGAGGATTACGACATGATCGCGCCGGGCGACACCGTCGCCGTCGGCGTCTCGGGCGGCAAGGATTCACTCGTGCTGCTGCTTGCCCTCAACGAGCTGCGGCGGTATTATCCGAAGCCGTTTTCCCTCGAGGCGATCACGGTCGAGCTCGGCTTCGAGGGCATGGACTTTGCGCCGGTGGCAGAGCTGTGCGCGTCGCTCGGCGTGCCGTATGCGCGCCTGAAGACCGACATCAAGGAGGTCGTGTTCGACGTGCGCAGGGAGGATAACCCCTGCTCCCTGTGCGCCAAGATGCGCCGCGGTGCGCTGTGCACCGCACTCAGCGAGCGCGGCATCACGAAGCTCGCGCTCGGTCATCACTTCGACGATGCGGTCGAGACGTTCCTGCTCTCGCTCGTATACGAGGGGCGCATCAGCTGTTTTCAGCCGGTGACGCACATGACGCGCACGGGCGTGGATCAGATCCGCCCGATGCTCTATGCCGGCGAGGGGCGCATCGCAAACCTCGCAGCAGCGCTGCAGCTTCCGGTCGTCGAAAACCCCTGCCCGGAGGACCGCGGCAGCAAGCGTCACGAGATCAAGGAGCTCATCCGCACCATGAGCCTCACCTACCCCGACCTGCGCAGCAAGGTGTTCGGCGCGATCCAGCGCGCGCCGCTCGACGGCTGGGAAAAGGCACGGTAAGCTCTTGTGCGTAAAACAGGACAAGCCCGACGGGAAGTTCCCGTCGGGCTTGTGTGTTGAAATGAAGTCTCAGAGGACGTTCTGGCAGAAGCGCATGAGGATCGTAGCAGTCTGCGCGCGGGTCGCAGCGCCCTGCGGGTCGAGAGTAACGCTGCCGTCGGCATGGGCAGAGCCGGAGATCAGCCCCTGCTCGACCGCCCAGGACATCGGCGTGCAGGCATAGCCGGAGATGCTGCTGTAGTCCGGGTAGCCGGTCAGATCCGCAGTCTGGAACACGTTCAGGTCAAGGACGTTCTTTGCGTAGTTATAGAGAATGGTCGCCATATCCTGACGCGTGATCGCCGCGTTCGGGGAGAACGTGGTGGCGCTCGTGCCGCTCACGATGCCCTTCTCCGCGGCCCAGTTGACCGCATCGACATACCAGCTCTCGGTCAGATCCGTGAAGCGGCCGGTCTTCGTGACCTTCGGGCTGCCGGCCTGAGCGTAGAGCATCGTGACCAGCTGCGCACGCGTGGTCGTGCCGTCCGGGGAGATGGTGGTCGCGCTCGTGCCGTTCATGATGCGGTTCTGGATGCAGTAATCCAGGCCATCATGCGCCCACATGCCGTAAGCCGGCATATCCGTGAAGCGGGCGCCCGGGCAGGAATGGATGCCGGACGTGCTGCTGACCGGGATGCTGTTGAGCATCTTGGCAAGCTCGAAGAACTTGGCCTGCAGCATGGCGTGGGTGGACTTCTGCGTCTGGCCGACCATGTTGATGTGGTCGGTGTTGTCGATCTTCTCGATGTAGTTCCAGACACCCATCTTGGTGCCGGACTTGAAGGTCATCTTGCCGTCGGAGCCGACGCCGTAGTTCTCGTTGTACTTATCCGTGGAATTCTCGTGCGGGCGGATGGCGGAACGGACGGAGACGATGCCGTCATTCTCCCACCATTCCGGGGTGATATTCACATGGCCGACCGCGTAGTTGACGTGTCTGCCCATGTAGGTGCCGCTCTTGATCATCATCGGGTTCATGCTGGCGTTCGGCAGATAGTGGCCGGTCAGCGGATCGCGGTGGGTGTTCGAGCAGGCGATGGAGAAGTAGTAGATATCATCCTGTGCCTTGGCATAGCCGTTGAGCACGGCCGCACCGTCGACGTCGAGGTCATAGACGCTCAGGTCATCGGTGTGCTGGGTCCAGATCTTGCTGTTGATGACGCGATTGAAGTAGCTGGAGTAAGACTCATCGGGCTGGCGCACCAGACCCCACTGGTCAAGCTTGAAGTCCAGACCGAAGTTGTTCTCATTGACGTTCGAGCCGGTGACCGCGCCGATGATGCCCATGGCATACTGCGCCAGATCGCCGATATTCTGATAGACCTTGGTGTCATACTGGCTGCCGTCATGCGGCGTGCACAGCGTCGTGATGCTCTCGATCCAGTGGCGGCACTCGCCGGTAAACAGCGGGCTGATATCGCCGCCGCGGCTGGCGTTGCGCTCGTCGGCGTCGCCGTTTTCAAGCAGCTGCGCGAGCATGCGGATCGTCTCGCCGCCCATGCTGTGGCCGATCAGGTGCACCTTGAGCTCGCTGTCCGGATTGTTCAGCTCCGGCAGGACGCCCGGGAACGTGCGGCCGTAACGGGCGTGGCCGTTTGTGGCGGAGTGATACGCACCGTAGTCGACCGTACCGCCGACGAGGTAGGCATACAGCTCGCAGGCGCGGTCCCAGTTGCTGGCGACGGGGCCGATCGACGGGGTGTAGACCTCATAGCCGGCGTCGTTGAGGATATCGCGCAGGCTGCTGAAGCCGCCCCAGTAGTTCAGGCCGAGCACTTCCGTGCCGCCCCAGCCGAACAGGCCGTGCACCATCACGATCGGATAGTGGTTGCCGTCGGAAGACAGCAGCTCCGGCAGGTCCGCGTCCGTCAGTTCCGCAGCGGAGGTCGCATGGTCGGCGTCATAGTCGACCGTTTCAGCGCTTGCTGCGAAGCCGGGCATGCAAAGCACCATCGCCAGCACCAGAACGGTGGCGAGCACTCTGCTCCACGTTTTCTTCATGAAAATCCCTCCAATAGATTTTGGGGCAGCGAGAAGTATCTGTCCCCTTTTTTATGGTTGCACTATAGTCTTGCTGCGAAAAGAGAACAATCACCAGCGCAGGACGAGTGTCACCTTTTTGCACAAATTGCATTTCTTGATGAAACACGCGTCACCATTATGTGCTCAGGGATACACAACGTCCTCCGGTAGAAAAGACAAAAAGATCCTGCTGTCCGCGGACTGCGGACAGCAGGATCTGCATTGTGATATCCGGCGTGAGATCAGATCATCATGCCGCGCTTTTTGGCCTCAAAGGTCAGCTCGTCGCGGAAGTCGGGATGCGCGATGGCGATGAGCTGGCGGGCACGCTCGCCGAGGCTGCGGCCGCGCAGGTGCGCCACGCCGTACTCGGTGACGATGTAGTCGACATCGTTCTTGCTCGTCGTGACGACGGCGCCCGGCGTGAGGATGGGCTTGATCTTGCTGATCGTACCGCCCTTGGCCGTGGAGGTAAAGGCGATGAAGCTCTTGCCGCCGCGGGACTGGCAGGCGCCGCGGACGTAGTCGATCTGACCGCCGGAGCCGGACATATGCTTCGTGCCGACCGACTCGGCGCAGACCTGGCCGAAGAGGTCGACCTCGACCGCCGCGTTGATGGAGATCATGTTGTCGTTCCGGCAGATGACGTTCGGGTCGTTGACATAGTCGACCGGCAGGATCTCGACGGACGGGTTGTCGTCGACGAAATCATAGATACGCTGCGAGCCGAAGGCAAACGTCGTGACGGTCTTGCCGCGGTGGATCTGCTTTTTGCTGTTGTTGACTGCGCCGCACTCGATCAGCTCGACCATGGAGTCGGTGAACATTTCGGTGTGGATGCCGAGATCGTGCTTGCTCTTGAGCGCCATACCGGTCGCATCCGGGATCGCGCCGATGCCAAGCTGCAGGCACGCACCGTCGGGGATGAGGTCGGCGATGAGGCCGCCGATCGTCTTGCTCACGTCGTCAAGCTGCACCGGCGGCAGCACCGGCAGATCGTGGTGATACTCCACGAGCGCGTCGACCTGCGAGATGTGGATCAGCGAGCCGCACAGGGCGCGGGGCTGACGGTCATTGACCTCAAGGTAAATGCGCTTGGTCTTTTCGAACATAGCATCGATATACGAGCCGTTGAGCGCGAGGCTGAAGTAGCCGTGGCTGTCCATCGGCGAGACCTCGACGCACACGGCGTCGTAGTCGTACTCGGTGCGGATGCGGGTCGGGAAATCGCGGTAGTATGCGGGGATGATGTCGGCATAGCCGGCATTGACCGCCTTGCGCGCCGCGCTGCTGGAAAACCAGCTGTAGCCCGTCATCTTACCGGCCAGCGCCGGGTCGGTATAAAAGTCGAACGGATAGCCGTCGAGCAGGGTCTGCACCTTCACGCCGGTGATATCGGTATTGCGGATGTGCTCCGCCATCGCGGCCATGATGGCCGGGGTCTGGGCGGTCGCCGTGTCCATGCCGATGAGCCAGCCGGACTGCACCTGCTGTGCAATGCGCTCCGGTGTCGTCAGTTTGTCCTGATACATCTTCTGAAAATCTGTCATAATTTCTTTGCTCCCTCAAACAAAAAATGTGCATTTTGCGTACTTATTATCATACATGATTCGGCCTCCGAATTCAAGGGGGCACAGTTTTTTGCAAATTTTCTCCCCATAATGTCACATTTTTGGTCACGTGAGAAGTTTTATCACACATGGAAATGTGTTATGATAAAATACGTTTTTAGACACAGCGAACGATCTGTGGAAAAACCGTTTTCTAATGCGGCTCTCATTTTTGCCGGTTACAATGATGGGCGTCGCATCCTGCGGCAGGCACACCCCTGCCAATTCTGAAAAATGCAAGGAATGATACGACACAATGACGATTACGATTGTCTGCGATATTCTGGGCGAAGAGAACAACGGCACCACCATTGCCTGCATGAACCTCATCCGGTATCTGCGCGCGCAGGGGCACACCGTGCGCGTGGTCTGCGCCGATCAGGACAAGGCCGGCAACGAGTGCTTTTATGTTGTGCCGGAGCGCAACCTCTATCTGCTCAACCCGATCGTGGAGCGCAACGGCGTGACGCTGCCGCGCGTGGACCGCTCCATCCTCGAGGAGGCGATCCGCGACTGCGACGTCGTGCACACGACGTTCGTGCTGCGCCTGTCGCACACGGCGGTGAAGATCGCCAAGGCGTACAACAAGCCCATCACGTCGAGCTTTCACTGTCAGGCGGAAAACGTCACGGCGCACTTCCTGTGCAAGGACTCGGCCGCCATCAACCGCGGCGTGTACCGGGCGTGCTACCAGATGGTGTACCAGTATTCGGACATCATCCACTACCCCACACAGTTTATCCGCGATACGTTTGAGGCCGTCGTCGGCCCGACGAACGGCCGCGTGATCTCCAACGGCGTCAACAGCATGTTCACCCCCGGCCCGGCCACGCGTCCGGAGGGGCTTGAGGATAAGTTCCTCATCGTCTCGACCGGCCGCCTGTCGAGCGAAAAGAACCAGGAGATCCTCATCGAGGCCATCGGCCGCTCGGCCTACCGCGAGCAGATCCATCTTATCCTCGCCGGAGAAGGCCCGCGCGAGGCGCACTACCGCCACCTCGCCGAACGGTACGGCGTGGACATGGAGATCTCGTTCTTCACGCGGCAGGAGCTGCTGAATCTGCTGCGCTGCGCCGACCTCTACTGCCACCCTGCCGAGGTGGAGATCGAGTCGATCGCCTGTCTGGAAGCCATCGCCTGCGGGCTGGTGCCGGTCATCGCCGACTCGCCCAAGAGCGCGGCCAAGGCCTTCGCGCTCGATGAGAAGTCTCTGTTTAAGAATAAGGACGCGGAGGACATGGCGCGCAGGATCGACTACTGGGTGAGCCATCCGGACGAGCGCGCGGACTACAGCCGCAGATACCTCGAGAGCGGCACACAGTTTGAACAGCGAAGCTGCATGCGCCAGATGGAGCGGATGCTCCTTGACGCCGCCGCCATGGCCGGTGAACCTGCATGAGCCGCAGGACCGTCTACTATCACGACCCGCTGCACGACGACTTTGCGCCGACCAACGGGCGCATCCGCCCGAAGCAGATCGGCGCGGATTTCCCGTATGAGCACGAAGGGCCGCTCTGGAATGCGCTCGCCTTCGTCGTATACCGGATGGTGATGACGCCGTTTCTGTTTCTGTACTGCAAGCTCGTGTTCGGCCTGCGCATCGAAAACCGCAGGGCGCTGCGTGCGCTGCCGGGCGGGTATTTCCTCTACGGCAACCACACGAACACGCTGGCCGACGCCTTCATCCCGACGCTGCTGGCGTTCCCGCGGCGCGTGAGCATCATCACCTCCGCCGACACCGTCTCGATCCCGGGTGTGCGCAACATCGTGCAGATGCTCGGCGCGCTCCCGCTGGCGAACACCATTGAGGGCACGCGGCAGTTTCTGGCCGCCATGCACCGCCGGCTCGAACGCGGGCAGGCCGTGATGATCTACCCCGAGGCGCACATCTGGCCGTATTACAACGGCATCCGGCCGTTTCCGGACACGTCGTTTTCCTATCCCGTGCGCGAGCAGCTGCCCGCCGTCGCCGCGGCGGTCGTCTACCGGCAGAGAAAGCTGCTGCGCGCACTTCCGCCGCTGATCACCGTCGTCGTGAGCGATCCGTTTTATCCGGATCCCGCCCTGCCGCCGCGCAGCGCCAGACGGGAGCTGCATGAGAAAGTCCATACCTTCCTGTGCAGCACCGTTTCTGAGCGCAGCAGCTATGCATACATTGAATATCTCCCCGCACAGGACCAAAATCCAGCCGCGCGATGACCGCGCCGCACACCCAGAAAGGTGGAATCCCGCTTGGCACACTTGACCGAAGCCGCCATCCAGGACACGTTCCTGAAGCTGCTGTCCGAGCAGCCGTTTGATAAGATCACCGTGACGCAGCTTGTAGAGGAATGTCAGATCACGCGCCGGACATTTTACTATCATTACTCCGACCTCTTTGAGCTGCTCGACATCATCCTGCGCCGTGAGACCGACCGCGCGATCGCCGAGTTTGAGGCCACCGGCAGCTGGGAGGAGTGCATGATCACCGCGTCCCGCTTTGCGCGCGAGCACAAGCGCGCCGTCTACCACATCTACACCTCCTCGCACCGGCTGGAGCTGGAGGGGCACGTCAACCGCGTGTCCGAGGAAATGATGCGCAGCTATGTTGAGCAGCAGGCAAAGGGACTGCGCGTGAGCGAGCAGGACAAAAAGCTTGTGTGCGACCTCTACCGCTTCGGCATCACGGGCATTTTCTATGCGTGGCTCGAAAACGGGATGAAGGAGGATCTCGAGACGCAGATCCGCCGCCTGAGCCTGCTGTTCACGGGCAACATCCGCGCTTCCCTGTCCCGGGTACAGCTCCCGGAAGAAGTCTGATCACCCACCGGCGGACACAGTCGTGCCCGCCGGTTTCCCGTCACGAAAGGAGACACATCATGCCGATCTTGGAACATCTGCAGCCGCAGGCCGTCTTTGCACAGTTTGAGCAGCTGTGCGCCATCCCGCACGGCTCGGGGAACACAAAAGCGATCAGCGACTATCTCGTGCGCTTTGCAGCCGCGCGCGGCCTGCGCCACATTCAGGACGCGCACAACAACGTCATCATCTTCTGTCCCGGCACGCCGGGCTATGAGACCGCCGCACCGGTCATCCTGCAGGGACACATGGACATGGTCTGCGAGACCGCGCCCGACTGCACAAAAGACATGACCCGCGAAGGGCTCGACCTCTTCGTGGACGGCGGCACGATCGGCGCGCGCGGCACGACCCTCGGCGGGGACGACGGCATCGCCGTTGCGATGGCGCTGGCCATTCTGGATGCGGACGACATCCCGCATCCCCCGCTCGAGGTGGTGCTCACGGTCGATGAGGAGACCGGCATGCTCGGTGCCGACGCGCTCGACGCCTCCGTGCTCCAGGGTCGCACAATGCTCAACATCGACTCCGAGGACGAGGGCATCCTCACCGTCAGCTGCGCGGGCGGCAACGTCTCCGTGTGCACGCTGCCGGTCACGCGTGCGGCATTTTCGGGCACGGCGCTCGCCGTCACGGTCGGCGGGCTGCTCGGCGGCCACTCGGGCGCGGAGATCGACAAGGGGCGCGGCAACGCAAACCAGCTTCTCGGGCGCGTTCTGTACGCCGCCGGCGCGCGCACGGCGCTGCGCATCGTCCGCGTAGACGGCGGCCTGAAGGACAACGCCATCCCACGCGAGAGCCGCGCCGTCATCATCGCGGCCGACCCCGGCGCGGCACAGGCCGCAGTCGCGGACATGGACGCGGCGCTCCGGCACGAATACGCGGCCGCAGACCCGGACGTGTTCGTGCGCGCCGAACCTGTGCAGCCGCAGATGCCGCCGATGGACGCGGCCTCCACGCAGCGCACCGTGTGCATGCTCTGCTGCCTGCCGAACGGCATTCAGGCCATGAGTCAGGACATTCCGGGGCTGGTGCAGACGTCGCTGAACCTCGGCATCCTGACCACGGATGAGCGGTGCGTGCAGGCGTCGTTTTGCGTGCGCAGCAGCGTGGCCACGCAAAAGGAGATGCTTGTCGCGCGCCTGCGCTGCCTGATGGCGCAGCTCGGCGGCAGCGTTGACGTCTCAGGCGACTATCCCGCATGGGAATACCGCAAGGATTCGCCGCTGCGCGAGCGGATGATCGACGTCTTCCGCGAGCAGTACGGTCACGACCCGAAGGTGGAGGCCATCCACGCAGGCGTGGAATGCGGTCTGTTCGCCGGGAAATTGCCGGGGCTCGACTGCGTATCCTTCGGCCCTGACCTGACGGAGATCCACACCTGCCGTGAGCGGATGCACATCGCCTCCGTGCAGCGCGTCTGGCGCTACACGCTCGAGGTGCTGCGCCGCTGCAAATAACCGGATAAGCAAAAACCGCCCTGCACCGATCGGTACAGGGCGGTTTTGCGTATTCTACGCGGAATTACTTGTGCAGCTCGCGCTCGTGCTCATCGCCGCTTCTGCGCGCGGCCACGGCCACAAGGCCGGAGAGCGCCATGAGCGCGATGACGTTCGGCAGCACCATGAGCTGGTTGAACATATCCGTCAGCTCCCAGACAAGATCATTGGACAGGCAGGAGCCGAGGAAGATGAAGACAAGGGCGATGATGGAGTACGGGAGGTTCGCCTTCTTGCCGAAGAGATAGTTGACATTGATGCGGCCGAAGAGGTTCCAGCCGACGATCGTCGAGAACGCGAAAAACAGCAGGCAAATCGCCACAAAGGCATTGCCGAGCGTCTCGCCGAACACGCTCGAGAACGCGAGCTGCGCCATGTTCGTCTTGGAAATGCCGTCGACCGCGCCATGCGCCAGCGGGCCGTTTCCGGCGTAGAGCGTGGAGATGACGACGAGCGCCGTCATCGTCAGCACGACGAACGTGTCGATGAACACGCCGATCATTGCGACCGTGCCCTGCTCGTGCGGATTTTTGACGTTGGCCAGCGCGTGTGCGTGCGGGGTCGAGCCCATGCCGGCCTCGTTGGAGAACAGACCGCGCTTTGCGCCCTGACTGATGGCCGTCTTGAGCGCGTAGCCGATGCCGCCGCCGATGATGGCATCCGGCATGAAGGCATACTTGAAGATCATGCCGAAGGTCTCCGGCACGTAGCGGATGCGGGCGATGAGCACGATGAAGCCGCCGAGCAGATACAGGCAGGCCATGACCGGCACGATCTTTTCCGTGACGGAGGCGATACGCTGCACGCCGCCGATGAAAATGAAGGCCGCGATGGCGCACACGATCAGGCCCATGACCCAGCTCGGAATGTGGAATGCATTCTGGCACGCCTCGCCGATGGAGTTGGACTGCACCATAGAGCCCATGAAGCCGAGCGCAAGGATGATCGCGACCGCGAAGAAGCCCGCAAGGAACTTGCCGAAGCCGTTCGGGAAGGCGCGCTTGATGTAATACACCGGGCCGCCGAGCACCGTGCCGTCGGGCTCAACGACGCGGGTCTCCTGCGCGAGCACCGCCTCGGCATAGATCGTCGCCATACCGAAGAATGCGATGAACCACATCCAGAAGATCGCGCCGGGGCCGCCGATAAGGATCGCGCCGCAGGCGCCGACGATGTTGCCGGTGCCGACCTGCGCCGCGACCGCCGTCGCCAGCGCCTGGAACGAGCTCATGCCGGCCTTGTGCTTTTCCCCGTTGAGGCTGAACTCACCGAAAAAGCGCCGCCAGCCCTCGCCGAAGCAGCGCACCTGCACGAACTTCGTGCGGATGCTGAAATACAGTCCCGCGCCGATGAGCAGGATGATCAGCACATAGTCTGACAGGTACATGTTGACGGTCTGCACGATTTTGAGTAAAGTTTCCATGTTGTTTCTCCCTCTGCATTGATTTTTGCAAAGCAAAAAGCTGCCGGTCGGTTTGACCAGCAGCTCCAGAGAACAAACAGCGCCTGAACACCCGCACAAGTCGGGCACTCGCTCTGTCCTTTTGCCTGAGAGATTCGGCTTGCGCCTTACACCTTCGGCACCCGCTTTGCACGGGATTCTCCAGAGTCTCCTCCGCCTCCAGTCTCGGCTGCGCCGATCCTTGAGGTTTCCTTGGATATTCATTTGATTGCGTGGAGTATTATTACATACCCGCACAAGGCTTGTCAAGCCCTGATTCAAAAAAAGTTCACAAATTTCCCGTGCCGTACATCAGCGCCGTGAGCGCGACGACCGGCGCGGTCTCGCACCGCAGGATGCGCTCGCCCATGGAGCAGATATGCATGCCGAGCTTGCGCGCCATGTCGGCCTCAAATTCCGCAAAGCCGCCCTCCGGCCCTGTGATGATGGCCGCCGTCGCGGCCGGCTGCGCCGCGTGCTCGATGGCGTCGCGGATGGTCTCGCGCTCGCCGGTCTCGTACATGAACAGCGGCAGGTCGGTGTGCAGTGCGTCGTTGAGCACGCTGACATAGTCCGCCGTATAGCGCACCTGCGGAATGATGCCGCGCCCCGACTGCTTTGCCGCCTCCTCGGCGATGCGCTGCCAGCGCTCGACCTTCTTTTCGATGTTGGCAGCCTTGGCCACGCAGCGCGTGCAGGAGAAGAACACGATCTCGGACGCGCCGGCCTCGGTGCACTTCTGCACGAGAAAATCGCTGCGCTCGCCCTTGGGCAGACCCGCGAACACCGTCGTGCGCACCGTGGGCTCGGCCTTGCACGGGACGACCTCGATAACCTCGGCCTCGGCCTCATGCTCGAGCGTCTGCACAAGGCGGCACTTATAGTCGCGCCCTGCCCCGTCGCAGATGACGATGTCGTCACCCGCGCGCAGACGCAGTACGCGGATATGGTCTGCGTCGCGGCCGCGGATGATCGCCCGGCCGTTCGGAAAATTCGTACCTGCTATAAAAAATCGAGCCATGGTGGTCGCCTCCGGTGAAAAGTTTCTGCTGCGATTATGGCACATCCCGCACATTTTTGCAAGCCAGGCATAGCATGAAGCGGAGGGATGGAACATGAATGACCCCGTTTTTCTCGACAGCGCCGCGTTTTTGCGCGTCTGGCAGCGTGTAACAGGTGAAGCAGGCATCACAGCAGCGCCCGAACAGCCAGAGACCGACCCACTCACGGCGCAGCTGCGCGGCTGCATCTGCGCAAAGGCGGCCGTCGCCGCCTTCTGCGCCGCGCTCGCGCAGCGCCTGTGTGCATACCGGCAGCCGCTCGGGCAGATCGCCGCGCAGGAGCGCGCGCAGCTCAGGGCGCTGCAGACGGAGCATTTTCTGCGCACGGGCACGCTCTGCGTCCCGCCCGCCGCCTGTCCGCGGCTGAGCACGGCGGCGCAGGATCTGCGGGGCATCTATTGGCAGGAGATCGCGCTCAGCGCGCAGCTGGATGCGGCAGCCGATGCTGCGCCGATGCCGCTCAGAGAGACGCTGCACGCCATGGCACAGCAGGACGCGCGCCACGCGCAGCGCGTGCGCACGCTGCTCAGCGGGCTGATTTTCTGAACAAATGCGCGCAAAATGCGAATCTTTCAAATTGGTACTTGACTTTGCGGGAAATTTTGATTATAATGTGCAAGCTGACAATTTGAAATGAAAGCAACCCGAACAGAGCGTGGAGAAGTCGCGTAGCCTGGTCGAGCGCGCACGATTGGAAATCGTGTATACCCCACAAGGGTATCGAGGGTTCGAATCCCTCCTTCTCCGCCACAAAAAAGGACTCAATCTTTTCAGATTGGGTCCTTTCTCTTTACCGAGGTGACACCATGAAAGCCGAACGCAACAAGACCATCGACTTCCTGCCGCAGGATGCGCCGGAATATCTTGCGCGCTGCCTGCGCGTTGCGCAGGATGTCCCGCTCGACGCGGTGTGCGGCCGCACCGTCTGCGGCGACACGTTTCAGGTCGCGCCGCACCTGCCGCGCGGCTTTGCAGACCTGCTGATCGTCGATCCGCCGTACAACCTCACGAAGGACTTCTCCGGCGGCGGCTTCCGCCGCATGACGGACGCAAACTACGCCGCCTTCACCCGCGCATGGATCGAGCTGCTGCTGCCGCTGCTCAAGCCGGACGCCTCGGTCTACGTCTGCTGCGACTGGCGCTCAAGCCCGATCATCGGCCTGACGCTCAAGGAATATTTCCGGGTGCAGAACCGCATCACATGGCAGCGGGAAAAGGGGCGCGGCGCGCAGCACAACTGGAAAAACGCCATGGAGGACATCTGGTTTGCCACGCGCACGGACGACTACACGTTCCACGTTGACGCCGTGAAGGTGCGCCGGCGCGTGCGCGCGCCCTACCGCGACGACGGCCGGCCGAAGGACTGGGAGGACACGCCGGACGGAAAGTTCCGCAACACGTGCCCGTCAAACTTCTGGGACGATATCTCCGTGCCCTACTGGTCGATGCCGGAAAACACCGCGCACCCGACGCAAAAGCCCGAAAAGCTGCTGGCAAAGCTCATCCTCGCAAGCTCCAATCCCGGCGATATCGTGCTCGACCCCTTTGCCGGCTCCGGCTCGACGGCCGTGACGGCGCAAAAGCTCGGCCGCCGCTTCGTCGCCATCGAGCGCAGCGAGCAATACTGCGCATGGGCGCAAAAGCGGCTGGAGATGGCGGCCGAAAACCACGCCATTCAGGGCTATGCCGACGGCGTGTTCTGGGAGCGCAACGCAGGCCGTCTGCCGCGCTGACGCCGTTTTCGGCAGCCGGTGCCCGCCGCCGGAGCGGACGCGGGGTGCAGCGCATTTTCCGGCGCCGATACCGCTTGACAAGCGGACGAAATGGTGTTACAACGAAAACCATCTGTGTGATAAAAAGAAGGTGCGGATATGAAACGCGGTTATCTGTACATCCTGATCACGACGCTGCTGTTTTCCAGCATGGAGGTCGCGCTCAAGTGCATTGCCGGACAATTAAACCCCATCCAGCTCAACTTCAGCCGCTTTCTGGTCGGCGGGCTGGTGCTCGTGCCGCTGGCCGTGCGCGAGCTCAGAAAGCGCCGCCTGTCGCTCGACGGAAAAGCGCTCGGCACGTTTGCGCTGCTGGGGCTGATGGGCATTGCGGTGAGCATGTCGCTGTATCAGCTTGCCGTCACGCGCGTGCAGGCGTCGGTCGTCGGCGTGCTGTTTTCGAGCAACCCCGTGTTCGTGACGCTGTTTGCTTTTTTGCTGCTGCGGGAGTCGATCTCCAAAAATCAGGTTCTGGGTCTCGCGCTTGACGTGGCCGGCATCGTGCTCATCATCCAGCCGTGGCACCTGAAGCTCGACGCGCTCGGCGTGACGTATATCCTGCTGGGCACGCTGCTGTTCGCGCTCTACGGCGTGTGCGGCAAGCGGCAGTGCGCGCGCTTCGGCGGCCTCGCCGTGTCGTGCTTCAGCTTTCTGTTCGGCGCGGCCGAAATGATGGCACTCGCCGCGCTGACGCACATTCCGTCCGTCTCCGCCGCGCTGACCGCCGCCGGTCTGGACACCTTTGCGAGCATCCCCTTTCTCACGGGCTACACGGCGGCAAATCTGCCGATCGTCCTCTATATCTACATCGGCGTGACCGGCATCGGCTTTACGTGTTACTTCCTGTCGATGGAGGTCACGAGCGCGCAGACGACGTCGCTGGTATTCTTCTTTAAGCCCGCGCTCGCGCCGCTGCTGGCGTTCCTCATCCTGCACGAGGCCATCCCGGGCAATATGCTCGCCGGCATCGCGTGCATCCTCTGCGGCAGTCTGGCCTCCATCCTGCCCGGCCTGCTCGCGCAGCGGCGCGCCGTACCGGCAGCCGCGGCAAACGCCTGTGAGCAGGAAATCGAACGCTGAGCCCGTCCTTTGCTACATATGTTACGCCCGCAGCAGCCGCTGCGGGCGTTTTTACATTTTCTTCACAAATTCCTGCTTGACAGAGCAGTGTTATTGTGTTATTGTCTTAATCGCTTAATACAGTGATACGCATTTCGGACAGGAGGCGCACCATGAACTGGAACATTCGCAACGACGCGCCTGTCTACACGCAGCTCGTGGATCAGATCGCCCGCGCGATCATACTCGGGGTGTTTCCGCCGGGGGGCAGACTGCCGTCGGTGCGGGAATTCGCGGCCGATGCCGGCGTGAACCCGAACACGATGCAGCGCGCGCTTGCCGAGTTGGAGCGTCTGGAGCTCATCCGGACGCAGCGCACAGCCGGACGCACCGTGACGGAGGACATCGCGCGCATCGGACGGGAAAAGCGTCGGCTGGCGCAGGCCGGCATCGACGCATTCTGGCAGGCGCTGGCGCAGCTCGGGTATGACCGGGCGCAGGCGCTCGAGCTGCTGCGGCAGGATCTGCAGCAGACAAAGGAGGACTAACAAACATGGCAATTCTCGAATGCAGAGGGCTGTGCAAGAGCTACGGCGCAGAACCGGCGCTCGACCGCGTGGATCTCGCGATCGAGCCGGGGCGCATCGTCGGCCTGCTTGGCCCGAACGGGAGCGGCAAGAGCACGCTCATCAAGCTGGCAAACGGTCTGCTGACGCCGGACGCCGGCGAAATCCTCATCGACGGCATGGCGCCGGGCAAGGACACGAAGAAGATCGTCTCCTACCTGCCGGAGCGCACCTATTTCGCCGACTGGATGACGGCGCTGCAGCTGCTGGACTTTTTCGGTGACTTCTATGATGATTTTGACCGCGAGGCGGCCGTGCAGATGATGCAGCGGCTCGGCATCCAGCCCAAGCAGCAGATCAAGCAGATGTCCAAGGGCACGCGCGAAAAGGTGCAGCTCATCCTCGTCATGAGCCGCAAGGCAAAGCTCTACCTGCTCGACGAGCCGATCGGCGGCGTCGACCCCGCGACGCGCGACTACATTCTCAGCACCATCATCTCCAACTACAACCCCGAGGCCGCCGTCGTCATCTCCACGCACCTGATCGCGGACGTGGAGCACATTCTCGACGACGTGGCGTTTCTCAGCCGCGGGCATCTGCTGCTGCAGTCGTCGGCGGACGACCTGCGCGCCAAGGAGGGCAAATCGGTGGACGCTGTGTTCCGGGAGGTATTCAGATGTTAGGAAAACTGTTGAAGCAGGACTTTCGCGCCACGGCGCGCATCATCCTGCCGGTCTATGCAGCCGTGCCGGTGCTCGGCCTGTTCACGGGGCTGATCACCCGCCTGTGTGAAAGCCAGTCGAATATCTGGATCAGCATCCTCGGCTCGCTCGTGTCGTTCGTGTTTTCGCTCTCGCTCATCGCCGCCGTCGTGACGACAGTCGTGCTGATGATCCTGCGCTTTTACCGCAACCTCATGACCGATGAGGGATACCTGATGTTCACGCTGCCAGTCTCGACGACGGAGCTGATCTGCTCGAAGCTGATCGTCTCGGTCGTGTGGTTTCTCGGCGCGCTCGCCGTCGATGCGCTCGGTCTGCTGGTGACGGGCCGCTTCGGCTCATATCAGGATGCGGTCCGCTTTCAGGTCACCTACACGTTCGGTATGCCCATGACCGGCGCACAGAGCGCGGGGCTTATCATCGAGTTCGTCGCGTTCCTGCTGCTGTGCAGCGTCGCGCTGTGCCTGATGACGTATGCCGCCATGGCGATCGGGCAGAGCTTCAAAAAGAACAAGGGGCTCATGTCCGTCGTGTTCTTCTTCGTGCTCTGGATTGGCACGCGGATGCTGACGACGCTGATCTTCGGGCTCATCTTCGGGCTCGGCGCACAGCCGCTCCCGGCCATGACTGCGATGCCGCTGCTCAAGAGCATATACATCCTGCTCGGCTGCGGATGTGCCGGCGCGCTGGCATTTTGTGCGGGCTTTTTCTTCCTCACGCACGGGATGCTGCGCAAGCACCTGAACCTGCAATAATGCAGCAAAAAACACCCGGTATTGGCTTTTCCAATACCGGGTGTCTGCTTATGGGATCAACAGGAGCGGATCACTTCGTGCCGAAGATACGGTCGCCCGCGTCACCGAGACCGGGGACGATGTAGCCGTGCTCGTTGAGGTGATCGTCGAGCGCCGCGACGTAGATGTCCACGTCCGGGTGCTCGGTCTGCATCACCTGCACGCCCTCGGGCGCACCAATGATGCACATGAGCTTGATGTGCTTGCAGCCGACTTCCTTCATGAACTTCACCGCGGCAGACGCGCTGCCGCCGGTGGCGAGCATGGGGTCGACGATGATGACGTCGCGCTCGGCAATGTCGGGCGGCATCTTGAAGTAATACTTCACCGGCTCGAGCGTCTGCGGGTCGCGGAACAGGCCGATGTGGCCGACCTTGACGTTCGGCATCATGGTGACCATGCCGTCGACCATGCCGAGACCGGCGCGGAGGATCGGCACGATGGCCAGCTTCTTGCCGGCGATGTGCCTGCAGTGTGCCGTTGCGACCGGAGTCTCGACGTCGATCTCCTCAAGCGGGAGGTCGCGCGTGGCCTCGAAGCACATCAGCATGGCGATCTCGGAAATCAGCTCCCGGAACTCCTTGACGCTGGTGTTCTTGTCGCGCAGGATCGAGAGCTTGTGCTGGATCAGCGGGTGGTCAAAAACGTGAACTTTACTCATCTCGTCGTCTCCTTTGTTGCATCCGTATTTCTGCTTTCAATCTTTTTCCGCCTCGGCCGCGAGCCGCGCCTGACGTTCCCGCTCGGCCTGCGACAGGCGCAGGTAGACCGGAAGCAGCTCTTCAGCCGGGGCAGGCGTCTGCCCGAAGGCGGCCATGGCCACGCCCCACGCACTCTGCACGACCAGATTGCCCGGCGCAAGCACTGCAGGGATACCCATGTCCAAACATGTATTATAGCACAGCTGTGCGCCGTCGCCAACCAGAAAAACGGATTTCTGCATTTTTTTCAGTTCCGCGCCCAGCTCTGCGAGCGAAATCGCACGATCCTGACAAAGGCGCTGCGGTTTTCCGTCCCGGATCTCAAAGAGCGCGTTGTAGATCTGGCTGCGGCGGGCGTCCATGGCCGCGCACACGAGCGCGCCCTCCCCTGCCGCGATGCCGTGATACGCCATGGCCTCGAGCGTCGACACGCCGATGGCGGGCTTCTGCGCGCCCCAGGCGAGCCCCTTTGCCGTCGACACGCCGATGCGGATGCCGGTGAACGAGCCCGGTCCGCGCGCGACGGCGATGGCGTCGACGTCCGAAAGCGCAATATCGGTGTCCCTGAGCATCTGCTCTGCCATCGGCAGCAGCGTGCAGCTATGCGTCAGGCCGCTGCACTGCTGGCTCTGAGCGATGAGCACACCGTCGCGGCACAGCGCCGCCGACGCCGCCTTTGCAGACGATTCCAATGCGAGGATCAGCATGATTTCCCGCTCCCTTCCGTGATGATGATGCGCCGGGTCGTCGGCCCGAGCTTTTCAAAGCGGACAACGACCTCGTCGCCGTAAAAGGCGTCCTCCACGTTCTCGCTCCATTCGACGGCGCAGACCGAGCCTCGGTTGACATAATCCTCCCAACCGATGTCAAACAGCTCGTCGGCGCTGCCGAGGCGATACATATCAAAATGGATCAGCTCGCGCGGCCCCTCATATTCGTTCACGATCGTGAACGTGGGGCTCGAGACACGGCACGTCAGCCCCATGCCGCGCGCCATACCGCGCACGAAGGCGGTCTTGCCGCTGCCGAGCTCACCGTACATGGCAACGACCTTGCCGTCCGGCAGGGCGCGCGCAAAATCCGCGCCGGCCTGTTCGGTCTCCGCTTCACTGTGGGTCAGATATTCCTGCATGCTATCCCTCCGATTCTGAAGAAGTATTATAGCACGGTTTCGCCCGTTGCGTAAAGCGGTTTTCTGTGATATAATCATTGCCGATTTCAAAATGCCGGTCCGGCAGAAAGGAGGCCATCTTGAAAAAAGCACTGTCCTACGCAAAGGAGTTTTTTCACCGAGCGGATATTTTCCTGCTCGTGATGGGTCTCATCTGCGCCACGTTCGGCATCATCGTCATCTCGAGCGCCACGGCGTCGTATCACTCGGCCAAGTATGTCATCGTGCAGAGCGCGTCGCTCATCCTCGGCGTGATCGCGTTCGTCGCCATGACGGTGCTGGACGTGGACGTTCTGGCCGACAAGTGGCAGATCCTGTGCGCGTTCAACGTGCTGTTTTTGCTGCTGCTGATCCCCTTCGGCGTGAGCGACAACACCGGCAACACCGGCTGGCTGCGCTTTTTCGGCATCGGCATCCAGCCGACGGAGGTCGTCAAGCTCACGTTCATCATCGTGCTGGCCAAGCAGATCAGCTACCTGAAGGAATACCACGATCTCAACTCCGTGTGGTCGGTCGCGCAGCTGGCAGGCCATTTTGCGCTGCTGTTCGGTCTGATCCTCGTCGTGTCGTCCGACCTCGGCTCGGCGCTGATCTTCTTTTCCATCTTTCTCGTGATGCTCTTTGCCGCCGGCTTTGCGCTGCACTGGTTCGCCATCGGCTTTGCGGCCATCGCCGCGATGATCCCGCTGCTGTGGAACTTCGTGCTGCACGACTATCAGAAAAACCGCATCCTCGCGCCGTATGTGTCAAGCATCGACCCGACCAACACCGGCATCAACTGGCAGCCGCACCAGAGCAAGATCGCCCTTGCCTCCGGCCAGTGGTTCGGCGCGGGACTCGGCAGCGGCACGCAGAGCCAGTCCAACGCCCTTGCCGGCAAGCACACCGACTTTATCTACGCCGTCATCGGCGAAGAGCTCGGCATGGTCGCCTGCATCCTCGTCATCGTGCTGCTGCTGATCATCATCATCCGCTGCGTCATGGTCGGCATCCGCTCGGGCAGCAACATGGGCTCGCTCGTGTGCTTCGGTGTGGCCGCGTTTTTGACGTTCCAGACGTTTGAGAACATCGGCATGTGCATCGGCATCACGCCCGTCATCGGCATCACGCTGCCGTTTTTCAGCTACGGCGGCTCTTCCCTGTTCACGACGTTTGCCGCGCTCGGCATGGTGTCAGGCATCCACTTCCGACCAAGGCCAAAGCGAAACAGCATCTATTACTGATCCACCCCCCGGCAGGCCTGCGATCGGCCTGCCGGGGATTTTTCTGTCCATGCACAAAGAACCCCCAGCCGGACGGTTGGGGGTTCTTCGCAAAAACATAGAAGGGGGAAGGAAGAAAAGCAATTTGGTTTGTCAGCCGCCATGGCAGGCGGCGCAGTCATGTGTCGAAAAGAGATCAGCGTCGTAGGCGATGCCGTTTTTATCGTAGTAATCCTTCACGGCCGCCTTGACCGCCTCCTCGGCGAGCACGGAGCAATGGAGCTTCTGCGCCGGCAGGCCGTCGAGCGCCTCAACGACCGCCTTATTGGACAGCTCCAGCGCCTCTCCGATGGGCTTGCCCTTGATCATCTCGGTCGCCATCGACGAGGACGCGATCGCGCTGCCGCAGCCGAAGGTGTTGAACTTCACGTCCGTGATGACATCGTCACGAACCTTGATATACATGCGCATGATGTCGCCGCACTTGGCGTTGCCGACCTCGCCGATGCCGTCGGCATCCGGCATCTTGCCGACGTTGCGGGGGTTTTCAAAATGGTCCATGACCTTTTCGCTGTACAGTGCCATAGGAAAGCCTCCTTTATCTGATATCTGAATCTGTTATCTGTTAGATCTGGTGCGGGCGCAAGCCGGTCTCCAGCTCGTCCCACACCGGGGAGATGCTGCGCAGGTAGTCGACCACCTGACGGACATTTTCGACGATATACAGCATCTCTTCGTCCGTGTTGTATTCGCCCACGGACAGGCGCAGCGAGCCGTGCGCGACCTCGTGCGGCAGTCCGAGCGCCAGCAGCACATGGCTGGGGTCGAGCGAGCCGGAGGTGCAGGCGCTGCCGGAGGAGGCGGCGATGCCCCTGCGGTCGAGCAGAAGCAGCAGCGACTCGCCCTCGATGCCCTCGAAGCAGAAGTTTACCGTGCCGGGAACGCGCCGCACGCGGTCGCCGTTGAGCCGCGCGTGCGGGACGGTCTCAAGACCCGTGATGAGCGTCTCGCGCAGGCGCGTGACCTTGCGCATATTCTCATCCATATGGCCGACTGCCTCGCGCAGCGCCGCCGTCATGCCGGCGATGGCCGGGGTGTTCTCCGTGCCGCCGCGCTTGCCGCGCTCCTGCGCGCCGCCCTCAATGATGCTTGTGAGCGGGATGCCGCGTCTGGCGTACAGGAAGCCGACGCCGCGCGGCCCGTGGAACTTGTGCGCCGAGCACGAGAGCAGGTCGATGTTCATCTCCTGCACGTTCACAGGCACGTGGCCGATTGCCTGCACCGCATCCGTGTGAAACGGGATGCCCCGCTCGCGGCAGAGCGCGCCGATGGCCTCAACGGGCTGGAGCGTACCGATCTCGTTGTTGGCGAACATGACCGACACGAGCGCCGTATCGTCACGGATGGCCGCCGCCACGTCCTCGACGCGGACAACACCGTCTTCGTGCACATCCAGCAGCGTCACATCAAAGCCCTGCCGGCGCAGCTTGTCAAGCGTGTGCAGCACCGCATGGTGCTCAAATTTCGTGGAGATGAGGTGCTTTTTCCCCTTGCGTGCGCCGTTCTCGGCGGCGGAGATGATGGCCTGATTGTCGGCCTCGCTGCCGCCGGAGGTGAACACGATCTCCCGCGGGTCGGCCGCGCCGATGAGCCGCGCGATCTCGGTGCGGCAGGCCAGCAGATGTTCCGCCGCCTCCTGTCCGAGGGTGTAGAGGGTGCTGGGGTTTCCGTATATCTCATCAAAGTATGGAAGCATCGCTTCCTTTGCAGCGGCGGATAGTTTTGTGGTCGCCGCATTGTCTGCATAAACGCGCATAAGCTCTCCTCCCGATGTTCTGAATTCTTAATTCCTATTTGCCTTGTGGGTAAATGGTATCATGTATTTCCCATCTTGTCAATAGGAATTTGTGAAAAAGAAAAATCGGGGAACGAGAATGCGCTTCTCCTTCCCCGACCGTATCTGGTCACGCCTTGCCGTCGAGCAGATCCTGCACGGAGACACTCGACAGATAGTTATCCATGACGGCGTCGAGCTTTTTCCACATCGGCAGCGTCAGGCACTGAGCCGCGCGCTCACAGCAGCTCTCCCCGGATTCGAGGCACGCCACGGCGGCCATGCTGCCCTCGGTGCTGTGCAGCACCTGCGCGACCGTGATGTCGCTCGCCGGACGGCTCAGGCAATAGCCGCCCTCCTTGCCGCGCTGGCTGAGGACAAGGCTCGCGCGGTTGAGCGCCGCTGCGATCGCCTCCATGTATTTCAGGGACACGTTCTGCCGCTGTGCCACGGTCTTGAGTGAGATGAAGCCCTCGTCGCAATGCTGCGCGAGGTCGATCATCAGGCGCAGCGCATAGCGCCCCTTGGTTGAGATCACCATGATCTGTTGCCTCCTTGCATACAGGTGTTATCCATAATATACTATCAGATCGCAAGGAATTCAAGACCGTTCTTTGCGATCCCGTGTGCAAAAACGCCGGGGATGCCTTTCCCCGGCGTTTCGGTGCGTTCAGGCCTCCTCGGCCGCCACGATCGGCTCGACCACACGCATGGCGTCGAGCGTGCGCGTCAGCAGCTCGTCCAGACTCCAGCCGAGCATATCCGCGCCGCGCTGGATGACCTCGCGCGAGCAGCCGGCGGCAAAGCCGCTGCTTTTGTACTTTTTCTTCAGGGACTTGAGCTCCATATCCTGCACGCTCTTGGACGGGCGCATCAGCGCCGCCGCGCCGATCAGGCCGGTCAGCTCATCGGTTGCAAAGAGCACCTTTTCCATCTCGTGCTCCGGCGCGATGTCGACCGTAATGCCGTAGCCGTGGCTGGCCGTGGCGTGGATGAGCCGCTCGTCCAGACCGCGCTCGCGCATGATCTCCTGCGAGCGGATGCAGTGCTGATCGGGGTAGCGCTCAAAGTCCAGATCATGCAGCAGACCGACGATGCCCCAGAAGTCCACCTCGTCTCCATAGCCGAGCTCCTGCGCAAAATAGCGCATGACGCCCTCGACCGTTCTTGCATGATGCAGATGAAACGGATCCTGATTGAATTCCGTCAGCAGCGCCCACGCCTGCGCGCGATCCAGTTGTTCACTCATCGTGAAGCCTCCTTAATACATATCGTTTTTGTAGGTGAAAGAATGGTACTAAGATAGCACAGCCGGCGGCGGATTTCAAGACGGAATTTATGTATTTTTCAACTGTTTTTCCGTTATTTTTCCGCGTTTCCGTGCGCAGTGGCTGTTTGCTCCGCAGATGACCGGCGCAAAAAAATTGCCGGTTTTCGCCTCATTTGTCACACTTTTGCGCTTTTTGTGAGCAAAATAGACGAGAGTGTCGATTGAATTTCATTGCTTTTTGTCAAAAAGTATGCTATGATATGCACAGTATGTATGCATCCTGTGCGATGTGTGCTTACAGAAGCGTCCGATGATCTGCCGGGAGCAACGGCAGCTCATCTTCGTAATCAAAGAAAAAGGAAGGATGTATTTCATGGACGAAAAGTATAGCGCGCTGTTTACTCCGTGGAAAATTGGCAATGTTGAGATCCCGAACCGCATTGTTCAGTGCTCCATGGGCGGCACCTCTCTGTTTGGCTGGCTGGAGCCGTGCCACTTCGATAAGGAAGCAGCGAACTTCCTGCTGACCCGCGCCAAGGACGGCGTCGGTCTGGTGCTCCCGGGCATGCAGTGTGTCCGCGACACCATGGGCCGCAGATGGCTCTATCAGAACAAGAAGATGTTCAAAGAGCTCGCCGAGTACATGGTCGAGTACCACAAGACCGGCTCGAAGCTGTTCATTCAGCTTGCCGCCGGCTTCGGCCGCTCCATGGCCGTTGCCCCCTGGATGGTCACCCTGAACAACAACAAGGTTCTCGGCGCGCTCGCCAGACCCGTGATCGACGTCAGCTACTGCTGCGCGTCCGCTTCCGCCACCCCGAACCGCTGGCAGGAGGACATGCTCTCCCGTCCGATGACCGTGGAAGAGATCCACGAGATGGTCGATGCGTTCGGCAAGACCGCGAAGCAGCTGCGTGAGGCCGGTGTCGACGGCGTCGAGATCCACGCTGTCCACGAGGGCTACCTGCTTGACCAGTTCACCATCGCCAACTGGAACCATCGTACCGACGAGTACGGCGGCTCGTTCGAGAACCGCTTCCGCTTCCCGGTCGAGGTCGTGCAGTCCATCAAGCGTCAGGCCGGCGCCGACTTCCCGGTGTCCCTGCGTTACTCCGTCGTCTCCAAGACCAAGGCTTGGGGCAAGGGCGCGATGCCGTACGAGACCGACTTCGAGGAGTTCGGCCGCGACATGGCCGAGTCCGAGAAGGCCATCAAGTATCTGGGCGATGCCGGCTACGACATGTTCAACTGCGACAACGGTACTTACGACGCGTGGTACTGGGCACATCCGCCTCAGTACATGCCCGACAACTGCAACCTCGAGTACGTCGAGCACATCAAGAACTTCACCGACAAGCCCGTCGCCTGCGCCGGCCGTATGGATCCGGTCAAGGCCGCGGAAGAGATCGCTGCCGGCCGTCTTGACGCAGTTGCCATCGCACGTCAGAACCTCGTCGACCCCGAATGGGTCACCAAGATCCGTCAGGGCCGTCAGGACGAGATCAAGCCCTGCATCCGCTGCCACAACGGCTGCTTCAACTTCGCAAAGTTCAAGGGCACCGCGAACATCCAGAGCACGCAGGACTCCCTGCATCTGGGCCGCTGCGCGCTGAACCCGACCACGATGCAGCACAACAAATATAAGATTGTCCCGACCAAGAGCCCGAAGAAGGTCGCCATCATCGGCGCCGGCATCGGCGGCATGGAGTGCGCGCTCGTGCTCAAGCAGCGCGGCCACAAGCCGGTCATCTTCGAGAAGACCAACGAGCTCGGCGGCCTGTTCCTCACCGCTTCCGCAATGAGCTTCAAGGAAAACGACAAGGAGCTCATTGAGTGGTACAAGAAGGAAGTTGAGAAGCAGGGCATCGATATCCGCTTCAACACCGAGGTCACCGACCTTGGCACCATGCGCGGCTTTGACGAGATCATCGTGGCCACCGGCTCCGTGCCGAGAACCATGCCCATGATCCCGGGCTTCGAGAAGACCATGAGCTTCACCGAGCTGCTCAAGGAGAAGAAGGAAGTCGGCGACAAGGTCCTGTTCTTCGGCGGCGGCCAGTCCTCCTGCGAGGCGGCTTACGACCTGATCCTCCAGGGCAAGCACCCCATCATCGTCGAGTACGCCGGCGACCTGGTCGCGGCTCAGGCTACCTGCCTTGCCAACACCTCCTTCCTGCGTGACGCGATGGAGTATCACAAGGTCCCGACCTACCTGCACTCCACCATCACCGCCATCCGCGACGGCAGCGTGACCGTCAAGGGTCCGGACGGCAAGACCTTCGAGGTCGAGTGCGACAACGTCGTCAACGGCATCGGCTTCGTGCCGGCTCCGGTTGGTGACAAGGGTCGTCACGTGCACCGCGTCGGTGACTGCGTTGCCATCGGCAACCTGCGCACCGTCATCTGGCGTGCATGGGACGTCTGCATGAAGATCTGATCTTCGGCTGACGCCAGAAACCGCATAACCCCGCGCGGGTGCAGAGCGATCTGCACCCGCGTTTGTTGTTGTCAAAAAGTAATACTTTTTGACAAAGTGGTTTGCGGCCTGACTGCAGCGCACGCATTGCACGCCGTCGGCGCACAATGCGCACGTTTGCAGGCCGAGCGGTATTTTCTCCGCCGCACATGTCGCCGGAGAAAATCATTGGAATTTCTTTCGCCGCGCCATTGGCGAAAGGCTACGAGGTTTTGGCAAGTTGCCGTTATGTGCTCATGTATGCAAACGGAGCGCTCGCAGATATCGGCGAGCGCTCCGTTTTGTCTTTATAAAATGGCTGCAATTATAGAATATCCGTCAGCTCATCCAGCCGCGTAATGCGCAGATCCGCCTGCGGCGGCATGGCGGCGCCACGGTCGGCCGGGTCGAACCAGCAGGTATGCATCCCCGCTGCCCTGCCGCCCGCGATATCCGCCGTGAGCGAGTCGCCGATCATCAGGCACTGCTCCGGCCGCACGCCCGGCAAGCGCTCCATACAGCGATCAAAGAACACCGCGCTCGGCTTTTCCGCGCCGATCTGCCCGGAGATGAACAGCGCCTCGAAAAAATCATACATCCCCGCGCGGTGCAGCCGGTTCACCTGCTGCGCATAAGGGCCGTTGCTCGCAGCGCACAGGCGGTATTTCCCGTGCAGATGCGCCAGCACCTCCCGCGCGCCCGCGACCGGCACGGCGCTCTCGTGCAGGCGGATGCGAAACGCGTCCTCCATTGCAGCGCCGTCCGCCTCAAGGCCGAGGCGCGCAAGGATCGTCTGCCAGCGCACGTCGCGCAGTCCCGCGATCGTCAGCTCCCCGCGCTCAATGCGTGCCCAGAGCTTGTCGTTTTCCGTCTGAAACACGCAAAACATCTCAGGCGCATACGGGAGCCCTGCCTCGAGAAAAATAGCCTCCATGGACTGCTTTGCCCCGGCTGTGAAATCCAGCAGCGTGTTGTCGATATCGAATAAGAGCACACGGTATCTTTCCATGCTCATGCCCTCCCGATCATGTGCGTCCGGACGTCAGGCGGCGCTTGCGCACGTTCATGACGCGAAACACCGTCGACACCAGCAGAATGCCGACTGCGAGACTGCCCGCGATGCCGGCCGTCTCCAGTCCCTTTTGCAGCGCTTCCTGCACCGCGCCCGAGAGCCCGATGCTCATCGTGTAATAAATGCCGGCGCCGGGCAGCAGCGGAATGCTCGAAATCACAAGGTAGGACGTGACCGGACACTTGCGCCAGCGGCCCATGGCCTCGGAATAAAACGCGGCCACGACCTCGGAAAAGAAGTTGGCGCTGTAGACCGTGTGTCCCGCCTTGACGCACAGGAGATACACGACCCACGTCAGCGCGCTGCCGAGCGCACACAAAATGCGCCCCCAGTCGTGGACGTTAAACAGGATCACAAAGCCGAAGCAGGCGACAAACGTCGCGATCGCCTGCACCCAGAGCGGATACGTCAGCGCCGCTGCCGCCTCCGCATGACCATAGAGCGGCGCGGTGACGTGCCACGCGGCCGCCGTGCCGAGCGCGATGGCAAACGCCGAGAGCAGCACCTGTACGATGCGGCTGACACCGGAGCTCGTGTCGCCGTAGATGATGTCGCGCATGGAGTTTGTGATCAACAGTCCCGGCACGAGCAGCATCAGCGCGCCGATGATCACCACGGCCACACAGTCGAGCCAGCCCAGCCCCGCTGCGATGTACGCCGGCAGCGCCATGAGAAACGACGCCGCAATGGTGCTGAAAAACTGGTTGACCTCGAGCCGGTCGAGCCAGCGCGTGACAAAGCCGATGATCAGACCGCTCAGCCCCGCCCAGAGCCAATCGCGCGCCGTGCCGCCGAAGACGCAGCAAAAGCCCGCCGCAGCAATGAAGTTGCCGAGATAGTAGATGCCCGTGGCGTAGCTGCGCACGCCCGCCACCGTCTCCTTGAGCCAGCGCTGCGCCTCGGACAGCTCCGGCACCTCGGAGCAGATGCGCCGGCTGAGCGCGTTGAGCTTTTCAATGCGCTCAAGGTCGTTGCCGTGGTAGCCGACGCGCTTCATGATCGTCAACGGCTTTGTATTTTGCGCCACAAAGCTCACGGCGACGCAGTTCGGAATGGCGAACGCCTGTCCCTCCGTGCCATACGCCTCGATCACACGGCGCATCGTCTCCTCGACGCGGTAGGTCTCCGCGCCGGCGATCGCAAGCTCATAGCCGATCTGCACCGTCATATCCGCCAAAAGATAATAATCCATAGTCGTCTTTCCATTCGCGTAGGTTTTCCGGCTGAGTCCGGACTTTTTCGCGCTGACAGCGTACCACATTTTGCGGCGCAAATCAACGCGTTTTTCGTCTGCCCGGCCTTCCCTATCGACGGCGCGCGGCATGGTTTTGTGCCCGCGTCACCTGAAATTTGTGGAGTTTAACGAAGCGGCGTGAGCGGAAACGCTGAAACTCGATCGTTTTCTCTGTACAGCGCAAGCAAATCGTGGCAGTATGAAAAGTCAGAATGATCAAGATCAAATGTCTCGATCGTTCTATTTTTTCACCTCGGAGGTAAACCACGCGCACATACAAAGCGCATCGAAACCTGATCACAAACGGCGGGCTGTCCTTCTCGGACAGCCCGCCGCTTTGTCTATTCTGATTTCACTTTTCAGCTGAGCGCCGTCCAGCGCTCCGTGCCGTCGTCCTGCTTCGTATAGGCGTGGGCAACCGAGGCCTCGATCACGTAGCCATAGTACCACGCGCCCGGCAGCACATCCGCAAAGCGCGATGCCGCCTGTGCATTTGCCTGCACGAACGTCAGATTGCAGCTGCGGCCGAGCACCTGGTTGAGAACGACCACCGCCTCGGCGCGCGTAATGGTCTGGTCCGGGCGGAACGTGCCGTCACTGTAACCGCTGACCCAGCCGTTGGCATAGGCCGTGGCCACGTAGTCACAGTACCAACCATGACCGGCGTCAGTAAACGGCATACCTTTGGTGGTGTTCACGCCATAGATCCCGGCGAGAATGGTCACGAACTCCGCGCGGGTGATCTCCTGATCCGGGTGGAACGTTCCGTCGCTGTAGCCGCTGATCGCGCCGACATTTGCGAGCGTGCTCACAGCACTTGTATACCAGCAGCCGGCCGGAACATCGCGCAGGCTGCAGCTCGTGCGGTCATATTGCTTGTGCGCCTGCTCGGTCATGAGCGCATAGAGCATCTGCGCTGCCTCGGCGCGCGTGAGCGACCCGTTCGGAGCAAAGGTCTGCCCGCCGCGGCCGGAAACATACGCCTTGTGGTTGACCGTATCCAGCAGGCCGCCCTGCGCCGGCTGCGGGTCTGTCGGCTGCGGGGTCGTCGTTGTGCCGGTGCTGCCGCCGGTCGTGCCGGAGCTCATCTGGGAGATATATTTCTCAAGCAGCGTCATGGCCTGCTGCAGCGTAATGGTGCGGCTGTTATAGAGCGCGCAGATGATCGTCACAACATTTTTCAGATTCATGTTCGTCGACGAGATCAGCTGGGACAGCAGCTGCGCGATCTGGTCGTTCGTGAGAATGCTGCCCGCAATGCCCTTCAGAATGGCGTTGATGCCGGTCTGCGTGACGCCGAAGGTCTTGAGCACTTCGGTCAGTGCCTGCTGTGCAGCGGCGCTGTTCGAGCCGCCGGAAGAGATGTCGCCGAAAATCTGCCCAAAGTTGATGTTGACCGTGTTTCCGACAACTGTGATGATGCCGTGGGTATAGTTGTTGTTGCTGGCAATGTTCTTAAACAGGTCACCGGTCTCGACATTGACGATGCCGTGGATGAAGTTGCTGTCACTTGCGATGTGGTCAACCAGATCGTTAATGTCCACGCCGACAATGCCGTGAATGAAATTATCGCCGTTGACAATGCGCAGCTGGTCAAGAATATGCGACAGGACGACGCTGTTATCGGGGAAAACATTCATCTCCGTGTCAATTGCATCCTCCCGGACGCCGAGCGTCTCGGCAGTGCTCTCAAAGAGCTCCACCGCCGTGCCGTCGGAGATGACCTGTGCGCTGTCGAGCGCGCAAATGACTGCCGCCGCACCGGTGAGGTCAAAATCGCCGGTTCGGACAAGCTGCGTCGTGAAGGTCTGCGCGTCGTCAGCCGAGAGGCTGCGCTGCGCGATGCCGGAGACGATGATGCGCGTCTGTTCATCCGGGATGCCGGCCGCTGTGCAGATATTCGTCAGGATCGTGCGCGCATTTTCTCCGTCAAGATCATCCGCCTTGGCATCCGTCACGGCCGCGCCGAAGTTGATATTGATCACATTTCCGCTGACAGTCACAATGCCGTGGGTATAGGTGCAGCCGCTGGCAATATTGTCAAACAGGTCACCGGTCTTGACACCGACGATGCCATGGATAAAATTGCTGTCACTGACGATGTGATCCACGAGGTCATTGATATTGACACGCACGATCCCGTGAATGAAGTTATCGCCGTCGACAATGTGGATGCTGTCGAGAATATGCGAGAGAGCGGCCACATTCCCCGTTCCCTGCAGCGGCTGGATGCCGCACGCCGCCGCAGTCGTGACCGCAGCGCTGCGAAACATCTGCGCCGCAGCCGCCGTGTCGAGCAGGCCGCTGGCTGACAGGCCGCTGAGCAGCGTCGTGACATCCGTCAGACTCAGATTTCCGGTCGAAGCGAGCTGATCGACCATCGCCGAGGCCTGATCTTCGCTGAGCGCACCGGCCGCAACGGAGCGGACGATGCCGCTGCTCTGCAGCTCGGTCATGCCCGCGTCCGTGAGCAGATCGGACAAAAATGCGCGTGCCGTCTCACCGTTTTCGTCCGCGCGCTGCGCGTCCGTAAGCGCGACGCCGAAGTTGATGTTGATTTTATTGTCCGCAACGGTCACGATCGCGTGGGTATACTTGCTGTTGCTGGCGATGTCCTTGAACAGATCGCCGACCGTGACGCGCACGATACCGTGCACGAAATTGCTGTCCGTGCCGATATGATCGACGAGATCCTTGATGTTCACACCGACGATGCCGTGGATGAAATTGTCGTCGTTGACGATGCCCAGCTGACTCAGGATCTCACTGAGAAAGCCGCTTTGCGTGCTGTCCGGCTCTGCATCCGCTGCAAATGCCGGCACTGCCGTGAGACTGAACGCCAGCACAAGGGTCAGGATCAGACTCAGTATTCTGCGCATTTCCTTCATGGTATTTGCCTCCTCTGCACTCCAAGTTACATACATGGAAAAGGTGCCGGCAAAACGTCGGACACGGACGGCAGAATGTCACTCCGTCCGGAGCCTTTCTTTACCACGCAATATAGGTCCGATTCCTTAAAAAAGCATTAGAAGGCGAAAATAAAGTTTCATTCTGAAACAATTGTGCCAAATTGGATAAAAAAATCCTCTCCGGCAAGCCGGAGAGGATTTTGGAAAGATGAAATTACTCGTTGATGGCGATGACAACACCGGAACCAACGGTACGGCCGCCTTCACGGATAGCGAAACGCAGGCCGGGCTCGATGGCGATCGGGGTGATCAGCTCGACGTCCATGTCGACGTTGTCGCCGGGCATGCACATCTCAACACCCTCGGGGAGGCTGATGACGCCGGTCACGTCGGTGGTACGGAAGTAGAACTGGGGACGGTAGTTGTTGAAGAACGGGGTGTGACGGCCGCCCTCTTCCTTGGACAGGACGTAGACCTGACCCTTGAACTTGGTGTGGGGGTGGATGGACTTCGGAGCGGCGAGAACCTGACCACGCTCAACGCCCTTCTTGTCGATGCCGCGGAGCAGGCAGCCGACGTTGTCGCCAGCCTCGGCGAACTCGAGGGTCTTGTGGAACATCTCGGTGCCGGTGACGGTGGTCTCCTGGGTCTCCTTGATGCCGACGATCTCAACCTTATCGCCAACCTTGACGACGCCACGCTCGACACGGCCGGTAACGACGGTGCCGCGGCCGGAGATGGTGAACACGTCCTCGATGGGCATCAGGAACGGCTTGTCAGCAGCGCGCTCCGGGGTCTTGATCCAGGTGTCAACAGCGTCCATGAGCTCCCAGATGCAGGCATACTCGGGGGCCTTCGGATCGGTGGACTCGGAGATCAGAGCGTTCAGAGCGGAGCCCTTGATGATCGGGGTGTCGTCGCCCGGGAACTCGTACTTGTCGAGCAGCTCGCGGACTTCCATCTCGACGAGCTCAAGCAGCTCGGGATCGTCGACCTGGTCGACCTTGTTCAGGAACACCAGAACGTACGGAACGTTGACCTGACGGGCGAGCAGCAGGTGCTCACGGGTCTGAGCCATCGGGCCGTCGGAAGCAGCGATAACGAGGATCGCGCCGTCCATCTGAGCAGCGCCGGTGATCATGTTCTTGATATAGTCGGCGTGGCCCGGGCAGTCGACGTGCGCATAGTGACGGCCCTTGATCTCGGTGCCGTCGGCGCCGATGCGGTCGTCGGTCTGGTACTCAACGTGAGCGGTGTTGATCGTGATACCACGAGCCTTCTCCTCCGGAGCCTTGTCGATCTGGTCGTAGGCGGCGAACTCGGCGCTGTTCGGGTCGGACAGGGACAGAACCTTCGTGATCGCAGCGGTCAGGGTGGTCTTGCCGTGGTCGATATGGCCGATGGTGCCGATATTGACATGGGGCTTGCTTCTATTGAACATCTGCTTTGCCATTAGAATATCCTCCTAATTCTAAAATAATGTTGTGACTTACTTTCTTATAAGGCACATTGTGCCGGTTGCGCAGGTCAGTTGCCGCCGTGGATGATCTTCTCCTGAAGAGACTTCGGCAGCTCTACGAAATGGCTGGGCTCCATGCTGTAGGTGGCGCGGCCCTGCGTCTTGCTGCGCAGGTCGGTCGCATAACCGAACATGGATGCCAGCGGCACGTTTGCAGTGACGATCGCCGCACCGTTGCGGATGTCCGTGCCGGCGATCTGGCCGCGGCGGGCATTGATGTCGCCCATGACGTCGCCCATGTAGCTTTCCGGCGCCGTAACGACGACCTTCATGATGGGCTCGAGGAGCGTGGGGCCTGCCTTCTGGCAAGCTTCCTTGAATGCCATGCTGCCGCAGATCTTGAACGCCATCTCGGACGAGTCGACCTCGTGATACGAGCCGTCGATGAGCGTGACCTTCACGTCCACGACCTCATAGCCCGCAAGCACGCCGGCCTGCATCGCGCCCTGGATGCCCTGATCCACACAGGGGATAAACTCTTTCGGGATTGCACCGCCGGTGATCGCGTTGACGAACTCGTAACCCTTGCCGGGCTCGTTGGGCTCGATCGTGAGCTTGACGTGTGCAAACTGGCCTTTGCCGCCGGTCTGGCGCGCGTAGCGCGTGTCCACCGTAGCGGCCTTTGTGATGGTCTCCTTGTAAGAGACCTGAGGTCTGCCGACATTCGCCTCGACGCGGAACTCGCGCAGAAGGCGATCGACGATGATCTCCAGATGGAGCTCGCCCATGCCGGCGATAATGGTCTGACCCGTTTCCTCGTCCGTGTAGGCTTTGAAGGTGGGATCCTCCTCGGCGAGCTTCGCCAGAGCGATGTCCATCTTCTCCTGTCCGGCCTTGGTCTTGGGCTCGATTGCTACGCGGATAACCGGCTCCGGGAACTCCATCGACTCGAGAACGATCGGGTTCTTCTCGTCGCAGAGCGTGTCGCCGGTCGTGGTGTTCTTCAGACCGACCGCCGCCGCGATGTCACCGGAATAAACCTGCGTGATATCCTCACGGTGGTTGGCGTGCATCAAAAGGATGCGGCCCAGACGCTCACGCTGACCCTTCGTGGAGTTCAGGACGGATTTGCCGGCTTCGATCGTGCCGGAATAGACACGGAAGAACGCCAGGCGGCCGACATAGGGGTCGGTCATGATCTTGAAGGCCAGAGCGGAGAACGGCGCGGAATCATCCGCGGAGCGGTGCTCGACCTCGTCCGTCTTGGGCACGGTGCCGGTGATCGGCGGGATATCCAGCGGGGACGGCATATAGTCGACGATGGCGTCCAGCAGTTTCTGCACACCCTTATTCTTATAGGACGTGCCGCACACGATCGGGACGAACTTGACCTGCGTCGTGGCCTTGCGGATCGCCGCTCTGATCTTTTCGGTGGGCACCTGCTCACCCTCAAGATACAGCTCCATGATCTCGTCGTCGAAATCGGCGACCGCCTCAAGCAGCTGCGTGCGGTACTCCTCAGCCTCGTCGCGCATATCCTCGGGGATCTCCTCGACGCGCATATCCTTGCCGAGATCGTCATAGTAGACGTCCGCCTTCATCTCGATCAGATCGATGATGCCGCGGAAATCTGCCTCAGAGCCGATCGGCAGCTGGATCGGAACAGCGTTGCAGCGCAGGCGCTCGTGCACCATATCCACAACGTTGTAGAAGTTCGCGCCCATGATGTCCATCTTGTTGACGTAGATCATGCGGGGAACGTTGTAGTGGTCAGCCTGTCTCCAGACCGTCTCGGACTGCGGCTCAACGCCGCCCTTGGCACAGAGGACCGTCACGCAGCCGTCGAGCACGCGCAGGCTGCGCTCGACCTCAACGGTGAAGTCGACGTGACCCGGGGTGTCGATGATGTTGATGCGGTTCCCTTTCCAGAAGCAAGTGGTCGCAGCGCTCGTGATCGTGATGCCGCGCTCCTGCTCCTGCGCCATCCAGTCCATGGTGGCGGTGCCTTCATGGGTCTCACCGAGCTTGTGGTTGACGCCCGTGTAGAACAGAATACGCTCCGTCGTGGTCGTCTTACCGGCGTCGATGTGCGCCATGATGCCAATGTTTCTTGTGTTTTCAAGGGAATATTGTCTGGGCATAATTGATAGCTCCTAGTCGGAAGATTACCAGCGGAAGTGTGCGAACGCCTTGTTGGACTCGGCCATCTTGTGCGTGTCTTCGCGCTTCTTGACAGCAGCGCCGGTGTTGTTGCAGGCATCCATGATCTCGCCTGCGAGGCGCTCCTTCATGGTCTTTTCGCTGCGCTTGCGGGCATAACCCGTCAGCCAGCGCAGGCCGAGCGTCTGGCGTCTCTCAGGACGCACTTCCATAGGAACCTGGTAGGTCGCGCCGCCGACGCGGCGAGCCTTGACTTCGAGGCTCGGCATGATGTTGTTCAGAGCCTCGGTGAACGCATCGAGCGGTTCCTTGCCGGTCTTTTCCTTGATGATGTCAAAAGCATCGTAAACGACCTTCTGAGCAACACCCTTTTTGCCGTCGAGCATCACGCTGTTGATGAGCTTCGTCACCAGAACGCTGTTGTACATCGGATCCGGCAAAACTTCTCTTTTGGGAACGTTACCTCTTCTGGGCACTATACTTCCCTCCTTCATTAAAAAATGACTTCACAGGTACTCGAAGATGCATGGCATCTCCGTCTGCGCCCCGAGGTCAACGATACAATATATATATCAGTTAACAACAGGGCAAAAAATGCTGTTGGAACTTACTTCTTTCCTGCCTTCGGCCGCTTGGCACCGTACTTGGAACGGGCCTGCATACGTCCGGAAACGCCCTGCGTATCGAGGGTGCCGCGGATGATGTGGTAACGAACGCCGGGGAGATCCTTGACACGGCCGCCGCGGATCATAACGACGCTATGCTCCTGCAGGTTGTGACCGATGCCCGGGATGTAGGCGGTTACCTCGTAGCCGTTGGTCAGACGCACACGGGCGATCTTACGAAGCGCGGAGTTCGGCTTCTTGGGGGTAGAGGTACGCACGGCAGTGCAGACGCCTCTCTTCTGAGGAGCGCTCAGATCGGTCTCGCGGTTCTTCAGGGTGTTGAGACCCTTCTGCATGGCGGGAGACGCGGACTTGTAGGTAGCCTTCTCTCTGCCCTTTCTCACCAACTGGTTAAAAGTAGGCATGGTTTTCCTCCTTTCCTCAAAAAATGTTTTATTTATACGATGCCAAGAATCAGCACCGGATAAACCGTGATTCTGCCGGAATTTTTTCGGGAAACTCCGGACTTTTTTGTGCTTTTTACACAGGCATGACAAAGCAATGGGCACACGCCCACGCAAAATAGGATTTTAGCATATTGCACAAGATTCGTCAAGTATTTTTATTCAAGTCGGAAGCAAAAATTTCACCGGGATACGCTTGCATATCCCGGTGAAACGGTTGGTATTGAGCGATCAGAGCGCGTTGGAGATGTTGGCGAGATCCGACAGATCCACACCGTCGTCCTCGGGCTCGGCGGGAGCGGCCGGCTCCTCGTTCGTCTCAAAGTTGCGGTAGCAGGCAAGGCCGCTGCCGGCAGGGATGAGCTTGCCGATGATGACGTTCTCCTTCAGGCCGACGAGGTGATCGATCTTGCCCTTGATGGCGGCGTCGGTGAGCACCTTCGTCGTCTCCTGGAAGGAGGCCGCCGACAGGAAGCTCTCGGTTGCAAGCGAGGCCTTGGTGATGCCCATGAGCACGTGCTCGGCCGTTGCGGGGACGAGGTCGGTCTCCCCTGCCGCGATGCGCTCGGCGATGGCGCGGTTGGCCGCGCGGAACTCGTGCAGATCCACGATCGCGCCGGACAGCAGGCTCGTGCTGCCGGAATCGTCGACGCGAACCTTGCGCATCATCTGGCGGACGATGATCTCGATATGCTTATCGTTGATGTCAACGCCCTGCTGACGGTAGACCTTCTGGACTTCCTGAATGATATACTGCTGGCAGGCGTCCACGCCGCAGATGCGCAGCACGTCGTGCGGGCTGAACGCGCCGCTCGACAGCGGCTGACCCTTGGTGACCGTATCGCCGTTGGAGACCAGGATGCCGGAGGAATACGGCAGGTTGTAGGTGACCACTTCGCCGTCGGCCGGGTTCGTGATCGTGACGGCATAGATGGACGTCTTTTTCGTCTCCTCGATGCTGACGATTCCGGGGATCTCGGCAAGCGTCGCCATCTTCTTCGGCTTGCGCGCCTCGAACAGCTCCTCAACACGGGGAAGACCCTGCGTGATATCGTCGCCGGCGACGCCGCCGGTGTGGAACGTACGCATGGTCAGCTGCGTGCCCGGCTCGCCGATGGACTGGGCGGCGATAACGCCGACCGCCTCGCCGGCGTTGACCGGCTGGCCGATGGCCAGGTTGATGCCGTAGCACTTGGCGCAGACGCCGCTGCGCGCCTCACAGGTCATGACGCTGCGGATCTTGACCTCCTCAATGCCGTGCTCGGCAAGCACCTTGGCATCGTCGGGCATGAGCATATGGTCGGTATCAAAGAGCACCTCGCCGGTCTTGGGCGACACGACGGGCTCGGCCGGGTAGCGGCCGTGGATGCTCTCGCCGAGGCTCTGGACCTCCTGTCCCTTGTCGAACACGGCGCGGGCCATGATGCCGTCGAGCGTGCCGCAGTCGGGCTCGCGGATGATGACATCCTGCGAGACGTCGACCAGACGGCGCGTCAGGTAACCGGAGTCGGCGGTACGCAGAGCGGTATCGGCCAGGCCCTTACGTGCGCCTCGGGACGAGATGAAGTACTCGAGGACGGACAGACCCTCGCGGTAGTTTGCCTTGATTGGGATCTCGATGGTCTTACCGGCGGTGTTCGCGATCAGGCCGCGCATACCGGCAAGCTGACGGATCTGTGCCATGGAGCCACGGGCGCCGGAGTCGGCCATCATATAGATGGGGTTGAACTCATCGAGGCAGTCCTGCAGCGCCGTGGTGACGTCCTTGGTGGTCTTTTCCCACTCGGACACGGCCAGACGGTAGCGCTCGTCCTCGGTGATGAAGCCGCGCTTGTACTGCTTTTCAATGTTGATGACCTTCTTCTCCGTGGCGGCGATGAGGGTCTTCTTCTCATCCGGGACGGTCATGTCCGCGATGGAGATCGTGATGGCGCCGATGGTGGAATACTTATAGCCGAGCGCCTTGACGTTGTCAAGCACCTCGGTCGCGATCGTAAAGCCGTGCTTCTCGATGCAGCGGTCGATGATCTTGCCGAGCTGCTTCTTGCCGACCTTGAAGCTGACCTCGAGGTCGAACATATGCTCGGGATCGGTGCGGTCAACGTAGCCGAGATCCTGCGGGATGGGCTCATTATAAATGATGCGGCCGACGGTCGTCTCGATCGTGCGGTGCAGCAGCTCGCCGTCGACCTCGCGCTCGACGCGCACGAGGATCGGCGCATGCAGGCCGACATCGCCGTAGTTATAGGCCATGATGGCCTCATTCGGGTCGCGGTACACCTTGAGCGGCTTGTAGGTCGGCAGTGTCTTGCCGTCGGCCTCGGCCTGCTTGCGGGCAGCGACAAAGTCGTCGGCATCCACGATCTCATTCACCGGCAGATCGGTGTCGCCGGCTTCCTTCACGAACACCTGCTCCGCGCCCTTCTCGGCCTTGCCGAGGCGGACGTAGGTCAGGTAGTACGCGCCAAGGATCATATCCTGCGTCGGCACGGTGACGGGGTGACCGTCCTGCGGGCGGAGGAGGTTGTTGGCCGAGAGCATGAGGATGCGCGCCTCGGCCTGCGCCTCCGCGGACAGCGGGACGTGGATGGCCATCTGGTCGCCGTCAAAGTCGGCGTTGAACGCGGTGCAGCACAGGGGGTGCAGCTTAAGCGCACGACCCTCGACGAGCACGGGCTCGAACGCCTGAATACCCAGACGGTGGAGCGTCGGCGCGCGGTTGAGCATGACCGGGTGATCCTTGATGACGACCTCAAGCGCGTCCCAGACCTCGGTGCGCTGCTTGTCGACCATCTTCTTGGCGGACTTGATGTTGTTGGCGACGCCGTCCTCGACAAGCTTTTTCATGACGAACGGGCGGAAGAGCTCGATGGCCATTTCCTTCGGCACGCCGCACTGATAGAGCTTCAGATCCGGGCCGACGACGATAACGCTTCGGCCGGAGTAGTCGACACGCTTGCCGAGCAGGTTCTGACGGAAGCGGCCCTGCTTGCCCTTGAGCATATCGGACAGGGACTTGAGCGCGCGGGAGTTGGCGCCGGTGACGGCGCGGCCGCGGCGGCCGTTGTCGATCAGGGCGTCAACGGCTTCCTGCAGCATACGCTTCTCGTTGCGGACGATGATGTCCGGCGCGTTGAGCTGCATGAGGCGCTTGAGACGGTTGTTGCGGTTGATGACGCGGCGGTACAGGTCGTTGAGGTCGGACGTGGCAAAGCGGCCGCCGTCGAGCTGCACCATGGGGCGGATCTCGGGCGGGATGACCGGCAGCACGTCGATGATCATCCACTCGGGGCGGTTGCCGCTGCGGTGGAAGGCCTCGACGACCTCCAGACGCTTGACGATCTTGGCCTTCTTCTGGCCGCTGGCCTCCTCAAGCTCGGCGCGCAGCTGCTCGGAGAGCTTGGCGCAGTCGATCTGCTGCAGGAGCTTCTTGATGGCCTCGGCGCCCATGCCGGCCTCGAAATCGTCCTCATACTTCTCGCGCATATCGCGGTACTCTTTTTCGGACAGGATCTGGCAGCGCTGCAGCGGCGTCATGCCGGGGTCGGTGACGATGTACGCACCGAAGTACAGCACCTTTTCCAGAATGCGCGGGGTCAGATCGAGGATCAGACCCATGCGCGACGGGATGCCCTTGAAGTACCAGATGTGGCTCACGGGCGCGGCCAGCTCGATGTGACCCATGCGCTCGCGGCGAACCTTTGCGCGCGTGACCTCCACGCCGCAGCGGTCGCAGATCTTGCCCTTGTAGCGGATCTTCTTATACTTTCCGCAGTGGCACTCCCAGTCCTTCGTGGGTCCGAAAATGCGCTCGCAGAACAGGCCGTCACGCTCGGGCTTGAGCGTGCGGTAGTTGATGGTCTCGGGCTTTTTCACTTCGCCGGAGGACCAGGAAAGGATCATCTCAGGGGAGGCAATGCCGATCTGAATTGCATCAAACGGGGTGTAGCTCATGTTTTATTCCTCCTCCTTATCAGCATCGTCCGTGTAGTCGTCACCGTCGTCGGCAGCAAATGCGCCGAGGTCGTCGTCCTCATCGACCGGCACGTCCTCGATCGTGAAGCCGCTGCCGGTGATCTCGTCATCATCGGACTTATAGGACATCTCATCGCGCATACCGGGGATGAAATCGTCCTCGTCGTCCTTGAGCTCGATCTCGTCGCCGTTCTCGTCGAGGATGCGCACATCCAGACACAGGGACTGCAGCTCCTTGATGAGCACCTTGAACGACTCGGGCACGCCCGGCTGCGGGATGTTCTCGCCCTTGACGATGGCTTCGTACGTGCGCACGCGGCCGGTCACGTCGTCGGACTTCACCGTCAGGATCTCCTGCAGGGTGTAAGCCGCGCCGTAGGCCTCGAGCGCCCAGACCTCCATTTCGCCGAAGCGCTGGCCGCCGAACTGCGCCTTGCCGCCGAGCGGCTGCTGCGTGACGAGGCTGTACGGGCCGGTGCTGCGGGCGTGGATCTTATCGTCGACGAGGTGGTGGAGCTTGAGGAAGTAGACCCAGCCGACCGTGACGTCGTTATCGAATTTCTGACCGGTGCGGCCGTCGTAGAGCTCGCTCTTGCCGTCCTCACGCAGGCCGGCCTTGACGAGCGTCTCGCGGATGGTCTCCTCGTTGGCGCCGTTGAAGACCGGCGTGGCGACCTTCCAGCCGAGCGCCTGTGCCGCATAACCGAGGTGCACCTCGAGCATCTGACCGATGTTCATACGGGAAGGCACGCCCAGCGGGTTGAGCACGATGTCGAGCGGCGTGCCGTCCGGCAGGTACGGCATATCCTCACGCGGGAGGATGCGGGACACGACGCCCTTGTTGCCGTGGCGGCCTGCCATCTTGTCGCCGACGGAGATCTTACGCTTCTGCGCAATGTAGACGCGCACGACCTCGTTGACGCCGGGGGACATCTCGTCGCCGTTTTCGCGTGTAAAGCGCTTGACGTCGACCACGATGCCGGCCTCGCCGTGCGGGACCTTGAGCGAGGTGTCGCGGACCTCGCGCGCCTTTTCGCCGAAGATGGCGCGCAGCAGGCGCTCCTCGGCGGTCAGATCGGTCTCGCCCTTCGGCGTGACCTTACCGACCAGAATGTCACCGCTGCGCACCTCCGCGCCGACGCAGATGATGCCGCGGTCGTCGAGATACTTGAGCGCATCGTCGCCGACGCCGGGGATGTCACGGGTGATCTCCTCGGGGCCGAGCTTCGTGTCGCGCGCGTCGCACTCGAACTCTTCAATATGAATGGAGGTGTAGACATCCTCCATGACCAGACGCTCGTTGATGAGCACGGCGTCCTCGTAGTTGTAGCCTTCCCAGGTCATGAAGCCGACCAGCAGGTTCTTGCCGAGCGCGATCTCGCCCTGCGAGGTGGCCGGGCCGTCGGCAATGACATCGCCCTCGCTCAGACGGTCGCCGACAGAGACGATCGGGCGCTGGTTGATGCACGTGCCCTGGTTGGAGCGGGCAAACTTGATGAGCTTGTAGTCCTTGATCTCGCCGCTGTCGTAGCGCACCTTGACGCTGTCAGCCGACACGGCCAGCACAACGCCGTCGCCCTCGGCGAGGATGACCACGCCGGAGTCCACGCACAGCTTGTGCTCGATGCCGGTGGCGACGATCGGCGCCTGCGTGACCATCAGCGGCACGGCCTGACGCTGCATGTTCGCACCCATGAGGGCACGGTTCGCGTCGTCGTTTTCGAGGAACGGGATCATGGCCGTCGCAATGGAGACCATCATGCGCGGGGAAATGTCGATGTAGTCGACGCGGTCGCGGTCGACCTCGACGATCTCGTCGCGGTGGCGGCAGGTGACACGGTCGTTCATGAGGCAGCCGTTTTCATCGACAGGCTCGCTCGCCTGCGCGACGATGTAGCGGTCCTCGACGTCCGCCGTCATGTACTCGACGTCGTCGGTCACGCGGCAGGTGCCCTTCTCCACGCGGCGGAACGGCGTCACAAGGAAGCCGTACTCGTTCACGCGGGCATAGGACGCGAGGTAGCTGATCAGGCCGATGTTCGGACCTTCCGGCGTCTCGATTGGGCACATACGGCCGTAATGGCTGTAGTGCACGTCACGCACGTCGAAGCTCGCGCGCTCACGCGACAGGCCGCCGGGGCCGAGCGCGGAGATACGGCGCTTGTGCGTCAGCTCCGCGAGGGGGTTGGTCTGATCCATGAACTGCGACAGCGGGCTGCTGCCGAAAAATTCTTTGATAGAGGCCGTCACGGGACGGATGTTGATGAGCGACTGCGGAGTGACCACGTCAAGATCCTGCAGCGTCATGCGCTCGCGGATCACGCGCTCCATGCGGCTGAAGCCGATGCGGAACTGATTCTGCAGCAGCTCGCCCACGCTGCGCACGCGGCGGTTGCCGAGGTGGTCGATGTCGTCCGGCTCGCCGATGCCGTGCGCCAGGCAGCACAGGTAGTTGACGGACGCAAACATATCGTCGGCGATGATGTGCTTCGGGATGAGCAGGTCGATGTTCTCCTCAATGGCTTCCTTGAGCGCGTCGCCCTCGTACTGCTCCATGAGCTGGCGCAGGATGATGCCGCGCACGAGCTCCTTGATGCCGAGCTCGGCGGGGTCAAAGTCAACATAGTGCTTCATGTCGACCATGCCATTGCCGAACACGCGCACGGGCTTGCCGTCAACGTCCAGATAGACGTCGTTGACGCCGGTCGCAGCGATCTCCTCGGCGCGCTCGCGCGTGAGCACCTCGCCCGCCTCGGCAATGATCTCGCCGGTCATCGGGTCGGCGACCGGAGCGGCCAGCATGTGGCCGGCGATGCGGCTGCGCAGGCCGAGCTTCTTATTGAACTTATAGCGGCCGACATTGGAAATGTCGTAGCGGCGGCGGTCATAGAACAGCCCCTCGAGCAGGGACTCGGAGCTCTCCACCGTCGGGGGATCGCCCGGACGGAGCTTGCGGTAGATCTCGACGAGCGCCTCCTCGCGGGAGTTGCAGGTGTCCTTATCGAGCGTCGCGACGATGCGCGCGTCGTTATCGAACACTTCCTTGATCTGCTCGTTGGTGACGACACCGGTCGTCATATCCGGAATGCAGGACAGCCAGGTGTTCGGATTGTCCGCTTTGTACGCGCCCATGGCCTTGATGAACCAGGTCACCGGCAGCTTGCGGTTTTTATCGATGCGGCAGTTGAAGATGTCGTTGAGGTCGGTCTCGTACTCGAGCCACGCGCCGTGGTATGGGATGACGGTCGTGCCGTAGGTGGAGTTGTAGGCCTTGTCGGTCTTCTTGTCATAGTACACGCCGGGGGAACGCACGATCTGCGAGACGATGACACGCTCCGCGCCGTTGATGACGAAGGTGCCGCTGGGCGTCATGATCGGGAAATCGCCCATGAAGATCTCCTGCTCCTTGATCTCCTCGGTCTCCTTGTTGCGCAGCCGGACGCTGACCTTCAGCGGGGCCGCATACGTGGCGTCGCGCGCCTTGCACTCCTCCTCGGTGTACTTCGGATTCTCGTCCATGGCGTAATCCACGAAGCGCAGCTCGAGGTTGCCGGAGTAGTCGGTGATGACGTCCACATCCTTGAACACATCACGCAGACCCTCTTCGAGGAACCATTTGTACGAATTCTTCTGGATCTCCAGAAGATTCGGCATGCTCTGGATCTCCTCGTGACGGGCAAAGCTCATTCGTTCGGTTTTTCCGTAGGTGACTGCCTTTGGCATGGCGAACACTCCTTCTTTTGAGATTGTGAACACCCGGTAGGGTTGTGAAATACTTTTTTGACCTGTTGCATTTTTGCGGCCGATCCGCTAAAATAATCTTGTAAGTTGCGGAAGTAGCTTCTCCCGCTCTCAAGACACATAGCGTGATATTTTACCATTTTCGCGCGTAGGTTGTCAAGTGTTATTTTATGAATTTTTCGTCGGCAGGAGCGTATCGCCCTGTCGCTTTTTTATATCTTCGGAGGGATGACCATGGATATCCGCGTCTGTCTGCTGCTCGCCGCCGAGGCCGGTCTTGCGCTGGTGCTGCTGTGGCGCGCCGGCGCGCTGCCGAAGCCGGCGCACGTGCTGTGCGCGGCGCTGCTGCTGGCGGCGGCGTTCGTGCTGCGCGGCGCATACCTGAACTACGTCACGGACGACTACCGGAACTTTCTGAGCGTCTGGGTCGATTTCTTCCGCACGCACGGCGGCCTCGCCGCGCTGCGCGAGCCGGTCGGGAATTATAACGTGCCGTATCTGACGGTGCTGGCGCTCATCAGCGGCAGCTCCCTGCCGGATCTGCATCTCATCAAGCTCTTCAGCATCCTGTTTGACGTTGTACTCGCATGGTCGGTCATGCAGCTCGTGGGGCTGTTTCGCCAGGGCGCCGCGTGGAAGCTCACGGCATTTTTCCTCGTGCTCTTCTGGCCGACCGTCGTCCTCAACGGTGCGCTCTGGGGGCAGTGCGACAGCGTGTACGCCGCCCTCGCCGTGCTGAGTGTCTACCTCGTCCTGTCCGGGCATCCGCTGCTCGGCGTGGTCAGCATCGGCGCATCGTTTGCCTTCAAGCTGCAGGCGGTGTTCGTCATGCCGGTCTTTTTGCTCTTCTGGCTCACGCGGCGCGTCAGGCTCCGTCACCTGCTCGTCTTCCCCGCCGTGTGCGTGGTCATGGTGCTCCCCGCCGTCATCGCCGGACGCGGACTGTGGGACGCACTGACGATCCCGTTCCAGCAGACGGGCAGCATCGGCACGGGGCTCAACTACAATTCCCCGTCCGTCTTTGCGCTCTTTCGGGACGTGGCAGACCCAGACACCGCAGCCAGGCTCGGCATTGGTGCGGCCGCGCTCGTGATCGCGGCGCTCGCCGTCTGGTTCTGGCTGCGTCGGGACGATTGCTCTGACCGCGCGCTGCTGCTGGCGGCGGCAGTACTCGCCGCTGCGATCCCGTTTTTCCTGCCGCACATGCACGACCGCTATTTCTTCGCCGCCGATGCGCTCACGCTCGCGCTTGCGGCCGCGTGGCCGCAGCTTGCGCTTCCGGCGCTGCTGTGCGAGTTTGCCTCCCTGCTCGGCTACCATGCCTACCTGCGTATGCAATACCTGCTGCCGATGGCCGACGGCGCGCTCGCGCTTATCGCAGCGCTCGCCATTCTGACGGCCGTTCTGGTGACGGAGACGCACCAAACCGCCCCTGCGGAGAGAAAAGTAAAAAAATCGACCTGAGTCGAAAATTTGTGGTTGACATTCCGCGCGTATCTGTTATAATAACTCATGCGTTTGACAAGTGCATACGCGTATGCGGGAGTGCTGGAATCGGTAGACAGGCAGGCTTGAGGTGCCTGTGTCCAACCATAGACGTGTGGGTTCAAGTCCCATCTCCCGCACCAGGATCGCCAAGGTACATCGTACCTTGGCGATTTTGTTTTTCCCAAGCGCGCAAAAAGGCCTCCGGCGGATTGCCGGAGGCCTTTTGACGTTTATAAGAGAGGCATGCTTTACCCAACGATGAAGTACACGACCATGAGTGCGCACAGCAGGTACATGATCGGGTGAATCTCTTTGGCCTTGCCGCGCACGAGCTTGACGAGCACGTGCACGATGATGCCCGCGCCGAGGCCGTTGGTGATGCTGCCGGTGAAGGCCGTGAACATCATCATGACGCAGGGGCCGATGGACTCATCATAATCCGTGAAGTCGATCTCCGTGAAGCCCTTGAGCATCAGAAAACCGACATAGATCAGCGCCGGGCCGGTCGCGGCATACGGGATGGCGACGAACAGCGGCGCAAGGAAGACGGTCAGCAGGAACATGATGCCCGCGACGACAGCGGTCAGGCCGGTGCGGCCGCCGGCCTCGACGCCGGAGGTGGATTCGACAAACGTCGTGATGGTGGTGTTGCCGGTCAGCGCGCCGACGCAGGTGCCGACGGCGTCGACGAGGAAGGGGCGCTCGATGCCGGGCAGATTGCCGTTTTCATCGAGCATACTGGCGCGGTTGGCGACGGCGAGCACCGTGCCGAGCGTGGAGAAGAAGTCGCCGAAGAAGCACACGAACACAAGGATGATCCCGCTCGCGGTGAACACGCCCTTGAAGTCGAGGTTGAACATGACGTTGCCGAGGTCGCCGAAGTCCGGCATGGCGGCGACGCCGTCGATGGTCGTCACGCCGAGCGGGATGCCGGCAAGCGTGGTGGCGATGATGCTGATGAGGATCGCGCCCTTGACGTGCAGGGCGTTGAGCACGATGATGAGCAGCAGGCCGCCGATGGCCAGCAGCACGGCGGGATCGGCGAGATTGCCGAGGGCGACGCCGTTTTCAAACGAGCCGATGCCGCAGTTTTTGAAGCCGAGATAGGCGATGAAAAACCCGATGGACGCGGAGATCGCGATCTTGATGTTCTTGGGGATGACGCGCACGATCAGGTCGCGCAGGCCGAAGACCGTCAGCAGCACGAACACGATGCCGGAGATGAGCGTGATCACCATGGCGGCGCCGAAGCTCAGCGCCTGCGACTGGATGAGCGCGCCGAGGATGAAGTTCGAGCCCATGCCGGTCGAGAGCGCGAAGGGAAAGTTCGTGTAAAAGGCCATCAGCAGCGTGATCAGGCCGGACACGAGCGCGCAGGTGATCATGATGGCGGACTTGGTGATGACGACGCCGTTGACGTCCGTGATGTACGCCTCACCGCCGCAGATCGCGGCCGGCTGGACGGCCAGCACATACGCCATGGTCATGAAGGTGGTCAGCCCCGCGATGATCTCGGTTTTCTTATCCGTGCCGCGCAGGCTGAGCTGGAAGAATTTATCCATCAGATACTCCTTATTCTTTTTCTGTCTCTGGTTGATTTATGCCTCCGCGTCCGCAAACACGGGCACGAACGTCTGATTGGTGCCGTTGACGAGGCCCATATCCGTAATGACCACACTCGGCAGCACCGGCAGCGCCATGACGGCGGTCGCCAGCAGGGTGATCCGTCCGCCGCTGATGGCATCGAGCGCGGCCTGCACGGCCGCGATCTCGTCCGCGACCTCGGCGCAGGGCTTCTGGCTCATGAGACCGGCGGCCGGAAGCGCGATGTGCGTCTCCTCCGCCCCGTCGATCACGCAGACACCGCCGCCGCACGCGCGCAGGATCTCTGCGGCGCGGAAAGCGTCCTCCGGATCGTGGTAGCTGACGGTGAAGTTATGGCTGTCATGCGAGACGGTGGACGCGAGCGCGCCGCGGCCAAGGCCGAAGTCGCGGTAGACAGCGATCGTCTTGCCGCCGCGCCCGTAGCGGTTGGCGCAGCAGACAAACACGAGCGTCGGATCGCCGCTGATGTCGACCGCGCCGTCACGCACCGGCAGCTCTGTCGGCTCAACGTGGCGCAGGATGCGGTTGCCGTCCTCGGGCACCATGACGTTGACGCGGATCGTGTCGCCGGTGTAGCCCTCCGGCACGCGCAGCACGAAGGATTCCGGGCCCGTGATCTGCGGCATGTTGACCGTGTTCGGCAGATCGTAGCCGGCCGTCATGCAGTCGCCGCCGAGGTACTTGCCGTCCTCTGCGACGAGCACGCCCTCGGTAAACACGGCCTTCGGGCGGCTGCCGTCGAGCGCGTCGACGAGCTGCATATCGGCGATGTAGCCCGGCGCGATCGCGCCGAGATCGTCAAAGCCGTATTCGCGCGCGGCGTTGAGCGTCGCCATCTTGACGACCTCGCGGCCGTCGAGTCCGGAGGCGACCGCCTTGCGCACGACGTTGTTGATGTGGCCGACGGTGAGCAGATCCTTTGCGTGCACATCGTCCGTGCAGACGGACACGAAATCACGCCACGGCTGATCCTTGCAGCCGTCGACCAGGAAGGAGAGATTGTCGATGAGCGAGCTTGCGCGGAGGTTGATGTGCATGCCGGCGCGGAGCTTGGCGCGCACCTCGGCGGCGTTCACGCTCTCGTGGTCGGACACCGGACCGCCGATGCGGTAGGCCGCAAGCTCACGGCCGAAGCAGTAGGGCGCGTGCCCCTGCAGGAACACGCCGCGGCGCAGCCCCTCGTCGATGATGGTGTGCATGCGCTCGCTGTCGTGCATGACGCCGACATAGTCCATGATCTCGGCGATGCCGACGACGTCGTCCATGTCGAGCAGCTCGCCGACCTCCCTGGCATGAAACTCTGCGCCGGCGTTTTCCATGCCGGGCAGGGACGGGACGCACGACGGGGCGAGCACATACTGGCGCAGCCTGGACTTTTTCGCGTTTTCAAGCATAAAGCGCACACCGTCGAGCCCCATGACGTTGCCGATCTCATGCGGGTCGGTGCAGATGGTCGTCGTGCCCCACGGCAGGATGGCGCGGGCGAGGTTCTCGGGGATCATCATCGTGCTCTCGATGTGCATGTGCGTGTCGATGTAGCCGGGGGTCAGATAGCGTCCCTGCCCGTCGTAGTACGCCTTGGACGGCACAGCGGCCTCCTGCCCCTCCTCACGCACCAAAACAACAAATCCGTCCAGTATGTCGACGCTGGCCGGATAGATCTCTCCCGTAATGACATTGAAAAACTGTACATTGCCGATCGTCAAATCGCACGGGATCTGCCCCAGAGCCGCCTGCATGAGGCGCGCGCGATCCTTTGCCTTGCGTGTACGCATCAAAAAATCCCTCCTGAAATCTTAGCTGCTGAAAACCATAAAAAGCGTTTCCGCTCTTTATCCAAATAAAAAACGGCGGAGCGTCTTTGACACTCCACCGAAACGACAAAGCCCACACAGCGGCTTTGCGCTGTGCGTGCTGCATTCCGGTAGTCGGGCAATTCAAGGGCCGCCCGGTAGAAACGCGGGGCCCATATGACTTCCCCGCCTATACCTGAAAATATCTATGTGCACTTGTCGGAACGCCTTGATTATAAAGCTCGCGGCACCAAAAAGCAATTATTCAAGCGCCTGAAATAGCCGCGTCCTTTCGATTTTTCTCTATCCATTTCGCCGAAACCGCGCATCCCGGGCAGGAAAAAGTGCCCATCGGCGTGCAAATCCGCACCGATGGGCACCGCGCTTTTCCTCTTATGCGCCGCGCAGCATCGCAACTGCCGTTCGCGCCGCCGACGCAGCGTCGGGGCAATAGGCGTCCGCGCCGATCTCGTCGCTGTAGCCCTGTGTGATGGGCGCGCCGCCGACGAAGATCTTCACCTGATCGCGGATGCCGCGCGCCTTGGTCAGCTCCACGACCGCGCGCATCTCCTGCATCGTCGTTGTCAGCAGCGACGAGCAGGCGATGATGTCGCAGTGCTGCGCGATGGCCGCATCCACGAACTGCTCGGCCGAGACGTCCACGCCGAGATCCACGACCTCGAGCCCGCTGCCCTCCATCATGATCTTGACGAGGTTTTTTCCGATGTCGTGCATATCGCCGCGCACCGTGCCGAGGCAGACGCGGCCGACCGTCTCACCGCCCTCCCCCGCCATGTGCGGCTTGAGCAGCTCCGTCGCCGCCGCCATGCAGCGCGCCGCGATGAGCATCTCCGGCACAAAGGCGCGGTTGGCCGAAAAATCCTCGCCGAGTATGTTCATGCCGCGCACGAGCCCGTCCGTGAGGATCTGCTGCGCGTCGTGCCCCGCGTCCAGTGCCTCGGTGCACAGCTGCAGCACGCGCTTTTGCTGTCCGCGCACAAGCGCCGCCGCGATGCGCGCGAACACGTCGCCCTGCGGCTGCTCCGGCGCGGCTGCGGGCGCAGACTGTGCCGCCGCTGCGTGCACGCTCCGGCGCGGCACGGGCGGCAGGTGCATATCCGGCGCGTGCAGCGCCGCGTTGTATTCGTCGACCGCCTGATTCAGATACGTGTCCACGTGCGGATAGACCGTGCCCGCAAGGCCGTAGGTGATCGACGGGATGAAGTGCCCGCCGGGGCAGTCACGCCGCAGCACGCCGCGCGCATAGGTCAGGATGTCCTCGGGTGCCGCGTCCTTGCGGTCGATGGCCGCGCCGAAGCCGCCCATGAGCGTGAGCCGCCCGTTGAGGTGGCGCTGCAGCGCGGGGATGTCGTTTTCCGGCAGGACACCCTGCCAGACCTGAATGCCGATCTCGGCCATATCATCCACGATCGGCACGAGATAGGAGTCGGCATGGTGGATGGCGATGACGCCGCGCGAGCGGATATAGCCGTAAAAGCGGCGGTACGGCTCTTTGAAGAATTCCCGCCACATCTCCGGCTTCATGAACAGGGCGTTTTTCGTGCCCCAGTCGTCGTGCGAGAAGATGACGTCCGGCTGCAGATTATCGATCAGCATGCGCACATACGTCAGGCGGTACTCGGTGATGTAGTCGATGAGCGCGTGCATCTCGTCCGGATGCGCGTAGAGGTTCGTGAGCGTGTCCTCAAAGCCCATGAGGAAGTGGCACTGCTCAAAAATGCCCGTGCCCATGAAGCCCGCCAGCAGCCGCTCCGACTCGCAGGCGGCGCGCGCCTCCAGACGGCAGGTCTCCCACCCATCCGCACAGGCGGCCTCAAGATCGGGAGCGTGCACCGTTTCGCGCCAGCGCGTGATGTCCGGGCACACGGCAAGCCCCTCGCGCGTGTCCGGCATCGGGCCGGGGGCATCTTCCGGAAACAGAATCGTCGTGCCCCAGCGGTCCTTACTCGTCGTGCCGCGCTTGCGGTTGCCGCGCAGGTACGTGTTGCACGGATCGTTCAGGCACATATGCAGCGCCTCGTACTGGCGCAGCTGGCGCTCAGGCTGGCCGTCGGGCCGGATGATTTCGAGGAAGATCTCTTTCGGTGTGGACATGGTTTTCACTCCTTGTTGTACAAAACGCAGGATGTATACGTCATCGTGCGCGCCCCGTAGTTGTAGGCGAGGCCTGAGCGCGTGCACACGTCGCTCACGAACAGGCCATACGCCTCCATGGACGACAGGCGCTTGGTCGGATAGCGGCACGGCCGGTCGGGATACGTGCAGCGCGCACAGAGCGTGCACGACCCGGCCGTCAGCGGCAGGCAGCCCGGAAAGGCGCGCCGCATCTGACGGGCAAAGTCGGCAAAGCGCCGCTTGTGCGCGTGCTCGGCGGCGGCCATGGATTCATAGTCAAAATCGTCGCGCAGCGTCCCGGTCGTCTGCACAAGGACGCCGGAGGTGTAGCCCGCAATGCGGCGCGCAGCCGTCTCAAGGCTGCCGCAGCCGGGCGGACACGCCCAGTTGTGCCCGTAGCGGCCGCAGCGGCCGGCCGCGCACATATCGCGCACCTCAGCCATCGGCACCGCCGCCGCCATATTCATCCGCGCCCAGTGGGAAAAGCCGTTTTCGGCCGCGAGCGTCTCGGGATCGATCATACGCAAAGCCTCTTGACAAAGCAAAGTTTCGCTGCTTAGAATGTGTATATCTTATCTTATAAGGGGGCGGCGGTCATGTCAAGCATCCATATTGAACAAAACGGCACGATCCGCGCCCTGTCTGTTCCGGCGGGTGAGACGCTGCTGTCCGCTTTGCGGCGCGCAGGCTATTCCATCCCCGCCGCCTGCGGCGGAAAGGGGCGCTGCGGCAAGTGCCGCGTGCCGGTCAACGGTGTGCCGCGCCTCGCGTGCCGGGTCTACCCCGCGGACGGCGACACCGTCACGCTGCCGGAGGCCGCCGGCGGTGCGATCCTCACGCGCACGCTGCCGCTGCCCGCCTGCCGGCCGGGGCGCACGGGCTGCGGCGCCGCCGTCGATCTCGGCACGACGACCGTCGTCGTGCGGCTGTATGACCTTGCATCCGGCGCGGAGCTCGCCACCGAGAGCGGCTGGAACGTGCAGGCGCCCTACGGGGCGGACGTCATCAGCCGCATCCAATATACGCTCGAGCAGCCGGACGGGCTGCAGGAACTCTCGCAGCGCAGCCGCGAACAGGTCTGGTCGCTGATCGGGCGCGCGCTCGCGCGCTGCGGCCGCGAAGCGGACACGCTGCGTGAGATCACGCTCGCCGGCAACACCGTCATGCAGCACCTCTTCGCCGGGTACAGCGTGCGCGGCATTGCTGCCGCGCCGTTTCAGCCGGAGACGCTCTTTGACGCACCCGAAACCGCTCCGCTGCATGGCGTGCCCGTGCGCGCCGCGCCCTGTGTGGCGGGCTATGTCGGCGGTGACATCACGGCCGGTCTGCTGGCCGCCGGTCTGGCAGATATGCCCGGCACGAATCTGTTTCTCGACATCGGCACGAACGGCGAGATGGCGCTCGGCGGGCTCGGCGGCTTCACCTGCTGCGCCGTGGCATCCGGCCCGGCATTCGAGGGCGCGGGCATCTCGTGCGGCATGCCCGGCGTGGACGGCGCCGTCAGCCGCGTGCGGTATGACCGCGGCTTTGCGTATGATGTGATCGGCGGCGGCGCGCCGAAGGGGCTGTGCGGCTCCGGCTTGCTCGACCTGACGGCGGTGCTGCTGCGCCTCGGCGCGATCGCCCCGGGCGGGCGGCTGCTGCCGCCGGAGGAAGCGCCGGCTGCGCTGCGCCGCCACCTCACACGGGACGCCGACGGCAATGGATGCTTTCACCTAACGCCGGAGGTGTCGCTCACGGCGGCGGATGTGCGCAATCTGCAGCTGGCAAAGGCCGCCGTTGCGGCGGGCATCCGCGTGCTGCTGCAGCAGCGCGGCCTGACGCCCGGGCAGCTCGACGGCGTGTATCTTGCCGGCGGCTTCGGCAGCTATCTTGACCCCGGGAGCGCTGTGGCGATCGGGATGCTCCCGCGCGCGTTTGCGGAAAAGCTCCACACGTGCGGCAACACCGCGCTCGCCGGGGCTGCCGCGCTCACGCTCGACGGTGCGCAGTGGCGGCGCATCCGCGCCATTTCCCGGGCATGCAGCTACCTTGAGCTCTCCGGCCGCGCAGACTTTGCCGCGGCCTTTACCGAAAATCTTTCGTTTCCGCAATTCTGATCCAGTACGGAGGTTATGACCATGGAGATCCGTTTTCCCCTCATTCTTGACGGTGCGACCGGCACCGAACTGCAAAAGCACGGCTATGCCGGCGATGTGAGCGCCGAGCAGTGGACGCTCGCGCATCCGGACGTTATTGTCGGCATCCAGCGCGGCTATGTCGCCGCCGGAAGTCAGGTGCTCTACACGCCGACCTTCGGCGCAAACCGCCAGAAGCTCGAAGAGCGCGGCATCTTCAACCGCACGGCGGATTTCAACCGCCGCCTTGCCGCGCTCTCGCGCGAGGCGGCAGACGGCAAGGCGTGGATCGCGGGCGATCTCGCGCCGACGGGGCTGTTTCTCGCCCCGCTCGGCGAGGCGTCGTTCGAGGATCTGGTTGATATCTACACCGAGCAGGCCGCGGGTCTCGAGGCGGCCGGGGTCGACCTGTTCGTCATCGAGACCATGATGACGCTCTCGGACGCGCGCGCCGCGGTGCTGGCCGTGCGCAGCGTGAGCGACAAGCCCATCTTCGTGTCCTTCACCTGCGACGAGAGCGGCAGAAGCCTCTCCGGCACGGATGTGATCGCCGCGCTCACGGTGCTGCAGGGCATGGGCATCAGCGCCTTCGGGCTCAACTGCTCGACCGGACCGGAGCAGATGCTCGTGCAGCTGCGCCGCCTGCGGGAGTACGCCCGCGTGCCGCTGATCGCAAAGCCCAACGCCGGCATGCCCATCACCGTTGGCGGCAAGACCGTGTACGACTGCACGCCGGAGGACTTCACGGCCTATGTGCCCGCGATGCTTGAGGCGGGCGTGGCCGTCTTCGGCGGTTGCTGCGGCACGACGGCGGCACACATCGCCGCGCTGCATGATGCGCTCCGGGAGGCGAAGTTCGTCCCGCCCGCCCCGCTGCACACCGGGCTGCTCCCCGCCGCGACGGAAAAGCTCCCCTGCTATCTGCCGGTGGACGCGGGACACGGCGCGGTGCTGACGGCCGGCGCCGAGCTTGAGGATCGGCTGGCGGACGCGCTCGACGGCGACGCGCCCATGGTCGCGCTGCGCATCGACACGTGGGAGGACATTGACGCACTGACCGACGTGCAGTATCTGCTCACGAAGCCCCTGTGCCTCGTCTGCGACGATGCGGAGCTGCTCGAGGCCGCGCTGCGTGTCTATCAGGGGCGCGCGCTGTATGAGGGCACGCTCCCGGAGGCGGCGCTGCTGCCCCTGTGCGGCCGGTACGGCCTGCTGATTTGAACACTCGCCGCCCGAGGTGGTAAATTTCGCAGCGACCACACGCCCTTGAGGTAAAAAAGAGATGCAGGAGGATGCTGCGCCTGCCGGGCGGCCTGTGCAGAAATGCATGTTTTCTTAGCACATTTGTGACGAAAAAGCACAAAATCGCAACACTTTTTGGTTGACATTGCCGCGATTGTATGAAATAATTACAGTGTACTACGTTGGTACATCCGGTGCTGTGGGGTACACCGCGTGGGACAACCGTTATGAGAGGACACCCCCTCATAAACAGGAACGGAGCAGATACATCCCCCCGTATCTGCTCCGTTTTTCTTTTTAAAATTACTCCGGCAGCCGCTCTGCGTGCCGCCTGCCGCCAAAAGACAGCACCGCCAGCATCGCAAAGACCGCCGCAAAGCCCAGCGCATCCCACAGCGTAAAGGGCGTATTGAGCAGCGCCACGGCCAGGATCGCCGCCGTGACCGGCTCGGAAAAGCCGTAGAGAACGCTCTTTTCCGGCCCGATGAGCTTCACGCCCGTCATATACAGGTTGAAGGCCAGCAGATTGCCGAAGAGCACCACGAACAAAATGCCGCCCACGCCGCGCAGCGTCGGCGTATAGCCGAGCGTCCACGGGTGCATCGTGAGCTCAAAGAGCACCGCACCCATCAAAAACGCCCACGACTGCAGCAGGCTGACCGGGTACGCGCGCAGCTCCTTCCGCGGACCGAGGCAGTTATACACCGTCACGCACACCGCACTGCCGACGCCCGCGATCAGCGCGACCGGCGACACGGCGAACGTGGTCAGGTCTCCGTGCGTGGTCAGCAGCGTCACGCCAAGGAGCGCAAGCACGATGCTCACGACCTCATACAGGCGGGGCTTTCTGCGCGCGGCCGCACAGGCGACCAGCAGCACCATCACCGGCGACAGATCCTGCATGATCGTGCCGACGGCCGCATTGGAAAACTGGATGGTCAGAAAATACAGAAACTGGCTCATGCTCACACCGAGCACACCGTAGAGCACAAGCATCACGGCACTGCTGCGCCGGCGCCACGGCGCGAAGAGGAGCCTGCGGTCCTTCACCAGCCAGTATATGAACAAAAGCACCCCCGCCAGCGCCAGCCGGATCGGGATGAGCCACGTGGTCTGCATCGCCTCGTGCGTGAAGAGATACTGCCCCATCGTGCCGGAAATGCCCCAGCACACACCGGCGCCCGCCGCCATCAGTGCGCCCTTACATTGTCTGCTCATAAAAAGCACCGACCTCTCTGACCCGAATACGCGCTATTATAGCAGACCAAGCAGGCCGCTTCAAGGACTGTCTGCACGATTTTTCGGCGTCTTGTGCCGCGCTGCCGTCCTCCTGCCCCGAAAACGGAAAGAGCGCCCGGCCGGACGCCGGACGCTCTTTCCTTCAGGGGATAAGTGAAACATGAGAGAAGAGAATTTACAGATCGGGTACGCGCATTACTCGATCTCGAGGTGCTTGGACTCCGGCTTGACCGGCGCTTTCTTCGGCATGGTCAGGGTCAGGACGCCGTTCTCGTAAGCGGCCTTGATGCCCTCGACGTCGATCTCGGAGACGTTGAAGCTTCTGGTGTAAGCACCGAAGTAACGCTCGCGGCGGATATAGCTGTCGTTGCTGCCGCTCTTGCTCTGATCGGTGCCCTCGTCCTTGGACTCGGTGTGCTCGGCCTTGATGGTCAGGATGTCGTCATCAATGTCGATGTGGATATCTTCCTTGCGGAAGCCCGGCAGATCGGCCTCAAGCTTGTAGCCGTCGGCAGTCTCGGAAATATCGGTGCGGAAGGGATTGACCTGCTGCTCACCCCAGAAGGACTTCTCAATCTGCTCGAGCTCGCGCAGCGGATTGTAGCAGCTCATGCGGTAGGTTCTGCGGTCAAAAGGCATAATTTCAAACATTTTATATTCCTCCTTGAATTCTATACAAAGTAATGATTTCATCGAGCGTCCGATTTATTTCTCTCGCTCTTTACGATATATAAATTACTACACAAATATGAACAAATAAAGTATATATCGTGAATAAAATGTAAACGTTAGCACTCTTTCGCGGCGAGTGCTAACGTTTTTCATGCTTTTTTATAGATCAGGAGGGCGAACTCGGTCTCGGTGGTCAGGGTATCAAGCGCGCGGAGCTTTGCCTGATCGCGCGCGCCAGTCTTGTAATAGTACGGCGTCATGCAAAACAGCGCCTCGATCTCCGCCTGCGAGCGCAGCGTGACTGTGCCGCGCAGCTCCCGCCGGTCGATAAGCGCAAAGCCGGGCAGCGCCGGATCCGGCACGTCGTTTTCATACGGCCGGTCATACACCGCGCACTTGAGCCCCCACAGATGCCGCTCAAGCGGGATGACCCGCAGCAGCGCCCCACCGGCACGCAGCACGCGCGCAAATTCGCCCGCGTCATGCGGGGCGAACACATTCAGCAGCAGGTCGCAGCTTGCGTCCGCGACCGGCAGATGCGCGATGCTGGCCACGGCCAGTGTCAGCTCCGGTGCGCGGCGGTGCGCGCGGATGAGCGCGTCGCGCGAAATGTCCACGCCGCAGACGGAAGGCGCGCTCCCCTGCTGCTGCAGCGTGCGCAGCACCTGCGCCGTGTAGTATCCCTCGCCGCAGCCGGCGTCGAGCACGTCGGCATTGCCGGAGGTGAGCTCCGCCGCGGCCGCGGCAACGGCGTCGCGCAGCGGCGCATAATACCCCGCGTCGAGAAACGCGGTGCGCGCGGCCACCATGCGCTGATCGTCGCCGTGGCGCTTGGTCCTGGACTGGTTTGAGCGCAGCAAGTTCACATACCCCTGCCGTGCGATATCATAGCAATGCCCCGCGCCGCAGAGCAGGGAGCGCTCCTCCCGGTGCAGCACGCCGCCGCAGACGGGACAGGTCAGTTCCGGCATCTTGACTCCTTTCCGCGCAAAACCGCGCAGCCACTCGGCTGCGCGGTCGGGATATCAGCTTACAGCACCTTGGACAAAAAGTCCTGCAGACGCGCGCACTGCGGGTGCTCGAAAATGTCCTTCGGCGCACCGGACTCGGCGATCTTGCCGTCGGCCATAAACAGCACGCGGTCGCCCACCTCGCGGGCAAAGCCCATCTCGTGCGTGACGACGACCATCGTCATGCCCTCATGCGCGAGCTCCTTCATGACATCAAGCACCTCACCGACCATCTCCGGGTCGAGCGCGCTCGTCGGCTCGTCAAAGAGCATGACCTTCGGATGCATGGCGAGCGAGCGCACGATGGCGATGCGCTGCTTCTGCCCGCCGGAGAGCGCCGACGGATAACTGTCGCCGCGGTCGGCCAGACCGACGCGGGCAAGCAGCTTATCCGCCTCCGCGTCCGCCTCCGCCTGCGACATGAGCTTCGTCTGCACGGGTGCGAGCGTGATGTTGCGGCGCACGGTCATATTCGGGAACAGGTTGAAGTGCTGAAACACCATCCCCATCTGGCGGCGCATGGCGTCGATGTTCACCTTCGGGTCGGTGATCTCCGTGCCGTCGAAGACGATGGTGCCCTTGGTCGGCTGCTCAAGCAGGTTCAGGCAGCGAAGGAACGTCGACTTACCGGAACCGGAGGGGCCGATGACGACGACGTTTTCGCCGGGGCTGACGTGCTCGGAAATATCGTCGAGCACGAGGTGGTCGCCGAACGATTTGGACAGATGTTTAACGTCGATCACTTTGACGCAGCCTCCTTTCAAGCACGCTCAGCAGCTTGGAAAACAGCATGACGAGCAGCAGATACATCAGCGCGATGCCGAACAGCGGGAACAGCCCCTGATACGTCTTGGCAATGACCGCCTTGGCGGCATACGTCATCTCCTTGCCGCCGATGACGGTGATGAGCGACGTGTCCTTGAGCAGGGTGATAAACTCATTGCCGAGCGCGGGCAGGATGTTCTTGATCGCCTGCGGAACGACGATAAAGCGCATGGTCGTGAAGTAGTTCAGACCGAGGCTGCGTCCGGCCTCCATCTGGCCGGGATCGACCGACATGAGGCCGCTGCGGACGATCTCCGAGACGTAGGCGCCGGAGTTGATGCCGAGAGCCAGAATGCCGATCATGGTATAGTTGCGGCTGCTGGCAAAGACCACGAGGCTCATGATCAGCAGCTGCACCATCATCGGTGTGCCGCGGATGACGGTCGTATAGATCTTGCAGATGACGTTGAACACGCCGAGAATCACATTCTTGTGTCCGGCGCGCTGCTGGTCGTGCGCTGTGCGGACGACCGCTACGATGACACCGAGCGCGACACCCAGCAGCAGCGCCAGGATCGTCGCCTCGAGCGTGGTGAGCAGGCCGCTGAGATACAATCTCCAGCGTCCGGCAGTCACAAAACTCTGGTAAAAGCCGACAAAGGCATTGTCCCAGAAGCCGAGATGCTGCCCTGCCTGCAGCTGTGCCGACAGATCCGCATAGAGCTGTGCCCAATTACCCATAGAGGAACCTCTTTCTTTCTACGCGCACAAAGGGCGGCTGTGTGCCGCCCTTTGCGCGCTTTGCGTTTTTATGCGATTACTTCGCGGGGATGTACTTGTCGATGATGGACTGGATGGTGCCGTCAGCCTTGAGCTCGGACAGCGCCTTGTTCAGGGCTTCCTGCAGCGCAGTGTTGTCCTTGGCCAGACCGATGGCGTAATCCTCGTTGGCGTACTCGGTGTCCAGAATGGTCAGGCCGGCGTTCGCCTTCACATACTCCTGCGCGGGGACGTTGTCGATGACGACGCAGTCGACCTTACCGGCGAGCAGGTTCTGCACGGCAGTCGCACCGTCGTCGAAGCCGATGACGTTGTCGTCGCCGTAATCGTCGCAGCAGTAGATGAAGCCGGTGGTGCCGCGCTGGGTGCCGATCTTCTTGCCGTCGAGATCATCAATGCTCTTGATGTCGGAGCCTTCCTTCACGATGACGACCTGCACGCCGTTGGCGTAGCTGTCGGTGAAGCTCATGGAGTTGAGACGGTCGGGCGTGACGGTCACGCCGGCGGCGACGATGTCGCTCTTGCCGGTCTGAACGGCGCTGAGCGCGGAGTCAAAGTCCATGTCGTCAACGACCAGCTCCAGACCCAGCTTCTGCGCGAGCGCATAAGCGATCTCGATGTCGATGCCTTCGTAGCCGGTGCCCTCGTAGCCCTTGCCGTCGTCCGCAACGGATTCATACGGCGGGAACTGCGCATTGGTGGACATGGTAAGTTTTCCTTTGGTCACGGTCTGAAGATCAGAACCCGTATCCTTCTGGCCACAGGCACACAGCGATGCGACCATGAGAACCGCCAGAAGCAGTGCAACAAATTTCTTCATTTTATTAGCCTCTTCCTCAACAAAATAGATTCGGACTCGCGTCCTGTTTGGTATGGTCGTATGATAGCACGGCAAAGCATGCGTGTCAAGAACTTTTTGAATGTTTATTCGCATTTTTTCTTTGTATATTCATTTTGCGGCGTATATTCACAATATAATTGAATAATTCAAACCGCTTTTGCGTTTTTGCACAATCTGTCAGCACCGTGTGTTTGAAAGATTGACGGATCTGTGCTATCCTTTTGCCATGGATTTTTTAAAAAGTGGAGGGTGCCTATGGATAAGCGGCACTATGTCTATCTTCTGCGCTGTGCCGGCGGCTCGCTCTACACGGGCATGACGCCGGACATTGCGCGCCGCCTGCGTCAGCACGTCCACCGGCTTCCCGGCTGTGCCAAATACACACGCAGCCATCCGGTCACGGCGCTGGCGCTGCTGCTGACGACCGACACCGCCACGACCGCGCGGCGGCTCGAAGCGCATATCAAGCGCCTGACGCGCCAGCAAAAAGATGCGCTGATCGCAGATCCCGCGTGTCTGTCCGCTCTCTGCCCCGCGCTCGCCGATGCGGACATCCGGCCCGTGCCGGGCGCAGCGCTCGCAGACTACCTCCCCGATCTGGAAAACCCGGCAGACGCCTGAGCGTCTGCCGGGTTTGTAGACTGTCAAAAAGTATTACTTTTTGACAAAAGAGTTTGCGGCCTGACTGCATCGCACGCGCTGTCCGCCTCCGGTGGACAGCGCGCACGTTTACAGGCCGAGAGGTATTTTCTTCGCCACACATGTCGCCGAAGAAAATGATTGGACTTTCTTTCGCCGCTCCGGCGGCGAAAGGCTACTTGGTTTTTTGATAAGCTGAAAAACCGGCAGACGCCTGAGCGTCTGCCGGGTTTGTCTTGCCTTCTTGCCTCCGGTTCAGCGCAGGCCGCGCAGCTCGAGATAGCGGAGCGTGAGCTGGACGACGTCGCTGATGTCCATATTGCCGGTGTTGATGCACAGATCATAGCCCTGCGCGTCACCCCAGCGCTTGGAGGAAAAGAAGTTATAATACGACGCGCGCTCCTTGTCCACCTGACGGATGCGCTTTTCCGCCTGAATGGGCGTGGTATCCGTGCGCGCGCTCTCGCGGCGGATGCGCGCCGCCATCGGCGCATGGACAAACAGATTTACAAGCGCCGCATTCGGATCGTCACGCAGGACATAGTCTGCGCAGCGGCCGACAATGACGCATGACTCGCGCGCCGCGATCGCACGGATGACCTCCGACTGTGCCTGAAAGATCTGCACCGGAAACGGCTGCTCGTCGGAGATAACGCCGCCGCCCGTCACGAGCGAATACAAAAAGCTGCCCGGACGCTGCTCCTCGTGCGACTGCACAAAGCTCTCGGCAAAGCCGCTCGCCTTCGCAGTCTCGTTGATGAGCTCGGAGTCATAGCACTTGACGCCCAGCGCCTCCGCCAGCTCGCTGCCGAGCTGACGGCCGCCGCTGCCGCTCTCTCTTCCGATCGTAATCACAAGATTGGCCATAGTAAAATCTCCTCCTGTTTTATTTGCCTGTGACAACGGCGTTGACGCGCCACTGGTCGAAGCTGCGCAAAATCGCCGCCGCCTCCGCGCGCGTAGCCGTAGCGCGCGGGCGCAGATACACACCGTCGCTCTCTTTCACGCCTTTGATGAGCGAGTTGGCAACAGCCCAGCCCAGCTTGGCCTCCGCCCAGGATGAGACGTCCCCGCAGTCCGGGAATACGCTCAGGTCGGCGACTGCCATCGTGTTATAGTCCATATACGCGGCATAGCCGTAGAACATCGTCATCATCTGCTCACGCGTGATATCCGCCATCGGCGAGAAGGTCGTCGCGCTTGTGCCGCTGGCGACACCGCAGTTGTACGCCCAGGTGACCGCATCCGCATACCACGCATCCTGCGGCACATCCTCAAACGGCGCGGTCATGCCCGCAACGCTCGGCGCACCGTTGAGCCGGTAGAGCACCGTGACAAGCATGGCGCGGTTCATCTCCTCGTCCGGCGAGAAGGTCATCGTCCCGGTGCCGACCATGAGGTTGTTGCGCGTGACATAGGCGACAGCCTCATAGTACCACGCGGTGCTGCGCACGTCACGGTAGGGGTTTTTCCACTTGTCGATCGGTTCGGTCTTGGGGATATACTCATAGCGCAGCCTGGTGCAGCGCTGGCAGGTATAGGTAATAACGCCGACGGTCTTTTCGGTCGGTTCCTGCCGCGCGGTCTCGACCCATACATGGCCGAGCGCGGGCACATAGCTGCTCTGTTCAATATACGTGTCGCCGCATGAGCAGGTGTAGCGCGTATAGCCCTGCTCCTCACAGGTCGGCTCGACCTTTGTGGGGAGGTGGTTGTGGACGTGCTCCAGCTTCGGGATCACGGCGTCCTGCCGCTCGCCGCAGGTCTTGCAGATGCGGTGCTTGAGGCCGTCGGCCTGATCGGTCTCCTGCTGGTCGACGATCCAGTCGCCCCAGTCGTGGCCGAGCGCCGGCAAGCGCACGAGCTTCACATCCTTGCAGCGGCCGCAGACATAATACTCCGTGCCCGGCTGCGTGCAGTCCGGTCTGCTGCTCTTATCCGCCTGAAGCTCATAGTCATGTCCCAGCTGCGAAAGGATCTCTGTATAGGTGTCGCCGCAGCGCGTGCAGTGGTATTCCTTCAGGCCGGTCGTGGTGCACGTCGGCTCAATGATCGTGGTGATGCCGCTGTCGCCCTCATAGGTATGGCCGAGCGGCTGGGTGCGGCTGCCCTCGACGATATACGACTCGCCGCACGGAAGTCCCGCGTCGTTGACGCAGTAAAACTCCGTATAGCCCTGCTCGGTGCAGGTCGGGCGGACAACGCGCTTTTTCATCGTGTGCTTGTGGTTGGCACACGGAATGGCATACACCTCCGTCTCGCCGCAGCGCGTGCAGGTGTGGTGCTTTACGCCGTCGGTGCGCGAGGTGGCCTCAAGATCGACCTCCCAATCGCCCCAGCTGTGGCCGAGTGCCGGTGTCTTCTTCTCATACCAGTAGCTGCACTGTGAGCACATATAGCGCACATAGCCCGACTGCGTACACGTGGCGTCATGGCCGGAGGTGACCAGCTTGTGGCCGGTCGCGGGCAGCACGACACGGTCGGTCGCGCCGCAGTCCTTGCACACGGAGACGATGGAACCGTCCTCCGTGCAGGTCGGCTCGGTGCGCGTCGTCTCCCACGTGTGGTCGTTGAGATAGGCAAAATTAATGTGAAAGCCCGTGTCCGTGCGCGTGACCTGCGCGTCGTAGTGCTGCAGCGTCGATGTCGTGAGGACATAGGTGATCTCGTTGCCGTTGTCGTCATGGATCGGCAGGTTTTCAAAGACGGCTACACCGTCCTCAGGGGCGGACGAGCGGTGCGCAACAACGACAGCGTCGTTGTTGCGGCTCAGCTCCATGTATACGCTCGACGGGCGGTCCTTTGTGTAGAGCTCATCGGGCGCGATCAGCTCATTCGTCCACTCGAACGTCACCGTCACCGAGCGCAGCTCGCTCGGGTCGGCGGTGCGATAGTGCAGCGTGTGGTTCAGCTGCAGCTTGCCGTCCTGCACATCGGGCAGAACGCGCGAGCCGTCGTTGACGATGTACGCCGTCTCCGCGCCGTCCGCTGTGCGCGTCTGGATGTAATACGTACCGTACGGCACCGTGCCGAAGCCAACAAAGCCGTAGGCATCGGACACGGCGGTGCGCTCAATGTGTTCGCCGTTTCCGGCCGTGCCTGTGAGCTCAAACGTCACACCAGCCGGAACGGGCGCGCCGGTCCCGGCATCGACGGCATAGTACCACGCGACATCGGACGAGGCGCTCATCGGCTTGGAAGCCGCCGTCGGCTTTTCGTCCTGCAGATAGTCGAACGTGGAGTACATCGCCGGCGACCACGTCTTGTTCTGGAAGTTCGTGACAAGCTCGGACTTGTCATCGTTCGTCTTGCGAATCTCCAGCCGCTCGAGCATCGTCGTCAGATAGGCCGTGCCGCCGCGCGTGACGGTGAAGGAGATGTTCGCCATGACCTGCGGCGCCGCCGTGGCAAACACGCCGCCGGACGACGTCGTGAACGAATCCCGGAACTCAAAATCGCCCGCGTTGTTCTTCGTCGAGGCGGACGACATGTTCGGGAACTTGCAGCCGTCGGCGTTGACCGTCAGGCACTCGCTGTCATACAGCACGTGCCCCGTGATCTTGTTGACCGAGCCGCTCGTCAGCCGGAACCAATAGGTATACGAAAATGTATCGCCGACATGGAATGTCCGCGTCGCGCCGGAGCGCGTGTACACGACCAGCTCGTCGCCGGTGTCCGCCGGGGTGTCGCCGTCAGCAGCAAACGCCTGCAGGCCGCAGACGGAAACGAGCATCACCAGCGTCAGCAGCAGCGCCAGAAAACGTTTCATTGCATAACCTCCTCTTTCGGACGCACCGAATTATGCAGGGATCAGGGTTCGCTTCTATCATACCAAGGTTTTCCGCGTCTTGCAAACAAAAACTGCAGAATGTCCCGAAATCAGAACAAACTCATCTGGCTGCTGTCTGGCATCTCGCCGAGCGCGCCCATATTGCGCAGCTGCTCCAGATGCGTCTGGCTGACCTTCGGGCAGGCGGCCGAGAGCTCCTCGACCGACACGAACTCGCGCCCGCCCTCGCGGCAGGCCACAAGATTCCACGCCGCACTCTCGCCGAGGCCGGAAATGGCCACGAACGGCGGCAGGAGCTTTCCGCCGCGGATCAGAAATTTCGTCGCGTCGCTCTCATACAGGCTCATCGGTGCAAACTCGAACCCGCGGAGGTTGAATTCATACACCGCCTCCATCGTCACGAGCAGATCCTCTTCCTTGGCCGTGAGCGTGGGCTTGTTGCGCAGCTCGTTGATCTTGCGGCGGGTGTAGTCGAGGCCGCGCGTCATCATGTCGGCGTCGAACGAATCCTTCTGGCTGCGGCGGTAAAAATACGCGCTGTAAAACGCCAGCGGCTCGTGCACCTTGAACCACGCGATGCGAAACGCCATCATGACGTAGGCGACCGCGTGCGCCTTCGGGAACAGGTAGGCGATCTTGCTCAGGGACGTGATGTACCACTCCGGCACGCCGTGCTCCTGCATCGTCTCGACCCAGCCGTCCTGAAAGCCGCCGCGCTTGACCTTGCCCTTACGCACGCTCTCCATGATCTTGAACGAAAGCTTGGCGTCCATGCCGCGGCTGATGAGATAGAGCATGATATCGTCACGGCAGCCGACCGTCTGGTTGACCGTCGCCGTGCCGGACATGATCAGATCCTTGGCGTTGCCGAGCCACACGTCCGTGCCGTGCGAGAAGCCGGACAGCCGCACAAGGATATCAAAGCCCTTCGGCTGCGTGTCGACGAGCATCTGGCGTGTGAAGCCGGTGCCGAATTCCGGGATGCCGATCGTGCCGGTCTTGCCGACGATCGGATCGTCGTCCGTCAGGCCGAGCGGCGCTGCGCTGCAGAAGATGCCCATCGTCTCCGGGTCGTCGAGCGGGATCTCGCGCGCGTTGACGCCGGTCATGTCCTCAAGCATACGGATCATGGTCGGGTCATCGTGGCCGAGCTCGTCGAGCTTGAGCAGGTTTGCCTCCATGCAGTGGTATTCAAAGTGGGTGGTGATGATGTCGCTGTTCGGATCGTCGGCCGGATGCTGCACGGGGCAGAAATCCGTGACGTCCTTGTCCTGCGGGATGACGACAAGGCCGCCGGGGTGCTGGCCGGTCGTGCGCTTGACGCCGACACAGCCGAGCGCAAGGCGGTTCATCTCCGCCTTCGGCAGGGTCTTGCCGCGCTCCTCAAGATACTTGAGTACGTAGCCGTAGGCCGTCTTTTCGGCCAGCGTGCCGATCGTTCCGGCGCGGAACACGTGATCCGAGCCGAAGAGTTCTTCCGTATACTTGTGCGCCTTACCCTGATATTCGCCCGAGAAGTTCAGGTCGATATCGGGCACCTTGTCGCCGCCGAAGCCGAGGAACGTCTCAAACGGGATATCGAACCCGTCCTTGCGCAGCTTCGCGCCGCACTGCGGGCACACCTTGTCCGGCATATCCGCGCCGCAGCCAAAGCCCGCGCCGGAGTCAAAATCCGTATACTTGCACTGCGGGCAAACATAGTGCGGCGGCAGGGAGTTGACCTCCGTGATGCCGGAGAAATACGCCACGAGCGACGAGCCGACGCTGCCTCGGCTGCCGACCAGATAGCCGTGCTCGAGGGAGTTGGCGACGAGCTTCTGCGCGCTCATGTAAATGACGTCGTACCCGCGCGAGAGGATGTCGTGCAGCTCGGTCTCGACGCGGTCGGTGATGAGCTTCGGCGGGTGCTCGCCGTAGATGGCCGTCATCTTGCCGTAGACAAGATCCTTGAGCTGCTGGGCGGAATTTTCGATCTTCGGCGGGTAGAGATCCTTCGGCAGGAGCTCGAACACCTCAACGCTGTCGGCGATGGCGTTCGTGTTCGTGACGACGACCTCGTGTGCCTTTTCGGCGCCGAGATACGAAAATTCGTCGAGCATCTCCTCCGTCGTGCGGTAATAGAGCGGCATGGCCTTGTCCGCATCGGAGAATTTCTTGGCCGCCAGCAGGATGCGGCGGAAGATCTCCTGCTCGGGATCGAGAAAATGCACGTCGCACGTGGCAACGACGGGCTTGCCGAGCTCCTCGCCGAGCTGCACGATGCGGCGGTTGAGGTTGCGCAGGGATTCCTCGCTGCGCACGGTGCCGTTGTCGAGCAGGAAGCGATTATTCGCCAGCGGCATGATCTCAAGATAGTCGTAAAACGAGGCGATGCGTCGGAGCTCCGCGTCGCTCTTGCCGCGCAGCACGGCCTCGAACACCTCGCCCGCCTCGCAGGCCGAGCCGATGATGAGCCCCTCGCGGTATTCCATGAGCAGGCTCTTGGGGATGGTGGGGTTGCGCTTAAAATGCTCCAGATACGACCGGGAGATGATCTCATAGAGATTTTTCAGGCCGGTCTTGCTGCGCACGAGAATGGAGATGTGGTGCGTGCGGCGCTTTTCCTTCAGGCCGCTGCGCACGAGAGCGTTGAGATCGTCGAGCGTCTGCGCGCCCTTCGCCGCGAGCATGGGCAGGAACTTGTCCATGATGCGCGCGACGACCATCGCGTCGTCGCTGGCGCGGTGGTGGTTGAAGTCCGGCAGGCTCAGCCGGTTCGAGACCTGGTCGAGCTTATGGTGCTTGAGATCCGGCAGCAGATACTGCGCGAGCACGAGCGTGTCGAGATACACCGGTTCAAACGGGATGCCCGCCCGGCGGCAGGCCGCGCTCATGAAGCCGGTGTCAAAGTCGGCATTGTGCGCGATGATCGGCCGCCCGCCCACAAAGTCAAGAAACTGCCGCATGGCCTCCGCCTCGTCGGGCGCGCCGGACACATCGGCGTCCGTGATGCCGGTCAGGCGCGTGATCTCGGCCGGGATGGGCATGTGCGGGTCGACAAAGGTGTCGAACTCCGCCTTGATCTCGCCGCCGGAAAATAACACCGCGCCGATCTCGGTCATGCGGTTCGTGTCGAGGTGCAGGCCGGTCGTCTCGATATCGAAGGCGACAAACTCCGTGTCGAGCGGCAGCGCGCTCTGCCCGTGCACGGCAAGCGTGCCGTCCACGTCGTTGACGAGGTAGCCCTCTTCACCGTAGATGATCTTCACGCCGTATTTCTTCGACGCCTTCCACATATCCGGAAACGCCTGCGCCACGCCGTGATCCGTCACGGCGATGGCCGGATGGCCCCAATAGGCCGCGCGCGCCACAAGATCCGCGGGATCGGAGATGGCGTCGAGCGCCGAGTAGCGCGTATGCAGGTGCAGCTCCACGCGCTTTTCCGGCGCGTTGTCGGGGCGGATCAGCTTCTGGCCCTGCACGATGTTGCGCGGCTCGAGCACCATGTCTTCATCATATTTGCTGTAATTGATCTTGCCCTGCACGCGCAGCCACATGCCCTCATGGATGAGGCCGACGATGGCCTGGTCGTCCTCAGCGCGCAGAAAACGCGACACGCGCACGCTGCCCGTGCTGTCGGTCATGTCAAACGAGAGCACGGCGGAGCCATACTTTGCGATCTCGCGGCTGCTGATGGCGAAGACCTCACCCTCGACCGTGACGTTGCCGCTCTCGAGCGTGAGCTCGTTCATGGGCGTAACATCCGCGCGCTTCGGGATGGGCTTGCCCATGAGCACCTTGGCCTTGGCCTTCTGCTCGGCCTTTTTCTGCTCCGGTGCGGGGTATTCCGCCTGGATCTGCACGCCGCGCAGCCGAAACTGCGCCGCGAGCAGCTGCTCAATATTCGTGCGCTCGACCGGCGCCGGCATACGCGCAAACCACGCGTGCAGCTGCATCGTCATGCTCTCACGCTCGATGAGCACGTCGAGCACCTCCGCCTTGTCGAGTCCGCCGCAGCTGTCCTGCAGGGACGCGCAGTCGGGGAACATATCGAGAAACAGGATTTTTTCGCTCATAGCTTCCTCACTTTTCGCTCAGGATCAGATCCACCAGCGCATCGGCCAGCTTGTCCGCGGGGTACTTGCCGAGGATCTCGCCGCGGCGGAACAGCAGCCCGCAGTCCTTGCCGCCGGCGATGCCGTAGTCCGCCTCGTGCGCCTCGCCGGGGCCGTTGACGACGCAGCCCATCACGGCGACCGTGATCTCGCGCGCAACGCCCTGCAGCCGCTGCTCGACCTCCTGCGCGAGCGCGATGAGGTCGATCTGCGTGCGCCCGCACGTCGGGCACGAGACAAAGCGCACACCCTCGCGGCGCAGCCCGGCCGCCTTCAGAATGGCGATGCCGGCGCGCACCTCCTCCACGGGGTCAGCCGTGAGCGAGACGCGGATCGTATCGCCGATGCCCTCGGACAGCAGCGTGCCGATGCCGACGGCGGAGCGGATGATGCCGTTATACGCCGTGCCGGTCTCCGTGACGCCGACGTGCAGCGGATACGGAAAGCGCTCGGCCGCGAGCCGGTAGGCCGCGATCGTCAGCGGCACGGTGGAGCTCTTCATCGACAGGGCGATGTCGTCAAAATCATACCGGTGCAGCAGGTCGATGTGCCCCTGCGCGCTCTCGACGAGCGCCTCCGGCGTCGGGTGGCCGTACTTTTCAAGCAGGCGCTTTTCCAGGCTGCCGCCGTTGACGCCGATGCGGATGGGGATGCCGCGCTCCCGGCAGGCCTCGGCCACCTTGCGGACATTGTCCGGCTCGCCGATGTTGCCGGGGTTGATGCGGATCTTGTGCACGCCCGCCTTTGCCGCCGCGAGCGCAAGGCGATAGTCAAAGTGGATGTCGGCCACGACCGGGATGGGCGCGGCGCGCACGATCTCGGGCAGGGCGTCCGCCGCGGCCTGATCCGGCACGGCCAGACGGATGATCTCACACCCGGCGTCATGCAGCCGGGCGATCTGCTCGATGGTCGCGTGCGCGTCCGAGGTGTGCGTGTTGCACATGGACTGCACCGCGACCGGCGCGCCGCCGCCGATGGCGACGGAGCCGACATGGATCTGTTTTGTCTGCGTTCTGTTCATAAGTACTCCTATCTCTCTCCAGGGTGGCCGAAGCCGTAAAAAAACCGAGGCGGACAAATCCGCCCCGGCTCAGGTGACAAGTTTGGAAATGTCGTTATACATGACGTAAGCCATCAGCGCCAGCAGCAGCACGAGCCCCGCCGTGTGGATATACCCCTCGTACTTGGGGTCGATCTTTTTGCGGGTGAGCCGTTCGAGCACCCACGTGACGAGCAGGCAGAACACGCGCCCGCCGTCAAGCGCCGGCAGCGGCAGCATATTCATGACCGCAAGGTTCACGGCGATGAACGCCGAGAAATACGCAAGGTTGGAAAACGCGGCCGCCTTCGTGGCCGACTCCTTGCCGACCTCGCTCATCATGCTCACGATGCCGACCGGGCCGGACAGATCCTTCACGCCGACCGCGCCCGCAAGCAGATCGCCGAGTCCGCGCCAGACCATGCGCACGAAATCGAGCGTGCTGTACCACGCGTTCTGCAGCTTTGTGCCAAACGTGGCCGGCTGCGCGCCGAAATAAAAGCCGTACATCTTGCTGCTCTGTCCCGGGTATTCACGCGCAACGAGATAGAAATCATCGAGGCGCACCTTCTCTCCGTCGCGCTTGACGACGATGTCATGCGTGTCGCCGCCGCGGGAAAGATATTCGCTGACGTTGGTCGTAAAATAGATGCGGTGTCCGTCAATGCTCCAGATCGTGTCGCCCACCTGCAGCGCGTCCTCCCCCTGATAGGGGCAGCCGTCCATAAAGTCCGTGAGCGTCGGCGTGGAAAAGCTCTTTGCCTGCGCAAACACGAGCAAAAGCAGCAGCAGACCGAACACGAAGTTCATGAACGCGCCGGCACAGAGGATCAGAAACCGCTTCCACGCCGGCTGGCTCGTGAACGCGCGCGGATCGTCGATTGCCTCATCCTCACCCGCCATGGCGCAAAAGCCGCCGATCGGCAGGCAGCGGACGGCGTAGAGCGTCTCCCCCTTCTGCTTTTTCCAGATGGCCGGCCCCATGCCGATGGCGAATTCATCCACACGCACCCCGCAGGCCTTGGCCACGAGAAAGTGACCGAGCTCATGCACGGCGATGAGGATACCGAAGACGAGAATTGCGAACAGAATATACATGTGCTGTCCTTTCAGAAACGGAAATAAGACCGGACGAAGGCACGCGCCTCCTGATCGGCCGCGCGGATGACGTCCAGATCGGGCGCAGCGGCGGGTGCGATGGCCTCCACCGCCGCCGCAACGCTTTCATAAATAGAATGATACCCGATCTTATGGTTCAAAAACAGGCCAACGGCGATTTCGTTGGCTGCGTTCATGATCGTCGGCGCGGTGCCGCCGGTGCGCGCGCAGCGCATGGCGAGCGCCAGACACGGCAGTGCTTCGAGATCGGGCTCGTAAAAATGCAGTCCGTTGGGATAGGCCGTCAGATCCAGCCGGTCGCTGCGGCTGGGCCTGCGCTCCGGATATGTGAGCGCATACTGGATGGGCAGCCCCATGTCCGGCACGCCGAGCTGGGCGATGACCGTCCCGTCGAGCAGCTCGACCATCGAGTGCACGACGCTCTCGGGGTGGATGAGCACCTGAATATCATCCGGCGTGACGCCGAACAGATGCATGGCCTCAATGAATTCCAGCCCCTTATTCATCATGGTCGCGGAGTCAACGCTGATCTTCGCGCCCATGCTCCAGTTCGGATGGCTGACGGCCATCTCGGGCGTGACGTCGCGCGTTGCCTCGCGCGTCCAGCCGCGAAACGGCCCTCCGGAGCCGGTGAGCAGGATCTTGTGCAGCTCGCCCTCGCGTCCGGTCAGGCACTGAAAGATGGCCGAGTGCTCGGAATCCACCGGCACGATCTCCGCGCCGCATTCCCGGGCACGGCGCATGACGATGTCACCCGCGCACACGAGCGTCTCCTTATTGGCCAGCGCGATGCGCCGTCCCTTTTCAATGGCCGCAAGCGTCGGGCGCAGGCCGACCGCGCCGGACACCGCCGTGACGACCGCGTCCGTCTCGGAGATGACCGCCGCCTCGCACAGCGCATTTTCTCCGCCGCCGACGGCAATGTCCGTATCGGCCAGCGCGATGCGCAGCGCCTTGGCGGACGCCTCGTCCGTCACGGCGACGAACGCCGGATGCAGACGGCGCGCCTGCTCCTCGGCGAGCTGAATATTGCGGTTCGTCGTCAGCGCACGGACGTTCAGCCCCAGATGCTCCGCGACGGCAACGGTCTGCCGGCCGATGCTGCCGGTAGAACCGAGAATGGAAATCGAATGTACCATAGCTGCGCTCCTTTACTGCGCCGCGACCGCGATCGCCGGTGCCAGCAGCACCAGCAGCTCAAGCATGGGCGCGGTGAAGATGGTGCTGTCAAAACGGTCGAGCATACCGCCGTGACCGGGCAGCAGATTGCTGTAGTCCTTCACGCCGTGCTCGCGCTTGACGGCGGAAAATGCAAGGTCACCCGCCTGACCGGCAAGGCTGCCGAAAAAGCCGTAGATGGCAAGGATGCCGATCTGCACACGGTACCCGCACCAGTGCAGAATGAGTCCATAAAGCATGGCGGCCGCGATCGCGCACACGAAGCCGCCGACGCAGCCCTCGACCGTTTTGTGCGGGCTGAGCGCCGGGGCAAGCTTGGTCTTGCCGAGGCTGCGGCCGACGAAAAACGCGCCGGAATCGCTCATCCAAGTGATGACGAACGGCAGCAGCAGATACGGCGCCTTCGGATCGTTCAGGCCGAGACGCACGAGCGACGAGAGCATCCACGGAATGACAATACCCGCCGTGAACACGAGCGCCAGATCCTGAAACGGAACGCGCTCGGCTTTGTGAAACGAGATCATCATCTCCACGAACATGGTCACAAACAGCACATACGCCGCGATCTTGAACACGAGCTCCGACCGGCCGAACGCAGCGCCGAGCACAATGGCCGCGCCGCACGCGCCGGCATACACCGCAAAACGCGGCACGAACTTCGGCATGGCCGTGTGCAGCAGCTCCCACGCGCAGAACGACGCCATGATGGCCACCACGATACCCCAGCCCCAGATCGGGGTGAAGAAGATCACGGCCAGCAGCGCCGGAATGCCGATCGCCGCAACGATGAGTCTGTTTTTCATGATAGATTCCTCCCGTTTGTCTTTCTCTCGGGTGCGGCGGTCATTTCACGCCGCCGAAGCGCCGGTCGCGCCGCTGAAACTCCGCCAGCGCCGCGTCCATGTCGCGCTCGGTAAAGTCCGGCCAGAGCACGTCGGTGAAATAGAGCTCGGAATACGCGGCCTGCCAGGGCAGGAAGTTGCTCAGGCGCTGCTCGCCGCTCGTGCGGATGATGAGGTCGGGATCCGGAATGCCGGACGAATACAGGTAGCTGCTGATGAGCTCCTCCGTGAGCTCGGGCGCGGTGCCGGCCTTGTATTCCTCGGCATAGCGGCGCACGGCGTGCAGGATCTCGTCGCGCCCGCCGTAGTTGATGCACAGGTTCATCTGGCAGCCGTCGTAGTGCGTGCTCTTTTCCTCGGCTGCATCCATCAGGCGCTGCAGCTCCGGCGAGAGGCCGGTGCGCTCGCCGAAAAAGCGCATCTTGAACTTGTCGCGCTCCATGATCGAGAGCGCTTCCTTCATGTATTTATCGAAGATGTTCATGATCGTGCGCACTTCCTCGGGCGGACGGCGCCAGTTTTCCGTGGAAAAGGCGTAGACCGTGAGGTATTCGATGCCGATGGCCTTGCAGTAGTTGCCGATGCGGCGAAACGCCTCGGCGCCGTAAGCGTGGCCGGCCGTGCGCGGCAGACCGCGCTTTTTCGCCCAGCGGCCGTTGCCGTCAAGAATGATCGCCACGTGGCGCGGCAGGCGCGAAAAATCCACCTGCGGCGCTGCGGCCGTTTTGTTGTTTGCCATAATGCCTCCTGCGCTGCCCGCACGGGCGCGCTCATAGACAGGATATTCAAACGGGGGGATGTTCGATCCCCCCGTTTCCGATTGCGGGTGCGAAAGCGAGCGCGAAGCTCAGATCTCCATGAGCTCCTTCTCTTTTTCGTCGGCGATGCGCTCGACTTCCTTGATGTAGTCGTCGGTCAGCTTCTGCATATCCTTCTCGATGACCTTGAAGTCGTCCTCGGTGATCTCGGACTTTTTCTTCTGCGCCTTGAACTTTTCCATTGCGTCGCGGCGGATGTTGCGCACGGCGACCTTGGCATCCTCGCTGTACTTCTTGACCTGCTTGGCAAGATCGCGGCGGCGCTCCTCGGTCAGCGCCGGAAAGACGAGGCGGATGGCGCGGCCGTCGTTCTGCGGGTTGATGCCGAGGTCGGACGCGAGAATGGCCTTCTCAATGCCCTTGAGCACGGAGCCGTCCCACGGCTGGATCAGCAGCGAACGGGCGTCCGGCGTGCTCACCGACGCGATCTGCTGGATGGGCGTGGGAGAGCCGTAGTAATCGACCGTGATGCGGTCGAGCACGGCGGGGTTCGCCTTGCCCGCGCGCACGGAGTCGTACTGCTCGGTGAGGACCGAGGCAGTCTTCTTCATCTTGGATTCAAACTCGGTATAATCGGTAGACATGTGATATCCTCCTATCGGGTTTTTTCTTACCTGTTATTTTGTCACGACCGTGCCGACGGCTTCACCCATCACGGCACGGACAATATTCTGCGGATCGGCCAGCGCAAAGACGACGACCGGGATGTCGTTTTCCATGGCCAGCGACGTCGCGGTCAGATCCATGACGGCCAGATGCTTTGCCAGCACCTCGTCATAGGTGATCGCGTCGTACTTCACGGCGCTCGGATCGATATGCGGGTCGGCGCTGTAGACGCCGTCAATGTTCTTGGCGAGCAGGATCGCATCCGCGCCGATCTCGGCCGCGCGCAGCACGGCCGCCGTGTCGGTCGAAAAATACGGGCAGCCGCTGCCGGCGCCGAAGAGCACGACCTTGCCCTCCTCCAGATGCGCGATGGCGCGCTCCCACGTGTAGTGCTCGGCAAAGGCCGGCATCTCGACCGCCGTCTGCACGCGCACGGGAATGCCCTTTTGCTCCATCACGTCGGACACGGCAAGGCAGTTCATCACGGTCGCCAGCATGCCCATATGGTCGGCGCGCGAGCGGGCCATTTTACCCTCGCCGTTTTTCACGCCGCGCCAGAAGTTGCCGCCGCCGATGACGACGCCCACCTGCACGCCCAGCTCCGTGCACGTCTTGATCACGTCGCACACCTGGCCGATCACGTTGAAATTCAGTCCCGTCTTCTGGTCACCCGCAAGTGCCTCGCCGCTGATCTTGAGCAGGACGCGCCGAAACTTCGGTTCTGTTCCCATAAAACCTTCCCTCACTTTTTCATATTCGTCGTATTATTGTAATATAAAATGGCCGGAATGAAAAGGGGGTATTTGTGAAAAGAGCGAAAACAATCTCCCGCCGCCTTCACTTCCCTGCCGCGCTTTGAACGGGAAATGCGCCCGGTGCTGTGCCTGCTCGGCCTATCCGCTGAGCGATCTGAAGATCAGGATTACGATTATGTAAACCATTTTATTGTATTATGTAAACCGCATGCATCCCATCTTCCAATAACAAACCCGCGCACGGCTGACCGTGTGCGGGTTCGTTTTCTCTGCACAGACAGGGAGCTTTCCCGACCGCAAAAGAAAAGAGTCCGGCGACTGCCGGGCTCTTTTCTGCTGGAATGAGAGGATATATAAAGGGTAAAGCGGGCATTACATCCAGCCGCCGGAGACGTTCATCACGTGCGCCGTGACGTACTTCGACTCGTCGGAGGCAAGATACAGCGCCATGTAGGCGATGTCGATGGGCTCGCCGAGGTGCTTGATCATGCAGTTGGTCGTGTAGCGCGACTGGGTCTCGGGCGTAAGATGCTTGGCGACGGCCTCCGTGGCAATGATGCCGGGGTTGAGCACGTTCACGCGAACGCCTGCGTGCGCGACCTGACGCGCCATCTGACGGCTGAGGTGGTTGATGCCGGACTTGGCGACACCGTAGCCGACCTGCGTGCGGTCGGGGCACACGGCGGCGACGGAGCCGATGTTGATGATGCTGCCGGAATGCTGCTTGAGCATCGCCTTGTTGAGCGCCTGCTGGCAGGCGTTGAACACGGTCGAGAGGTCGACACAGACAGTCTTTTCAAATTCCTTGTAGGTGCACTTGGTGATGTCGAGGTCCTTGCGGGGGTTGGATTCGCCGAAGTTGTTGACCAGCACGTCGAGGCGGCCTTCCTTGGCGATGCACTCGTCGATCATGCTTCTGTGCGTGGCGGGGTCGTGCGCCTCAAAGTAGACGAGCTCAGCCTGACCGCCGCGGGCTCTGGCAGCCTCGACGGCAGCCTTGCCGGTCTCCATGTTGCGGCAGGCATAGTAGACCTTTGCGCCCTCATCGACGAACAGGTCTGCGATCGCGCGGCCGATGCCGCGGGTGCACGCCGTGACCAGCGCGACTTTTCCTTCCAAACGGTTACTCATAACAGTACACTCCCTTTCTTTTTGTGTGCGCAGATTTATAGCTTTGCGCCGGTGTGCGCGCACCGGCGCAGACATATCAGAGGTTTGCGCCGTAATCGGCAACGAGCGCCTGACCGTTGAGCGGCGCAGAATCGTCGCTGCACAAAAACAGCAGGATCTTGGCGATGTCGAGATCCGAGCACGTGCCCACGTCGAGCGTGGAGTGCTTTGCGGTGGAGGCCTGCATGGCCTTGGCGGCCTTCGTGTACTTGCCTCTGGCCTTCATGGCGCGCGTGGTCATAGGGGTCATGACCGTGCCGGGGCACACGCAGTTGGCGCGGATCTTCTGCTCACCGTTGGCAAAGCGCAGCGCGATGTGCTTGGTCAGCGCGACCTCCGCGCCCTTCGAGACCGTGTAGGCGGCGCTGCCGTTGCCGTTCACGCCGCCGACGGAGGCGACGGTCGCGATCGTACCGTAGCCCTGCGCGATGAACTGCTTGACAGCCGCGCGGGTGACGTACATCGTGCCCTTGACGTTCACGGTCAGGGTCGTGTCCAGGTCGCTGGTGAGAAAATCGTCGATCGGCCGCATGGCCACATCGAGCACACCGGCGATATTGGCCAGCGCGTCGATCTTGCCGTACTTTTCCACACCGGCCGCGAATGCCGCCTTCACGGCATCGTTGTCGGTGATGTTGACGACAGCCGTCATGACCTCGCCGCCCGCAGCCTGAATGTCGGCCGCGACCTTGCTGAGGTTTTCCTCATGCATATCCGCCATGATGACGCTCGCGCCCTCCTGTGCGAAGAGCTCGGCAGTCTTGGCGCCGATGCCGGAACCGGCGCCGGTGACGAAACAGACTTTTCCATCAAGTCTACCCATTTGTTTCTCCTTTGCTGATATAGAATGCGGCGGACGGGCCGGGCGAACCGCAGCCCATCCGGTGTGCGGGGATCACTCGTCCTTGAGCGGCCACTCCATGCCGATGCGCTCGCACTGGCGCTCGGTGTCCCAGAAGAAGCCCCAATCGGGCAGGTGACGGATGCGGGCGGTGTCCGCCGGCGTCCACGTCACGATCTCGCCCTTCTTGTAGAGGTCGTCGATCTCCTTGTCGGTGTATCCGAACTCCTGCAGCACCTCGCGGTTGTGCTCGCCGAAGCACGGCGCGGAAGCCACGATCTGCGAGGGGTTGTTCTTGAAGCGGTTCGTGATGCCGATACCCTTCATCTCGCCGAAGATCTGATCCTCCCACTCGACGAGATTCTCGCGTTCGGCATACTGCGGGTCGTTTTCGATGTCGCCCGGCTCATAGGCGCGCTGGTTCGGGATGCCGACCTTGTTGAAGATCTCCTCAAGCTCGGCACAGGTGTGCTGCGCGCAGAAATCCGTGAGCGCCTGATCCGCCTTCTGCCCCATGGGGGTGTTGAGCGGGAAGCCGGGTATGCCCTTCGGCAGACCGGGCGTCACGCCCGGCGTGCCGACGCCGATGATGGGATAGCCCTTCTCGACCGGTCCGGGGCCGTTGATGGCGACGAAGAGCTGCTTGTTGTCCTTCGTGGTGTAAAACGAGAAGCAGGCCGCAAGGTCGGAGTGGTTGCCGGTACGGTAGGGCACGGGCTCGCCGTCCTTCGGATAGCCCTTGTTGTACCAGAGCACCGGATAGTTATCGAGCAGTCGGAACATGGTGTCGTACTGCGCGACGTCGCACGATTCGCCCTGTCCGGTCTTGAGCGCGTGGATGTACGCCGAGAGCGCGGTCATGCAGGCGTTGTAGGCCGTGACATAGTCGGACAGATAGGGGTTGACCTTCAGCGGCACATCCGTCGGGGACACGCCGTTCATGTACATATAACCGCCCATCGCCTGACCGGAGACGTCGTAGGATGCCTTGGACTTATACGGGCCCGTCTGACCGTAGCCGGAGACGTGCACGATGCACAGCTTGCTGTTGACGCCCCAGCACACCTCGTCGGTGAGCCCCATTTTGGCATAGGTGCCGGCCTTGCTGGACTCGATCCAGATATCGGCCCATTCGAGGCACTTTTTGAAGATCTTCTTGCCGGCGGGCGTGCGCGGGTTGCACGTGATGGAGTACTCGTTGCGGTGGTTCTGCGACCAGCCGGTCGTACCGCGCGTGCCGCAGGAGATCTTGGGCGCCTCGGACTGGAGCACCTTTGCGCCCATTTCCGCCATCAGGCAGCCGGCAAAGGGGCCGGCAATCGCCGTGCCGGACACAAAGACCTTGACGCCGTTGAGAACGCCGAAATCGGGGTATTCGCTGAACTTCTGCGTGAGGTTGCAGTCAATTTTTTTGAAACTCATGTATGCTGTGCCTCCTTTTTGTTGTGTTTTTCTACAGATTTCTCCGGATTCAAGATAAGCTGCCAGCATGGGCAGAAGCCCATGTTGACAGCTTACCGTCTATTTGCGCTAAGATTTACTTTTTCGGGGGATACTCCAGGCCGATGCGCTTGGCCTGACGCTCCGGATCCCAGAAGAAGTGCCACTCAACGAAGTTCTTGATGCGGGCAGTGTCCGCCGGCGTCCAAGTCGCGAGCTCACCCTTCTTGTAGAGCGCGTCGATCTCCTCGTCGGTGTAGCCAAAGTCCTTGAGAACCTCGCGGTTGTGCTCGCCGAAGCACGGCGCGGAAGCCACGATCTGGGACGGGTTCTTCTTGAAGATGTTCGTGACGCCGATGCCCTTCATCTTGCCGAAGCACTGGTCATCCCACTCGACGATGTTCTCGCGGGCTTCGTACTGCGGATCCTTCTCGATGTCGGCCGGGCCGTAAGCGCGCTGGCACGGGATGCCGGCCTTGTTGAAGATCTCCTCGAGCTCGTCGCAGGTGCGCTCGGCGCAGAACTTCGCGCACAGCTCGTCCGCCTTCTTGCCGCGGGGGTCAAACAGCGGGAAGCCGGTGCAGTTCTTCGGGATGCCCTCGGTGACGCCGGGCTTGCCCATGCCGATGATCGGGTAGCCGCGGGTGACAGGACCCTGGCCGACGATCGCAACGAACATGGCGTTGCCTTCCTTCGTGTCGTAGAAGGAGAAGCAGGCAGCCTGGTCGCTCTTGTTGCCGGTGCGGAACGGCACGGGCTCGCCCTGCTGCGGGTAGCCCTTGTTGAACCAGTTGGCCGGGTAGTTGTCGAGCAGGCGGAACATGGTGTCGTACTGCGCGACGTCGCAGGAATCACCCTCGCCGCTGTTCTTGGCGTTGATGTAGCCGGCGAGCGCGACCATGCAGGCGTTGTAAGCGGTGATGTAGTCGGACAGGTACGGGTTGACCTTCAGCGGGCCGGACGTCGGGGAGACGCCGTTCATGTACATGTAGCCGCCCATGGCCTGACCGGAGACGTCGTAGGAGGGCTTGTTCTTGGCCGGGCCGAACTGGCCGTAGCCGGACACGTGCACGATGGCGAGCTTCTTGTTGTGCTTCCAGCAGACCTCGTCGGTCAGGCCGCGCTTGGCGTAGGAGCCCGGACGGCCGGCCTCGATCCAGATGTCGGCCCACTCGATGCACTTGAGGAAGATCTTCTTGCCGGCGGGGCTGGCGGAGTTGATGGTGATGGAGTACTCGTTGCGGTGGTTCTGGCTCCACGCGAGGGTGCCGCGGGTCTGGCAGGCGATGGTCGGAGCCTCGGCCTGCAGGACCTTCGCGCCCATCTCGGCCATGAGGCAGCCGGCGAAGGGGCCGGCGATATTCGTGCCGGTCACGAAGACCTTGACGCCCTTGAGAACGCCAAAGGAAGGATACTCATCGAATTTCTGAGTCAGTTTGTTGTCGATTTCTTTCATGTTAGATGACAATCCTTTCTGTGCGTATCGCACTGAATGAGGTTGATTGGTCGGAAGAAATTACTCTTTTTACTCTTTGGAGGCTTCAGCCTTGTTGTGCACGCGCGGGATCAGGAAGCAGATCACGATGCCGACGACGACGCAGATGAGCTGCACGAGCGCCACAGAGTGCAGGGAGCTGGCAGCGGCAGCGGCCTTGATCGCAGCCTCGTCCATAGCCTTGCCTGCTTCGGCTGCGGCCTTGGCAATGACAGTGCCCTTCGTCGCCATGCCGGTGACGAACATAGGCACGAAGATGGCGACGCCGAACGGAGCGCACATATCCTTGAAGACGTTGAACGTGCCGGAAGCGGAGGAGGACTCAGCCGGAGCAACGCCGGACAGAGCGACCTTCATGAAGATGGTGGTGTTGCCGCCGAGGCCGAGACCGACGAAGAACAGCGCGCCGCCCATCATGAGGATGCCGGCATTCTCGCCGATGAAGAGCATGATCAGAGAGCCGATGGCAACGAACACGAGCGCGATCGCAGCGACGATCTTGGGCTCTTTCTTATCGGCCATGGGTCCGAGGACGATGGTGCCGATGGCCATGCCGAGGTACTCAATGCTCATGGCAACCGCAGCGACGGTGGCTTTGTTGATGGCGTAGCCAAAGTAGATGATCTCGGTCAGGCAGGCCGTCATGAGACCCTGCGTGAGGAACATGATCACCACGGGGAGCACGAAGTTCTTGCGGGCGATGAACTTGCCGTTGAGGATCGGGCTGGCAGCCTTCTTCTCAACGAGGAACAGGACGATCAGACCGACGACGGCCACGCCGATGGACGCGAGCGTCGCAGCGCTGGCCCAGCCGTTCTGCTGGCCGAAGGTGGGCACGCAGACGAGCGCGCCGAACATGAGCAGGACGAACACGGCGCCCGCCCAGTCAAAGCCCTTCATAGAGCCCTTGGGGATGTTCGGGTTATCCTTGACTTTTGCAAAGCAGATGAGGAACGAGATCACGCACAGCGCGACGCAGATCCACATGACGATACGCCATGCGCTGGCCGTGCCGATGACTTTCATGACGATACCGCCGAGGGTGGGTCCAAAGATGACCATGCCGCAGGCCAGCGCCATGTAGATCGTGAAGCCCTGACCCATCTTCTCGGGCGGGAACTCCATCATGATGTAGGACATGACGACCGGGGCGATGCCGGCAGCGCCGATACCGACCATGAAGCGGAACACGAGCAGCAGCGGGACGTTCTGCGGGCAGATGGCGATGAGCGCCTGACCGACGGTGTAGAGCGCCATCGCGCCGAGCAGCATCTTTCTGCGGCCGATCGCACCGCCGAGCTTGCCCATGATCGGCGCCATGGCAGCGGCGGCGAGGGAGTAAGCCAGCGTGATGAACGTCAGGGACGCAGGAACGTCCCAAGCGTTGGAGATCGCGGTCGGCACCGAAGCGGTGAAGCCGCCGCAAAGGCTGAGGATAGCCGCTGCAACAGCATACGGCACAAAGCCTTTCATGTAATTTTTGTTGTTTTCCATAGTGTATTCTCCTGTCTGATGATTCGGCATTTGCCGTGGACAGTCTGGTTTCTTTCCTGTGTGCAGCGCCGGTCAGTAGCCCTTGGCGAGGCTCTCCTCGATCAGCTTGCTGCGCACGATCTTCCCGTTTTCGTTGACGGGGATATGATCCGCAAATTCAATGGATTTGGGGATCTTGTACGGGGGGAGGTAGTTGAGCGCAAAGCGGATCAGCTCCTTGCTCCCGACCGGGGCGTTCGTCTCCACGATGGCGTGGATGCGGTGACCCCAATCCGGATCTGGCAGGCCGATGACCACGGCGTCAACCACTTTGGGGTGCTTTTTGAGCACCATCTCGACCTCGGCGGCAAAGACGTTCTCTCCGCCGGTGACGATCATGTCGCTGCGGCGGTCTGCAAAGTACAGATAGCCGTCCGGATCCACATAGCCCATGTCGCCGACGCTGCGGAAGCCTTCGCTGTCCACCGGAAGCGGCGGCATGTTCTTGTAGGTCACGCGCGGGCTGTTATCGCCCCACGACATATAGATCTCGCCGATCTCGCCGTGCGGCAGCTCCCTGCCGTCCTCGCCGCGGATCGCGACGCGGCCGCAGTGCATTCTGCCGACGCTGCCGGGGTGGCGCAGCCACTCGTCGCCGCGGATGGACGTCATGCCGATGCACTCAGTCATGGCATACATCTCGTACAGGCGCTCTGGCGGGATGATCTCGAGCCACTCACGCTTGAGATCCTGCGAGCAGACGCCACCGGTATGGCACAGCACCTCGATGCTCGCAAGGTCTTCCTTTCGGAAGCCGGGCATGCGGCTGATGCGCTGCATGAGCGTCGGCACCATCTGAACGTACTCGATGCGGTACTTTTTGATCAGCCGCACGATCGTCTCGGCGTCGAGTTTGGCCGGCATGACGAGCGTGTTGCCGCAGTAGAGGCCGTTGAAGGCCGCCGAGTGCGGCGCGCCGTGAAACAGCGGGCCCGCGAGCAGCTGGCGCATCTCAAAGCGCATACCGGACACGGCGAACCACGTCCGCAGCCCTTCGTCGCTCTCCCCCGCCGGCATATCCTGCTCGATGACCTTGGTCTTCCCCGTCGTGCCTCCGGAGCAGTTGGCAAGGTTGGGAACGGCAAGCACATCGGGCGGCAGCTGCGCGGAGTATCCGGCGCAGAGCGTTTTGAGCTCCGCGGTGCTCAGGCCGGGATAACCGTCGGGCTTTTTGCGGTTGGTGATGACGAGCGCCGGAGAGACGCAGGTGCAGATCTCCATAAGGTTGCGCTGCGGCGCACGGTTCGAGACCGGAACATAGCACGCGCCGGTCTTCCAGATGCCGAACGCGAGCGCGATGTGCGTCGGGATGTTCGGCAGCGCGGCGAGCACGCTCTTTCCCGGGCCGATGCCCTGATCGAGCAGATACCATGCAATGCGGTTCGAGAGCTCGTGCAGCTCCTGCCATGTCATGACCGTCTCCTTGTTTTCCGGGGAAACGTAGATGACTGCCGGAGCGTCCGGCTTCACGCGGGCGATGTTCGCCAGCTGCGTGCCGGGGGTGAAGAAGCTCTCCGTGCCGGTATTGAAAATGTTAAAATGCTTCGTGCGCATCTCCATCACTTCCTGACAGCGCTGAATTTGGCATACGCCGATCCCGCCCGCCCTCGGCGGGCGGGATCAGCGGCTTCGGAAAATTACTTCGGCTGGTTGTTCGGACGATAGCCGCCGTCGATCTGCAGGCAGACGCCGGTGACGTAGGACGCAGCGCTGGAGGACAGGAACAGGATGCCGTTGGCGATGTCCTCGGGCTCGGCGAAGCGCTTCATCGGGATGGTATCACCGACGGAGTCCTTGGCGAACTGCGGCATATTGGCGACCATGTCGGTGTTGACAACGCCCGGAGCGACGGCGTTGACACGCACGCCCTTGTCGGCGAAGGAGTAAGCGACGGACTTGGTCATGGCGATCAGGCCGGCCTTGCTGGCGGGGTACGGCAGGCCGGTCGGGCAGCCGTAAACGCCGGCGACGGAAGCGGTGTTGACGATGCAGCCCTTGGTCTTGACCAGGTGCGGGATCGCGTACTTCATCATGGTGTAGGGACCCTTCATGTTCAGGTTGCAGACGGCGTCCCACTCGGACTGCTTGAGCTTGGTCAGCCAGGTGCTGTTGTCGGTGCCGGCATTGTTGACGAGCACGTCCAGACGGCCCCACTTGGCAATGATCTCTTTATACAGCTCCTGCACGGCCTTGTAGTCGCACAGATCGATCGCCTTGGTCATGACCTCGTAGTCGGGGTTGATCTCCTTGAGGGCAGTCAGCGCCTTTGCGCCGGTCTCTTCGTAGTGGCTGAGGAAGTAGACCTTCGCGCCGGCTGCGAGGAAGCCCTTGACGGCTGCGAAACCGATGCCGCGGCTGCCGCCGGTTACCAGAACGACTTTGCCTTTGAATTCATTTTCAAACATGATTCTTTGTCCTTTCTTAACGCAAATCTTTGACTTTTTCCGGAGGTTTCCCGTCCCCCCGGACACACACCAGCAGTTGTGCTTTTGTTAAGGAACGATAATATTTTAACATTAGTTTCGGTTTTCTTTCGGGCGTTGCCTCCTGTTTTTCTATCGTTAAAAACGACAAAAAATAAGATTTCACAACAGATTTCGTGGCAAAACTGACAAAGCCCCAAAAGACGGCTTCCGCCGCTTTTGAGGCTTTGTCAACATTGACGATATTTTCTGTTAATTCCTACATCCGACCGGAAGACTGGTGGAAATATTCCCGCGGCATCTTTTCGGTCACGATGCCGAGCAGATCCATCATGTAGCAGAAGCACAGCTGGAGCTGATCGGGCGACTGCCGCTCCGTCTCGGCAAGGATGCCGCGCATGGCGTCGTTGGCGATCTCGGCGTACAGGCCGTGCAGCGCCACGACAGGCGGCTCGGACGGGACATAAAACTGCTCGAATTTCATATAGGGATTCGCCACGAGATAGACGTACGTGCCGCTGTTCATGCGGCTCTCGGCGATCTCGAGCGTCTCCCCCCTGTCCGGCTGATAGCGGTAGCGGTGAAACGGCCCGAGGTTGACGAGCGTGTCCGGCTTGAGGCGGTAGTCCACGCCGTTGACCGTGAGCGTGCCGCAGCCGCTGCGCACGAGCAGAAACGTCTCGTCGTGATTGTTGACATAGAGCGTCGGCGCCTTGATCCGGCGCACGCACGCCTTGATATCGCTCGGCAGGACGTTGTTGACGAAATAGTCGTGCGCGCCGGCCAGAACGGACTTCTCGTCCTTGGCGCTGAAAAAGCCCGAGCCGGATGAACGTTCGTTAGCCATGCTGCTTCCTCCCCTGTCCTCTCTGCTTGCGGAACTCGCCCGGCGACATTTGGTTGAGCGCATAAAACACACGGCCCATCGTGCGGTCGGAGCCGAAGCCCGTCTCCATGGCGATGTCGACCGTCGGCAGATCCGTCGTCGTGAGCAGCGCCTCGGCATAGCGGACGCGGAACATCGACAGGATCTGCTTGTAGCTTGAGTTCAGGCGCGTCTTGAGCTGCACACGCAGGATATTCTCCGAGGTGTAGAGATCGCGCGCGATCTTTTCCGCATCGATCGGCTCGGACATATTCTCATACAGATAATTGATGGCGGAGATGAGCGTCTCGCTCATGATCATGCCGCGGTAGACCCGGCCGCCCTTCCCGTCGCTGAGCATATCGTTGAGGTAGCCCTGCGGGGTCATGCCGGTCAGCGCCTTGAAGCGGCGGAAAAACGTGATGCTCATATGAAAGCCGGAGATGGACGACACGTAGTCAAACGGCAGGCTGTCATATAAAAAGTAGGACATGGCCAGAATCAGCCGCACACGGTTGACGTACTGGCTGAAATTCAGCCCCGTGGCGATGAGCAGCGCGTGGTTGAGCGCCGTCTCATCCGCATCGGACGAGACCGCCTCGGCGACCGAAGCCGCTGTGAGCTCCGCCGTGCTGTGCGTGGCGATATAGAGACTGGCGCGGCGGCCGAGCGGCATATCGAGCAGCGAATACTGCGCCTTGCGGCGCGCAGCCGCGCGGTTATACAGCAGCTCGATCTTGCGCAGGAAGGAGCTGCGGATCACGGCCGAGCCGCAGCTGTTTTTCGCGCTCAGCTGGCGGAACTGCTCAAACAGGCGGCCGATCTGCTGAATATCGTCCCCGTCCGGCCCGATGACGGGCAGACCGGTAACGATCTCGACCTCGCGCAGGTTGGTGATCTGGTTGAACATATAGTAACTCAGAAGCTGATAATCAAACGCGGCGACCCAGATCGTGAGCGCCTCCCCGAATTCAGGGCAGATCGTCAGCACCTGAGAGCATTGGATCCATGCAACGCAGCCCGGACGCACGGGAAACTCCTCCCCGTTGATGATAAAGCTGCCGCTGCCTTCGCGGACCAGCACGAAATAACTGTCCACTTCCATAACGGGGAACAGCTCCTCGCGAATGGTATGCTCCTGCAGACGCAGATACTTGTCCGGCCCGCAGAAATACCCGCTGCGCGGTGTCTCGCAGAGCGGCCTGTTCCTTCTTTTCAAAGTATTCAGCCCCCTTTCACGGTTACAAAAACAACTCAGTTTATAAAAAACTACCCCCACTTACACGTATATAGATTAACAGCTTTCCCTGCAAAAAACAAGTAAACATGAACAATCTTTTTAACAATTTCATAATTGTAACAAAAGCGCGGGCAGCGGCAAAAGACCCGCCGGTGTGCATCCGGCGGGTCTTCGCGCTGTGATAAGATTGAAAGGAGTAAGAGGATGAAAAGAGAAAATATCAAATAGAAGGAGTCAGAGTGCGCCTTACAGCTCGTAGCCGATGCGGAAGCCCTGATGCATGGCATCGCTGGACTGACCCGGCTTGACGGCGTCGCCGATGACGTGCACTTCCGGAACGAAGGCCTTGAGCTCTTCGGACAGCGGATCGTACTTGCGGGAGCCGAGGCCGAGGACGATGTAGTCAAAGCCCTTGAGCCACTCCTCGGAGCCGTCCTTGTGCTGGATCTTGACGTCGTGCTCGGTCACTTCGAGGACCTTGGAGTTGATGTAGCTCTTGACGCCCTCGCGGCGCAGGCTGGCAAGCGCGATGTTGCGGTTCGGCAGGCACACGCCGGTCATGAGCTGCGGCTGCATCTCGACGAGCGTGACCTCCACGTCGCCGATGCTGCCGGTGGTCGCGAAGGAGTTCGGGCGCGCGTCGGCCATGATCATCTCGGCCGTCTCGCAGGCGACCTCGCCGCCGCCGAGGATGCAGACCGTGCCCTTCGGGATGGTCACCTTGCGGCTGAGAACATCATGGGTGGTGATGACCGGATAGTCGCCGACGCCCTTGATGAAGGTCGGGATCAGCGGCGTTGCGCCGGTGGCGACGATGACGGCGTCAGGCGCGAACTCCTTGACATTCTCGACCGTGGCTTCCTTCTTGAACTCGAACTTCACGCCGGCCTTCTTGGCGCGGTAGTTGAGGTGGGTGAGCCACTTGCACATCTCCTGCTTGCCGGGAGAGACGACCGCCAGATTCAGCTGGCCGCCGATCTGCTTACCCTTCTCCCAGACGGTGACGTCGTGGCCGCGCTCGGCCGCCGTGACAGCGGTGTACATGCCGCCGGGGCCGGCGCCGATGATGAGGACCTTCTTGGGCTTGTCGGTCGGGTTGAACGGGAAGTCATACTCGTGGCCGACGAGCGGGTTGATGTGGCACTTGCAGACCGGATGATGCGGATCTTCCGGCGTGATGCAGCGGCCGCCGCAGGAGCCGCAGGGCGTGATGTCATCGAAGCGGTTCTCGAGCGCTTTCTTCGGCAGGTCGGGGTCTGCGAGCAAAGGACGGCCCATGGACACGCCGTCCACCAGACCACGCTCCACCAGATCGGCGGCGTAGCGCACGTCGTTGATCTTGCCGACAACGAAAACCGGGATGTTCACGACCTTCTTGATCTCGGACGCCTCATAGACGTTCATGCCGATCTTCTGGCTGTGGGAGGGAAGGATGTTCTGAAGGCCCTCATACTGGACGCCGCCGGAGACCTCGAGCATGTCAACGCCCGCAGCCTCGAATTTCGGGGCGAGGTAAAGCATTTCGTCCAGGGAGTTGCCGCCCGGCTCACGCTCGGAACCGGAGACACGCAGCACGATCGGGAAATCGCGGCTGACATTGCGGCGGCACTCTTCGATGATCTCAAGGATCAGGCGGGCACGGTTGTCGATGCAGCCGCCGTACTCGTCCATGCGCTTATTGCGCAGCGGGCTGAGGAACGCGCCCGGCAGCATGTAAGCGTGTGCGCAGTGCAGGGCGATGCCGCCGCAGCCGGCCTCTTCGGCGCGGCGCGCGGCCTGGCCGTACTGTCTGACCACCTTGTGAATCTCGTCGATGGTGATCGGACGGCTGACAGCGCCGTTGGCGTTCGTGTTCACGGACGGGCCGAGGGGCGCGATGCCCTTGAGCGCGCAGATGGACTCCGGACCCGGATGAATGATCTGCGGGATGAGCGTGCTGCCGGCATCGCTCACGCGCTTGGCAAAGGCGGCGAACTGCGGGACGAGGGAGTCCTTGTCGAGCGCGGTCGTCTTGCCGATGTACCAATACTTATGGTCGACCGTAACAGCGTCGATGACGACGTAGCCGACGCCGCCCTCGGCGCGGCGCACGAAAATGTCGGCGAGCTGCTTGGGCACGGTGCCGTTGGTGGCCTCATAGTGCATGCTCATCGGCGCCATGGCGATGCGGTTCTTCAGCGTCGTTCTGCCAAGCTGCAGGGGGGAGAAGATCTTCGCATTTTTCATATCAGTGATCATGTTGTTACCTCCTGAACGATTATGAATGATGTGTCCCGCGCGCTGAGCCGTCTGCGGCGCTGCGTCCGGCAGACGGCGCACGGGTGCTCCGGATGGTTCGTGCTTTCAGTATACTGGATACGGAGCGGACATGTCGCACATTTTCTTGTTAAATAATCCACATTTCGAAAAAGAATTTCAGAAAATGATGGCGTAAAAGCAGACAGTTTTTGTGTTTTCACTACGCTTTTGGCGCATTTTGGGCGCAGTGTCCAAAGAAAAAGCGCCGGAAAAACGCCGAAAAACGCTGATATTTCCGGCATTTCTCTGTAGGAAAAAGCAACCGCTGACAAGAAATCATCCTTGTTTTTGTACATTACGCCCCAAAGCTGTCGCAAAGTGACATTAAAACTAAAGATTTTGTACATTCCTTGCGCATGAATAGGCCACATTCTTTCCGACACGCTCCGCGACATAGTGTTAAAATTTTTACAATAGCTGTTGGGCACGGAATCCGGCCACCAGCGGCCGGTCTCCGGAGGATCATTCCCGGGTCCGCCGGACACGATTAAGGAACTCCGTGCTCAAGCAGGACGTGTAGGAAACCAGTTTCGGATCCATTAAAATTAGGATAGGAAAGGTGTATTTCATGAGTTACGATGCATTGTTTTCTCCCATCAAGCTCAGAGGGCTTGAGCTGAAAAACCGTGTGGTTCTGCCGGGTATGAACACCAAAATGGTCAAGAACAAGCATGACGTCGGCGAGGATCTGCCCGCCTACCACGCTGCGCGCGCAGCCGGCGGCTGCGGCCTGAACATTGTCGAGCTTGTCTCCATCTGCCCCGAGTGCCATGCCTACCTGTACCTCGGCCTTTATAATGAGCACCACAGAGACGAGCTGCGCAAGGTCACCGACGCGATCCACGCCGCCGGCGGCAAGGCGGCCGTGCAGATCTGGCACGGCGGCTTCGTGCCCGAAGAGTTCTTCGACAAGACCAACAAGCTCGAGACGCCCGACACGCTCACCGTCGAGCGCATCCATGAGATCGTCAAGCAGTTTGGCTACTCCGCCAAGCTCGCCGTCGAGGCCGGCTTTGACGCTCTTGAGTTCCACGGCGCGCACACCTACCTGCCGCACGAATTCATGAACCCCTCGCTCAACAAGCGCACCGATGAGTACGGCAACCAGAGCCTCGAGAACCGCTGCCGCTTCAACCTCGAAGTCATCCGCGAGATGCGCAAGAACATGCCCGAGGACATGCCGCTGCTCATGCGTCTGGACGCCATCGACGAGATGCTCCCGGCCGTGACCACGGTCGACGAAACGGTCGAGTTCATCGGCTGGGCTCAGGAAGCCGGCCTGGACGCGATCGACCTGTCCCGCGGCAACGCCCGCAGCCTCGCCACCGTGTACGAAGTGCCGCCCTACAACCTGGAGCCGGGCTTCAATATGGATAACATCGCCGCCATCAAGGAGCGCGTGAACATCCCGGTCATCGGCGTCGGCCGCATCGTCGACCCCGCTCTGGCCGATCAGCTCATCCGCGAGGGCAAGATCGACATGGTCGCCGTCGGCCGTGCGCAGCTTGCCGATCCCGAATGGTGCAACAAGTCCAAGGAAGGCCGCGAGGCGGAGATCCGCCGCTGCATCGGCTGCACCGAGGGCTGCTACGACAAGGTCATCGACCCGAAGGCCACCCATATCACCTGCACCCGCAACCCGGCGCTCTGCCTTGAGTACAAGGGTCTTCCGAAGGCGGAAACTGCCAAGAACGTCATGGTCATCGGCGCCGGCATCGGCGGCCTGATGGCAGCCGAGTACCTCAAGGCCCGCGGCCACAATCCGACCGTCTATGAAGCCACCGACGCCCCGGGCGGCCACTTTGTGCTCGCCGGCAAGGCCCCGAAGAAGCAGGCCTTCACCGACGCCGTCATGTGGGACGCCGAGGAGTGCAAGCGCATGGGCATCGAGATCAAGACCGGCGTCACCGTGACGCCCGAGCTCATCAAGGAAGTCAAGCCCGACCACGTGATCGTCGCCACCGGCGCACACTTCGTCAAGCCGAACATCCCCGGACTGGATACCGCGGCGGACGTGTTCGTTGCTGAGGACGTGCTGGCCGGCAAGGGCATGCCGCACGGCGAGACCATCATCCTCGGCGGCGGCGGTGTCGGCTGCGAGACCGCGCAGTTCCTCATCGAGCACGGCGTGACCGATGTGCGTGTCATGGACACCAAGCGTGTCGGCAACAAGATGGGCATGCTGCGCACGATGTTCCTCGACATCGAGTACCCCGGCGAGACCATCAAGAAGAGCCGCGGCTCCAAGGTCACCGCCGTCGGCGACCATGAGATCACCTATGCGTTCACGAACAAGGCCAAGAAGACCGTCGAGAAGACCCGTCACTTCGACTCCCTCGTCATCGCCACCGGCATGCAGTCCTGCCCGACGCAGGAGCTGACCGACGCGTGCAGCGAGCTTGGCATCCCCTGCGATGTCATCGGCAGCGCCAGAAAGGCAGACATGGGCATCGAGGCCACGGCAGAGGCTTACGCCGCCGCCATGAAGGTCTGATCACAGACGTCAAACACGGATAACAAGTCAGGAGGTTATCATTATGACAGTTGAAGAACGTCTCGAAGCACTCGAGAAGGAAGTGCAGCGTCTCAAGGACGTGCAGGCCATCAAGGAGCTCAAGAGCAAGTATTTCCGCGCGCTCGACACCAAGAACTGGGATGAGCTCGAGACGACCATGACCCCGAACATCTCCACGGCCTATTCCAACGGCAAGCTCGTCTTCCATGGCCCGAAGGAGATCACCAACTACTTCAAGGAGTCCATGCCTGACACCGAGATCACCCTGCATCAGGGTCACAACCCGGTCATCTGGTTCGAGAGCGACACGGTCGCCTACGGCAAGTGGTACCTGCAGGACAACCTGATCTTCGCCGAGGGCAACCCCTACTGCGGCACGCAGATCCAGGGTTCCGCCATCTACACCGACAAGTATGTCAAGATCGACGGCGAGTGGCTGATCGAGGATACCGGCTACCTGCGCGTGTATGAGGAGTCCTTCCAGCGCGACAACACGCACCGCATCCGGATCAACATGTTCCGCCCGAAGAAAAAGAAAGTCGTCAAGAAAAAGTAAAGAAACCCGCTTCATTCAAGCCGTCGTACACCCGATGTATGACGGCTTGAATCAAAATACGGAAAAATCCCTGCAAACGGAGCGTGATCCCTGTGCTGAAAAAACTGCGGCGCAAAGTCTACCGGAAGATCCGTTTTCAGACCTGGTACCGCAAGGCATACTACTACCACCGCAAACGGCGGGATCTGAACAAGACCATCGCCCAGTACCGCGGCGTGGATGTGCTGAGCGACAAAAAGCGCCTGCACCGTCTGCGGCGCGACATGATCCGGTGTCTGTTCCGGTACGGCTCTTACTATAATGAATATTTCCTCTTCGGCTACGAGGGAAAGGACACCGCCTACCGCGATGGCTTCATCACGGAGGGCATCCGCATGAGCTACTACCCGCGCATGAACGACCCGAAGAATACGAACATGCTCGAAAACAAGTACCTCACGTACCAGAAGTTCCGCGACTTTTACGGCCGCGACGTGCTGCGCATCAAAAAAGGCGCACAGCCGACGCCCGCCGCACTCGAGGCGCTGCAGACGTTCACGCAGGCGCACCCGCGCTATATCGTCAAGCCCGTCTATGCCGCCTTCGGCAAGGGCGTGCACACCGAGTCGATCGCGGACTACCCCTACCCCGAGGCCGCACACGCCGCCTACAGCGAGCGCGGCGCGATCCTTGAGGAGATCATCGAGCAGGGCGCGGAGCTGGCGCGCATCCATCCGCAGTCGGTCAACACCCTGCGCATCCCGACGGCCGTTCTGGCCGACGGCAGCGTACGGCTCTTTCATCCGACGCTGCGCGTCGGGCGCGGCGACGGCATCATCGACAACTTCAGCGCCGGCGGCATCAGCGCGCTCATCGACCCCGAGACCGGCTGCATCTGCTCCGACGGCGCGGACAAAAAGGGGCACCGCTATGCGGCCCACCCGGACACCGGTGTGCGCTTTGACGGCTACCGGCTGCCGGAATGGGACAAGGCCGTGGCCATGGTCACGGCAGCGGCGCACATGGTACCCGGAAACCACTACTGCGGCTGGGACCTTGCCTACAGCACGCGCGGCTGGTGCATGGTCGAGGCCAACTGCACCGCGCAGATGGGCGGCATGCAGATCATCACACAGACCGGCAGGAAGGCGGAGCTGGAAGCGCTCATCGCGCAGATGTGACGCCCGGCCTGTCATCATAGAAACATATTCATCCAAACACTAAAGGAGGAAACAGCAATGACTGAACTTGAAAAGCTCGTAGAAAAAGACGCCATCCGTGACCAGTATTACGTTTACGCCCGCGCACTCGACCGCATCGACAACCCGCTCGGCAAGACCGTGTTCGCCGAGGACGCGCAGGTCGACTACGGCCCGACCTACAAGGGCACCGGCTACGGCTTCATCGACATGATGCTCAAGATGCACCGCAAGATGGTCTCCACGCATCACGTCATGACCAACATTCTCATCAAGCTCAGCGAGGACGGCACCAAGGCCGCCGCCGAGGCTTACATGTACGCCGCCTGCAAGTACCGCAACGGCATGGTCGTCGTGGCGCGCTGCCGCGACATCGACCTCTGGGAGAAGCGCGACGGCAAGTGGCTCGTCGTCAAGCGCACCGTCGCCGGCGACAACACCATGATCCTGCACCCCGACTTCGCGCCCGACTACAACAACGGCCGCGACAAGGTCAAGGATCCGTCCTACGACTACTTCGAAACCATCGAGTAATTCGCCCATGGCAACGAGAAACCTCCCCTTTCCCGACAAGGTGCGGGAGATGGTGCTCGACGTCATCACGCACGTCCGCCGGCAGGAATATACGCCCGAGCAGCTGTGCCAGCTGCAGAAGATCATCGAGTGCAAGTATTTCTACTGGTGGTGCATGGATATGAAAAAAGAGGAGTATATGATGGAGCTGTTCACCGACGACTTCCGCTACTACCTCAACGGCCACCTCACCGTCAAGGACAAGCTCCTGCAGGCGCGCAACGCCAAGTGGTGCAACAAGGATATGCAGACGATGCATATGGGGCACCAGCCGATGATCTGGCTGATCAATGAAAACCATGCACGCGGGGTCTTCCAATACGAGGACCATATGTGCTATTATGATGACTGTGAAGTGCTGCAGAGCTGGATGGTCTACTGCGATGACTTCGTCAAGGGCGAGGACGGCGCGTGGCGCATCCAGAAGCTGCGCATGGCCTACCGCGAGATGGACGGCAATTTCCGCACCACAATGGTACCCAAGGACTGGGTGCCGGACGCGTGGGATACGCCGGACTACTAAACGATCCTATCCGGAGAAGCCGCACATTTTTGTGTGGCTTCTCCCCCGTGCCTTTATCCCCTCCTCATTTTCTCAAAGGTATTCGCTGCGAATGCCCTTGAAAAGCTGAGGAAGCTCCAAATCTGACGCAGGAGAAATGCATATATGGAACAAAAACGGACACTGAGCAAATGGATCTCCGCGCGCAGGTATATCCGCGAATTTGCCGCAAATTATGCCGAGCGCTACGGAGAGGACCCCGCCGGGATCGAGCGGGATATCCTGGCTGCGAAAAAGCAAAACCACATCTCCCTCAACGAGTATGAATGGGTCGGCTATCACGACCGCACGGAGGCGCAGAAGCGCACCATGTCCACGCTGTGGACGCGCGCGGAGTTCCGCAAGAACTTCACCGACCGCCGCTACATCGCGATCCTCATGAACAAATACATTTTCTCCAAGGTGTTCGCCGATTTTTACGGCCGCCGCTGCGTGCAGGCGTCCGACGTGGACGCGGCGCTGCTCGAAAGCCTCGCCGGTGACTGCGGCAAGGTCGTCTATAAGCCCAACTGCAAGGGTCAGGGCACGGGCGTGCGCGTGCTCCCGGCGGTGACCGAGGCCGAGCAGGCAGACACGCTCGCGTATCTGCGTGCAAATCCCGGCGGCATCGTGGAAGAATACATCCAGCAGCACCCGACGCTCGCACAGCTCAACCCCGGCGCTGTGAGCATCGTGCGCTTTTACACCGTGACCGCGCCGTCCGGAACGTATCTGTTCGCCCCGGTGCTCACGACCGCCACCGAAAAGGACATCTCCAACGGCAGTCAGGACGCGCTGACCGCCATGATCGACATCCGCACCGGCGTCGTGATCACGGACGCCGTGGATCAGAATAACTGCATCGACTATCATGCGCACTCGGTCACGGGCGTGGTCTTCCCCGGTCTGCAGCTTCCGTTCTGGGACGAGACCATCGACATGATGCGCCGCGCCGTGCCGCTGGCCAGCAAGATCTCCAACATCGGCTGGGACGTGACCATGACCGCAGACGGCCCGCTCATCATCGAGGCCAACACCATCCCCGGCTTCAACACCGCGCAGTACCGCGGCTATGCATGGGTCACGGACGGCTACGGCTATCAGCCGCTGTTCGACGAGCTCAACGGCAAGCCGTTTGTGCCGAACGACCACTACGCGCGCGTACTGCTCAAGCTCGCCTGAATCTGCACCACGGAGGTACCGGCATGGAACTTGTTCTCTCGATCGCTTTCGGCGTCTGGATCGCCATCACCGCATTTGTCTATCGGGCCGTGACCGGCTCTGAGCGCGGGGGCGGACAGAAGAAATGAATCTGTATTTCCTGGGCATTCTTGCCGCGCTCGTCGTGTTTTTCGCCGTCGGCATCGCCGCCGGGCGCATGGTCAAGGATACGAACGACTACTACGTCTCCGGGCGCAACGCGCCGACGCTGCTGATCGTCGGGTCGCTGATCGCGTCGTTTCTCTCGACGGGCGCGTTCCTCGGCGACACGGGCGAGGTCTACTCCGGCTTTTTCATCGGCATCGTGACCGTCGGTGTCATTCAGGCGACCGGCTACATCTACGGTGCGGGCTTCTTCGGCCGGTACATCCGCCGGAGCGAGGTGACGACGCTGCCGGAGTATTTCGGCCGCCGCTTCTGCTCTGCGCACCTGCGCAGGCTCTCGGCCGTGATCCTGCTCGTTTCCGTGAGCGCGTATCTGCTCAGCGCCATTCAGGGTGTGGCCACGCTCATGAGCAGCATCACGGGCTATGACTACCGGCTGTGCGCCGTGATCGTGTGGCTGGCGTTCACCGCCTTCACGATCTACTCCGGCTCGCCGGGCGTGCTGCTGACGGACACGATCATGTTTCTCGTCTTTCTCGCGGCGGCGCTCGCGGCCGTTCCGTTTCTCATCCGTGCGGGCGGCGGCTGGTTTGCCGGCATCGAAGCGCTCGCCAACAGCGACACCATGCCCGGCATCCTCTCCTGGGCCGGAAATCCGGACTACCTCTATCCCGACGGCGTCAGCAACACCGTCTGGGCGGTGACCTACGGCATCGTCTGGGCGCTCGTCGTGGCCATCAGCCCGTGGCAGACCAGCCGCTACCTCATGGCCAAGGACGAGCACGTCGTGCTGCGCTCGTCCGTGTGGTCATCCATGGGCGTCATGGTCGTGACGATCGCGCTGTATTTCGCGGCCGCGTTCGTGCGCAACATCAACGATACGCTCCCCGGGAGCGAGGCCATGATCTGGGCAGCCACGCATGTGCTGCCGCCGGTCATCGGCATGCTGCTGCTCATCGGCATCAGCGCCGCCGGCATCTCGTCGGCATCGACGTTTTTGTCGCTGATCGGCTTTTCCGTCGTCAACGACATTCTGCCCGAGGCCGAAAACGACCGCAAAAAGCTCTCCCGCTCCCGCTGGGCGATGCTGGCTGTCAGCCTCGTCGTGCTCGCGGTCGCCTACCTCAATCCCCCGCAGATCTTCCTCATCATGTATTTCGGCGGCACCGTCATCGCGAGCGCCTGGAGTCTGGTCGCGTTCGGCAGCGTGTGGAGCCGCCGCCTGAGCCGCTGCGGCGCGTATCTCGGTATGCTGCTCGGCTTTCTCGGCTGCGTGGGCACGAAGGCGGTCTATGCCCTGCGCGGCATCACGCCGCCGGTCTGGGCGGATGCGTTTTTCATCGGCATCGCCCTGAGCGTGCTCGGCGCGGTGCTCGGCTCGGCGCTGCGGCCGGCGACACAGGCAGAGCAGCTTGCGCGTGCGCGGCTCTTTGACGCGCCCACCGGCACAAACGAAGCCGCCGCCTGCAAAGCCGACCGGAGGCTGTGGCGGGTGTATCTCGTCTTCGGCATTTGTGTCGGCCTGTTTTTCCTGTTTTTTTATGCCATTCCCTACAGCCGTGCGCTGTGATCCCCCGGAGGTGACCGCCATGACGGACACGCTGAATCTGTACTATGCCCGCATCGCCAACATGGGCGATCTGCTCAACCCGCTCATCATCGAGCGCTGCTTCGGCTATCGGGTCGAGCGCTGCTCGTTTCTCACCGGTGACCTGTGCGCCATCGGCAGCGGTCTGGCGCAGTACAAGCTGCACGGAAACCCGCTCATGAAGCTGCAGCAATGCATCAACGGCTTCACGCATCCGCACGTGGACGTCTGGGGCTCGGGGTTTATCAACTACGACGATGCGCAGGGGCGGTTTTTCAAGCGCGATATGCGCTTTCACGCCGTGCGCGGCGAGCTGACACGCCGCCGTGTCGAGCGCATGACCGGCCGCACGCTCGACATCCCGACCGGAGACGGCGGCATTTTGGCGGACGAGTTGCTGGACACGCTGCCCGAAAAACGGTATGATGTCGGTATCGTGCCGCACGTCTGCGACCTGAATGACCCCGCCGCTGCGGAGCTGGTGCACCGGTACGAAAACGCCAAGCTCATCAACGTCAAGGATGATCCCATCATCGTGCTCACGGAGATCGCGCAGTGCCGCTGCGTGCTCTCGAGCAGCCTGCACGGGCTGATCGCGGCCGACAGCTTTCACATCCCGAATCTGCACATTGTCTTTTCCGACCGCCCGCTCGGCGACGGGTATAAGTTTGACGATTACTACTCCGCCTACGACGTGCCGCACCGGCCGCACGACCTGCGTGTGAGCGCAGCGCCGGCGCTCGCCGAGATCGCGGACGGCTGGCGCATCCGGCCGGAGCAGGTCGAAGAGAAAAAGCGCCTGCTGCGCGCTGCCTTTCCCTACCCGGCCGTGAACGGAGGAAGCCTATGAACGATCTGATCTCGGTCGTCATCCCGACCTACAACCGCAAGGACAAGCTGCCCGCCTGCATCCGGAGCGTTCTGGCGCAGACGTATGCAAACCTCGAGGTCATCGTCGTGGACGACGCCTCGACCGACGGCACGCAGCACCTGTTTGACGCGCCCGCCGACCCGCGCGTGCACTACGTACGCTATGAGCAGAACCGCGGCGCGTGCTATGCCCGCAACCTCGGCGCGCAGCACGCACGCGGCAGCATCCTCGCCTTTCAGGACAGCGACGATCTCTGGCACGCGGACAAGCTGCAAAAGCAGTACGACCTGCTCATGGCAACGGGTGCGGATCTGTGCTACTGCGGCATGAACCGCGTCGCCGCGAGCGGCAGCTCGTTTTACTACCCCGTGCACGCGCCGCGTCCGGGGCGCGCACTGGAGGACTTTCTGGCTGAGAACCGCGCCGGCACGCAGACCCTGCTCATGCACCGCGCCGTCTGGGAGACCGTGCGCTTTGATGAGGGCATCCGCCGCTATCAGGACTGGGACTTTGCCATCCGCGCGGCCGCGCGCTTCCGGCTCGTGTATCTGCCCGAGGCGCTGGTCGAGTCCGAGGTCGGCGGCGACAGCATCTCCGCCGTCGTCAAGTCCTACCCCCACCTGCTGCACCTGTATGAAAAGCACGCGGCGCTCTACCGCCGCTTCCCGCACAGCGACGCCGTGATGAACCGGCGCCTCGGCAAGCGCTGCCGCCCGACAGACCCGGCGCGCGCCGCCGCACATTTCCGCAAAAGCCTTCAGCTCAGCCACAGCCCCTACGATCTGGGCCATTACCTCGCCGACTGCCTGCGCGCCCGCCGGCAGCAGAAAGGACAGACACCATGACTGCATTCGTCATTTTGCATTACCGCGCCATCGACACGACCCGCAGCTGCGTCAGGAGCATCCGCGCACTCGCGGGCGACAAGCACATCGTCATCGTCGACAACGCCTCCCCCGACGGCACGGGCAAGCAGCTTGCCGAGGAATTCGCCGCAAGCCCGGACGTGACCGTGCTGCTGCACGGGAAAAACGACGGCTTTGCCCGCGGCAACAACGTCGGCGTGCGCTGGGTGTGTGCGCACCTGGATGCGGACTTCACGGTCGTGCTCAACAACGACGTCGAGATCCCGCAGCATGATTTCATCCCGCAGATCGCGCGCATTTACGCGCAGCATCCGTTCGACCTGCTGGGCCCTGACATCGTGTCGGTGTTCTCCGGCATCCATCAGAGCCCGAAAACGCTGCACGGCTGCACACTCGAGAGCGTGCGGCACAAACGCGCGTGCGTGGCACGCAGCCGCCACCCCGTTTTGCTGCTGCTGAGCAGCGGCGAGAAAAATAGTCCCGCCATCTGGCGGCTCGTGCAGATCCGCAACCGCAAAAAACAGCACATCGACACCACGCGCCCCGCAGAGGGCGTCGTGCTGCACGGCTCGTGCGTGATCTTCTCGCGGCGCTATCTTGCGCGCCATCCCGAGCCGTTTTACGCGAAAACGTTCATGTATTATGAGATGGAGATCCTCGACTGGCTCTGCCGTCAGGAGGGCAGCGTCGTGCGCTACGATCCGTCGATCTCCGTGCTGCATTATCAGTATGTGGCCTCGAAGATGGAGTATCGCTCGATCGTGCGGCGCTCAAAGTTCGTCATTGACTGCCTGCTCGATTCGCTCGACGCGGCCGAGGAGCTCATCCTCGCATCCGAGCCGGCCAGAGCCGAGCCCCGCCAGCCGGTGAGCGCGGTCGCGCTCGCCGACGCGTGAGCGCGCGGAAAGGCGGCGCCGCACCGTGAAAAAAAAGAAGATCCGCCGCGCCCGCCGCGCCTTTTACGCCGCGCTGTCGTATGTGTCGCCGCGGTGGAACACGAAGCTGTTATACCTGCGCAAGTTCGGCCGTCTGCCGGATCTGAAGCACCCGCAGACGCTCAACGAAAAGCTGCTCAAGCAAAAGCTCGAGCGCTTCGGCACAGACCCCGTCGTGCGCCGGTGCGCGGACAAATACCGCGTGCGCGACTATGTGGACGGCTGCGGCTGCGGCGGCACGCTCAACCGTCTGCTCGCCGTGTACGACCGGCCGGAGGACATCGACTGGGACGCGCTGCCGGAGCGGTTCGCCGTCAAGTGGAACTTCGGCTGCGGCTACAACCTCATCTGCACGGATAAGCAGGCGCTCGACACGCACGCCGCCGTACAGCGGCTGCGCGCCTGGGGCCGCGAGCCCTTCTGGGCATATTACTCCGAGCTGCAGTACCGCCATGTGGACAAGAAGCTGCTGATCGAGGAGTACATCGGCACGCCGGACGGCACGCTGCCGGAGGATTATAAATTCTACTGCTTTCACGGCCATGCAGACTGCGTGATGCTCTGCGCAGGCCGAGACGAAGGCTGGCCGAAATTCTATTTCTTCGACCGCGATTTCCGGCTCCTGCGCATCAACCGCGACTCACAGGCAGCACCCGAGGGCTTCTCCCTGCCGAAGCCGGCGGGGCTGGACGAGGCCTTCGCCGTTGCCGACCGGCTGAGCAAGCCCTTTGACTTCGTGCGCGTGGATCTGTACCTCACGCCGCACGGTGTGCGCTTCGGCGAGCTGACATTTACCCCGGCGGCCGCGCTCGACAACAAGCGCCTGCCGGAGACCGACCTGCGCTTCGGCCGCAGGATGGAGGAAACGCTATGAACATCGCCATTCTCGGTGCGGGCAACAGCGGCTGCGCACTCGCGGCCGACTACGCCGCGCGCGGCCACGAGGTCACGCTCATCAAGACCTCACACAGCCTGCATGACGACAATTTTTCGCACCTGTGCGCGACCGGCAGCCGGATGCGCATCCACGAATTCGGCACGGACACGGACTGCGCGATCGCGCACCTGTCGCGCGACGTGGCGGATGTGCGCGGCAAGGACGTCGTGCTGCTGTGCACGCAGACGGGCTACCACCATGACGTACTGCGGCGCGTTGTGCCGTTTTTGACGGCGGGGCAGATCCTGCTGATGATCCCGGGCTACCTCTCCACCGCCTATGCGCTCGGGCTGCACCCCGCCGACGGCGTGATCTTCGCCGAGGCAGAGAGCAACTTCATCGACGGGCGCATCTGTGCGCCGGGCGAGTTTCAGGTGGGCTTTCGCAATGTGCGCAACCCCATCGGTGTCTACCCGCACAGTGCACTCCCCGCGGCCAAAGCGCTGCTCGACCGGCTGGGTACGCCGTTCGTCTATCTCAAGAGCGTGGCCGAGGCCGCGCTGCACAACCCGAACATGATCGTGCACACGGTCGGCGCGATCATGACAATCCCGCGCATCGAGGGCACGAACGGCGACTACTGCATGTACCACGAGGCGTTCACGCCGTCGGTGTGGAATCTGCTCGAGGCGCTCGACGGTGAGAAGATGCGCGTGCTCGAGCGGCTCGGCTGCGAGGGCGTACCGTATGTCGAGGCGTGCAAGTTCCGCAACAGCCTCGATGCGCAGTGCGATGCGAAGGCGGTCTTTTTCGCCTACGCCGCCATGCCGGAGCGGGCAAAGGGGCCGCTGAGCGTCCGCTCGCGCTACATCACGGAGGACGTGCCGCAGGGTCTGGGTCTGCTCGAATCGCTCGGCGCGGCGCTGGAGGTGCCGACGCCGGTGTGCTCGTCGCTGATCGAGATCGCCTCGGCGGCGCTCGGCTGTGACCTGCGCGCACAGGGACGCACGATCGAGCGGCTCGGCCGGGACAACATCCGCGCCATTCTGGACGACGCAGAGAGGGGCGCAGACGTATGTCCCGATGGAATGCGCTGAAAAAAACATACCGCATGTGCACGCGCCTGCGCGACCAGCGCGGCGGCAGCCGCATGGCCTACCTGCTCGATGCGCTCCGGTGCAGCGTGCGCCACGGCGCATCGCCGGAAAACTACTTCGTGCTCCGGTTTTTTGACCTGACGGAGCAGCAGCGCGCGACATATCTGACGTCCGGACGCTCGGCCGCGCTCGACCGCGTGCTCAACCGCAATGCTTCGGCAGCGGAAAAGGAGGCACTCGGCAGCAAGGCGCGCTTTCTCACGGAGTTTGCGCCCTTTGTCCGGCGCGCGCACGTCTACGCGCCGGAGGCGGACTTCGCCGCCTTCAACGCCTTTTTAGAGCGCAACGCCGTGTTCTTTCTCAAGCCGGTCAGCGGCACGATGGGGCGCGGCATCGAGCGGCGCAGCACTGCGGACATCCCGGACCGCGCCGCGTTTTATGCCGACTGCCGCGCGCAGCGGCTGCTGCTCGAGGCACCGATCCGGCAGCACCCCGCGCTCGAGGCGCTCAGCCCCGGCTGCGTCAACAGCGTGCGCATCAACGCCGCGCGCGACCGCAGCGGCCGTGTGCGGCTCATCGGCGCGTGCCTCAAATGCGGCGGCAGAAACGCCGCGACCGACAACTTCCACTCCGGCGGCGTGGCCTACCCGCTGGAGCCGGCGTCCGGCCGTGTCTCCGGTCCGGGGCGCAGCAACACCGATCTGCAAGACTACACGCGCCACCCCGCCTCCGGCGCGTACCTGCCCGGCACGGTGATCCCGTTCTGGCAGGAGATCACGGCGTGCGTATCTCAGGCCATGGATCGCGTGCCCGGCATGGGCTACGTCGGCTGGGACATCGCCGTCACGCCCGACGGTCCGGAGCTCATTGAGGGCAACTGGCACTGGCCGGGCGGCAACATCATTCAATTTGACGGAGTGGGCAAGTATCCGCTGCTCCGCGACTGCGCAGGTGAATCCGATGAACAACATTCTCACACAAAATAAACTCGTCAAAAATCTCCGCGCCTATCCCGTGCTGCGCAAGCGCTGGCGCGGCTATATCCGCGGTGTGCGCGCGCTTCCTGAGGGCTTTACGGAGGACAAGCTCTTTCACGACTACCTCAGGGTGCGCCGCAGCAATCCGGAAAAGCGCGTGTCCATGTCCGAATACATGATCTTCGGCTTCTACGGGCTCACAACCGCGCAGCAAAAGCAGTACCTGACCGACGTGGAGGCCACGCTGCTCATGCGCCCGTACAACAGCATCGCCGAGCCGTATCTCAAGAGCAAGGTGACGTTTTTGAACAACTTCTCGCAGTTTGTCAGCCGCGGCTGGCTGTATCTGCCGGAGTCCGACCCCGAGGCGTTTGACGCCTTCGTGCACCGCTACCACGTCATCGCGCTCAAGCCGCAGTATTCGAGCTGGGGCATCGGCTTCCGCAAGCTGACGGAGGCCGAGTGGGACGCCGCGCCCGACCGTCAGACGCTGTTTGACGAGCTGTGCGCGGGCAAGTATCTGGCCGAGGAGTTCGTGCAGTCCGACGATTCGCTCGCGCGCTTTCACCCGGCGTCGCTCAACACGCTGCGCGTCATCACCTTCCGCCGCGGCGACCGCTTTGAGGTCTTCGGCGCGGGGCTGCGCGTCGGCAACAACGGCCTGCACGTGGACAACGCCCACGGCGGCGGCATCTTCTGCGAGATTGACCCGGCCACCGGCGTCATCATGACCGACGGACTCGACGAGCACGGCAACAGCTACCTCTGCCATCCGATGACCGGCGTGCCCTTCCGGGGCGAGGTGATCCCGCAGTGGGAGGAGGTGCGCGCCTTCTGCCGCAGCGCCGCGCAGACGCTGCCGTGTCTGCGTGTCGTCGGCTGGGACGTTGCCATTTTGCCCGGCGGCAAGCTGGAGCTCATCGAGGGCAACCACAACCCCGGCATGAACATCGTGCAGGCGCCGGCCAAGCACGGCGTGCACGACAAGTTTGCGCACATGCTGCTCGATTTTTACGGTGACCCGGCGCAGTACGCCTGCGAGACGGAGAAACGGCCATGAGCAATTTCACCTTTTCGCCCACCGACATTCCCGGCGTGCAGATCGTCGACGTGAAGAGCTTCGGCGATGCGCGCGGCTATTTCATGGAGACATACAAGGCAGCCGACTTTGCCGCCGCCGGCATCACGGATGCGTTCGTGCAGGACAACCAGTCCTGCTCGCGCCGCGGCGTGCTGCGCGGGCTGCACTTTCAAAAGCAGCACCAGCAGGCAAAGCTCGTTCGCGCGATCTCGGGCGAGATCTTTGACGTTGCCGTGGATCTGCGCCGCGGCAGCGCGACCTACGGCCGCTGGACCGGCGTCGTGCTCAGTGCGGAAAACCGCCGCCAGCTCTACATCCCGCGCGGCTTTGCCCACGGATTTCAGGTGCTGAGCGAGCAGGCGGTCTTTGCCTACAAGTGCGGCGACGTGTACCACCCCGAGGATGAGGGCGGCCTGCGCTACGACGATGCGGACATCGGCATCGTCTGGCCGGGACAGGACACGCCCATCCTCAGCGAAAAGGATCAGAGCTGGCCGGCGCTGCGCGCGCTCGGCATCGAGCTGTGATGCGGCGAGCGCCGCGGAGGTGAGATCATGAACATACTCGTCACCGGCGCGAACGGTCTGCTCGGCCGCGCCGTTCTGGCGGAGCTGTGCCGGCGCGGTCACCACGGCGTCGCCGTCGGGCGCGCGCCGCAGTGCCGCAGCGCGGACGCGGCGGCGTATGTGCAGGCAGACCTCTGTGATGTGCCGGCCGTGCAGTCGCTCTTTGCCGGCGCGCGGCCGGACGCGGTCATCCACTGCGCCGCATGGACGGACGTCGATGGCGCGGAGTTGCCGGAAAACCGCGAGCAGGTGTTTGCCGCCAACCGTGACTGCACGAAAAACGTGGCAGAGGCCAGCCGTGACCACGGCTGCAAGCTGCTGTATGTGACGACGGACTATGTTTTTGACGGGACATATCCCGCCCCCTACCCCGCGGACTACGACCGCTTTGCCCCGCTGAATGTCTACGGGCAGAGCAAGCTCGCCGGTGAGCGCGCCGTGTGCGGCACGCTCGCGCAGCACTTCATCGTGCGCACCTCGTGGCTCTACGGGGCGGGCGGCAAAAGCTTCGCGCGCACCATGCTGCAGCTCGGCCGCACGCACGACACGCTGCGCGTCGTGTGCGATCAGGTCGGCACGCCGACCTATGTCCCGGACCTCGCGCGGCTGCTCGCCGACATGGTCGAGACCGACCGCTACGGCCGCTACAACGCGGTCAACAGCGGCGGCTATCTGAGCTGGTATGATTTCGCGTGCGCGATCTTCCGCGCAGCCGGCATCCCTATGACCGTGCTGCCGGTGACGACGGAGGAATACGGCCGGAGCCTTGCTGCGCGGCCGCACAACAGTCGGCTGGACACCGGAAAGCTGGCCGAAGCGGGCTTTGCCCCCCTGCCGGACTGGCAGGATGCGCTCGCGCGTTACCTTGCAGAGGAACAACGATAAAATGACCGGGGCGTCCCGCACCAAACGTGCGCGGACGCCCCGGTTTTCCGTTATTCAGCGCTGCGGTCTGATGAGTGACACAAACGACGACACGCCGGCCTCCTGTCGCCCGCGCGGATAGACCAGCAGCGTGCGCGCCTTCTCCCGAAAGCCGGACAGCGGACGAAAGACGACGCCCGCGATCCCCCAGTCGGCCATGCTTGCCGGCATGATGCTGAAGGCGATGCCGGCATGGATGATGAGCGCGATGCCGTAAAAATCATCGGCATACATGCGCGGATTTCCACCCAGACCCATGGCGGCGTACATGCCGGCGATCTGCGCGGCGGAGGGCTGGCTGTCCTGTGCGCGGTTGAGCACGATCGGCATACCCTTGAGCTCACGCGGATGGATCTGCGCCTTTGCCGCCAGCGGGTGCTCGGCGCTGATCATGACCACGCACGGGTCCGTGCGCGTGACACGGCCGGCAAGCTCGGCATCGAGCACGACGCCGAAGCCGGAGAGCACGGCCATGTCCAGCTGCCCCTCGGCAAGCGCGGCGAGGAGGCTGCGGTTGCTGCCGAGCTGAAACGAAAACGCCGCCTCCGGATACAGCCGGTGGTACTTTCGGATCTGCGCATCGATCGTCCACAGCTCATACGCTCCGGCGTAGCCGATGCGCAGATCCGCGGCCGTGCCGAGCGCGACCTTTCTGCCCTGCGCCGCAGCGTCGTTGTAGCGGATCATGAGCTGCTTGCACCGCCGGTAGAACACCTCGCCCGCCGGCGTCAGGCGCACGCCGCGCTTGCCGCGCACGAACAGCGCGTAGCCGAGCTCCTGCTCGAGCAGCTTGATCTGCTGGCTGACAGCCGTCTGCGAGATGCACTGCTCCTCGGCAGCACGGGTGAAATTGAGGTGCTCTGCGGCGGATAAAAACACCGGAAGGCGCTGAATGCCCATGTTTCCCACACTCCTTGTCGAATAAGCAACGCGCAGCGGCGAAATATTGCTTTCTTTTATTATATCCATAATTTTTTCTTCTGACAAGGTCATAAAACGATATTGGACTGCGTTCCGCAAAAATGATACAATTTTAACAAGACATATATCCAGCCACACACAAAACACACACCCGCTCAAGAGGCAAACATCAAGTTCCGTAAGGAGGACAAAGCTATGGAAAAAATGCGTTTTGAAGGCAAGGTCGTCATCGTGACCGGCGCGAGCTCGGGCATCGGCCGCTCGACCGCGCGGCTGTTCGCCATGGAGGGCGCGAAGGTCGTCGCCGCGGCGCGGCGCATGAAGCGCCTCGAGGATCTGCGCGACAAGGTCGCCGCCGAAAATGCGCCCGGCGTCATCCTGCCGGTCAAGACGGACGTGCGCGACCCGGCGCAGATCGAGGCCATGTTCGACACCTGCCTCAAGGAGTTCGGCCATCTCGACATCCTCGTCAACAACGCCGGTGTGCTCGACGGACAGCTCCCCATCCATGAGACGACGCCGGAGGTCTACGACATGATCTACGAGACCAACCAGCGCGCCGTGTTCCTGTGCTGCCAGCGCGCGATCCGGATCTTCCTCGAGCAGGGCACACCGGCAAACATCGTCAACGTCGCCTCGGCAGCGTCCCTGCGCGGCCTGAAGGGCGGCGCAATGTACGTCACGACCAAGCACGCCGTGCTCGGCCTGACGCGCAACATCTCCGCCTCGTTCTTCGAGCGCGGCATCCGCTGCAACTGCATCGAGCCTGCGAACATCCTCACCGAGATCAACAAAGTGCCGCGCGAAATGGGCATCGGCATCCTCGAGTGGCAGATGCGCGCCGGCAACGCCGCCCCGCTGCACACCATCACGAAGCCCGGCGAGAAAAAGCCCATGCTCGGCAAGCCGAAGGACTGTGCCAACGCCATCGCCTATCTGGCCGACGATGTGGCCGCGCGCTACATCTCCGGCGCGGAGCTGAAGGTCGACGCCGGCTGGCTGAATATGTGACGCGCACGCAAAGGAGGCACAACCATGTCTACGCAGTATAAGGACTATTACGGCACGCATATGCCGTTTGGCAGCTTTCCGAAATTCGGCGTGCTCTCGAGCGTCAAGGTGCTCATGACGGGCACGAACATCGCAGGCCCGTTTGCCGCGAGCATCATGGCCGAGATGGGCGCGCAGGTCATTCAGGTCGAGGCGCCGAACATGCCCTGTCAGACACGCGGCAACTACGGCTACTCGCAGGATCACCGCAACACCTATTCCATCACGCTCAACACCCGCACCGCCAAGGGGCGCGAGGTGCTCGAAAAGCTCATCGCGTGGGCGGATATCTGGATCGAATCCGGCCGACCCGGCACGTATGCGAAAAACGGCCTGAGCGACGAGCACATGTGGAAGATCAACCGCAGGCTCGCCATCGTCCACGTCTCCGGCTACGGGCAGACGGGTCCCGACAGGAACAAGGCGGCGTATGACGTCTCCGGTCAGGCAATGGGCGGGTATATGTACATGAACGGCACAAGCCCCACCTCTCCCCCGCTGAAGGTCAACCCCTACCTGTCCGACTACGCCACCGCCTACAACGCGTGCATCTGCGCGCTGTCGATCATGACCAACGCCCGCATCACCGGCGAGGGCGACGCGTGCGACGTGTCGCAGTACGAGACGATGTTCCGCCTGCTCGGCAGCTATCCGGCCGAGTGGTTCAACAAGGGCTACCCCGCCCCCGGCGAGCCGGTCAAGTACCGCACCGGCAACGTCAGCGACATCGCGGCCGGCTTCTCGTTTTACGACTGCAAGGACGGCGGCACGATCTTCATCGGCATGGTCGGCGCGGGCAACACGAAAAAGGGCTACCCGCTCGTCGGCCTACCCACACCGGGCGACGGCACCGACCCCGACTTCCCCGAGGGCATGACCGGCTCGCTCAAGTCCCTGCCGCGCGGCCAGCGCATCGAGGCCGCCATCACGAAGTTCTGCGCCGAGCGCACCGTCGACGAGGTCGAGGCCATCATGAACAAGGCCGGCATTCCGAACCAGAAGGCCTTCGGCCCGGCGGACATCGAAAAGAGCGCGCAGTATGCCGCCCGTGACGACATCGCCACCTGGACCGACAGCATCTACGGCGAGATGCGGGGCATCGGCATCACAAACAAGTTCAGGAAGAACCCCGCCCAGATCGTCGCCTCCGCGCCGACCTTCGGCGAGCACAGCCGCGAGGTGCTCTCCTTCCTCGGCTACACCGACGAGCAGATCGACGATATGTACGCCAAGGGCATCACCGCGACCATGGATCCGCGCGAGACGGCCATCCAGTGGCACCTCAAGGACTGGCAGTTCTTCTGGAGAGACGATCAGGCCGAAAAGCTGGATCTATAAACGAGCATCCCGACAGAAACGGAGGTCTTAAACATGGCGAGCTACAATCCCGGAACCTACGAGGGCGCTGCCCGCGGCTACGGCGGCAAGCTCATCGTGCGCGTGACGGTATCGGAAGACCGGATCGAAGCCGTCACCGTAACGCAGCACAAGGAATACCGCGGCATTGCCTGGGGCCTGAACACAACACCGATCGAGCGCTATCCGGAGCTGATCGTGGAGTACCAGACGCTGAACATCCCCGCGGTCGACGGCGCGGATCTGACGTGTGCCGCGATCCTGGACGCAACGGCGGCGGCGCTCAAGGCTGCCGGCGCATCCAAGGAGGACATCGCCGCGCTCAGGGCTGCGTCCGCCCCGAAGGCACCGGAATATTCCGACGAAGTGCGCACGGTCGACGTGGTCGTGTGCGGCGCGGGCGCTGGCGGTCTGGCCGCAGCCATCGAGGCAAAGCTGGCAGGCGCCGATGTCGTGATCGTGGAAAAGCAGGGCATTACCGGCGGCGCAACCGCGAGAAGCGGCGGCAAACTCCTCGGTGCAGGAACGCGGTGGCAGAAAAAACAGGGGCTTTCCGACACGAAGGAAATGGTCTACGACTACCTCATGGACGTCGGCAACCGCAACGGCAGCTTTATGGACGCATCGAAAAACCGCTATCTGGTCGACCACCTCAACCAGACGCTCGACTGGCTCTCCTCCATCGAGGCGACCGTGAAAGGCGACCCCGCGCAGGTGCTCGCCCAGCCGTGGGAGCCGCTGTCCAAGCCGGTGGAGAAGGACGGCGTGCTCAAGACGCACTTTGACGTGCTCGACGTTGAGCCCATCCACGTCAGCCTGCAGCCGTGGCGCGTGCACAACTCTCCCGGCGGCGGCGGCCAGACCAACGGCGAAGGCGGCGAGATCTCAACGCCGCTGACGCTGTACTATGAAAATGACCTCGGCGGTGAGATCATCTATGACACCGCCATGGATGAGATCCTCACGGATGAGGCGGGAGTCGTCACCGGCGTGACGTGTACGCGCAAGGGCGGCGCCAAGCTCACGCTCTACGCGAAAAAGGGCGTCATCCTCGCGACCGGCGGCTATGCCCGCAACAAGGATATGGTCGCGCGCTACCCCGTCGCGCACTACTTCAGCAACGTGCCGCACGGCAACGTCGGCGACGGGCTGACAGCCGCCGAGAAGCTCGGCGCGCGCAACTTCGAGCACCCGGCCGTGCAGGTCGTGTACACGAGCCTGACCAACGGCGTCGGCATCAACGACGAGTCCGGCCTCATCGTCAACGACCGCGGCGAACGCGTCGTCAATGAGTGGAGCTATCAGTACACGGTCAGTGACGCCATCGCCCGCTCCGGCAGCAACTGCGCCTGGTACATCACAAGCGGCAAGGAGCCCTACGGCGGCGTGCAGTACGGCTACAAGGCCGCTGCCGCCGGGAAATCCAAGGATCCCTGCGCGGGCTCTATTGAGGGACTGGCCAAGAAAATGGGCTGCGACCCGGCGACGCTGCAGGCGACCTATGACCGCTACTGCGAGCTGGTCGATCGGGGCGTCGACGAGGACTTCGGCAAGCCGGCCGAATTCCTGCACCCGATCAAGGGCCCCAAGTTTGTCGCTCTACGTCTGCATCCGTGCGTGACCGTCACATTCGGCGGCCTCGAGACGGACATCTCCGCGCGCGTCATGCGCTCCGACGGCTCCGTGATCCCGCACCTGTACGCTGCGGGTGAGGTCGCCGGCACCGGCATGTACGGCACGCAGTACCCGACCTGCGGCACATCGATCGGCAGTGCCCTGTTCTATGGGCGCATCGCCGGGCGCGCTGTCACCGATCAGGCGCTGCTGTGACGTGTCCGGCAGCATCCGAGACCGATTCCAAGCGCCTCAGAGTTCGCTCTGAGGCGCATTTTTGCGTTCAAACTGGAATGTTTTTCTTGCCCCCCCGCCCCAAAACTGGTATAATGTACAAAACAGGATAATATCAGGAAGTGTTCTTGGCTTGTCAGATGCAGCATTGCCGTCACGATGCTGTGCAGATCCGAAAGCCGAAATCCGAAGCGTGGGGGGTGATCGTTCCGATATTGCGATCTTTTGTACGCAGTCAGATCACAGAGAAACACAGGAGGTGTGAACATGAACCGCAAGACCGGAAGCATCGTGCTCGGTATCTGCGCTCTGGCAGTGTTTGCGCTGCTCGTCGTGCTCGTATGCCGGCAAGCACCTGCCGGAGCCGACACCGCCGCCGAGACGCCCGCCGTTCAGAGCCCGACGGACGACGCCGCGTTTTCTCCGACGGAGAAAGAGGCAATGCTGGACAATCTGCGCCGCACCGTCGAGGATATCGAGATCTTTGACTACACATTCGGGGATAAAAATTCAGCGATCTATCTGGCCGCCGCGTGCAAGGATCTGAACACGGGGCTGGAATCGGGGCTTGCCTACGTGACCGAGTTCGGCGTGGGGTATGTGGTCCTCGCCACGGACGTGCCCGACTTTGTCTACCTCACCGACGAGGGCATCAAGCTCAGCCCTGACAATGTCGTCTCCCTGTCGCTGCGCAACACCGCGACGGGGGAGATCTCCGACTACGAGGTCGCGTTCTCGCGCGTCGAACAGAAGCTCGATTTTGTCATCCATTCCACCGTCCGAACCGGCAGCGATGCGAAATAAACCGCTGCATAGCAACCCCCGTGCCTCTGAGCGTGACTCCGAGGCACGGGGGTACATATTTTCTTCCCTGCGGCGTTCACCTGGCGCTGCCGCATTCTTTTTTCATGGCCTTGTAGCCGATGAGCACCGTCCACACATAGGCACAGGTCTTGGGGATCATGAGCATGCCGATCATCGGCACGGCGTCCGCCCACAGCACCACCGGGATGTAGAAGCCGAAGCTCAGCACGATCGTCAGCCACATCCAGCGAAACGCCCGGTCATCCCGCTCCTTTGCGCTGCGGAAAAACAGCACGATCACGAGCAGACCGATCAGCGCGAACGGGATGTTGCGGCAGATGCCCCACGCAAGCGGTGCGCCGCCGGTCAGCCACCGGTTCTGCGGCATCATGCACAGCACGACGCGCGCGGCAGCCAGAACATACATGGCGGCGGTCAGTCCGCGCTTGCCCGCGATCTGATACCGCCTGCGCCAGACATAGTAGAGCAGCACGTAAAACACCGTCATCGTGACGGAGGTGATCCACTTGCCGAGACCGAGCGCGAAAGTGTAGCTCTCAAGGCCGGTGGTGCACAGCGCCAGCGCGCGCGGGATCAGGTGGAACGAATCGCCCGCGCCGAGCACAACAGCCATCCAGCCGAAGAGCGTGTACTGCACATTGCCTTTGCTGCGGCGGATCATGAGGATGCCGATCGTGATGACTGTAGTCAGATAGGCGGCATCAAATAGCGTTTCAACAATTGCCTGCATCGTTTAGTCTCCTTTTTCGTCCTCGAATGCTGTTTTCTCTTCGCCGGCCGCGATGCCCGCCCTGACGAACTGATAACCGAAGCGGATACCGGCCGTCAGCAGCGAAGCGCCGAGGCCGGTATAGAACACCGCGATGAAGCGATCCGGCGCGATGCCGCTCGCGCGCAGCCAGATACCGCCGCTCATCATGACGGCCATGATGATGAAGGCCTTCACGTCAAAGAACTTGAGGAAGAACTGGCGCTCCTCCTCATAGCCCGTGATGCGGGCGGTGTGCTTTACGACCAGCCTGCCGAACACAAAATACTGAAACACGGCAAAGACCAGCGCGGAGAGCGCAAAATTCAGCGCGCTCAGATAGCCGGGATAGGCCAGCACCCCGAGGCGCAGGATGTTGAAGCCCGCTGCCCCCCACACGAAGCAGGCGATGAGCAGCAGAGTGCTGCGTTTGACTTTCATGACATACGACCTTTCTGCGTGAACATTGTTCAGTTTGCGGCTTGCAATTGCCCGCCGCAAGGCGGGCTTTTGGATTTAATACAGCGTTCTGCGCACGATCTCCAGCACGGCAGTGGGATCATAGTCCTGCCGCAGCATGGCCGAGAGCATCTGCGAAAAGAGCACATCCGCAAACTGCTCCGCGGTGAAGGTGTCCGTAAAGGCGTCCGGGCGGATCTTCGCGTCGCGCCTGAGCACCGACTGCAGCCCCGCCAGGATATGCCCCCACGTCTGCTGCATACGCCGCTTGCCGTCGGGCCGCTCATCGCGCAGGAACCCGATGGAGTGCAGGGTGAAAAAGCCGGGGTACTGCTCGCAGCCGTAGGCGATGCGCGCATACATCCACGTGACGCACGTCTGCACGTCCTGAAACACGTCCGCACCGTCCGGGCGGCGGAAGATCTCCTGCCAGACGCTGCCGACCGTTTCGCTCAGCAGCTCTGCCTTGGAATCAAAGTAATTATAGATCGAGCCCACCGACACGCCGCAGGCCGCGGCGACCGAGCGGATGCTGACTGAGGACCACCCCTGCTGCCGGATCAGTTCACGGCTGGTTTTCAGGATCTCCTCTTTGGATGTAACCGCTGCGTTCATACAAGCACCTCAACTTGAACAGTGTTCATGTTCGAGCATCATTATACGCAGATCCCGTCGGAAGTCAAGCGCAAAATCAGCAAAACGCCATCCGGTATCTTTCGCCGCGCCCTGCACGCACAACAGCGAAGGCATGAAAAATGCCTTCGCTGTCGGTTCTGTTTTCTGTGCTCCCGCGCTGCTGCGCGGACAGGCGCCCGGCCGCCGCCAGCAGCACTGCTGCAAGCCAAAGCGGCATCGTGTCCACCTCCTCTACAGATCGCGGAACACGTCGATCATATCCGTGAACCAGGACAGCTCGCCGGCAAAGCGGCGGCGCAGCTGCGCCGGATCTTCACGCCCCTTGCCGACATCGAAAAAGCCGCGCCCGCTGTGGACGGCAAGATAGAGCCTGCCGTCGCGGTTGAGATTCACGGCAAATTTCCCGAAGGCGGAATCCGCCAGCGTCAGGATCCGCGCCGCACGGTCGGGCATCAGGATGCGCAGCGCGGCGGCTTCATCGCCGCAGCTGACACGAAAGCGCCTGTCAAAATCCTCATTGCCCGTTTTGACAGTTTTGGTGTTCAGCAGCCTGTCCAGCCGCTCTCTCGGCCAGATGGTCAGCCATGTGGGAATTTCGCGCTCAAGCTCGCAAAGCATCCACTGGCCGGTATAGACCTCATGCTCGCTCTTCTCCCACTGACCGCTCTCCTCGCGCTGAAACTCATCCACCTCCGTCAGTCTGACGGTGCACAGCTCCGTAGTCAGTCCCTGATATGTCCCGCGGATGTACCCGCTGCCGCTGCAATAGCTGTGGCCGGGCAGCGGGATGTTCGTGTCCTCGGCATTCAGAAGATGCGCGGCGGGGTCGAGCTGCACGTTTTCGAATACAGCGCTCACCACGTCCGGCGCAATGGCACGAAAGGTCTGCTGCCCCGCCCGCTCTCTGGTTTTTCTCTGCAGCGTCTGCCCCAGCGCGAGGATCACGCCGCCCAAAATCACCGGCACGATGCTGCCGCCTCGGAGCATACCCGCCACGGCGATGACCACACCCAGCAGCGAAAGGATGCTGCCGGCCAGCTTCCCGCCCTTATGCCTGTGCAGCTCCTGCGAGAGCGCCTCGTCCGTCATGCTTCTGTTCTTTTCGTCCATACTCTTCTCCTCATTCCGCCGTGCCGCCCAAAGCGGGGCCCGCCCTCAGCAGCTCCAGCACGCGGCACATCTCCTGCAGCGAACGGACGTAGCTCCGGCGCACCGCGTCAAGATCGCGCAGGTCTACGCTGCCTGCAACCGAGGCAAAGACATAGTCCGTCTCGATCGCCAGCGAAAAGGTGTTTTCCCGCCAGCACAGGCTCAAAAGCTGCCCCTCGACGCTGCGGTCGAACGCCGTAAAAAAGTCGATCATCTGCGCCGTCAGCAGCCGGGCGGCGTCTTGCTCGCTGTCCGCCGTGACGCAGAAGCTGCGGTCAAACGCCGCGTGCCCCGTCAGCACGCCGCGGGGACTGTCGGCCGTCCGCGCGGCGGCAAGCACGGGCGATGCCGCTGAGACGTGCGCCGCACAGCGCAGGACAAGCCCCCTGAAAACCATGCTGCTGCAGGTTTCGAAGCCCTCATGGGGCGCCCCCCTCTGGTATACATGATCCAGCCGCACATTGGCGGCGGAAAAATGCACGCCGCCGTAATCGCCCTCGTGAAAGTTCTCTATGCTGCACGTCTCCCATTCGCCGTCAAGCAGATGCAGCGCCTTCATGAACGGCTCGTCAATGCGCAGCTCCGGCGTGTGGATATCCGGCCCGAAGGCGTTTTCCCATTGCGCGCGGAAAAAGTCTCCCAGCTGCTCTTGCATCAGTGCTTTCAGCTTTTTCTGCGCCCCGCCGCCGAAAACGACCGCACAGCAGACCCCGCCGAAAAACAGCACCGCCACAAGGATCGCCCTGAGCAATGCTTCCTGCACCGCAAAGAAGCAAACGGTACCGCTCACTGCGCCGGCCAGCCCCACCAGCAGCCATACGGCAGACCGTCTCTGGAGGCCGCCGAGCCGCTTTGACAGCTCCGCATCCGTCATGCGTCCGGCATGCGGCGCGGCAGAATCGCTGCGTTTTTTGTCCATCGCCGCACCGCCCTCAGTCGCAGAGGTCGAAAAACAGGCAGCTGTAGGGGTCCAAGGTATCGATGTCCAGAATGGCCGCCTCCGGACAAATGCTGTCAAGCTGCATGCGTTTGGCAGTTTCCTTGTAGGTCAGCGGCTGTGCCTCGGCGGCAAAGATCAGCCCGTTATAATCCTCCGGGATATAGACCACATAGCTCTTGGTCAGAACCTGCGCCCAGTCACTGACGTTATACGCCCATTCGGTCGAGTAGGCGAATTCAATGAGGTAGCTGCTGCCCTGCCAGCTGATGGTATAGAGATAGTAGTTTTCTCCGCGCTGGCTGTTGCCGTAGGCCGTTGAGGCGGTGAGCCATGTGCCGGTATAGTAGTCATAGAGCTCGCTGCTCGTGACGGTGATGTACTGCTGGTCGAAATACGGGATAGCGCCCTCCGGAATGTAGCAGATGGCGTCAAAGTGCAGCTCACGGATGCCGTCGTGGGTGTAGTCGCCGTTTTTGACGATCTCCCAATAGCAGTCGTCGGTGTTGTAGCCGTCACCGAGTCCGGAATAGCTGCAGACCCCGTCCTCGAGCAGGAAGGTGCCCATCTCCACGGTGGCGTTGATCTTAAGGCCGTTTCTTGCGAAATACGGCTGGCTGCCCGTCGCACCGCCGACCGCGACCGTGGACAGATCCTCCCGGAAGACATAGCGCTCCACCGGATCCCAGATCCAGATCATCTCGGTCGTATCGCCGCCGTCATGCAGGAAGCGCACCAGCACGTCGCTCTCGCCGTCGCCGTCGATATCGTCAAAGGATATGGCGTGAAACGCCTGCTCCGCATCGGGAATGTTCACCGGGAAAGACACGCTGTCGAACAGCACCTGCTCCGGCATGTCCCGGTAGAAGGCCGCACTGCTCTCACTCACCGTGACCAGCACGTCCACGCTCTCGCCGTCGTGGGTGATGGTGCCGCGCTCGACCACCGCGCCGCTGGCGCGCCAGTCGTCTCCCGCGGTATCGTCGGAATTACCGCAGGCGGCGCCGCTCAGGCACAGCGCCAGCACCAGCGCTGAGGCAATCAAATGTTTCCATCGTTTTTTCATGATCCTGTCCTTTCTTTCTGTCGCTTCATGCAACTCTGGCCGTTACGCCATTTTCTGATAACAATCGTACTCGCCGCCCCAGTACATCGTGTCGCCGCCGATCAGGGTGAAGTCGTAGACGACATCGTCAAACCGCGTGGAAACGGCGTAATACAGCTGCTCCTCGCCGCTGCGCTCCACCTGAATCGTGCCGCAGTCCACCATGGTGGGGTCGCCGTCGCCGCCGGGGCGCTCCATCAGCTCCCAGCTGCCGGTCCGGTCGATCACGAGGATACTGGGTGCGCCGGCCTCGCCGTCCAGATACCAGGTACCCGCCAGCGTCTCAAAGCCGGTGTCGCCGATGGTCTCGCCCGGCGCGTCGCCGCTCACGTGTGTGAACGTGCCGAGCTCCGCCACGTACAGCGTGCCGCCTTCATCGAGCCGGCTGCGGTAGGCCATGCCGTCGTGCTCGTTGTAGAAATAATCACAGCCGTAGTCCGGCACGGACTGGATAAAGCCGCTGGCGGTCACCTCCTCGCCGGCATCGTAGAGCGCAAAGCGCACCTCGTCGCCGTCATCGCTGGCCTCAACGAGCAGCGTGCTGCCGTCGCCGCCCGTCCACGCGCCGCCATAGTCGGACAGGCTCGCCATCCGCTCGCTATCCTTGACCATGCCCTCAAAGGAATCGGGCGCGGCATCCGTGTCGGTGTCGGCATCGCCGCCGCTTCCGCAGGCGGCAAGGCCCAGGCACAGCGCCAGCAGCAATGCGGGAAGCCGGAATTTCTTGAAAGGTCTCATCGTGCGTTTCTCCTTTTTCTAATGAACTGTGTCAGTGCTCCTGTTCCGCCATGGACAATATCTCATCGTGGCTCAGCTCCACATCGCCGAAGCGGACAAAAATGCCGTTGGTCACGGCACTGTTCCACACCCGCGGGTCGGAAAGTGCGCAAAAGCGCATTTTGTCCAGATGCGGCTTCATGTCCAGCAAGAGCCGGCTTCCGGACACGAAATCGACCTGCAGAACATGGTCTGGCAGCGGCGTGACGGCCGTGAGATATCTTCGGTTCAAATACGCAGCCTCCTTTCCGCAAAAAAATCCACCGTACAAGCATTGTACGGTGGATACGGCGGGAGAACCATTAACCAATGGTTAGGTCTTTTCGCGCAGCAGCGCTGCAAGCTGCGCGCGTTTGGTGCGGGTGTCGCCCTCGATATGAAGCTTGGAATAGATCTGATTCACATACTGCTTGACGCTCCCCTCGGAGAGGTAGAGCTTTTGCGCGATCTCGCGGTTGCTCAGGCGCTGCGCCATCAGCTCCACGATCTCAAACTCGCGCGGCGTCAGCGCGCGGAAGGCTGCCGGACGGGCATTGGCTGCGCTTCGCGCCCCGGCCGCCTCGCCAAGCTCGATGATCCTCGCGGTCAGGCCGCTCTTGCGCTCCTGCGCCAGCAGGGGCTTGAGCAGGCCGTAGTTTTCTGCAAACGGTATCACAAGGCCGTCCGGTCCGGCGTCCGAAAGCGCCTCCTGCAGCCATGCACGCGCCTGTTCGGTCTTTCCGAGCCCGGCATATGCCGCCGCCGTCTGGATGCGGATGTGCAGCGCCACCAGCGCGTAGTGCATCGCCTCGCACACCGCCAGCAGCTGCGCGCCGCGCCCCGCCGCCTTGGCATACGCGCCCTGCGCAAGATAGACCTGGTTTTCGATCATCTCCATCATGGGCTTGCCCGGTGCGAGCAGGTTGATATCGGAGAGCCGGTGCTGCGAAAAGATCTCCGGGATCTTATCCGTCTCCCCACGCAGCGCGTGGTAATAGGCGCTCGTGGCGCTCCAGATATTGATCCACGACGCATCGTGATAGCGCAGCAGCGCCGCATAGCGTCCGGCAAAGGTATCCCGCTGCTCTACATCGGTGTGCAGCGAGAGCCGCCACGACAGGAAATCGCAGCAGAGCGCCATGTTGATCTGCCCGTTGCCGCTGACCTGTGCGTAGGCGCGCTCCAGCTCGATGTGCGCGTCGGTGAAGCGTCCCTGACAAAACAGCGCCTCGGCGCGCATGATGGTCTCCGCCCCCTGCCCGTGGTGATTCGTGACCCGATAGTAGTGGGGCATGCACTCATCCATCTCGGCAAGCTCGCTCTCGAGCGCACCCGGTGCACGGTAGAACATCATCAGAACGGACGGTGAACCAAAGGTCCAGCCGCCGCCGGATCGGATGCTGATGGCGGGACGGGACATCCGGCTGCTGGCGCTGCGGTGCAGGCGGCTCATGGCGCTGATGTCATTGTAGCAGAGAAAGCTCAGGATCAGATCACACTCGCCCAGCAGGTTGCCGCGCTCCTCCTCCGGCATCTCCGGATGCTCCTCAATGGCCGTCAGCAGCAGGTCTCTCAGCTCCAGCATCTTCGGGATCTGCCGCCACGTGAACATCCGGCGCATCAGCACCAATATGGCAAACGGGTAAGCCTTGAGCGTTTCGGCAGGGCATTTGTCCAGCGCGTCGAGCACATCCTCAGGCTTCAGCGACGCCAGCAGGATGCCCGCATCGCTGCGGATGACCCGCAGCAGCGCGTCATAGTCCTCGCTCCTCCGGTAGGCGGCAATGGCGTGCAGATACTGCCCGTGCCGCTCGTACCAACGGCCGAAACGCTCCCAATAGCGCTTCTGCGTTTCCGGCTCCATCGTCAGAAAGCTCCGCTCGGAACATTCCTTCATCATGTGGTGGAAGCGATAAGCCCCGCCGTCCGGCAGGCGCGTGACAAACGCGTTCTGCTCGGTCAGCGCCGAGAGGATCTGCCCCGCATCCGCATCACCCGTGATATCCTGCGCCATCTCAACGGTAAACTCATCGGCAAGCCCCATGACGGCCAGAAACCTCCGCTGTTTTTCCGGCAGCGGATCGATCATGGCGGCGGTAAAGGTGGCATAGATGTCGGAATGGCGGCTGGGCAGCACACCGCGCTCGGAGAGCGTGCGCAGATTCAGATACACGGCGGAAAACCAGCCCTCGCTGGAATAGAGAAGGCGCTCGATCTGCGCGTCGGTAAGCTCCGTGCCGCAGCGGTGCGCATAGACGGCAAGCTCCGTATGGTTGAGGCGCAGCTGCTCCGTGCCGATCTGATACACCCGCGCTCCCAGCCGCACCGTCTCCGCTGCGGGCAGGAAGCGATCCCGACCCGCGACGATCAGATGTACATTCGCAGGCAGCCGGTTTGCCAGCATGCAGAGAAACAGCGAGGCGCGTCTGTCCGTCAGCAGATGGAAATCATCGATGAAGAGATAGCAGGGCGCTTGTCCCGCCAGCGCATGGCAGAGATCGTCCACCAGCAGGCCGCCGCCCGCCGCGTCCGTCGGGCAGGGATACTCCCGCAGGAAGGGAAAACCCGCGCGGGCAAACGCCTCCTGCGTGCTTTTCCAGAAGATCGCAAGATTATCGGAATATATGCTGATGCGGATGCAGTGCAGCGGCTCTGCTCTGGCGCGCTCGGCCAGATACCAGTTGACCGCCGTGGTCTTTCCGTACCCCATGGGCGCGACCACCGTGGTCATGGCGCAGCGGGAGATGGGTCGCAGGCTCTCCTGCAGCCGCTCGGATATGTAAACGGTGTTGAGGTTCCATTTTGGTTTCGGCATATGCATACCTCCGGCGATTCATATTTCTCCATGGGCTTCGGCGCAGCCGGTCTTGTGTCTGCCTTGATTATACCATGCGCAGCTGCGCGCGAAAAGCCCGTCTTGTTCACAAGGAAAACCGGACAGCGGCAGCGGCGCCGCTTCTCCCTGCCGTCGGGGTGCAGCAGTTTTCGCCGTCTCCGGCTGCCCCATGATTCCACCGCTCCCGCAAACCCCGGAGACCGGTGCGTTTCCGAACCGAGGGAGGTTAGTTTTTGGTGCAGCATTGGTGCAGCATCATAGGGCGTTTTATAGCCGAAAACAGCCTAAGTCTCGCCTAATTTTTTACAGCTACAAAGGTGAAGAAAAACCCTGCAGCCGTTGAAACTACAGGGTTTTTTCGTGGTACGCCCGAGCGGATTTCCCCTTTCGGGGATAAACCTCGAATCCGCGGCGCACAACACAAAAAAACCCGCCTCACGGCAGGTTTTTTCGTGGTACGCCCGAGCGGATTCGAACCGCTGGCCTACAGAGTCGGAGTCTGTCACTCTATCCAGCTGAGCTACGGGCGCATATTCAGCAGGAGTTATTATAGCAAAGTCCGGCCAAAAAGTAAAGCGGATTTTCTGCTTTCATTCTGTGTCCCGGATATCCTCACCGCATACAGGAGCAAATGCACAGCCTCGAATGGCGCGGCAGGCCGCCTGCGTTCGATCCGAAAGGGAACACTTTCGTTTCGCAAGTGCAGCGATTGCAATCCCAGAATTTATCTGATAGAATAAAAATCGGAATTGGAGCATGCACCAAGCCAATATGCCTGAGGGGAGGGATCTCATGCGGATCGCAGGTCTGGATGACATTGACAACCGGATCATTGACCTGCTGCTGAAAAACGGCAGAGCGTCCTATTCGGCGATCGGAGCAGCCGTAGGCCTGTCACGGACGGCGGTAAAAAACCGCATCCGGGTGCTGGAAGCGTCCGGCATTATCCGCGGCTATCAGGTGATCCTCGACCCACAGGCGTCCACCGGAGGCATGACCTTTGTGGTGAACATTGAAACGGAGGCCGCACGATTTGCGGCGATCAAGGATGCCATGGCGGCTGCACCGGAGACGCTGACGCTGATGCAGACCACCGGAAGCTGCCATCTGACAGCGCTGTGCTGCGCGCCGAGCGTAGCGGATATGCGCCTGTTCGTCCGCGCGCTGTATCAGCGCACGCCCGGTATCCTGAGCATCAGCGCACACTCCGTGCTTGATCTCATCAAGGGATTCATCGCCCCCGGAATTTCAAATTTCGAGGTGCATGAACATGACCGAACAGCAGCTGCTCAGCGCTCTGACACAGACCGCTGAAGCCACCGGCCTTCCGGCCGCTCTGCAGCGTTATTACGGCGGCAATATCCGCCTCTCGCTGCCCTTTACCAAACGCACATGCGCGGCGTCTATCGACGAGCTGACGCTCTCCGTGCGCAGTCAGAACGCGCTCAAACGCGCGGGACTGTTCACCGTCGGCGCCATCGTGCAGGCGCTGGAGGCGGACGAGCTGGGCAAGATCCGCAACCTCGGCCGCAAGAGCATCGCCGAGATCAAAACGCGCGTCGCCGTCTTCGGCTTTGAAGCCCTGTCCGGTGACGGAAAGCGGGCATTTTTCCGCAGCCTGATGGCTGAGAATCCTGAAAAGACGCGCTCGCTCTGCGCACGGGAGGAATAGTCTATGGACTGGAACCGCAACGGGAAACAGGATCCGGCGGATGATATTGTCGACATGAAGCTCAGCGAGAGCGGCAGGGAGCCGGCGGATCCGCCGTCCGCCCGGCCACGCGCCGCGCGCATCCGCTTGGACATCTGGCTTCCTCTGATCTACCTCTGCTTGCTGCTGCCGGGGGATATCCCGATCAACGGCTTTACGATGGTCATCGGGCTGATCTGCGCCGCAGCCCTTGCATGGAAATTTCTCAAGTGGCTCTATCGGTAGATTTGGAAAGCGGAGATCCCGGCCATGCGTTTTGCCGCCAAGCAGCTGCACACAGCAGACTCGGGGCAGGCACGGCCACGGTACCATAGCGAAACCGGATACAGCCGCAGAAAGTTCGCAAAGAATTTTCTGCGGCTCACCGTTTCCATTCGGCGGCGGATATGCTATACTGAGAAAAAAGCAACCTGTATCGGAAGGACACACCCTCTATGAAGCATACACATCTGCACACCCGCCTGCTCGCGCTGCTGCTGTGCTGCGCGCTCGTGCTGCCGCTGAGCGCCTGCGGCGAGGCGAAAAGCACCACGCAGCAGATCTTTGCCATGGACACCGTCATGGATCTGACCGCCTACGGCAAAAAGGCTGACGACGGCATCAACGCCGCCATCAGCATCATCAACAGCATGGATAAGCTCCTCGACCCGGAAAACGAGCACAGCAAGACCTATGAGATCAACCACGCCATGGGCTCGCCCGTCGTGGTCAACGAGCAGATCGCAAAGATGCTGCGCACGGCCATGACCGTGTACGAGCGTTCGAACGGCGCGTTCGATCTGACGACCTACCCGCTGAGCAAGCTCTGGGGCTTCATCGATCAGAACTACCGTGTGCCGTCCGATGCGGAGATCGAGCGTCTGCTCCCCTGTGTAGATATGAGCAAGGTGCAGCTGTCCGCAACGGACGACAGCGCAAACTCCCTCGTCACCATGCCGGCGGACATGGCGCTGAGCTTCGGCGCAGTGGCCAAGGGCTGCGCATCGGAGTATGCCATTCAGGCGATGCGCGCCGCCGGTGTCACGAGCGGCGTGGTGTCCCTCGGCGGCAACGTGCAGACGCTCGGCAAGAAGCCGGACGGAAGCGACTGGAACATCGCCATTCAGGACCCGAACGACACCGGCAGCTATCTCGGCTACCTCACCGTGGGCGAGACGGCGGTCATCACCTCCGGCAGCTATCAGCGCTATTTCACCGAGGGCGGGCAGAAGTACCACCACATCCTCTCCCCCTCGACCGGACGGCCGGTCAACAATGGCCTGCTGTCCGTGACGATCGTGTGCGAGGACGGCACGCTGGCCGACTGTCTGTCGACCGCGATGTTCGTGCTCGGCCCGCAGGCGGCGCTCAACTACTGGCGCACCTACGGCGGGTTTGAGATGCTGCTCGTCAGGACCGATGGCCATGTGGTGATCACCAACGGTCTGTATGGGCAATTCACCCCCAACGGCGACAGCTATGTCGTCGACTATGCGAGCTGAGAGCCATGAAGCTGCAGGATCGGGAATTTTTCCGGCGCGACGTGCTTTGCGTCGCGCCGGAGCTGGTTGGGCGCATTTTGGTGCGCCGACTGCCGGACGGCACGCTGCTGCGCGCGCGCATCACGGAGACGGAGGCCTACCGCGGCGAGCAGGACACCGCCTGCCACGCCAGCCGCGGCCGCACACGGCGCACGGAGGTGCTCTACCATGACGGCGGCACGATCTACGTCTACCTCTGCTACGGGATGCACTGGATGCTCAACATCGTGACCGGGCACACGGACGAGCCGCAGGCCGTGCTCATCCGCGCGTGCGCCGACGGCGCAAACGGCCCGGGCAAGCTCACAAAGCGGCTGCAGATCGACAAGACGTTCAATGGCCGCGACATTCTCACCTGTCCGGAGCTCTGGCTCGAGGACGACGGGCGGCGCTTTGCGCTCGGGGCCGACACCCGCGTCGGCATCGGCTACGCCGCGCCGGAGGATCAGGCGCGGCTCTGGCGCTGGAAATGCGGTGCACAGGAGGCGACACCATGACCTACACACCGGACACCCCGCTCGAGGCGCTGGCCGGCATCGGGCCGAAAAAAGCGCAGGCCTTCCAGAAGCTCGGCGTGGCGACGCTGCGCGATCTGGCCGGACTCTACCCCCGCCGCTACGAGGACCGGACGCAGTTTCGCACGATCGCGGCCGCGCAGCCCGGCGAGGCCGTGTGCATCCGCGCGACGGTCGCGGGCGAGCCGCGCGCACAGTATGTGCGCAGCGGGCTCACGCTCGTCAGAGCGCGCGTCGCCGACGACACCGGCGCGCTCGACGTGACCTACTTCAACCAGCCCTACCGCAAAAACAGCCTGCACGCAGGCGAGCAATACATCTTCTACGGCAAGGTGGAGGCAAACGGCTTTCGCAAGACGCTCACAAACCCCGTCTGCGAGCAGGCGGCGCGCTGCGGCAGCGTGACCAACTGCTTTTACCCCATCTATCCGCTGACGACGGGCGTGACGCAAAACGACGTGCGCAAGGCCATGCTCCCCGCGCTGCAAGCCTGCATCGGGCAGCTGCAGGACGTGATCCCGGCGGACATTGCGCGCACCTACGCCCTCGCGCAGCAGGACTACGCCCTGCAGAACATCCACCAGCCGGCCGATGCGGCGGCGCTCACGCTCGCGCGCAAGCGCCTGGTGTTCGAGGAGCTGTTCGTGCTCTCGACGGCCATGGCGCGCATCCGCTCGCAGCGGCGCGCCGAGGGCGGCATCCGCATGCAAAGCGCCGACCTCGAGACGTTTTACGCCACGCTCCCCTTCTCGCCCACCGGGGCGCAGCGGCGCGCCGTCGCCGCCGCCGTGCAGGACATGATCTCCGGCGTGCCGATGAGCCGCCTCGTACAGGGCGACGTCGGCTCCGGCAAGACGCTTGTTGCCGCGGCGTGCATCTGGTTTGCGCACGAAAACGACTGTCAGAGCGCCTTCATGGCGCCGACCGAGATCCTCACCGAGCAGCACGAGCACACGCTGCGCACGCTGCTCGAACCGTTCGGCATCCGCGTCGGCCGCCTGACGGGCGCTATGACCGCGCGGCAAAAGCGTGAGGTCAAAGAGGCGCTCGCCGGCGGCCTGCTCGACGTGGTCGTCGGCACGCACGCGCTCATCAGCGACTCGGTGACGTTTTTCCGTCTCGGCCTCGTCATCACGGACGAGCAGCACCGTTTCGGCGTCGAGCAGCGCGCCGCGCTCGTGCGCAAGGGCGAGCAGCCGCACACACTCGTCATGAGCGCAACGCCCATCCCGCGCACGCTGGCGCTGCTGGTGTACGGGGATCTGGACGTGTCGGTCATCGACGAGCTGCCGCCCGGACGGCAGCCGGTGCAGACCGTGTGCGTGGACGAGCGCTACCGTGCGCGGCTCAACGCCTTCATCGACAGGCTCATCGGCGAGGGGCGGCAGGTATTCATCGTCTGCCCGAAGGTCGAGGACACGGATGATATCCCCTCCGGGCTCAAATCCGCCGAGGAGCACGCGCAGGCGCTGCAGCGGACGTTTCCGCAGCACCGCGTCGCCTGTATCCACGGCCGCATGAAGGCCAGGGACAAGGACGCCTGCATGGCCGCCTTCGCCGCCGGAGAGACCGATATCCTCGTCTCGACGACGGTCATCGAGGTCGGCGTGGACGTGCCGAATGCGGCGCTCATGATCATCGAAAACGCCGAGCGCTTCGGCCTCTCGCAGCTGCACCAGCTGCGCGGGCGCATCGGGCGCGGGCCGTTTCAGTCGTACTGCGTGCTCGTGTCGGACACGCGCACGGAAGAATCGCGCGCGCGGCTGAAGGTGCTGTGCGACACGGCCGACGGCTTTCAGATCGCCGAGGCCGACCTGCGCCAGCGCGGGCCGGGCGACTTCTTCGGCAACCGGCAGCACGGTCTGCCGGCGCTGCACATCGCAGACCTCGGTACAAATATGGCCGCCGTCAACGACGCGCGCGACGCGGCGCGTGCGGTGCTTGCCGCCGACCCCGCGCTCCGTGCGCCCGAGCACGCGGCGCTGCGCGCCCAGTGTGCGCGCCTGTTCGCCGCGAACGACGGGCATTTCAACTGACCGCCCGGCCATACCACGCCCTGCAAGCACTGCAAACACGAAAAAAATCGTCCGCCGGAGCTTCCTTCCGGCGGACGATTTTTCATTGCGGCGCATCTCGCGCAGGCGGCGCGCACAGTGTCACGCTGCCGCAGAGAGCCGGCAGCGCCACCCCCCCTGCGGGGCACGGCATCATCCTTTATAAAATCTCAACACTTGATATTGATAAGCGTCGCTTGTCTCCAAATAGCCAACAGCGATCCCTCTTCCGTTGTATGCCGTTTTCCCGCTTGCAGCCTGCGCTTTTGCTTCTTCCAGCAGCGTAGTGATCTCCGCTTCCGTTGCCGCATTGTCATTCGCTTTCACCAAGTGCTTTGCATATGCGACCGCTTCGTCTCCGTGCTCGCCGGAGCTGTCTGCATAGATAAGCGTATAGTCCACGATATCCGTTTTCGGGTCTCCGGTATACACTTCCGGGACGACCACCAGATAAACGCCCTCAAGCAGCCCATACCAATACTGGTCATGATCTTCCGTCAGATAATCCGTGAATGCCGGATTGAGCGCGCTGTTGTCCACGACTTCCGTGTTGAATTTTGCGACCAGAACATCGCAGCTCTCTCTTTCCACAGCGCCATAGGTTTCCTGACTTTGCTGAAAATCTTTTTCGGCATCCCCTGCGCCCGAGTTCCCGCATCCTGCTAACCCCAAAACCATCGCCCCGCACAGCAAAAGCGTAACGACTGACTTTTTCATGATCGTTCCTCCACCTCAACTGATTTCGATTGGCAAAGCACTTTGCCTGCCCATGGGCACAGCATACCACAACCGCAGTACATATGCCATAGCATTTACCATTTTGCCGATAGAAACATATCTCCTCCGCACTGCAGTGCGCGCAGCAGCGCCCTGCGCAGGATACATTTTCTGCACAGAGCGCTGCACGATTCCGTTGGCAGAGAGGCTTCTGCGGCCCGCAGCAATTTCAGAGCAGCCGCCTTTGCCCGGACTTCTGGATTTAGTTGTCCAGCATGAACTGCCAGATCTCCTGATCCGTTGCGCCCTGCGACCGAAACCACTTCGTCAGGCTCTCGCCGATCGGATCATCCTTCACCAGTTCGTCCAGTGTCTTCCCGTCCTCGATAATCGGCGCTGTCGACGCTGTAGCGTTTGGCTCCGGCGTCTCCTGCTTCTCCTGCTTCACCGTCGTGGGCGGATTCCCGCCCTTCACCAGTTCCTCGAATGGCTTTCCGAATGCCCGGCTCAGTTCTTCCGGCGTGTAGGTTCTGTCGTACCCCTCCTCCGCGATCTCCCTCCAGAGGTCGCCCTGCGTCTCCGGGCGCTCAGAGAGCGCACCGCTCTCCGCAGGCAATGCTTTTGTCGTATGTTCCGTCATCCCGTTTTCTCCTGTCCCTGAAAGCTTCGGTCAGTTCTCGACCATGAACTGCCAGATCTCCTGATCCGTCGCGCCATCGGCTCGCATCGTCCGCATCAGATGCTGTCCCAGAGCGTCGTTCTTCGGTACCAGTTCGTCCAGTGTCTTCCCGTCCTCAAGGACCGGGTGCGCGGTGCGCTCGTCGGCATTCGCATAGCCGCCCCAAAGATCCTTGAGCATCCCGAGGTAGGACGTGCCGAAGCCGGCGTGCGCCGCCGCATGAACGATCCGCTCCAGATAGCCCTGCACCCGCGCGCCCTCGTTTGCCGCGCGCAGCGAGACGTAGGCCAGCGCCTGCGTCGGCTCATAGGCGCGCTTCGGCACGACGGACAGCGTCACCTTCTCATAGCATCTGCTGCGCACGCCCTCGTAGGTGTCGAGCACCGCCTCGTCTGCGTCCGTCAGCGTCCAGAGCAGCCCCGGCACACTCGCTCCGGCTTCCGGAACGACCGTGGCATACCCCACCTCATCCAGCGCGAACTTCCAGCCGTGCAGCACCGCCGTGTCGATGCACTTGGCGTCCGGACAGCGCCGGCGCATCTGCTCCATGTCCATGTTCGAGCCATACGCAAAGTAGTAGATTGTTTTCATATACATACTCCTTTCCCATTCAATCCAGCATAGCGGTGCAAAACACATCCTCTGCTCCCGCGGCCGCCAAATCATCACAGATCTCGTCAGACAAGACCTCAAAATACGCGTCATTCGTCACATGCAGCGCCTTCGGCGTCAAATTATACCAGACGCCATCAAACTCGAACATGATGCCGACATGCTTCAGCGGCCAATCGTAGTCCTGTTTTTCGCGCCGCACCGCCTCTCGCTTCCACTTGGCGATCACGGCGCGGATCGGCGCCGGTGCGCTCTGTTCCTGCCAGATTTGGACATAGTCATTGCCGCCATACTTGAGATAACCTGCTCTGCTTCCCATGTTTAAACCCCTTTCTTTTTGTCTGTTCGTTCGTTGCAGGCACAGTATAGCGGATGGTGCGGCGGATGTGGTCGTTTTGAAAACGACCTGCGATTGAAAACGGAAAAAATGCGTTATATAATACCTCCAGATGAGCCCTGCGGCCAAAAAAACAGCACCGAGGAGGCACACCCATGGCACTCGCGATCCGACTGGACGACATCACCCATATGCACTGTGACGCGATCGTCACCGCCACCGACACGGCGCTGTCCGGAACATGCGGCGTGGATCAGGACATCCACCGGGCGGCAGGTCCGGAGCTGGACGCCGCCTGCCGCGCGCTTGCGCCGCGCCCCGTTGCGAGCGCGGCCTGCACGGATGGCTACCGCCTGTCGCGGAAGATCATCCACGCCGTCGCCCCGGCGTGGCACAGCGACCCCGACGATCTGCAGACCCTCGCCGCCTGCTATCGGGCGGTTTTTGCCTGCGCGCGTGAGGCGCGGTGCGCGTCGCTGGCCATGCCGCTCATCTCGGCCGGCCGCCTCGGCTTTCCGCCGGACGATGTCCTGCGCATCGCCGTGCAGGAGGCGCGCACATTTTGTGAGCGCTGCTCGATCGACATCTTCATCGTCACGCACCGGCCGAGCACCTTCAACCTCGGCGTGCGGATGTTTGCGGGCAGTCTGGAGCGCATCCACGACAAGAAAATGCGCTTTGCGGCCGAACACGGCACGCTGTCGCTCGACGAGGTGCTCGAACAGCCGCACGAGTCGTTTCGGGACATGCTCCTGCGGGAGATCGCCGCGCGCGGCATGACCAACGCCGCCTGCTACCAGAAGGCGCACGTGTCCAAGAGCGTGTTTTCCAACATCGTCAAAAACGGCACGATCCCCAAAAAGCACAACGTCGCGGCGCTGGTGTTCGCGCTGGAGCTGCCGCTCGAGGACGCGCTGACCCTGTTCGGCAAGGCGGGCTACTATCTCACGAACACCGACCCGTTTGACACCATTCTGGAATACTTCATCGAGCAGGGGAACTACGACCTCTTTGCGCTCAATGAGGCGCTGTATCAGCGCGGGCTGTCCCCGCTCTGGAGCTGAGCCGGTTGCCGGACGGGCAAAGATGTGGTATACTGACGGAAATCCGAGCAAGGTTACAGGAGGTACTGCGCTTGCACAACGACTTTTTCGACCGCACGGCAGCGGAAAAATGGGACCTCATCAAGGAGGTCTTCTGGCGCATCTTCGCGCCGCGCGCATACGCGACGCTCTACAGCCAATATCAGTTCCTGCGCAGCAGCATCGACGAGATGGAGGAGGAGGCGCGCTGCGACGTGATCGACGCGGAAAACGAGGTCCGCCGCCTGCAGCGTGAAAATCAGGCGCTGCGGCAGCAGATCGACGCGCTGACCGCGCAGCTGCAGGCTCTGCAAGCATGAAAAAATCGTCCGCCGGAGGGGGAAATCCGGCGGACGATTTTTTTGCTGGGGAGCAGCAGTCACGCACAGGCAATGCGCGTGGTGTCACACTGCTGCAGGGAACAGGAAAGAGAAGAGAGGTGATTTGGCTGATGCATCTGTTGTTGGTATCGGTAACCGGAGAGAGCTCCGGGTACGATCGGAAGAAATCAATCGACGAGCGCCTTGCCCAGCGCCTGACAGGCCGCGAGAGCCGCGTCATCGGGCGCTTCGTTGCAGATCACGCTGTCGCACGCGAGCTGGATACCGGAGCCGCGGCAGTCGCGCTCCCAGTTTTGCATCCACTCGCCGCCGCCCCAGCCGTAGGAGCCGAACAGGGCGACACGTTTGCCCTTCAGGGCGGACTTGCAGCCTTCGAACATCGGCTCGAACTCCATGTCCTCCAGAACCTCGGAGCCCATGGCCGGGCAGCCGAACGCCACGGCGTCATATCCGCCGACGGCGGAAGCGTCCACATCAGAGGCGGTCAGAAGCACCGCGTCCGCTCCGGCACTTTTCATGCCATCGAGCACGGCGTTGGCCATGGCCTCGGTGTTGCCGGTGCCGCTCCAATAGATGACTGCTGCTTTTTTCATGATGGTAACATCCTTTCCTTTTGTGCTGTATTCGGCCGCTGCACGTTCACGGCGAGCTGCGCAATGCTCAAGCCCGCGTGCAGACGTTCACAGTAAATTTCCGTGCACCGCCGGTATTTTGCGAAGAGGTCGCGCGCCCGCTGCTCGTCGCCGTACACCTTCCAGAGGCCGGCGTACTTGAAATCCGCCGCGTGGTGCTCGATGAAGCCCTTGACGTCCTCCGGCGGATAGCTCAGAAACAGGCCGATCTCATGCGGGAATTCCTCGTATGCACGCAGCCGCTCGATGAGCTGCATCAGGCACTGCTCGCTGCTGCCGCAGACATAACCTGCGTGCCGCAGGATCTCCGCCGCCAGCCGATCCTGCAGATCCCGTTCCAGATCGTGCGGGCGGTACAGATACAGCAGCGCGCTCTTGTCCGTAAACCGCAGCGGCAGGAGGCAGAGCCCCTTCGGGACGAGCACCTGATTGTACCGGCGGATCTCCGTGAGCAGGGTCTCCCGGCTTTCATACGGGCACGGGAACAGGCTGCCGGTCTTGATCCCGGCCAGCGTCGGCGCACAGAGCCGTACAACGTTTTCCTCCGACATGGCTTGCCTCCTCGTCTGTGGTCGTTTACCGGCTTTCGCGCAGGGAGCAATCCTGCGCGAAAGCGGTTAAATCAATCTAACTCACTCATGCGTAAAAGCTGCGCGCTTCGTTCTGTCTGACGTTATGATACCGCACGCCCCCGCCGGCATCCGCTCCAAATCATCGGAACATGGCTCCAAAACGAAACGCCTTGCCCCGCCGTCAGATCGGCGCCTCCGGCGCGCAGCTGTCGCAGTTGATGCCGCTGCGATAGGCATTGGGCGAGACGCCGATGACGTCCCGGAACGCCTTGGCAAACTTACTGCCGTTATCATACCCAAACTGTCCGGCAATATCCAGCACCGTGCGGTCGGTCTGGCGCAGGAGCCGGGCGGCGCCGTGCATTTTCTGCGCGCGCAGAAACGCAGCCGGCGACATGCCGTATACGCCGCGGAAGCTGCTGTTGATGAGCGTGGCCGAGGCGCCGAAGCGCTGCGAGAGCTCTGCGACCGTCAGCCGCCGCTCCGTGTTCTCGAGCAGATATGCGCCGATCCGCTCGGCAAGCTGCACCTGCGACTGGGGGTAACTGTGCTGCGGCTGCGCCGCCTGAATGGGAAACGCGCTCAAAAACAGCAGCAGCTCCAGAATCTTGACCTTGAAGTAGCCCTTGCGGATGCCCTCCGGAACGGAATAGAGCTCGGCAAAAATGTGCGCCACGCCCGCTGACGAGCGCGTGACAAAGCAGGCGCTGTCAGCGCAGAACTTTTCAATGAGCGCGCCCGGCCGCACCTCGACGTCCTCAAGGAAGCACGACAGGCAGTCCGGCGCGCGCGCCGGGTCGATCGACACCGTGATGCCATGGTAGTGACCGGTCGGAAAACAGACCGGGGCTGCTTGAGCCGAGCGCTGCACGAGTGCAAGGTCGCCCGGCGCGAGAAAAAAGCAGGCGTCGCCATACGGATAGGCGATCCGTCCCTCACGGCAGTGGTGGATCTCAAGGCAGCCGGCCGCACACGCGCGCTGCACGGCGCCGCTCGCCGCATGGACGTCGTAATACGCGATTTCGATCCCCGGGAAAACCGGGTAAGCCGTCCGCGCGATCTCTCCGCCGGTGCCGGCGAGGCGCTCGGCCGCGTGCACATCGCCCGAAGGCTGCGCCGCACGCGCGCTTTCTCCCTGCCGCACGGCAGTCCTGCACCCCGTCTGAAGTTCGGTTCTCCTTGCTGCGGCCATTGCACGCACCTCCTGCAAAATCCGTAGTTAGATACATCTAATTATCTGGAAAAGAAAAACGCCGTCCCGGACGGCTCTGCGGTGATCCTATTATACTGTGTCCCGGCCGCCGCGTCAAGCGCAGAGCGCAAAAACGCCCTGCGGCCGACTGACCGCAAGGCGCCTTGGAGCTAGTGATGTGACTCGAACACACGACCTGCTGATTACGAATCAGCTGCTCTACCGACTGAGCTACACTAGCGAATTTCTAACAGCTTGCACATTCTATCACAAGTCTCTGCGGATGTCAACACCAAAGTTCGCTGATTACTGCTTGTTTTCATGCATGAAAAAATGTTGATTTTTTGCACGTTTTGTCGGTTTTCTTCGCCTTGTGTCGATTGTGCAGAATTTGCACTGTTACATCCCTCCGCAAACGCACGCTGTTTCAGGCATTTGCGGGTAGGTCGCAGATCAAAGTTCTTACATTTTCATGGCACCGTGTTTACATAACATTTTATCCGCTTTGCCTTTGCTGTGAGTTATCAACATTTTCAACAGGGTTTTCAACACGCAAACAATTCTGTATTATCAATGCTTTGCTGGACTTTTGCATAAAACAGGCAAATCCGGAAACGAACTTTGAGGATTTCATAAGCGCCCGTTTTGTTACCATAATGCAAATCTCTCGCTTGCGCGAGAGATTTGAAAAAAGGCTTGACAGGCAAAATGCAGGATTTGTGCCGCTGGTGATGATTCAGAGCAGACCGCTGTCGGCAAACGACACATAATCCTCGCCGCAGACGATGATATGATCCGCCAGCGTGATTCCTACGAGCAAAAGCGCATCCCGCACGCGCTTGGTCGTCAGCTCGTCCTCGCGCGACGGCAGCGCATAGGCGTCGACGTGGTTATGGCTGAGGATGACGGACACCGCCTTTTGCGACAGCGCCGTCTCGACGATGGTGCGCACGGACACCTCCGCGGCATTGACGACGCCGCGCCCGACCTCCCGGCAGCTGATGAGTCCGCCCTTGGCGTCCAGACACAGGAGGTAGACGACCTCGGCGCGCTCATACAGATACAGCGGCACGAGATACCGCCCCGCCTCCTCGCTCGAGCGCAGAAGCTTCTGCTGGCGGCGCTTGGCCAGCTGATACCGGCGGCTGACCTGCGGGACGAGCGTGAGCAGCGTTGCCACGTTCTCCCCCGCGCCGGGCACCTGCATCACATCCTCAAAACTCGCCTCAAAGACCGCATCGAGCGTGCCGAAATGGTCCAGCAGCGCGTGCGCGAGCTCATTGACATCGCGCCGCGGCACGGCGTAAAACAACAGCAGCTCCAGCACGCTGTGATCGTCGAAATTATCGAGCCCGCAGCGCACAAAGCGCGCCTTCATGCGGGCGCGATGCCCGTCATGCGTGCCCATAGAACGGGACCTCGGAGATCTCCATATTCGCCCACGCGTTGAGCTCGCTGCCCGCGCGCGCGCCGCGCAGGTACTCATAGTACGCCTGGCAGCCGATCATGGCGGCGTTGTCGCCGCAGAGCTTCAGCGGCGGGACGAACAGGCGGATACCGGCCGCGTCGCAGGCGGCCTGAAAATCACCGCGGATGCGGGAGTTTGCCGCGACGCCGCCCGCCACGGCGAGCCTGTCATAGCCGAGCTCCCTGACCGCCGCCATCGTGCGCGGCACGAGGCTCTCGCTCATAGCGCGGCAGAACGACGCCGCGAGCGAGGGCTTATCGAGCGGCTCGCCCTTCTGCTCCGCCGTATGGGCGAGGTTGATGACGGCTGTTTTCAGTCCGCTGAAGCTCATGTCATACGGGCAGCCGTCCACGTGGCCGATCGGCAGCTTGTACTTGCGGTCGTCGCCGGTCCTGGACAGGTCGTCGATGGGCTTGCCGCCGGGATACGGCAGGCCGAGCACACGCGCGGTCTTGTCAAAGCACTCGCCGGCCGCGTCGTCGCGCGTCGCGCCAAGGATGCGCAGGTCCGTATAGTCGCGCACGTCGCAGATGAGCGTGTTGCCGCCCGAGATGGCCAGACACACAAACGGCGGCTCCAGCTCCGGGTAGGCGATGTAGTTTGCCGCGATGTGGCCGCGGACATGGTGCACCGGAATGAGCGGCACGCCGAGCGCGAGCGCGGCGGACTTGGCAAAGTTCACGCCGACAAGCAGCGCGCCGATGAGCCCCGGCGCACACGTGACGGCCACGGCGTCGATGTCGCCGCGGCTCAGGCCGGTCACCTGCAGCGCACGGTCGGCAAGCTGGGAGATGACCTCCACGTGCGAGCGCGAGGCGATCTCGGGCACGACGCCGCCGTAGACGGCGTGCAGGTCGGCCTGCGAAAAGACCTGGTCGGTCAGCACCTCGCGCCCGTCGCGCACGAGGGCGACAGCCGTTTCATCACAGGAAGATTCGATCGCAAGAATAATCATATTGTCTCCGCCTCTCTCCAAAACCGGGTCATGAGCAGTGCATCCTCGTCCGGCTTCTGATAGTAATTCCGGCGCTGACCAACGGTCTGAAACCCGTGCTTGCGGTACAGCGCAATGGCGGGCGCGTTCGATGCGCGCACCTCCAGAGTCAAAAATGCGAGATCGAGCGCCGACGCGCGCGCACACAGCGCCCCGAGCAGCGCATCCGCGACGCCCTGCCGGCGGTACGCGGGCGCGACGGCGACATTTCCGATGTCGCCCTCGTCGAGCACGTGCAGGAAGTTTGCGTAGCCGAGCACCGTCTCCCCCGCCATGGCGACGAGAAACACGTGCCGGTCGTCCGGCAGCTGACTCTGCAGCTGTGCGCGCGTCCACGGTGCGGAAAAGCACGCGCGCTCGAGCGCCTCAAGCTGCGGCAGGTGCGCACTGCGCGCATCACAGATCGTGACGTCCATCAGTGCGCCTCCGCCCAGCTTGCGCCGGTCTTCGCGTCCACGAGCAGCGGCACACGGTAGTCGACCACGTGCTCCATCTCATCGACGAGAATGGCCTTGACCGTCTCAGCCTCCTCCGCGGGGCACTCGACGATGAGCTCGTCGTGCACCTGCAGCAGCAGCCGCGCCTGCAGATGCTCTGTGCGCATGCGCGCATCCACGCGCACCATGGCGGCCTTGATGATGTCCGCCGCCGTACCCTGAATGGGCATATTGAGCGCCACGCGCTCGCCGAAGCTGCGGACATTGAAATTCGAGGACTTGAGCTCCGGCAGGTCGCGGCGGCGGCCGAAGAGCGTCGTGACATAGCCGTCCGCCTTCGCCTGCTCGACGACGCGCGTCATGTACGCGCGCACGCCGTGGTACTTGGCAAAATAGCTGTCCATGTAAGCCTTGGCCTCATTCTGGAACACGCCGATGTCCTGCGCGAGGCTGAAGGCCGAGATGCCGTAGACGATGCCGAAGTTGACGGCCTTGGCGTGCGAGCGCTGCAGCGGCGTCACCTCCGCGAGCGGCACGCCGAACACCTGCGACGCCGTGACGGCGTGGATGTCCTCCCCGCTGCGGAAGGCGGCGATCATCGTCTCATCGTTTGCGATGTGCGCAAGCAGGCGCAGCTCGATCTGGCTGTAGTCCGCGTCCACGAGCACCTTGCCGGGCGAGGCCACGAACATCTTGCGGATCTGCGCGCCGAGCTCGCGGCGCACGGGGATATTCTGCAGGTTCGGCTCAGTCGACGACAGGCGCCCCGTCGCCGTGACGGTCATCTGGAAGTTCGTGTGGATGCGCCCGTCGGCAGAGATCTCCTTGAGCAGCCCGTCGGCATAGGTGGACTTGAGCTTCGTGAGCGTGCGGTAATCGAGGATCTGCTCGACGATCGGGTGCTTGCCGCGCAGCTTGTCGAGCACGGCGGCATTCGTGCTCCAGCCGGTCTTGGTCTTTTTCCCGGCCGGAAGCATGAGCCGCTCGAAGAGAATAGTGCCGAGCTGCTTCGGCGACTGGATGTTGAACGGCTCGCCCGCGAGCGCCCAGATGCTCTGCTGGAGCTGCTCGATGCTGCTCGTGAGGCTCTCGCCGAAGTCGTACAGCGCCTTGCGGTCGACCAGAAAGCCCGCCTGCTCCATGCGCGCCAGCACCGGACACAGCGGCAGCTCAACGTCCGTAAAGAGCGGCAGCATAGCCTGCGCGTCCATTTTCTCCTGCAGCACCGGCTGCAGCGCCCAGACGGCCTGCACGTCCGGCAGCTCCTCGCCAAGATACGTCTGCGCGAGCCGCGGCAGGTCGTAGCTTCCGGCCGTGGCGTCGAGCAGGTAGGCCGCCAGCGCCGTGTCGAACACGAAGCCGTCCGTCGGCAGTCCCTCGTCGAGCAGCGCGCGCATGAGGTCTTTGATGTTGTGCCCCGCCTTGCGCACGCGCGCGGAAAACAGCAGGCGCAAAAATGCGTTGTAGCCGTCGCCGAGCTGCGCCCACGAGAGCGCATAGCACGCCTTGCCGTCGCAGAGCGTGAGCGTGTCGAGCCCGTCGGGTGCAAGCACTGCGACACAGGGCGCCGCCGTGACCGCCTGCTCGAGCGCGTGCAGCGCGGCGCTGTCCGCCACGTCCACGGCCGGCAGCGCGCTCGACGGTGCGCCCGCGCCGTCCGCCGGCTGCAGGCCCCACTTTTCCGACAGCGACGTGAAGTTAAGCCGCCGGAACCAGTCGTACAGCTCCGGCTGATAGTCGTGATCCCAGACGGCCGACTCGAGCGCAAAGTCGACCGGCGCGTCCGTGCGGATGGTGGCGAGGTCGAACGAGAGCTGCGCGCTCTCGCGCCCCTCGGCAAGCTTTCTGCGCACGCCGGGCTTGATGTCCAGCGCATCGAGGTCGCGGTAAATGTCCGCCACCGTGCCGAAGCGCACGAGCAGATCCTTCGCCGTCTTTTCGCCGATGCCGGGTACGCCGGGGATGTTGTCGGAGCTGTCGCCCATGAGCGCCTTGAGGTCGATCATCCGGATGGGATCAAAGCCGTATTCTTCACGAAAGCGCTCGGGCGTGTATTCGATCGTATCCGTCTGCCCCATGCGGGTCTTGACGTTAAAGACATGGGTGCTGTCTGTAATGAGCTGCAGGCTGTCCTTGTCGCCGGTGACGACGTCGCACGTCCAGCCGGCGCTCTCGCAGCGGCGCGCGACCGTGCCGAGCAGGTCGTCGGCCTCCCAGCCGGCCAGCTCCAGCCGCCGCACGCCCATATAGTCGAGCGTCTGCTTGAGCAGCGGCATCTGCACGGCGAGCTCCTCCGGCATGGGCTTGCGCTGCGCCTTGTAAAGCGCATACTGCTCGTGACGGAACGTGGGAGCGTGCACGTCGAACGCGACGCACACCGCCTGCGGCTGCGCCAGGTCGAAAACACGCCGGAACGTGCTCAGAAAGCCGTAGACTGCGTTCGTCGGCGTGCCGTCGGGCGCGTTGAGCATCCGGATGCCGTAAAAGGCGCGGTTGATGATGCTGTTGCCGTCGAGAATCATGAGTTTCATTCGGGTGTCCTCCCTGTGCGTCACTGGCCGCGCAGCTCAATGAGCCGGTCGCGCAGCACGGCGGCATATTCGTATTCGAGCATCTCGGCCGCCTTTTTCATCTGTGCCTCGAGCCGCGCGATCTCGGCGCGGCGCTCGGCTTCCGTCATCTTCACGCCGTCGGCGCGCTTGGGCGCTTCGACGTCGCCGGAGATCTCGAGCAGCTCGCGCACGCCCTTGACGATCGTCTTCGGCACGATGCCGTGCGCCTCGTTGTAGGCCGCCTGCCTGGCGCGGCGGCGGTTGGTCTCCATGATGGCCGCGTGCATGGCGGCCGTCTCCTTATCCGCGTACATGATGACCGTGCCCTCGGCGTTGCGCGCCGCGCGGCCGATCGTCTGGATGAGGCTCGTCTCGCTGCGCAGGAAGCCCTCCTTGTCCGCGTCGAGGATCGCCACGAGCGACACCTCCGGCAGATCCAGTCCCTCACGCAGGAGGTTGATGCCGACGAGCACGTCAAACGCGCCCGTGCGCAGGTCGCGGATGATCTCCATGCGCTCGATCGCGCCGATGTCGTGGTGCAGATACCGGCAGCGGATGCCCGCGTTCGTGAGGTAGGCCGAGAGATCCTCGGCCATCTTCTTTGTGAGTGTGGTCACGAGTGTGCGCTCATTTTTGGCGATGCGGGCGTTGATCTCGCCGATGAGATCGTCGATCTGCCCCTCGATGGGGCGCACAAAGACCTGCGGGTCGAGCAGGCCGGTCGGCCGGATGATCTGCTCGGCGATCTGCCCCGCGTGCTCGCGCTCATAGTCGCCCGGTGTAGCCGAGACGTAGATGGCCTGATGCACCCGCTGCTCGAACTCCTCGAATTTCAGCGGACGGTTATCGTACGCGCTCGGCAGACGGAAGCCGTACTCGACGAGCGAGTCCTTGCGCGCACGGTCGCCGCGGTACATGGCGCGCACCTGCGGCAGCGTAACGTGGCTCTCGTCGACAAAGAGCAGAAAATCCTTCGGGAAATAGTCCAGCAGCGTCATCGGCGCGCTGCCGGGGGCGCGGCCGCTGATGATGCGCGAGTAGTTCTCGATGCCGGAGCAGTAGCCGAGCTCCTGCATCATCTCGATGTCATAGTCCGTGCGCTGGCGGATGCGCTGCGCCTCAAGGAGCCTGCCCTGCTGCTCGAACGTTTTCACACGCGCGTCGCACTCGGCGCGGATCTCGCCGATGGCGCGCTCCATCTTTTCATGCGTCGTGACATAGTGCGACGCGGGATAGATCGCCACGTGGCTGAGCGTGCGGATGGGCGCGCCGGTGACGACATTGATGTCCGAGATGCGGTCGATCTCGTCGCCGAAAAACTCCACGCGCACGGCATGGTCGGACGAATAGGCCGGAAAAATGTCGATCGTATCGCCGCGGACGCGGAACATGTTGCGCGCGAAGGCGATGTCGTTGCGCTCGTAGCGGATGTCGATGAGCTTGCGCATGAGCTCCTCCGGATCGCGCTGCTGGCCGGTGCGCAGCGAGATGACCATGTTGGCATAGTCGATCGGGTCGCCGAGGCCGTAGATGCACGACACGGACGAGACGACGATCACGTCCCGCCGCTCAAACAGGCTCGACGTGGCCGAGTGGCGCAGACGCTCGATCTCATCGTTGATGGAGGCGTCCTTTTCGATGAACGTGTCCGTGTGCGGGATGTACGCCTCCGGCTGGTAGTAGTCGTAGTAGGAGACAAAATACTCCACGGCGTTGTTCGGGAAAAACTCCTTGAACTCACTGCACAGCTGCGCCGCGAGGATCTTGTTGTGCGCAAGCACGAGCGTCGGCCGCTGCACACGCTCGATGACCTTGGCCATCGTATACGTCTTGCCGGAGCCGGTCACACCGAGCAGCACCTGCTCGTCAATGCCGTTTTCCACGCCCTGCGCGAGCGCATCGATCGCCTCGGGCTGATCGCCCGACGGTTCGTAGGGCGAAATGACTTCAAAATCCGGCACGGAACGGCCTCCCCTCGTAAAAATTCAAATCAGAATATTATACCACCATATCCCCCGTTTCACAAGCAAAAAGCGCCCGGAAGCGGCTGCTTCCGGGCACATACGGTTTCCATCTGCAATTATTCGCCGAAATCGAGCACGCGGCGCATACGGATGAGCGTCAGGCGGTTGCGGATAGCCGCCGAGACGCTGAGCATATCCTCCGACAGAGCCGGATCGATGCCGATCTGCTCGGGCTTGTAGAACGCGCCGAGCTTCTCACAGAGCGCTGCCAGCTCCTCGGCCGAGGGGATCTCAGCGATGATGGCGCGGATCTCGTCCCAGTGGTCAACGATGTTCTGCGGATCGAACGTGCCGAGCACGTCATTTTCGTTCTCCTTCATGATGCCGTCGGCGAGAGGGCCGAACTTCTCGTCCACCCACGCACGGGTCAGCGGCTCGAAGGGCTTTGCCTTCGGCGTCGGGAGCGAGGCAAGGTAGTGGTACTCCTTCGCGCACAGGTACGTGCCGACACCGACGCACTGGCCGTGCATGCCGTGCGCATTTTCAAACCGCGGCGGCTTCATCTCTACCAGATGCGCCATCAGGTGCTCGGCGCCGGAGGCGGCGCGGGAGTGGTTGAGCAGCTGCATGGTCAGACCGGAGATCATCTGCGCCATGGTCATGGCCTCAAAGTCCGGCTCGCCGCCGGCCGCCATATCGTCGGCAGCCTTGCGCATGATGGTCAGCGCCTGCACGGCGAGGTCGGCGACCATGGGGCAGTAATACTCACCCGAGACGAGGTGTGCGATCTTCCAGTCGGCAAGGGAGATATATTTAGCCAGAATGTCCGAAATGCCGCTCACGGTCAGCCACAGGGGCGCGCCGGAGACGACGTTCAGGTCGCAGACGACGAGCGCCGCCGCCTGCATGGGGATGGACTTTTTCTGCCCGTCGATGATGATCGAGCAGATGTTGGCCGTGAAGCCGTCAGAGCTTGCAAGCGTCGGCACGGCGACGAACGGGATGCCGAGCTGGTAGGCCGGGTAGCGGCCGAAGTCCATGATCGTACCGGAGCCAACCGCAACGATCACATCCGGATGGTCGAGCCGGCGCATCATGTCCTCGATCATGCCCTTCTCGGAGTGGAGCCCCTCGGCGTTGAGGACGATCTCCTGATCGGCGCGCACGTGCCTGAGCGTCGGCAGGTTATATGTGTTCGTGTCATAGATGACGGCGCGCTTGCCGCTCAGACCGACCTCGTCCATGTACTGGTCGAACTTGTCGAGCGCGTCATACTCCACGACGACCTTTTTCGTCTCCAGCGTGTGCTCGCGGCCGCACTTGCAGGGGCCGACATACTTGCTGCAATCGAGAATCATGCAAAAATCGCTCCTATCTAAAGATTGAATTTCTGTTTACCAGCATATTGATTTTTTGCGCCAAAGTCAAGCCCCGCAGCGGAATAACCGGTTCAAACTATAGAAAACGTTCCATTTTTGTTTTTGATAAAAATCGTTCATTCAAAACTTTAAGGGTCCATGCGGATGTTAACGGTTGCAAAACGCATGCGCGTGGTGTAAGATGGCAAAGCTGCTCTGCAGTTTATGAAAACTTGAAATACATTTTACACTCTGGTAAAGTATTTTGCCTTTTCTATTGTTATCCTTTGTATCCGGACGGTGATTTTTTATGGAACTGACTGCGATCGCGCAGTGGCTCAACACGGCCTTTGCCGGCTATGACTATACTATTTTGCAGGCGCTGCACAGCCTTGCCGAGGCAGCGGGCGGATTTTTCACGCCGCTGTGCCGCCTCATCACGCTGCTCGGCGAGAAGGGCATCCTCTTTCTCGCGCTCAGCATCGTGCTGATGCTCTTTCCGAAGACGCGCAGGACGGGCGTGTGCATGTTCGGCGCCGTGTGCTGCGGCGCGCTCATCACAAACTTCTGGCTCAAGGACTTTGTCGCCCGCCCGCGTCCGCTGACGGTCGAACCCTTCCGCAGCTGGTGGCAGGCTGCCGGCGCGTATGCCGAGAGCGAATACTCCTTCCCCTCCGGCCACGTGACGGCCGCGATGGCCGGCGTGACCGCGCTCGTGCTCACGGGCAAAAAGCCCGCGCGCTACTGGGCGTTCCTGTTCGTGCCGGTGATGGGCTTTGCGCGCAACTATCTCATGGCGCACTATCCGACCGACGTGCTCGGCGCGATGATCGTCGGCCTCGCCGCCGCTACGATCGCCTACGCGATCACGCTGCTCATTTACCGCATCGTGTCCGCGCACCCGGACAACGGCTTTTGCCGCTTCGTCCTGCACGGCGGCATCGGCAGCAAAAAAGACCGGCAGGCCGCTTGAGCCCGCCGGCGCATCCACGCAGAAAATCCTCCGCACGGTTTGTCCGTGCGGAGGATTTTTTATGTGCTCCATGCTCTGCGGGAGCGGCAGCCTTTACGCCTTCGCCGCCTCGGGAGCCGGGTTTTCCGCAGCCTTGGCGCGGATGTCGCTGATGACCTTGCGGCAGCGCGCGGCGTTGTAAACGACCGGCACGGGGTAGTTGGGGTTGGCCTCGGCCAGCGCCCAGTCGATGATCTGCGGGATGTCCGCCTCCTGAATGAAATCGAAGCCCTTCGGGATACCCATGCGCTCGTTCATGGCATAGATCTCCGCGATGAAGGCCTGCGCCTTCTCGGCGTCCGTGCCGTCGGTCTTGACGCCGGCGATCTCGCTCAGGCGCGCAAGCTTCGGGTACACGGCCTCGCCGTAGTCCTCAAGGACGATCGGCAGGATGACCGCGTTGGCAAGGCCGTGCGGGGTGTTATACAGGCCGCCGAGCGTGTGCGCGATGGCGTGCACGTTGCCGACGCCGGCGCGGGAGAACGCAAAGCCCGCCTTGAAGGCCGCGATCATCATGTTCTCGCGCACCTTCAGATCTTCACCGTGCTGATACGCCTGCTCGAGGTTGTCGAAGATGAGCTTGACCGCCTCTTCGGCGAGGCGCAGGCTCTCCTTGGTGTTGTACGTCCAGCTGATGTACGCCTCGATCGCGTGCGTGAGCGCGTCCATGCCGGTGGTCGCGGTCGTGCGCGGCGGCAGGCCGACGGTCAGCTCCGGATCAAGAATGGCATAGAGCGGCATGAGCTTGAGATCCATGAGCGCATACTTGTGGTGCGTCTCGCTGTCGGTGATGACGGCGGCGATCGTCGTCTCGCTGCCGGTGCCGGACGTCGTCGGGATGGCGACGATCGGCGGCACGGTCTTGCCGACGCGCATGACGCCGGCCATATCGTTGCAGCTCTTTTTCGGGCATGCGACGCGCGCGGCCGCACCCTTGGTCGCGTCCATCGGGCTGCCGCCGCCGAGGGCGACAAAGCCGCTGCAGCCGGTCTGCACATACTGCGCGCGGATCTTTTCGACCGTGGTCACGGAGGGGTTGGCCTCGACCTCGCAGAACACCTCATAGGGCATGCCGGCCTCCTCGAGCGCCGCGAAGAGCTTCGGCCCGAGCGACTTGACCACGTGCGAGCCGGTGACGACCATGACCTTTTTCACGCCGCACTTGCCGAGCACGTCCGGCACCTGTTTCAGGCAGCCGGCACCGGAGAGCACGATCGGCTTGCGCCAATGCAGGCAGCGCATGCCGATATCAAATACCTGCTGATAGGTGCGGTAATAAGCTTTTTTCAATCCATCCATAAGCGATTCCTTCCCTCCGCCGGGGGGGCGGATATATCAGTTTCCCATCTCTTTTATACTACTGATTTGCAGGAATTTGTCAAGCGTTTTGTGTAAAAGATGACAAGCCTCCCCGACCCGCGCATCAGAGCGTGTCGGCAAGCCTGCGCCCCATGAGCACGCCCATGGCCGAGGCCATCATCAGGCCGCGCGTCCAGCCGGAGGAATCGCCCAGGCAGTGCAGGCCGGGCACGTTCGTGTTGAGCGCGTCGTCCATGGCGATGCGGTTGCTGTAAAACTTCAGCTCCGGGGAATACAGCAGTGTCTCATAGGCGGCGAAGCCGGGCACGACCTCGTCCATGGCCTTGATGAAGTTGATGATGTTGAGCATGGCGCGGTACGGCATGGCGGACGTGATGTCGCCCGCGACGGCGTCCGGCAGCGTGGGGCGGACATTCGACTGCGCGAGCTCCTTCTGCCACGTGCGCTTGCCGTCGAGGATATCGCCGAAGCGCTGCACCATGATGTGCCCCGCGCCGAGCATATTCGTCAGCTCGCCGACCTTCTGCGCATAGGCGATCGGCTGGTTGAACGGCACGGAGAAATTGTGCGAGCAGAGAATGGCCACGTTCGTGTTGGGCGACTTGAGTTCCTTATACGCATGGCCGTTGACCACGGCGAGGTCGTTGTCGTAATTCTCCTGTGAGACGAAGCCGCCGGGGTTCTGGCAGAATGTGCGCACCTTGTTCTTAAACGGTGCGGGATAGCCGATGAGCTTCGACTCATAGAGCACGCGGTTGACAGACTCCATGACCTCGTTGCGCACCTCGACGCGCACGCCGATGTCGACCGTGCCGGGTTTGTGCTCCACACCGTGCTCGAGGCAGACCTTCTCCAGCCAGTCCGCGCCGCGGCGGCCGGTGGCGATGACGGTGTGTCTGGCCTCGATGGTGTAATCCTGATGCGCATCATGCGCCACGACGCCGCAGCAGCGCCCGTCGCGCAGGATGACATCCTCGCACGTGCAGCCGAAGAGCATCTCCACGCCGTGGTCGCGCAGGTAGTTTTCGATGCCGAGGTACACCTCGTGCGCCTTTTCCGTGCCGAGGTGGCGGATCGGGCAGTCGACCAGACGCAGCCCCGCGCGGATGGCGCGCGTGCGGATCTGCTTGACCTCCTCCGTATTCTCCAGCCCCTCGACATGCTCGTCCGCGCCGAATTCGAGATAGATGCTGTCGGCGTAGTCGATGAGCTCCTGCGCCTTCTGCTCGCCGACGAGCGTGGGCAGGTCGCCGCCGACATCGCTGCACAGCGAGAGCTTCCCGTCCGAAAATGCGCCCGCGCCGGAGAATCCGGTCGTAATGTGGCAGTACGGTTTGCAGTTCATGCACTTGCCGGTCTTGGCTTTCGGGCAGCGGCGGTTTTCAATGGCCTGTCCCTGCTCGATCATGACGATCTTCTCCGGAGCGCCGCGGCGCAGCAGCTCCAGCGCCGTGAAAATACCGGCAGGGCCGGCGCCGACGATAACGACATCTGCGTTCATGAAGGGTTCCTCCTTAATTCGATCCGGTCGGTGTTCGTGATCCGTTTCCCTTGATGTCCACGCGCCGCAGACGCAGCAAGGCACAGCAAAAACACCGCACTTCGTGCGGTGTTTTTGCTGTGTGTGGTTCTCAATCTGGAGCGGGCAACGAGATTCGAACTCGCTACCTCCACCTTGGCAAGGTGGCGCTCTGCCAAATGAGCTATGCCCGCATTTCGTGAATGCAAGCGTTATTGTACCACAAAAAGACGGCTTGTCAAGCGTTTTTTCTCTTTTTTTTGTTTTTATTGCGTCAGAGCTTCTCGCCCTCGCGCCAGATGAACGACTGCGCCGTGCACGTCGGACAGCTGTCAGCCGTCCACTGGTAGGTGCCGCGCATGCTCTCGTCGCTGCGCAGCCACAGCGTCTCCGACTGCATGGACAAGTCGAGATGATAGTAATTGCCGTTGATCTGCACCACGTTCCAGCAGCGGTCTATGCCCTGAAAACGCCCGCTCACGACCTGGCACGGGATGTCGAGCGCATCGCACACCGCCTTGTACGCCATGGCCAGCGCGCAGCTGTCGCCCGTGCCGTTCACGAGCGCGTCATAGGCGGTGCACACCGCCGTCGTGCGCTGCTCACAGGTACGCATGACGACGAGGGTCGCCTGCAGCGGGGTCTCCTTCTCCCCCGCCGTGATCGAGGAAAGCAGCGTGCGCACGCGGCCGTCAAGCTGCGTGCGGCGGTCGTTGACCACGGATGCGCCGACATCGTAGTGCAGCGTGACGCCGAAGATCTTCTGGCTGCTGCCGCCGCTGTAGACCGTGACGTCAATCGTCGGAAAATCCACCACGAGCTGCGGCTGGTTCAGGCACGCCGAGCGCACGAGCGCCGCGACGTCGCCCGTTTCGAGCGTGCTGGTGCTGATCTGGATGGCAAACTGCGTCCGCTGCCGGTCGAGCGCATCGACCACGCAGTCGAGAATGCTTTTTTGCGTCTGGGCGCTGTAGATGGAGCGCACCTCGCTCTCCGGCCGGTTATAGGCGATGGTGATGCTCGCCTCGCAGTAGGCGATCACCTGCTCGGTCTCGTAGGTGACGCTGTCGATGCAGTACGCGCCGATGGCCGTGCCGGTGCGCAGCTCCTCGCAGGCGGCGGCCAGATCGTCGGCGATGATGCCGTCATAGTCGCCGAAGGCCAGCACGAACGAACGCTCATACTGTGCAGCCATGGTATTGAGCGCGCGCATGAGACCCGCGTAGTTGCGGATCTGTGTGGTATTGGTATCCGTCAGCAGATTCGACGGCTCCTCATACGGGCGCACCGACAGATATTCCTTGTCAAACACGGACGTACATCCGCACAGCGACATCAGCAGTGCCGCCAGCAGGATGCCGGTGATGCAGCGTTTGCGCATACCCCGCTCCTTTCAATCGTCGCCGTAGATGTTTCCAAAGCCGCGGCCAAAGACGTCCTTGGCCTCGGACACGATGACAAATGCCTTTCCGTCCACCGAGCGCACGACCTCGCGCAGTTGTGCGATCTCCGGCCGCTTGACCACGCAGAGGATGACCTGCATCTCTCTGCCCGACCACGCGCCCTCGCCGTTGAGCAGCGTGACGCCGCGGCCCATCGTGCAGGTGATGGCGCTCTTGATCGCGCCGACGTTGCTGCTGATGATGTAGCACACCTCCGACACGCCCGGTCCGTAGAGGACGAGGTTGACGACCTTCGAGCTGATGAACATCTCGATCATGGTGTACATGCAGCTGTCGTATTTCTTGAACAGGAACGCAAACGTCAGCACGACGAGTACGTTCATGCCGAACAGCAGCGTGCCGAAATTGATGTACGGGTAGCGCCGGCGCAGGATCTTGGCCAGTATGTCCGTGCCGCCGCCGGTCGTGCCGGTGGTGTAGACCAGCCCGTAGCCCGCGCCGTTGAGCACGCCGCCGTAGACGGCACCGAGCATCGGTTCATCCGTCGCAACGAGCTCGGTGATCGCAAGCAGGTCGATGAACACGGAGATCAGCGCCATGACGCACAGCGCCAGCACAAGGCGGCGCGTACCGAGCCGGTGCCGCCAGCCGAGACAGAAGATCGGGATGTTGATGAGGATCGACAGCACGCCGACCGGAATGCGCGTCAGCAGATGGATGATCTGCGCGATACCGGTCACGCCGCCGGAAACGATGCTGTTCGGGAAGGTGAAAAACTGAAACGCCACGGCCACGAGCGCCGAGCCGATGATCAGCTTCATATAGTCAAAAACGGAAAAACGATGCAGCTCCATAGTTCTCTCCTCAGATCAGGCTCATCTGCTCCTCGCCGCGGTCATCCTCGCGCAGCAGCGCGCCGGCCGCCGGCAGGCTCTTGGCGCGGTAGCGCGCGTGGTTGTGAATGAGCGTATCGGGCACAAACTGCGCCTTCGTGACGACAGCCTTTTTCTTCAGCGCCATGACGGCGACGCCCTGCGTCGTGCGCGACGCCTTGAGCGCTATCGCCTCCGGCGGGAAGAGCAGCGCGCGCCCGTCGGACGCGAAGAGCGCTGCCTCGCTGCCCTCGTACAGCGGCAGCACGGCCACGAGCGGGCTCTTGTCCGAATACGCGCCGGTCAGGCGGCGGCGGTTCGTCTTGGTCTCATAGGCCGCCATGGGGATGCGCGCGGCCTTGCCGTTTTCGAATACCAGCAGCAGCTCGCCGCGGTAGTCGCCGGGGTCGACCATGCACAGGACGTGCTCCTCGGCGTCCATGGACAGCGCCGTCGGCAGATACACGCCGAGCACGGACGCCTTCGTGTCCGCAAAGTCGCAGAGCTTGGCCTTATACACCTGTTGACGGTCGGTGAAGACGAGAAGTTCCCCGCGGTTCGTCGCGCCGAAGCTCTGGCTGAGCTCGTCGCCGTCCTTATACTTCTGCTCGCCGCTCATACGCAGCGACTGCGGCGTGATCTTCTTGAAGTAGCCCTCGCGCGAGAGGAACAGCTGCACCGGATAATCCGGCACGAGATCCTCCGTCGGCAGCATCGTGACGCTCTCCGCCGCGACGATGCCCGTGCGCCGCGGCGACGGGTACCTGCGGATGATCTCCTTGAGCTCGCGGATGATGATGCCGCGGATGCGGCGCTTGCTCTCAAGCGTCGCCTCAAGGTCGGCAATGTCTTTTTCCAGCGCATCGGTCTCGGCCGTGCGCTTGAGGATGTACTCGCGGTTGATGTTGCGGAGCTTGATCTCGGCGACGAAGTTTGCCTGCACCTCGTCGAGGTCAAAGCCCGCCATGAGGTTGGGCACGACGTCGGCCTCCCGCTCGGTGTTGCGGATGATGGCGATGGCGCGGTCGATATCGAGCAGGATCCTGCCGAGACCCTGCAGCAGGTGGAGCTTGGCGCGCTTTTTCTGCAGGTCGAAAAACACGCGCCGCCGGATGCAGTCCATGCGCCACGACGTCCACTCGTCAAGGATCTCGCCCACGCCCATCACGCGCGGATTGCCCGCGATGAGGATGTTGAAGTTGCAGGCGAAGCTGTCGCACAGCGGCGTGAGCCGGAAGAGCTTTTGCATGACCTGCTCGGGGTCTGCGCCGCGCTTGAGGTCGATGGCAAGCTTCAGGCCGCTGAGGTCGGTCTCGTCGCGCATATCGGCCACCTCGCGCAGCTTGCCCGCCTTGACGAGCTCGGCCACCTTGTCGATGACGGCCTCCACGGTCGTGGAATACGGGATCTCATAGATCTCGATGATGTTTTCCTTCGGCAGGTGCCGCCAGCGGGCACGCACCTTGAAGCTGCCGCGGCCGGTGCGGTAGATCTGCGCCATCTCGCTGCGGTCGTAGAGGATCTCGCCGCCGGTCGGGAAATCCGGCGCGGGCAGCGTCGAGAGCAGGTCGTGGTTCGGGTCCTCGAGATAGGCGATCGTCGTGCGGCAGACCTCCTCAAGGTTGAAGCCGCAGATCTGGCTCGCCATACCGACGGCGATGCCGAGGTTTGCCGACACGAGCACGTTCGGGAAGCGCGTCGGCAGCAGCGCCGGCTCTTTCATCGAGCCGTCGTAGTTATCGACAAAGTCGACGGTGTCGCTGTCGATGTCGCCGAAGAGCTCGGCGCAGATGGGCGCGAGCTTCGCCTCCGTGTAACGCGAGGCGGCGTAGGACATGTCGCGCGAAAACACCTTGCCGAAGTTGCCCTTGGAGTCCACAAACGGCGTCAGCAGCGCGCCGTAGCCCTTGGACAGGCGCACCATGGTCTCATAGATCGCGGCGTCGCCGTGCGGGTTGAGGCGCATGGTCTGGCCGACGATGTTGGCCGACTTCGTGCGTCCGCCCGAGAGCAGGTTCATCTTGTACATCGTGTACAGCAGCTTGCGGTGGCTGGGCTTGAAGCCGTCGATCTCGGGGATCGCGCGCGAGACGATGACGCTCATCGCATACGGCATATAGTTTTGCTCCAGCGTCTCGGTGATGGGCTGGGAGATGACCTCCGCCTTGAGTCCGACGACGTTGGGGTCGATGGTTTTCTTGATTTCCGGTGCTTTTTTTCTCGGCATAACGTTACCGTTCCTTTACGCAGGTTTTTCTCAGGAAATATCGGCCAGATCGAGAAACTGGCTGCCGCACTCGGCAATGTGCGCCTTGCGTCCGGCGAGATTGTCGCCGAGCAGCAGGTCGAACATCTGCGCCGTGCGCTCGACGTCCTCCGGCATGACGCGGATGAGCTTGCGCGTGTCGGGGTTCATGGTCGTGAGCCACATCATCTCGGGATCGTTCTCGCCGAGACCTTTCGAGCGGTTGATGTCCGCCTTCGCGCCGCCGAGGCCGTCAACGATGGCCGCCTTCTCGCGGTCGGAATAGGCGAAGTAAGTCTTGCCCTTGCTCACGATCTCATACAGGGGCGACTCGGCGATGTACACATAGCCCTCGCGGATGAGCGTCGGCGCGAGGCGGTAGAGCATGGTGAGGATGAGCGTGCGGATCTGGAAGCCGTCCACGTCGGCATCGGTGCAGATGATGACCTTGTTCCAGCGCAGGTTCTCGAGATTGAACGCCGAGAGATCCTTAGCCTGCTTGCTCTGCACCTCCACGCCGCAGCCGAGCACGCGCATGAGGTCGGTGATGACGTCGCTCTTGAAAATGCGCGCATAATCGGCCTTGAGGCAGTTGAGGATCTTGCCGCGCACGGGCATGATGCCCTGAAACTCCGCATCGCGCGAGAGCTTGCACGCGCCGAGAGCGGAGTCGCCCTCCACGATGTAGATCTCGCGGCGCGAGACGTCCTTCGAGCGGCAGTCGACGAATTTCTGCACACGGTTGGCGAGATCGACATTGCCGGTGAGCTTTTTCTTGATGTTCAGGCGCGCCTTTTCCGCCGTCTCGCGGCTGCGCTTATTGATAAGCACCTGCTCCATGACGCGGTCGGCATCGGTCTTGTGCTCGATGAAATAGATCTCGAGCTGCTCGCGGAAAAACTCCGTCATGGCCTCCTGGATGAACTTGTTCGTGATGGCCTTCTTCGTCTGGTTTTCGTAGGACGTAATGGTCGAAAAGCAGTTCGTGACGAGGATCAGGCAGTCCTGCACGTCCTGAAAATTGATCTTGCTCTCGCTCTTTTGATACTTGCCTTGCTGCTTGATGTAGGCGTCGATGGCGGAGGTGAAGGCGCTCTTGGCCGCCTTTTCCGGCGCGCCGCCGTACTCCAGCCACGACGAGTTGTGGTAGTATTCGATGTCGTTGACGCGGTTGGAAAAGCAGAACGCCGCCGAGATCTTCACCTTGTATTCCGGCTTGTCCGCACGGTCGCGGCCGCGGCGCTCGGTCTCCATATAGGCCGGGGCGGTCAGCGCGTCCTCACCCGCGAGCTCCTTGACATAGTCGAGGATGCCATCGGCATAGCAGTAGTCCGTCGTCTCAAACGTGCTGCCGCGCTGCACGCGCAGGCGAAACGTCACGCCCTTGTTCACGACGGCCTGCCGGTGCAGCACGTCCTGAAAATAGCTCTCGGGCACGTCGATATCCGTGAACACCTCCAGATCCGGCCGCCAGCGGATGGTCGTGCCGGTCTTTTTGCGGTCGGCCGGAGCGCTCTCCAGTCCGCCGACGACCTCGCCCTGCCGAAAGTGCAGGCTGTACTTTTTCCCGTCGCGCCAGATGGTCACGTCCATGTATTCCGAGGCGTACTGCGTGGCGCACGCGCCCAGACCGTTGAGGCCGAGCGAATACTCGTAGTTCTCGCCCTCGTTGTTTTTGTACTTGCCGCCGGCGTACATCTCGCAGAAGATCAGCTCCCAGTTGTAGCGCTGCTCCTTCTCGTTCCAGTCCACCGGACAGCCGCGCCCGAGATCTTCCACCTCAATGGACTTGTCTTCGTAGCGCGTAACGGTTATAATATTGCCGAACCCCTCGCGCGCCTCGTCGATCGCGTTCGAGAGAATTTCAAACACCGCGTGCTCGCAGCCCTCCAGCCCGTCAGAGCCGAAGATGACGCTCGGGCGCTTGCGCACGCGCTCCGCGCCCTTGAGCATGGAGATGCTGTCGTTGCCATAGGTTGTCGTTGTGGCCTTTGCCATGTCGTTGGATCCCTCTCATATCACAAGATGTGGTAGCATTGATTTCATACCTTAACCAATATAGTATAGCGTATCAAGACCCGAAATGCAAGGAATTCCAAAAAATAGACGGGGAACGCAGTTTGCGCTCCCCGCCGCCCCGGAGTCTCCGGGATCGAACCCGCCGCTCCGGCACTTGACGCGCTCCGTACCGAACGATCCTCCGGAGAGCCGGAGCCGCACGTCCCCGCGCGCACAGCGGCCTGCAGGCTGTCTGCAGGGGTGCGGAGGCTGCGCCGCGGTCTGTGTACCGGGTCTGCCTTCGCGGGTCTGCGTTGCTGCGCCGCGCGGCGGATCTCACGTCCGGTCTCAGTATGCCCTCCTGAGCGGCGCGCTATGCACGCGGAAATTCGCTGCGCCGTGACTAAAACCGCCGCTGCCGGCATAGAATACACAGAAAAGCGAACGGAGGCTTTTCCATGTCCGGACTGAGAAAGCAGCAGCGGGCGCACCGCGCGGAGGTGCAGCGCGTGCGCACCGAGATACTCGGTGTGCGCCGCGAGCTCGAGCAGGCCTACAATGAATTTGACAACGTCACCGATCCCCTGCTGATGGAGGCGTGCATCTACGAGATCAATGCGCTGCGCGCGAAGTATAACTGTGCCGTGCATGATCTGAAAAATCTGACACAATAGGATGGGTTTCTTATGCCGCAATCACTTACCGACATTCTGATCATCGTCGCCGCCGTGTTTCTCCTCTGGCTGGTCATCCGGCTGTTTCGCAAGCCGATCCGCTGGATCTTAAAGCTGCTGCTCAACACGGCCATCGGCTTCGCGGCGCTCTTTGCGCTGAACTTTTTCGGCAGCGCCGTCGGCATCACGCTCGGCCTCAACTGGATCAACGCGCTCGTCATCGGCGTGGCCGGGTTTCCGGGGCTGGTGCTGCTGCTGCTCTTAAAATACCTCTTTTAGCCTACATAGGGGCGCTGCGATCCGAAGATCGCAGCGCCCCCAGTTTTTCAAAAACCTCGTAGAGTTTCGCCGCCGCGGCGGCGAAAAGAAGTCCGATCATTTTCTTCGGCGACATGTGCGGCGAAGAAAATACCGCTCAGGCTGCAAGTGTGAAATTTGTGCGCCGCCAGCGCACAAATTATGCGCGCAGCAGACTGCAACCCCTTTGTCAAAAAGTAATACTTTTTGACAGCCTCGCAGCGCCCCATTTTCTTTTACGATGCGTATAGATAGAGCCACGGGTTCGGCAAAAGCAGCAGCAGCGCAAGACTGCCGCCAGCCAGCAGGAACATATTGCGGCACTGCTTGCTCTCGCTCATCTTTTCCCCGTTCATCAGTGACTGGATGCAAAAGACCAGTCCGTACACAAACGCAAACGCACAGAGAATGGTCGGCAGAACCGACAGGCACAAAACCGTAGCGATCATGTCAGATTCCCTCCATTTCATTTCGATCACTGTAATACAAGGATACCATATAACCACCAAATTTTGAACACTGTTTTTCATTTTCTGCCAGCTGCACATTGGAGTAGGTATTTTTTTGTTCAAATATGCCAAAACGCCCCGTATCCTCGGATGCGGGGCGCTGCTCTCTGCGCCGCGAAAAAACACGCCGGGTGAAGTTTTGCTTCACCCGGCGTGTTTGTATATTCGTTCTATTTTCAGGCGGCGAGCTGCGCGCCTGTCAGAGCTCAGTCGTTGACTGTGACCACGTTGTCCGCGACGACAGCGGAAGCCTCGCCCTGCGGCTGCACGGACTCCATATAAGAGCCGGTGCTGGTGATGTACGGGTTCATCTCGCGCGCCTTGAGCGTGGCGTAGATACCGGCAAATACCACCATCATTGCGATGAGGACGCCCCACAAAACTGCGATCTTGGTCTTAGCCATGACAGATTCCTCCTTAAGAAATCAAATGTAATTCAAGTTTTCTATGTCGTTCGTGTTCCGCTTTCCACACTTCCCGCACGGGCGGCAACAGCCGCTGTGGGGAATCGGAACGAAGCCTGTCGAACATCGTTATTTTCTTGTCAACTGTATTGTAGCGCTTTTTTCCCTGTTTGAAAAGCCCTATTTTCCTTTTCTACTTTTTTAACAAATTCGTTCGTTTTTTAACGTTACGAATTTGACAAGTTGTACAGATGTAAGAAAACCGGACAGAAGTCATGCCTCTGTCCGGGTAACTTTTTCGGTTTTCAGTCCTGTGTCAGCGCCTGAACGACGCGTTCAAACGCCATGCTGTGCGACGCCTTGACGAGCACGCAGTCGCCCGGCTGCACCAGCTCCGGCAGCGCCGCGAGCAGCTCGTCGAGCACGGCAAACGACGCCGTCTGCACGCTCGGATCCGTCTCGGCAGCACCGGCCGCGATCTCGCGCGCCAGATCACCGCACGTGATCACGAGCGACACGCCCGCCCCGGCCGCGCAGACGCCGGTCTCACGGTGCAGCGCAGCAGCGTCGGGTCCGAGCTCGCCCATGTTGCCGAGGATGGCCACACGGCGGCCGGCCGGAAGCGTCGCCATCGAGCGCAGCGCGGCGGCCGTGGAATCGGGGTTGGCGTTGTAGCAGTCGTCAATGACCGTATAGCGTGCCGTGCGCACCACGTTTGCGCGGCTGCCGACCGGCTGATAGGCCGCAATGCCGCGGATGATCTCATCATCCGTCAGGCCGTATTCGATGCCGACGGCCGCGCCCTCGAGCGCCGCGTAGACCATGTGCTGCCCATAGGCGCGGATGCGCACCGGGATGCGCCGCGCGCCCGCAGCGATCGTGCAGGTGCTGCCGTCGTCCCCGAGGTCGCGCACATCGAGCGCGCGCACGTCACATCCGTCCGAGAGGCCGAACGTCACCTTGCGCTGGCGGCAGGTCATGGCGCGCAGAAGATCATCGTCCCCGTTGCAGAAGGCCACGGCATCGTCCGGCATGGTGTCGAGCACGGAGGTCTTTTCCTGCAAGACGCCGCGGCGGTCGCGCAGAAACTCGAGATGCGCGTGGCCGATGATCGTAAAGAGCATGGCCGTCGGCTGCACCATGGCGGCCAGCGGCGCCATGTCGCCGAAGTGCGACACGCCCATCTCCACGACCGCGGCCTGATGCTCCGGCTCGAGCCGGAAGAGCGTGAGCGGCACGCCGAGCTGATTGTTGAAGTTCTTCTCCGTCCTGAGCGTGTTCCAGCGCTGCGAGAGCACGGACGCGACCATTTCCTTGGCCGTCGTCTTGCCGACGCTGCCGGTCACGCCGAGCACGGGGATGGCAAAGCGGGCGCGGTAGGCGCGCGCAAGCGTCTCAAGCGCGGCAGCCGTGTCCGGTACGCAGATGACCGGACGGGTCTCCCCCGCCGGAACGCGCTGCGCAAGGCAGCAGGACGCGCCGAGGTCGAATGCCTTGCCGATATAGTCGTGCCCGTCGACCCGCTCGCCGGGGATGGCGGCAAAGAGCGCGCCGGGCGTGACGGCGCGGCTGTCAATGACCGCGCCGGTCACGGGTGCAGCGCCGTCGCCCGAGAGCACACCGCCGGTGACGGCGGCGATGTCCGATACGCAGTAGCCCGTCATCGGCTCACTTATGCAGCGCGGCGGCGATGATCTGCTCGCACAGCTCGCTGTAGCTGATGCCGACGGCGGCGGCCTCCTGCGGCACGAGGCTGGTGGGCGTCATGCCAGGCAGGGTGTTGATCTCGAGAAACCACAGCTCGCCCGCGTCGTCAAGGATGAAGTCGGCGCGCGAATAAGCCGACAGGTTCAGCGCACGGAACACCGTCAGCGCGGCGTCGGCCAGGCGCTGCTCGGTCTCGGCCGGGATCTCCGCCGGGGTGATCTCCTTGGCGGCGCCCGGCTGGTACTTGTTGCGGTAGTCATAAAAGCCGACCGCCGGAATGATCTCGATGCTCGGCAGCGCCTTGTCGCCGAGGATGCCGATCTGCACCTCGCGGCCGCGGACATACTGCTCGACAAGGATGCGGCTGCCCTCGCGGGCGGCGGTCTCGAGCGCGGTGCGCAGCTCGGCCGCATCGTTTGCGATCGACACGCCGATGCTCGAGCCGGAGTCATCCGGCTTGACGACGCAGGGCAGCTTCGCCTGCGCGATGACGGCGTCGATGTCCATGCTCTCGCTCTCGACGAGCATCCACGCCGGCGTCCTGACGCCGAGCGGCGCGACGATGCGCTTGGTCAGATCCTTATCCATGGCGATGGCGCTGCCAAGGTAGCCGCTGCCGGTATAGGGGATGCCGAGCAGGTCAAGCGTCGCCTGCACGCGGCCGTCCTCACCGGTGCGGCCGTGCAGCGCGAGAAACACGATGTCCGCCATGGCGCACACCTCGAGCACGTGCGCGCCGAAGAGACTCGGGCTGCGGAGCTTGCGCTGTGCGCGCACAGCCTCAAGATCCGGCGCGCTCTCGTCGATGCGCGTGCCGCCGAGTGCCGGCGGGTCGTCAAACACGCGGGCGATGTCGCCCGTATAGTCCTCCAGGCCGAAGAACATATCCAGCAGCACGACCTGATGTCCGTTTTCCTTCAGCGCGCCGGCAATCTTCGTACCGCTCGAGATCGAGACGTTGCGCTCAGGACTCAGACCGCCGCAAAGAACTGCAATTTTCATTGGGATTCCCCCTTCGTTTTCTCATAAAACCGTCCTTTGACGGTATTGTTTTATTATATCACACTATGTTCTTGCATTCAAATATAGAATTCCCGAAAAAAAGGGCGTGAAAGTTGCCGCATTGTGTGCTATACTCCTAATGTTACAGGAAAGGACGGAAAAGAGCCATGCATTATGTCGTGATGGATCTGGAATGGAATCAGGCGATGAGTTCCAAATCCTCCGTATTCAACAAGCTGCCCATTCACCTGCGCGGCGAGATCATCGAGATCGGCGCGGTGAAGCTCAACGAAGACATGACCCCCGGCGATGAATTCAAGATCGACGTCAAGCCCGTTTATTTCAAGCGCATGCACTACAAGGTCAAAAAGCTCACCGGCTTCGACCGCGAGCGTCTGGCCGCCGGTGTGAGCTTTCCGGAGGCGCTGGCGCAGTTTCGCGCCTGGTGCGGTGACGATGTGACGTTTCTCACCTGGGGCTGCGACGATCAGGGCATTCTCGAGCAGAACATCATCATCCACGATCTGGACTGGGACTGGATCGCGGGCTGGGTCAACCTCCAGCTCATCTACAACCTCCAGACCGACGGCGACCGCAACCAGAAATCGCTCGCGACCGCGATGGAGCACTTCACCATCGAACAGACGCGCATCGCGCACGATGCGCTCGGCGACGCGTACAACACCGCACTCGTGTGCACGCACCTGAACATGGAAAAGGGTCTTGCCGACTACCGGGACGCCGCGCAGAGGCTCTCGACCCGCCTGCCGAAGGAGCACCACGGTGAGAGCAGCGGCCCCGACCCCATCGAGCACGTCGCCTCGGAAGCCTATGCCACGAAATCCGAGCTCTTCGGCGACGCCGCCTTTGTCACCCCCTGCTGCCCGCTGTGCAGCGGCGAGGTGCACTACAGCAAGTGGGTCAATCAGGGCGACCAGCGCTACATGGCGCTCGGTGAGTGCCCGACCGACGGCAAGCTGCTCGTGCGGCTCAAGTTCCGCAAGGCGGACGACTGCACGTGGAGCGCCACGCGCCTGACCTATCAGGCGACGGACAGCATGGAGAGCTACTACAAGGCCAAGGCAGCGCAGCCGCGCAAGCGCGGCCGCGGAAAGTCCCGCCGCCGCCCGGCCAAGACCGCGCAGTCCGCGCCGCAATGACCCGCGGGTCAAAAACCGCAGCCCCGATACGATGTCGTATCGGGGCTGCGGTTTTTCCGTCTGCCGTTATGCGTGCTGCATCTGCGCCGCGAAATAGGCGCGGGTGGTGTCGGCATCGTGCAGGATGCGCGCCTTGAGCTCGTCCACGGACTGGAACTTCTGCTCCGGACGCAGGAACTTATAAAACTCCAGCCGCACCTGCCGGTTATAGAGGTTGCCCTCATAGTCGAGGATAAAGCTCTCCACGCTCACGCGCTGCCCGCCGCTGACCGTCGGGCGCACGCCGACGTTCGTGACGGCGCAATGCTCGCTGCCGTCGTCGAGATACACCTTCGCGGCGTACACGCCGTGGCGCGGCACGAGCACCCCGTCCGGGAACTGCATGTTGATCGTGGGCGTGCCCATCTTCGTGCCGAGACGGTAGCCGTAGTGCACGGTGTCAGACAGCGTATGCGGGTGACCGAGGAAGGCGTTGGCACGCTCGACCTCGCCGCTTTCGAGCAGCTCGCGGATATAGGTCGAGCTCACGACGCGGCCGTCGAGCGTCACGGCGGGAATGACATCGCAGCCAAGCCCGCGCTCGGCGCAGTAGGCCGAGAGCTTTTCCGCCGTGCCCTCGCCCTTCCAGCCAAAGCTGAAATCGTGCCCGACGACGAAGCCCGCCGCGTCCATTTCATCGACCAACGTCTGAATAAACGTCTGCCACGGCATCTGCATGACCGTGCGGTCAAAGTGGATGAAGATCACGCTCTCGATGCCGAACAGGCGGTGGACCAGCTCCTCGCGGGCGTGCGCGCTGTTGATGAGCGGGACCTCCTTGCCGAACACGAGCGTATCCGGATGCACGTCGAAGCTCATCACCGTGGGGATGGCCCCCATCTCCGCGGCGCGGACGGCCGTGCGGCGCATGAGCGCGGCGTGGCCGATGTGGATGCCGTCAAAAAAGCCCAGAGCAATGACACGTTTCTGGTTTTCCATACGTTACGAAACCTCGAAAAAACTTTTGATCGTGACGGCCATGCCGTCCGTGACCTGCGCCAGCAGGAGAAACTCCCCCGACGCAGCATAGATGCGATAGACGCCGTCCGGCGCGCAAAGCCGGAACGGGTTGCCGCAGCGGGCGAGCCGCTCCGAGCGCGCGTCGACCGTGCGCTTTGCCGCGTCCGGCCAGAGGCTGTCCACCGGCAGAAGCAGATGCTGCGCCGCCTCGCGCGGCAGGGCGCAGAGCGCGTCCATCGTGTGCGCGTCGCTCACGCGATACGCGCCGACCTCCGTCCGGCGCAGGGCGCTCATCACGCCGCCGCAGCCGAGCGCCGCGCCGATATCGTGGCAGAGCGTGCGGATATACGTCCCTTTCGAGCAGCGGACGCGCAGAACATAGTCCCCATCCGCCTCGCCGAGCACGGTGAGCTCCCCGATCGTGACCGGACGCGCCTTGCGCGCGACCTCGCCGCCTCGGCGGGCGATCTCATAGAGCTTTTTGCCGTCAACCTTGAGCGCCGAATACATCGGCGGCACCTGCAGGATGTCCCCGCGAAACTGCGGCAACACCGCCTCAAGCTCCGCACGGCTGACCGCACGGCTGACCGCACGCTCCGCGCGGCTGAGCACCGTGCCGGTCGTATCCTGCGTGTCGGTCGTGAGACCAAGGCGCAGGTGCGCCTCATAGCACTTGGTGTGGTTTTCGGAAAAGGACACCGCACGCGTCGCGCGGCCGGCGAATACGACCAGAAGACCGGTCGCCATCGGGTCGAGCGTGCCGGAGTGTCCCATGCGCCGCTCGCCGAGCACGCCGCGCAGCTTTGCCACAACGTCATGACTCGTCCAGCCGGCGGGCTTGTCGACCAGTAAGATCCCGTTCATGCCGGCCACACCTGATCGATGGCCGCAAGGATCTTTCCCACAGCCGTCTCCGTATCGCAGTCGAGCGTGCAGCCGGAAGCCATCTTGTGGCCGCCGCCGCCGTAAACCGCGCAGATGGCGCAGGAATCCACCTCCGGCGTCGTGCGCACGGAGATCTTGCTGCGGCCGTCGGTCAGCTCGCGGATCGTGACGCTCACGACCACGCCCTCCGCCCGACCGGGCAGACCGGCGATATCGTCACAGTCGTCCTCTGTCGCCTGCAGCGCTTCGACAAGCGCGCGCGTGACGACCGCGATGGCGATCTGACCGTTGCGGAAAAACTGCATGCCGGAATAAATATGCCCGACGAGCGCCATACGCGCGCGGGAGATCTTGCGGAAAAATTCCATGCTCACCCTGCGGTTGTCGGCGCCGAGCTCCAGCAGGCGCGCCGCCGCGCGCAGGGTGGCCGCGTTCGTGTTCGCGTACTGGAAGCAGCCGGTGTCTGTCGTGACGGCGATGTACAGAAGGTTTGCCTCCTGCTCGGTCACGCTGCCGGTCAGCAGCTCGATGAGCTCGAGCACCGCCTCGCCGCAGGCGGACTTCTCCGCGTGCAGCAGCGTGCCGCCGGCGTAGTGCAGGTTCGACGGGTGGTGGTCGACGCACAGATCGACCGCGCCGGAAAAGCCCTTCGGGAACAGATCCGGCGTCGCGATATCGACCGCGACCACGCACGCGGGTGCAAAATCCGCAGGCGCAAAAAACTGCGCCACATACGGCAGATAGCGCGCGGTCGTTTCCGGGTTGGGGAACATATACGCCGTCTTGCCCATGCGGCGCAGCGCGCTGCAAAGCGCCGCACCGCTCCCGAGCGTGTCACCGTCCGGGCGCAGGTGCGACAGGATCAGAATCGCGTCGCGGTCGCGCAGCGCCGCGGCAAATTCCCGATCATCCATACTTCAAGCCTCACTTCCGGTGTCGGAATCGTGCAGGCGCTCGATCATGGCGCTGATATGCGCGCCCTCCTCGATCGAGTGGTCGATCTCAAACACCAGTTCCGGGGTGTAGCGCAGATCCAGCACGGTGCCGAGCTCACGGCGCAGCCAGCCGGAGGCCGAACGCAGCCCCTTTTTGAATTCCTTCTCGTCGTGCATACCAAGCACGGACAGCCAGATCTTCGAATAGCGCAGGTCGCCCGTCGTTTCGACGCGGGTCACGCTGATCATGCCCTGCTGCACACGGGGATCCTTGACCTGTGTGAGCAGGTTTGCCAGCACGCGCTGAATATCATCATTTGTTCTTGCCAGTTTGTTGGAAGCCATAGAAAACTCCTTTTACTGCTTGATCTCTTCCATGACATACACTTCGATCACGTCGCCGATCTTGACGTCGTTGTACTTGTCGACCTGCAGGCCGCACTCGTAGCCGGCGGCGACCTCCTTGACATCGTCCTTGAAGCGGCGCAGGGATGCAAGGTCGCCCTCAAAGACGACGATGTTGTCGCGCACGACGCGCACCTTGCTGCTGCGCACGATCTTGCCGTCGGTGACGTAGCCGCCGCAGACGGTGCCGACCTTGGAGACCTTGAAGGTCTGGCGGATCTCGACATGGCCGATGATCTGCTCCTTGAACTTCGGCGCGAGCATGCCCTTCATGGCCGCCTCGATCTCGTTGATGCAGTCATAGATGACGCGGTACATGCGGATCTCGACGTTGCTGCGCGCGGCGTTGTCGCGCGCGGCGGCGTCCGGCCGGACGTTGAAGCCGACGATGATCGCATTGGACGTCGCGGCAAGCATGACGTCGGACTCGTTGATCGCGCCGACGCCGGAATGGATGACCTGCACGCGCACCTCCTCGTTCGAGAGCTTCTCGAGCGAGGACTTGACCGCCTCGGCGCTGCCCTGCACGTCCGCCTTGACGATGATGTTGAAGTCCTTCATCTCGCCCTGCTGGATGCGGGAGAACAGGTCGTCAAGCGAGACCTTCTTGCTGCCGGCGTTGGCGGCGTCCTTCTTCTGCTGCTTGCGCTGCTCGACCAGCTCGCGCGCCATGCGCTCGTCGGCGACGGCGTTGAACGTGTCGCCCGCGCTCGGCACTTCGGACATACCGGCGATCTCGACCGGGATGGACGGGCCCGCCTCCGTCACGCGCTGACCCTTGTCGTTGGTCATCGTGCGCACGCGGCCGACTGCCGTACCGGCGATGATGATGTCGCCCTGCCTGAGCGTACCGTTCTGAACGAGGACGGTCATGATCGGGCCGCGGCCCTTATCCATGCGCGCCTCAATGACCGTGCCGCGGGCGGCGCGGTTCGGATTTGCCTTGAGCTCCTGGATCTCGGCGAGCAGGACGAGGTTCTCGAGCAGATTGTCAACGCCCTCGCCGGTCTTGGCCGAGATCGGGCAGACGATCGTCTCGCCGCCCCACTCCTCCGGCACGAGGCCGTATTCGGTGAGCTGCTGCTTGATGCGCTCGGGGTTCGCGCCGTGCACGTCCATCTTGTTGATGGCCACGACCAGCGGGATACCGGCGGCCTTGGCGTGGTTGATGGACTCGATCGTCTGCGGCATGATGCCGTCATCGGCCGCGACGACAAGGATGGCGATGTCCGTGACCATCGCACCGCGGGCACGCATGGAGGTGAACGCCTCGTGACCCGGGGTATCGAGGAAGGTAACGGGCTTGCCGTTGACCATGACGCGGTAAGCGCCGATGTGCTGCGTGATGCCGCCGGCCTCACCGGCGGCGACGTTTGCGCGGCGGATGCGGTCGAGCAGGCTGGTCTTGCCGTGGTCGACGTGGCCCATGACCACCACGACCGGCGCGCGCGGGACGAGTTCGTCCTCGTTATCCTCGCGGTCGTCGATCAGGCGCTCCTCGACCGTCACGATGACCTCGTGCTCGACCTTGCAGCCGAGCTCCATGGCCACAAGCGCGGCGGTATCGTAATCAATGGTATCGGACAGCGACGCCATGACGCCCATCTTCACGAGACGGCGCACGACCTCGGCGCCGGTCTTTTTCATGCGCGAGGCGAGCTCGCCCACGGAGATCGAGTCCGGGATCTGCACCTTGAGCTGCTGCTTTTTGGCGATCTCAAGCTGCAGCTTCTGCATCTTGTCGCGCTCCTCCTGACGGCGCTTGGCGCCGGCGGCGGGGTTTTGCGGCCGCTGACGGTTGCGGTTCTGGATCTTCTGCTTGCCGCCGCGCTTGTTCTGCGCGCGCTCGGGCACGAGATCATCCAGGCGCTGATCGTACTTGGACAGGTTCGTCGTCGCGCCGCGGGTATCGACGACGCGGCGCTCCGCCACCTGACGCGGCTGGTGCGGCTTGTCGTCCTTCTTCGGCCTGGGCTGCTGCTGCGGCTGCGCGGCCTGCTGCGTCTGGGCAGCCGGCTGCTGCGCGGCGGCCGCCTTCGGCGCCTCGGCGGGCGCTGCCTGCGGCTTGGCCTTGGGCTGGTCGGGCACTTTGTAGAGCTCCTCCAGGCTGGCCGCCTGATGGTGCTGCGTGAGATACTCAAAAATGTCGTTGAGCTCTGCGTCCTCGAGCACCTGCATATGATTTTTCGGAGTGGTGGCGTAATCCGTCAGGATCTGCGTGATCTCCTTCGAGGTCATGTTGAAATCCTTCGCCACCTCATGCACTCTGTATTTAATCAATCCGCTCATACTTGTTTCCTCCTCTTACCGTGGCGCCCGCCGCTTGTCTGCGCCGTGCCCTTGTCTGTTGTCGTCTTCGCGGCAAGCGCTGCCGCCGTGCTGCTGTACTGCTCCGGATCTGCCTGTGCCAGCGCGGACACGAAGGCCTTTGCAAGCCCCGGATCGGTGACGGCCGCGATGGCGCAGCCGGTCTTGCCGAGCCGCTCGGAGAGCGCCTGCTTCGTATACGGCAGACGCAGCAGCGGCGCCTGCGCGGTGTAAGCAAAGCCCTCAGCGCGCTTGCGCGCGTTGTCCGACGCATCCTGTGCCAGCAGCAGCAGGCACGCCTGACCGGCGCGCGCCGCCGCTCCGGCGTCATACTCGCCGAGCGCGATGCGCCCGGCCTTGCGCATGAGGCCAAGATAGTTGGCTGCTTTATCCGTGTTGGAGCACCTCCAGTTCCGCTGTGAGCTGCTCATAGATCTCCGCCGGGATCGGCACATCGAACGCGCGCTCGAGCGCGCGGCTCTTACACGCCTTTTTCAGGCACGCGGGGTTCGGGCACAGATACGCGCCGCGGCCCGCCGCCTTGCCGCGCGCATCGAGCGAGATGCCCCCGTCGGGCGCGCGCACCACCCGGATGAGCTCCGGCTTGGGTTTCTTTTCACGGCAGCCGACACACTGCCGCTGGGGAATGGACTTGGGCATGGGTGACTGCCTCCTTTCGCATTACGCCTCGCTCTCGGGCTTGATGTCGATCTTATAGCCGGTGAGCTTGGCGGCCAGACGGGCGTTCTGCCCCTCCTTGCCGATGGCGAGCGAAAGCTGGTTATCCGGCACGATGACGCGGCAGCTCTTGCCCTCGTCAAGCAGCGTCACCTCCAGCACCTCGGACGGTGCGAGCGCGGCCGCGATGAATTCCTCCGGCACGTCGCTGTACTTGACGATGTCGATCTTCTCGCCGCCGAGCTCGTTGACGACGCTCGCAACACGGCCGCCCTTCGGACCGACGCACGCGCCGATCGGATCGATGACCGGATCTTCCGCCCAGACAGCCATCTTCGTGCGGCTGCCGGCCTCGCGGGCGATGGACTTGATCTCGACCGTGCCGTCAAAGATCTCCGGCACCTCGAGCTCGAACAGGCGCTTGACCAGACCCGGATGCGTGCGGCTGATGAGCACCTGCGGGCCGCGCGTGCTGTTGCGCACCTCGACGACGTAGACCTTGATGCGGTCGCCCTCGTGCAGCTCCTCGCCGCGGATGCACTCCGCCGGAGCGAGCATGGCCTCGGTATAGTCGGAGTTGGAGCTGATCTTCAGATATGCGTTGCCGGTACGCGGATCGATCTTATTGACGACGCCGGTGAGGATCTCGTGTTCCTTGGAGTTGAACTCCTCGTAGATCATGCCGCGCTCCGCCTCGCGGATGCCCTGAATGATGACCTGCTTTGCAGCCTGCGCCGCGATGCGGCCGAACTGCTTCGTCTCGACCGGAACGCTGACAATGTCGCCGACCTTGGCGCGCTTGCTGATGCGGTGCGCCGCCTCCTCGCTGATCTCAACATAGGGGTCAATGACGCGCTCGACGACCGTCTTCTTGACGACCATCTCGATCTTCTTTTTCTCCTCGTCGAGAATGACCTCCACATTGTCCTCGCAGTCGGGCGTGTCCTTGCGGAACGCCGTCAGCATGGCCTGGCGGATCTTCTCGTACATATATTCGCGCGGGATGCCCTTTTCCTTTTCAATATCTGCAACTGCATCAAAAAATTCTGCGTTCATGGTCAATTCCCTTTCCTTATATGGTCAGGTGCAGGCGCACCTGTGCGATGGCGGATTTTTGAAAGACACGGCGCTTTTCGCCGTCGGCGACGGTCACGTCGCCGTTGTCATACTGCTCGAGCGTGCCGATGTACACCTTGCTGCCGTCCACCGGCTGATAGAGCCGCACCTCGACCTGCGCACCGAGAAAGCGCGCAAAATCACCCGGCCGTTTGAGCTGCCGCTCCGCGCCCGCGGACGACACCTCGAACACATAGCTGTCGGGAATGGGGTCGGCCTCGTCGAGGATCGGATCGAGCGCCCGGCTGAAATTCTCACAGTCCTGAATCGACACGCCGTCCGGCTTGTCGATGTACACGCGCAGATAGCGGCTGCCCGCCTCCTTGACGTATTCCACATCCCAGATCTCACATCCCTGCTGCGCGGCCACAGGCCCGGCCAGCGCGAGGACAGCGTCTGTCAATTTACTCATACATCACCATTCCATTTTCTGACACTTCGAAAGACATCAAGAAAAAGAGTGGGCGGGTGCCCACTCTGTCAAATCCTGCTTCCTTCGTACGGCAATATCATACCATCCCGTGACCCACAATGCAAGCCTTTTTTTGTGCTGCGGGGCACTTACTGGTACAGCGCCGCGAATTCCTCCAGGCAGAGGTTGTGCTCGGTCATGAACTTCGCCGCCGTCTCGCCGACGTAGCGCACGTGCCACGGCTCGTTGCGGCCGGTGATGCTGACCTTGTCCGACGGGTAGCGGATGACGAAGCCGTACTGCGCGCAGTTGTCCGCCAGCCAGCTCAGAAAGCGCGCGTTGACCTTGTCCACGCTCAGCGAGTCGTAATACTGGTCGACCACGTCCGCGCCGAGGCCGGTCTGGTGGTCGCTCGTGCCGGGGGGCGCCGCGATGCGTGCCGCCGCCGTCTCCGCCTCGTCGCGCGTGTCGCCCTCGCGCATATACGCGCTCACCTGATCCTCATACTGCTGCTTCTGCGTCAGGTACGGGCGGTAGGCACAATAGATATAAGGGCTCCATCCGGCGCTGCGCGCCGCCTTGAGCAGGGCGTTGAGCGCATCCACCGCGCGGGAATCAAACGTGGACTGCGAGCCGCTGATCTTGCTCACATCCGGCACGTAGTCGCTGATATTATGCGCCTGACTCGCGATGAGATACTCCCAGGAGGAAATGTCCACGTCCGGCAGGTCGTCGTAGGTCTTCTGGACAGGCACCGCCGTCGTCTGCATATCCGGCGGGAGGATCAGATCCGTCGGCGTAGTGGGCGCGGCATTGCTGCGCGCCTCGTTGACACGCGAGAGAATGAGCATGGCGCACACGACGACCAGCACCGTCAGCGCCACCGACAGCCAGAGACGTTTGTTCTTCATGCAGATCCCTCCCGGACAAAAAAATGAAAAGCAGCCTTTGCAAGCTGCTTTTCAGGATAGCATATTTTTCGCGTCCCGGCAAGTCCCCCGTCACAGATCGACGCGCGCGTAATTTTCTGACGCCCTCCGGAACGCCAGCCATGACAGCAGCGCGAACGCCGCCGCGCCCGCGGCCAGCACCGGAAGCTGCCGCACCTGACCGGCCGCGTCTGTCGCGTCGAGATACGGCCCGACGACCGGAAAATGCGACAGCGCCTCGACAAGCGTCATCAGCACCGCCGTCGGGATGACCGCCAGCAAAAACGAACGTCCGACGCGCACGGCAGTCTTGTAAAACGCCGGCAGGAACACCGCGTTGAACACACCGAAGCTGAGCAGCACCGCACCGAAGAGCGCCGCGTTTGCATCGATGCCGGCGAGATTCGTGCCGTTGGGGTTGATGCGCACCGACAAGACCGCAAACGGCACCGCGAGCACAAGCTCCGTCAGCTCGACCGCTACGACCATCCACGTGCGGGCGCGCACCTGCTCGCGCTTCGTGACCGGCAGCACGGCGCAGTAATAGACGTCCTTATTCTCGCGGCCGTTGAGAAAGGTGAAGAAGATGCCGAGCAGCCCGTAGAAAAACACGACCGTGTACGGATAGCTCGGGATGAGCAGCATCACGCCGAAGAGCGCAAACACATACATCATCGGATGCGCCGCAAGGCGCAGATCCTTACAGAAAATCTTTGCCGTCATAGCTTCTCCTTTCCACGCGCACAAGGATGTCCTCGAGCGAGAGCGTCCCGTCGCCGAGCTGCGCACGATAGTGTGTGAGAAAGCCGGCGCACGTGTCGCTGCGCAGGATCTGCCCGTCCTTGATCATCGTGATGTGCGAGGCGCACTTTTCGAGGTCGGACGTGATGTGCGTCGAAAACAGGATGCTGCGCTCGCCGCTTTGCACCACGCCGCGAAAGAGCTCCATGAGCTCGTCGCGCGACACGGGGTCGAGCCCGCTCGTCGGCTCGTCAAGAATGAGCAGGCGCGCATCGTGCGAGAGCGCGAGCGCGAGCATGTACTTCACGCGCATACCGGACGAGAGCTGCGAGACCCGCTTCGTCTCGTCGAGCGCGAACAGCGACAGGTAGTGCCGGTATTTCTCCTCATCCCAGCGGTCGTAAAACGTGCGGGTCACGTTCGTGATGGTGCGCAGCTTTTTGTTCGGATAAAAGTCCACGCCGCCGAGCACCACGCCAAGCTGCTGCTTGCAGGCCGGCTCGTCGGCATAAAAATCCCGGCCGAACATCGTCACGCGGCCGCTGTCCGGGTGCACAAGGTTGAGCATGGCCTTGATGGTCGTGCTCTTTCCGGCGCCGTTGCGGCCGATGAAGCCCATGATCGCGCCCGGCTCAACGGCAAACGACACATCGCGCAGCCGAAACGCCGGGTACGTCTTGCACAGTCCCTCCACTTTGAGCATACTCATTGTCCGTCCTCCCGCTTCAGCTCCTGCGCGAGCGCGGCAGCAAACACCTGCGTCTCCTCCTCCGGCACATCCGGCGCCGCCGCCTTCGCGCCCTGATCGAACACCGCGCGCACGAACCGGTCATAATAGCTGCTGCTCTGCAGCGCGATGCCGCGCTCGCGGTCAGCCAGCAGAATGAGCGAATCGCCCGGCGCGAGGCCGAACATATCGCGCACCTCCTTCGGGATCACGATCTGCCCCTTCGGCCCGATGCGCACCGTGGCCATGAATTTGTCCTGCATGGTTTCCATATAGTCGCTCCCTTCGGTAAGAACCGTATTACTTTTCTTACTTTGTACCACAAATCAAACATTTTGTCAATCCAATTTCTGCGGTTGCGGTGCAACTACGGATTATGTAAACCAAAACGTGCAAAATAGCTCCCCTGCCATGCGGCAGGGGAGCCGATATCTTATGAGATAACTTAGAGCGCCTCGACGTCGGCGATGAAAGCCTGGATGGCATCTTCCGGAACGAGCTTCTTGCTGCGGACCAGATCCACGATGTCGCCGACGGTCTTCTTGTAGAAGAGCTTCAGCGGGTACTTCGTCAGGCTCGGAACGGTCTTCATCATGACTTCCTTGCCGTTCATGTCCTCGATGAACGTTTTCACACTCAGAGTCTTGTAATCCATAATATGTTCTCCTTTCAATTTTGAACACATCTGCCATTTCCACGTATCCCAATCGAAATGGCTTTGTTGTTCAAAGATTAACGCTTTTTGGTTATTTTGTCAAGTATGTCGGAGAATTTTCTTCGCCTTCCCGTCATTTTTTATCCGTTAATCAACGCGCTGTTGTGAAGTATTTGCGCACAAGCGAAAAATTGTGTGTCAGGAAAGTGTACGTGCCGCCGCCGAATAGAATGACCACAGGCAGAAACGGAGGGCTGAAAATGCTGTACAGTACCCTGATGCTGATGATGAGCAGCGCGTTTTTGATGCTGCGGCTGAGCCCCGGCGGGTCGTTTCCGCGCCCGCTGAGCGAGGCTGAGGAGCGCAGATATCTCGAGGCATGGCTGCAGGGCGATCTGGAGGCGCGCAACGTGCTCATCGAGCGCAACCTGCGGCTGGTGGCGCACATCATCAAGAAATACTACACGCATTACGACGATACGGACGATCTGATCTCGATCGGCACGATCGGGCTCATCAAGGGCATCAACACCTACCGTCCGGACAAGGGCGTGCGTCTGGCGACCTATGCCAGCAAGTGCGCGGAAAACGAGATCCTGATGTATTTTCGCAGCACGCGCAAAAACGCAGCCGAGACGCTGCTCTCGGACGCGCTCGACACGGACGGCGACGGAAACAGCCTGTCGCTGCTCGACATTCTGTCCGAGGACGAGGACATGGACGCCCGCCTGCAGTCGGATGAAATGTGTCAGGCGCTGCGGCGCTGCATCGGCGAGGCGCTCGATGCGCGCGAGCGCGAGATCATCCGCCTGCGCTACGCCATCGGCGGCGGTGAGCCGCTGACACAGCGCGAGACCGCGCAGCGCTGCGGCATCAGCCGTTCCTATGTGTCGCGCATCGAGAAAAAAGCCATCGAAAAGCTGCGCACCGCCCTGACGGCGGCCGGTTACTGACGGCGCAGCGTTGACAAACCGGACGAAACAAGGTAAAATTACAAAGATATGATGGGAGATGATACCATGGCGGATCAGGAGCACACCACAGGCATGCACACGCACGTGGACGAAAACGGAAACGTGATTACCCACTGCCACGACAGTCAAGCGCATACGCATGAACACGAGCACGGCCACAGCCACGGGCACACGCACACCCACACGCAGACCAAGGCGGTCATCAATCGTCTGGCGCGCGCGATCGGCCATCTGGAGTCGGTCAAGCGCATGGTCGAGGACGGGCGCGACTGTGCCGAGGTACTCATCCAGCTTGCAGCCGTGCGCTCGGCGCTGAATAACACGGCGAAGATCATTCTCAAGGATCACATCGACCACTGCCTGACCGATGCCGTGGAGAGCGGCGACCGGCAGGCTATCGACGAGCTGAACCTTGCGATCGAAAAGTTCATGAACTGAGCACCAGCGCACCCCTGCGCCGCACGGCAGAGGGGTGCGCTGCTTTTCCGCAAACGAAAAGGACGCATCCGCTTTGGATGCGTCCTTTTTGAAACAAATTCAGTGCTGCACGTTATCCACCGAGAGAACCGCGCCGGTCATCTGGTCGACGGTCACGACATAACACGGGTGGAAGTAGTACACGGTCGTGAGCGTCACGCGGTAGACTGGCTGCGCGCCGCTCTCGTCGAGCTGCACATCCCACGCGGCGAGGTCGCTCTCCGAAATGCCGGCCGCCGCAATGGCGATCTTCAGCGCCTGCTCCTGCGTGACCGGGCCCGCAGGCGGGGTCGGGGGCGGTGTGGGGGTGGGCGTCGGGGTCGGAGCCGGCGTCGGAACGGGAATCGGCGTCGGCGTCGGCGTGGGCTTGGGCGTCGGCGTCGGCTGCGGCGCCGCAGGGCGAGCGGGGCGCGGCTGCGGCTTCACGGGGGCAGCCTCATGCTCCGGCGGCTCGTCGCCGGTCAGGCGGCAGAGCTCCGCCGTGCGCGCATCCACGCTGCACACATAGTGGTGCTCACCGTCCGTGAGCGTAAACTCCATGACCATCTGCCCGTCGATGAGCGTAAAGCGCATGCCGGCCTGCACGACACTGCCGGGCTCCATGCCGCAGCACGCGAGCGCCGCATCCAGCGCCTGATCATACGGGACATAGGCGCCGGTGCTCGCCGCGCCGATCGAGGTGATATCGCCAAGCGCCACCCGGTTGGAAGCCGCAAGAATGTTCAGGTCGTTGATCGGCAGCGCTGCCAGCGCATCGCCGGTGAGCTCCTCCACCTGCGCGCTGATCTGCCGGATGAGCATCGCCTTTCCGGCGCTGACGCCCATGGCGGCGGCATCGGCCTCCAGCGTGGGATCGTGCTCCAGCACCTGCGCCAGAACAGCGGGCTCAAGGCCGCAGCCGCTCTGCGCATCCTCCACGGCGTCGGCCAGCCGGTCGCGCAGCTGTTCATCTCCCTTGCCGGCCTCGACCGTGATGAGGATCGAGTTCGTGTCCGCCGAGACATAGCCGTCGTCCTGCAGCTCGGTCACGATCGCATCGGCCGCCGCCTGCAGTGACTGGTTGCGCAGCTCCAGCCCGTCGAGCACGGTCTGCGCATCGGCATTGCACGCGCGCACGGACAGAACGCGGCCGAGCTTGTTGACGGTCAGCTCAATGCTCGGGTTCACATCCAGCGTTGCGACGCCGCCGGGCGTCTGCGCGGCGTAAAATCCGCCGCTGAGCACGACCAGCAGAAACACCGCCGCCGCGGCCATCCAGCGCCGCCACGCGCCGCCGCGGCGGCTGCGCTGCGGCAGCGGGGCGACCGGTTCCGGCTCCGGCTGTTCATCCGTCCGGACACGGGCAAGGATCTTGTCCCACGGGTCCGGCGTCACGGCTGCAACGTCGTCGCGCAGCTGCTGCAGCAGCTGCTCTTCACGCTTTTCCTGTTCAGTCAAGATCGTCACCCCCCATCGACGCGCGCAGCTTCGCCAGCGCGCGGTTGTAGCGCGAGATCGCCGTCGCCTGCGGGATGTCCAGCAGGTCGGCTACCTCTCTGTGCTTGAGGCCGGAGAGCGCGTGCAGCATCACGATCTGCCGCTCACTGTCCGTGAGCAGGCGCAGCACCTTGTCAAGCACCATATGGTTTTCCGTTTCCTGATAAGCGTTGTGCGGATCCTGCACATGATACAGCTCATCAAAAGACAGGTTCTTATTTTCTGCCTTGCGCAGGCGCATGAACGCCAGATTGCGCGCGATCGTCAGCAGCCACGCCATCGGCTTGCCCGACGGCTGATAGCCCGGCGCCGACTGCATCACGCTCACGAACGTGTCCTGCATCACATCCTCGGCCGCCGTCGGATCACGCAGGATCGACAGCACGAAGCCGTAGACGGACGCGGATGTCTGGCGATACAGCGCCTCAAGCGCGGCGGTGTCTCCCTCCGCAATGCGCAGGATCAGGCCATCGTCCGGTGGTCGGCCATCAGACACGCCTATATCGCTTGTGCGTTTGTCGTCATTTCGCATATTCGATTACCCCACATGAGTATAATGCCTGAAAACGAATTTTAATGCATAAAAAACGGCTTTTCGAAAAATTTTCTCTGAAAAAGTGCGTTTTCCGGCTTTTCCTTCCTCTTAACCGAATATTTTACGTGATAAAAAGCGGTTTGTAAAGCGAGCGAACCACAAAAAACCGCTTTGGGTCCAGATTTTACGTTTCTTTATCCGGCGGCGCCGTCACCTCGAGCGCGTGATTGAGCACCGCGCCCAGAATGAGCAGCAGACCGAACACATGAAACCAGAACAGCAGGATCACGACCGAGGCGAGCGACCCGTATACGAGTGAATACTTCGCGCTGCTGCCGATCAGCCACGAGAGCAGAATACTCATCACCACGATACCGACTGCCGAAAACACCGCACCCGGAAGCACCCGGTGCGGCGCCCGCCGCGGCGTCGTGAGCCGGTAGAGCACGAGGATCATCAGCAGCAAAATGGCGAACAGCACCAGAAACCGCAGCCAGGTCCACGACCAGATGATGCTCACACGCGGCACGAGCGCATCGAGCCAGAGCAGAAAGCGCTTGCCCGTCAGCATGAGCAGGATGCACAGATACAGCACCAGCAAAAACGCCACCGAGAAGGCGACGCTCACGACGGTGCTGCTCACGATGCCGAAGCGCTTGTCCCCGTGGATCTCCCCGACGATGGCGGCCATGGCGCGAAACGCCGCCGACGCGCTCGTGATCATGACAAAGAGCGCCGCGATGAACATGACCTTGCTCGTGTTGCCGGACACGTAAATGAGAAATTCCGACACAAGCTCCTGCGTCTCGCGCGGGAGCACGAGCGTCTCCACGATGCGCAGCACGGCGGTCGGGTCGCGCAGGATGAGCGCGAGCAGGTCGTACATACAGATGATGACCGGAAACAGCGCCATGACCATGTAATAGGCGATCTCGGCCGCAGAGCGCGTCACGCGGCGCGTGAGAAACGTGTCCGCCATGGCCGCAAGGACGCGGGTAATGCGCCAGTCTTTCAATCGACTGCCCCCTCTCACAGAATACAAAAACCGCCTTCACAAGGAGCGAAGGCGGTTTTGGACAGATAACGGAAATTACTTGGAGTTGAAGATCTTGAAAATGCTGTCGAACGGATCCTCCTCCGCGGGGGCGGCAGCATCCGCAGCCGGAGCGGCAGCCGGAGCCACCGGGGCAGCGGCCGGAGCCGATGCCGGAGCGGCAGACGCGGCCGCAGACGCAGCGGCGGTGTACATACCGGCGGCAGGCGCAGCAGCCGGAGCGGCAGCGGCGGCCGGAGCGGCCTCCGCCTGCGCCTTGCCCGGCTCGTCAAAGCCGGTGGCGATGACGGACACGCGGATCTCGTCGTCGAGCGAGGGATCGAAGCTCGCGCCGAAGATGATGTTGGCATCGGGATGCGCAGCCTCCTGAACGAGGTTGGCAGCGGTCTCGACATCCTCCAGGCCCATATCCTCGGAGCCGGTGATGTTGATGAGCACGCCGCGCGCGCCGTTGATCGACGTCTCCATGAGCGGGCTCGCGACGGCCATGCGGGCAGCGTCCTCCGCCTTGCCCTTGCCGGCGGCGCGGCCGACGCCCATGTGGGCGAAGCCGGCGTTTTTCATGACGCAGGTGACGTCCGCAAAGTCAAGGTTGATGAAGCCGGTGTTCTTGATGAGGTCGGAGATGCTCACGACGGCCTGACGCAGCACGTCGTCCGCGATCTCGAAGGCGTTGGCCAGCGTGACCTTCTGGTCGGTGGCAAACTTCAGGCGGTCATTCGGGATGATGAGCAGGGAGTCGACCTTGCCCAGCAGCTCGTTGATGCCGACCATGGCCTGATCCATGCGGCGCTTGCCCTCAAACTTGAAGGGCTTGGTGACGACGCCGACGGTCAGGATGCCGGCCTCGCGGGCGATATCCGCGATCGTGGGCGCTGCGCCCGTGCCGGTGCCGCCGCCCATACCGGCGGTGATGAAGACCATGTCGGCATTTTCCAGGCTCTTGGCGATGTTGTTGCGGCTCTCCTCGGCGCTGCGCTTGCCGACGTCGGGATCGCTGCCGGCGCCCTGACCATGGGTCAGCTTCTCGCCGATCTGGATCTTCTGATCCGCGCTCGAAACGGCCAGAGCCTGCTTATCTGTATTGACAGCCACGTACTCAATTCCCTGAGTGCCGGACTTAACCATGCGGTTTACGACGTTGTTGCCGGCCCCGCCGACGCCAACGACCTTGATGGTGACGACATTTTCCGGACCGGACTCGGTAGCAAAGGACATATTCGGTTCCTCCCTGTTGTTTCTATTTGTATCGGCGCTCGGCGCGTGCGCGCTCTGAGGGCCGCTTCTTGGCGGATTTCGCCTTTGTCTGTTCTTATTCTTTCCCATTTTATATCGTTTTCCTTATCAGGTCAATCTTTTTTTGTGAACAATCAGCCGGGACTGAAATGTGCGCGCTTGTCGATCGACAGATCAATGGTGCCGGTATCGCTGGCCGTGAGCTGTGAGACGGCGCTCTGGAGCATGCCGAATTTATACTCGACGTTCTCGTTTGCGCCGAGGCGCACCGTGAACCGTCCGTCATAGAGAAAGCTCGGGTTTGCTGCATCCGAAAGGTCAATGACCGAGACCTTGGACGCCATGTCGCGCGTGAGCAGCTGCCCGAGGATCGCCGCAAGGTACGTGACCTTCGGCGCGTCGGCGTCGCCGGCGTTGAGCACCTCGCCGACCTTCGGCTCGACCGGCGTGATGCCGTCGATGCGGGCAAGGCCGGTCAGCTCGCTGTCCGCGGCGGACTTGAGCAGCTTGCAGTTCTGGTCGACGACCCAATAGCCGTCGTCCGCCTGAACGTAGGCCATGGCGCTGCTCTCCTGGATCGTGATGGTGACGCGGTTGGGCAGGGCGCGCGTGACCTTCGCTTTGTCCACATACGGGAGCTTGCTGAAGATGCGGCTGGCCGCCGAGAAGCGGTTGATGAAAAACAGATTGTCGCCCTTGCCGATGCCCGAGGCGGCGATGACCTCCTCATCCGTGTAGATGGAGTTTCCGACGACCTCGACCTTTGAGACGCGGAAAAACACGCTCATGCCCAGCACGAGCGCCACGCAGATCAGCAGGAAGATCAGCGGCTGCAGCAGCGACCTCCCCCGCCGCGCCGACGGGCGGCGCACACGGCGCGCACGGCGCTGCCGGGGCTGCTTCGATTGTTTCATAGGCAGAGATTCCTTTCACCGCGGCGCGGCACAGCGCACGTCAGCGCCCAGCGCCGACAGGCACGCGTCGAAGCGGTCATACCCGCGGTCAATATACCCGTCGTCAAAAAGCTCGGTCGCGCCCTCGGCGGAAAGCCCGGCCACGATCATGGCCGCGCCGCCGCGCAGGTCGCTCGCCGTGAGCGGCGCGCCGGTGAGCCGCTCGACGCCGGTGACATACGCCACACGGCCCTCGATGCTGACGGCTGCGCCCAGACGCCGGAACTCCTCGGCATGACGGTAGCGGTTGGTAAAGATGTTTTCGGTGAACACCGTGGTGCCCTTTGCCCGCAGGCAGGCCGCCATGAGCGGCGGCTGCGCATCCGTGGGAAAGCCCGGATACGGCTGCGTGACGACCGGCCGCGGCGCCGTGAGCTGCCCATCCGAAGTCAGGCGCACGGTGGACGCCGTTGTGATTATAGCACATCCCGCCTCGGAAAGCGAGTCCAGAACGGTCGAAAAATGTGCCGGTTCTACGTTCTGCAGCTCCACCTCGCCGCCGCAGGCGGCGGCAGCGCACAGAATCGTTGCCGCGACAATGCGGTCGGGCATGATCGTGTGCTCGACAAACGGCCGCGGCCGAAAGCCGCCGACCGTGACCGTGGACGTGCCCGCGCCGGAAATGTCCGCGCCGAGCCTGCACAGATAGCGCTGCAGGTCGACGATCTCCGGCTCGCGCGCGGCGTTGCAGATGACCGTCTCCCCCGCCGCGGCGCATGCGGCGAGCATGGCGTTTTCCGTCGCGCCGACGCTCGGAAACGGCAGCAGGATCCGCCGCCCCTGAAGCGCGTGCGCCCGGCAGATGATATCCCCGCCGCGCTCCGTGACCTCTGCGCCGAGCGCGCGCAGCGCGTCCAGATGCAGGTTCACCGGCCGCGGCCCGAGCTCGCACCCGCCCGGCATGGACAGGCGCGCCGTGCCGAAGCGCGCGAGGATCGCGCCGAGAAAAATGACCGACGAGCGCAGCTCCCGCATAAGCGCGTGCGGGATAAAATCGCAGTGCATCCCGCGCGAGTCGATGCGCACCGTGTCCCCGTCGCGCACCGCCGTGCAGCCGAGATGCCGCAGGATGCGCAGCGTGATCGTCACGTCCCGCAGATCGGGCACGTTGTACAGAACCGTCTCACCGCCGGAGAGCACCGACGCCGCCATGATCGGCAGCACCGCATTCTTGGCGCCCTGCACCCGCGTGCTCCCGCTCAGCCTGTTTCCGCCGTATATGTGCCATATGCTCATGTTCTTTCCTCCGCACAGCAAATTCATGCCATCCTATGCAGAGAAACGCGAAGTTGTCATTTTGCGCGGCGGCCCGCATGGCGGTCGGCCAGCTTGAGCACCAGCCCGGCAATGCGCTCGGCGGCATCGCTCACACCGGCGGCACGCATATTGTCGGCCATCTGCGCAAGCTGCGCACCGTCGGCGAGCAGGCCGCTGACGAGATCATACAGGTCGTCCGCCGTGAACGATCCCTCGAGCAGCACCTTGGCGCCGCCGGCGTGCTCGAGCACGCGCGCGTTGCGCTCCTGATGGTTGTTCGTGACGTTCGGAGACGGGATGAGCACCGCCGGCTTGCCGATGCATGTGAGCTCGGCAAGCGTGGACGCGCCCGCGCGGCACAGCACGAGATCGGCCGCATCCATCACCAGCGGCATATCGTAGATATACGGCCGCACGTCCATGCCATGCGCCGCGGGATCGACCGGGCACTTTTCCAGCAGCGCCGCGTGCATCTTCTCGTAGCCGCTGCGGCCGGCCGAATGAATGAGCGAAAACGGCGCATCCGTCACGGCAGCGCGGGTTATAAAGGCCGTCATGACCTCGTTCATGCGCGCCGCGCCGAGCGAGCCCCACACCGACACGACCAGCGGCTTTTCGGGGTCGAGCCCGAGCTGGCGCTTGGCCTCCGCACCGGAGCAGGCCGTGAACGCGCCGCGCACCGGCGTGCCGGTGACGACGACCTTGTCCTGCTCGCTGTAATGCTGTTTGCTCTCCTCAAAGCCGACCAGAATGCGGTCGACCGCGCCGGCGAGCATCTTCGTCGTCAGGCCGGGCACGGCGTTGGACTCATGCACGATGGTCGGGATGCCGAGCTGCGCCGCCGCCTTGAGCACGGGGTAGCACACATAGCCGCCGGTGCCGATGGCGACGTCGGGCTTGAAGTCCTCGATGATCTTGCGCGCGTCCTTCGTCGCCTGCCGCACGTTGTGCAGCGAGCGGAGGTTGTACGCGATCTCCGAGGGCTTGAGGCTGCGGTGGATGTTCGTGACCTCCACGGTCACGATGTCGTAGCCCGCGCGCGGAACGAGGTCCGTCTCCATCTTGCCGTTTGCGCCGACGAAGAGGATGCCGCAGTCGGGCATCCGGTCGCGCAGGACGCCCGCGACCGCAAGCGCGGGGTTGATGTGGCCTGCGGTACCGCCGCAGGTGAAGAGAAAATTCATAGTCAGTCCCTCCCGGAATATCGAAGCTCGGGCGGCGCGCGCCGCCGGGACAGCTTGCAGATTCAGATGCTACCGCGCTTTTTTCGTCGGGATGTCGCGCGATATGCTTAAAATAATGCCCATTTCACCGAGCTGCATCAGCAGTGCCGTGCCGCCGTAGCTGAAAAACGGCAGCGAGATGCCGGTGCAGGGGATGAGATTCGTGACGACCGCGATGTTCAGAAACACCTGGATCGACAGCAGCGTCGTGATGCCGACGCCAACGAGGAAGCTGTAGCGGTCGGGCGAGTGCGCAGCGATCCAGTAGCCGCGGCAGATGAGCAGCGCGAACAGGATCAGGATCGCGACCGCGCCGACATAGCCGAGTTCCTCACAGACGATGGAAAAGATGTAGTCATTGTGCTCCTCCGGCAGGTAGAGATATTTCTGCCGGCTCTGGCCGAGGCCGAGGCCGAGAAAGCCGCCCGAGCCGATGGAATACAGCGACTGCACGATCTGATATCCGGCGCTGCTCGTGTCGGCGAACGGGTCGCGCCACGACACGATGCGCTTGTGCACATAGGGCACGAACTTGCCCGCGATCAGCAGCAGCGTGCCCGCGCTGCCCATGCCGATGAGCAGGTACGAGAGCTTGATGCCGCCGACAAACATCATCACGATCGCCAGCGCCATGATGATGATCGACGCCGACAGATGCGGCTCGAGCATGAGCAGGATGACGATGCCGCCGGTGATGACCATGAACGGCACGACGCCGTAGCGGATCGTCTGCATCTGGTCTTTGTATGTGCAGATCATGCTTGAGAAAAACAGCACGACCGCGATCTTCGCGATCTCCGACGGCTGAAACGTCGTAAAGCCGAGGCTCAGCCAACGGCGCGCACCGCCGCCGACCACGCCGATGTGCGGGATCCAGACGATGGCGAGCAGGAAAATGCTCACGCCCAGCAGCACGAGCGACCAGCGGCGGTACGTCGCCATGCGCACGTTGGAAAACAAAATCATACCCACCACGCCGGCCACGGCGAAGCCTGCCTGCCGGACGAAATAATACGTCGGCGACTTGCCCTGCGCATAGGCGCGGGCAAAGCTCGACGAGAGCACCATGATGACGCCGATCGTCAGCAGCAGCAGCGTGAGCACGAAAAACGGCAGGTCGAAGCTGCCGCGCTTGGCCCCGGCAGCCGTCCCCGCCCGGTACACAGGAAGTCTCAGACCGGATATATTCATGAACGCACCTCCCTGTGCCGCGGCGCGCTCACGCGCCGAAGCGGTGGAACACGCCGATAAACGACAAAACTGCAAACAGCACCGTCACGCCGGCAAACAGCGCCACGATCTGCTTTTCCTTCCACTTGTGACCCGTCCAGCCGCCCATTTCAAGATGGTGGTGGAACGGGGACATCTTAAACACGCGCTTGCCGTGCGTGAGCTTGAAGTAGCCGACCTGAATGATATCCGAGAGCGCCTCGACGATGTACATGATGCCGAGCGTCACAAGGATGAGCGGCATGTCGTAGGCAAAAGCCAGCGCCGCGACCGCGCCGCCGAGAAACAGCGAGCCCGTGTCGCCCATGAACACCTTGGCCGGGTTGAAGTTATAGATCAGGAAGCCCAGCAGACCGCCGGCGATGCCGGAGGCGAACACGCCGAGGGACAAAAACCGCTCGCCCCAGAGGATGGAGATGACGGCAAAGAAGACGCACACCGGTATCGTCGTGCTCGCGGCGAGGCCGTCCACGCCGTCGGTGAGGTTGACGGAGTTGACCGTGCCGACGATGACGAAGGCCGCGAAGATCACGTACAGCGGCTCGGAGACCGGCACCGTCTCGTTCCAGAACGGGATGTAGAGGCTGTCGAGCGCGACATAGCCGAAGCGGCGCATGAGGAAAATGAACGCCACGGCCGCCGCCAGCTGCAGCAGGATCTTCTTGCCGGCTGTCAGACCGAGATTCTGCTTCTTCTTGAGCTTTTCATAGTCGTCCAGAAAGCCGATCGCGCCGAACACGAGCGCGAACGCCAGACAAAATAGGTGGCCGTATTCGCCGGCGGCCATGCACTCAAAGCCGACCGACAGGCACACGACCGCGATTGCGGCAATGAACATCAGCCCGCCCATGGTCGGCGTACCCTGCTTGGACATATGCCACGTGGGGCCGTTTTCCTTGATGCTCTGCCCCGCCTTGATGCGCTTGAGATACGGGACCAGAAAAAATCCGACGACGGCCGACACCGCAAACGCGATGACGAACGCCAGTATCAGCTTCAGTGTCATTTCTCTTTCTCTCTCTTCCTCTTGTCGAGTATTTCGGCGACGATCTCGCGCTCATCCATGTGCACCTTCGTCTTGCCGATGATCTGGTAATCCTCGTGGCCCTTGCCGCAAAGGATGATAACGTCGCCGGGGCAGTGGTTTTCGATCGCATAGGCGATGGCCTCGCGCCGGTCGGGGCGCACGACATAGGGTGTGTGCGTCTCCTTGAGGCCGGGGAGAATGTCGGCGATGATCGCCTCCGGATCCTCCGTGCGCGGGTTGTCGCTCGTGACGATGACGAAATCCGCCTTCTGTCCCGCGATGCGCCCCATCTTCGGACGCTTGCCGCGGTCGCGGTCGCCGCCGCAGCCGAAGAGGAACACCAGCCGCGCGGGCGCAAACTCGCGCACCGTCGTGAGGATGTTGTCGATGGCGTCGGGCGTGACGGCGTAGTCGATAAGGATGGTATAGTCTCCGTCGGTCTCGAGCGGCTCGGCGCGCCCCTTGACGGGCTCTGCCGTATCGAGCGCGGCCGCACAGTCATCGAGCGGGATGCCGAGTGCGCGCGCGCAGGCGATGACGCTCAGCGCGTTGTAGACGGAGAACATGCCGGGGATGCCGAGACGCATACGCGCGATCGCATCGCCGCTCATGGCGACGAAGCGCACGCCGGACGCGCTCAGGCGAACGTCCTTGGCCACAAGATCCGCGTCGTTGCGCTTGGCGGAGTAGGTCTGCATCGGACACCCGGCGCGTTCAAGCATGACGTGCGCCCACGGGTCGTCGGCGTTGACGATGCCGGTGTCGCTCTGCGTGAACAGCAGCGCCTTGGCCTCGGCATAGGCCTCCATGGTCTTGTGGAAATCCAGATGATCCTGCGACAGGTTCGTGAAGATGCCCACGCGGAAGCGGATGCCCTCCACGCGATGCAGCACGAGCGAGTGCGACGACACCTCCATGACCGCGTGCGTGCAGCCGGCATCGGCCATGCGGCGCAGGAGCTTTTGCAGCTCATACGCATCGGGTGTGGTGTGCTCGGTGTGCAGCACCTCGTCGCCGATGATGTTCGCGTTCGTGCCGATGAGCCCGACCTTCGTGTGCAGGCACTGCTCGAGCATGTGCTTGATGAGCGTGGTGACGGTGGTCTTGCCGTTGGTGCCGGTCACACCGATCATGGTCAGCTCGCGCGACGGGTTGCCGAAAAACTCGCAGCAGACGCGCGAGAGCGCAAGGCGGCTGTCGGCCACGCGGATATACGGGACGTCCGCCTCCGGCCGCTCCTGACAGAGCACGACGGCCGCGCCGCGCGCGACGGCCGCGGCGATGAAGCGGTGGCCGTCGGACTCATACCCGCAGACGGCGGCAAACAGGTCGCCGGGCTGCGTGGTGCGCGAGTCAAAGCTGATATCCCGAATGTCCAGCTCCGGATCGGCGGTGCATTCGCACACGTCCAGAACGGACAGCAGTCGCTTGAGTTTCATAATGGTACCTCCGTTTGTTCGTCAGTATCTGCCCAGCATGCTCGAATCGCTCGTCACAAGCGTGACCTCCACGACCGTGCCGTGATCCAGCTGCGTGCCGGCGGCCACGGTCTGGCCGGAGACGATCTGCGCAGTGTCCGTGATGGAGCTGTTGGTTTTGATGTACAGCCCCAGCGCGGCCATGCGGTCGCGGGCGGTCTCATAGCTGAGATTGGTCAGATCCGGCATGGTCTCCTTGTCGGCCGAGGGCTCCTTGCCCGCATAGAGCAGGATGGTGCTGCCGCCGGCGACGACCGCGCCGCTGCCCGGCAGCTGTGCCGTGACCGTGCTGCCGTCACCGTAGACGCGCGCCTGCAGGCCGACCTCCTCGAGCGCGGCCTTCGCCTGCTCGACGGACAGACCCGTCACGTTCGGCACGGTCTTATCCATGTGCGTCTTTTCCTTCTCGGTGTACGACGGCTCCACGCCGAGGTACGGCAGGATGTCCGCCATCATTTTGCCGACGGTGGGCGCGGCCATCTGGCCGCCGCTGATGTAGATGCCGGTGCTGCTGCTCGGCGTATCGAGCAGCACGAGGATGACGATCTGCGGATCGTCCGCCGGAGCGAAGCCGATGAACGAGACGATGTATTCCTTCGCGCCGCCGGCCGCGTCCTGCGCAACCTTTTCCGACGTGCCGGTCTTGCCGCCGATGCGGTAGCCCGCGACATAGGCGTTCTTGCCGGTGCCGTCGACGGGGTCGCCGACGACCTGCTCAAGGATCTGGCGCACGGTGGCGCTCGTCTGCTCGCTCACGACCTGACGCACCACGGTCGGCGAATTGGACACGACCGCCTCCCCGTCGCTGTTGACGATGCTCTTGACCACATACGGCTTCATGAGATAGCCGCCGTTGACGCAGGCGCTGACCGCCGTGATGAGCTGCAGCGGCGTGATCGTGAACGTCTGGCCGAACGAGGCCGCCGCGAGCTGTGAGAGGTTTTCGGTGTCATAGAACGTGTTCTGGCTCCACCAGATGCTGCCGCTCTCGCCGGACAGGTCGATGCCGGTCTTGGCGGTGAGGCTGCTGTCGACGTTGTTGGTCAGGTTCAGGAAGCCGAACGCCTCGGCATACTTGTAAAATGTGCGCGCGCCGACGAGCTGGCCGATCTGCACGAGCGCGACGTTGCACGAGTGCTGCATGGCCTGCGTGAGCGTCTGGCTGCCGTGGCCGGTCGTCTTCCAGCACTTGACCGGATCGGTACGGCCGAGCACGGGGACGCTGCCGCCGCAGTAAAACGACGAGCTTTCATTGACCACGCCCTCCTCGAGCGCCATGGCCAGCGTGATGATCTTGAACGTCGAGCCGGGCTCGTAGGTATCCGAGAGTGCCTTGTTGCGCCACTGCTTTTGCTGCGCGGCGGTCAGCAGCTCCGAGCGCTTGTCGGGGTCGGTCTCGGCGTCGATGGCCTCCTGATCCTTGTCGCTGACCTTCTGGTAGTCGTTGAGGTCAAAATTCCCGAGCGAGACCATGCCGAGGATCGCGCCGGTGCTCGGGTCCATGGCGATGGCTGCCGCACCGTTTTGCACGTCGTAGTCCTCGACCGCCTGCTGCAGGTGCTTTTCGAGGTAATACTGGATGGTGGCGTCGATGGTCAGGTTCATGTCGTTGCCCTTTGTCTCGTCGTAGTAATCCTCGTAGTTGACAAAGAGCATATCCGTGCCGCGGTTATCCGTCGCGCGGATGATGCGCCCGGTGCTGCCGGTGAGGTAGCTGTCATAGCGCTGCTCGAGGCCGTAGCGACCCTCGTTGTCCTGCCCGACGAAGCCGATGACATGCGCGGCCAGGCTTCCGTAGGGATAATAGCGCTTCGTGTCCGGCTCGATCTTGACGCCGATGAGGTTATTCTCCTTTTTGAACGCGCGCACCTTTTCCGACACGTCCGGCTCGACCTTGCGCTTGACGACTTCATACCAGCGGTCGGTATTTTTCGTCATGTTCAGGATCTTATCATAATCGACGTCGAGGATCTGCGAAAGTTCTCGCGCGATCATCTGCGGGTCTTCCTTGTTCGCGGCGATCTCGGCCGGACTGATAAAGATCGTGTCGACCGAGGCGTTCATGGCCAGGATCTTGCCGTTCGTGTCATAGATCGCGCCGCGCGAGGCCGTGATCTCCGTCTCGCGCACCTGCTGGTCGAGCGCCATTTTCTCATACTCGTCATGGTGTACGATCATGATGCTGAACAGCTTGACGCCAAGGACAGCAAATGCAAGGATGCCGCACACAATCAAAAGCAGGCGTGTGCGGCGGAGCATCATGATATTCGGTGTTTTGGTACTTGCTCGAAAGGGCACACGGTTATCCCGGCGCCCGGAAGTTTCATTCGCCATGTCTGTCTCCTTGTTTCTGCGGGGATGGTACTATCATACAGGCTGGCTCATCGAAAATATTCCACAATGGAGGTGAGGAAATCGCCGAAACGGTCAGCGAGACTCAGCGGCTCCGCCGCAGTCTGATCCAGAACCACCGCCGTATCCGCGGCATCGCTGCCGCTGATGTAGTAGAGCTGATCGCTGCGCGGCTTTTGCATGCCGAGCTCATGGATGGCGTAGTCCTCGATCTCCGTGAGGTTGAACGCGCTCTCGTAGTCGATGCGCAGACGCGTCTGCTGCTCCTGAAGCTGGGCATACTGCTCCTCCAGCTCCGACACCTGCGCCGACGCCTGCGAGAGCTGCACGCGCGCAATGAGCGAAAAGACGATCAGCACGGCGGCAATGGCAAAGCCGAGCACCGCCATCGGGGCGATCGCCTGCTTGGGCCTCGGTGCGGACTCCGGGACGACGGTCTCCGTCGGCCGGGGCGCGTGCGGCAGATCTACCGGAGCGGCACTGTACAGGTACTCCTCCGCAGCCGTACTGCGCAGGTCATACGCCGCGTTGCCGTCCATGCGCGCTGTATTCCGTTTTTTCGAAGCGGGAGATGCCATGACGGGTTCCTTTCTCAGACACGCTCCGCGACACGAAGCTTCGCGCTGCGGGCGCGGGGGTTGGATGCGAGTTCCTCCTCACCGGGCAGGATCGGCTTGCGGGAGACGCTGCGCAGCGTCTGCACAAAGCCGCAGGTGCAAACCGGCGCCTCGCGCGGGCAGGTGCAGCCGTGCTCCCGCCGGGCGATGCCGGTCTTGACGATCCGGTCCTCAAGGGAATGGAAGCTGATGACGCACAACCGGCCGCCGGTGCGAAGCTTGTCGGGCGCGGTGTCCATCATCTCGCGCACCGCCGCCAGCTCATCGTTCACGGCGATGCGGATCGCCTGAAAGCTGCGCTTGGCGGGATGCTGCTTTTCGCGCAGCGCCGCGCCCGGCATGGCCGAGCGGATCACGTCGACCAGCTCCGTTGTGGTCGCGATCGGCTGCTGCGCCCGGGCGCGAACGATCGCCCCGGCGATGCGGGGCGCGTAGCGCTCCTCGCCGTATTCATACAAAATGCGCCTGAGCTCACTCTCCGGCCACTCGTTGACGACGTTCCACGCGCGCAGGCCGTCGGTCGCGTCCATGCGCATATCGAGCGGCGCGTCGTGCATATAGGAAAAGCCGCGCTCCGACTCATCGAGCTGCGGCGACGAGACGCCGAGGTCAAAGAGCATGCCGTCCACGGCGCCGATGCCGAGGCGGTCGAGAATGGCGGCCGTGTCGCGGAAGTTGCCGTGCACGAGCTGCACACGGTCTCCAAACGGCGCCAGACGCGCGCCGGCGCGCTCGATGGCCGTCTCATCGCGGTCGATGCCGATGAGCTTTCCGGTCGTGAGGCGCGCGGCGATCCGCTCGGAGTGGCCGCCCATACCGAGCGTGCCGTCGACATAGATGCCGTCCGGCCGGATGTTCAGGTTATCAATACACTCGTGCAGCAGCACGGGGACATGCAGGGCGTCCATCAGAAATCCAGCTCCTCCATCACGGCGGCGATGTTCTCCGGCAGCGCCTCAAGCGGGCAGATCTCGTCCCAGCGCGCGCTGTCCCAGAACTCCGCATGGTTGTTGCTGCCGACCACGGTGACGCTCTTGGTGAGACCCGCAAATTCACGCAGATGCTGCGGCAGGAGGATACGCCCCTGCCCGTCGAGCTCGCAGCGCGCGGCATACGCGAACAGCGGGCGCATCTTGCGCTGCTGCACGTTGGTCATGCCCGCCACCCTGCGGGAGACGTCGTCCCAGTTTTCCTGGCTGTAAGCAGACAGGCACTTCTCGGGCGAGACCGTGACGTAAAACGTGTCGCCGAGTTCTTCGCGGAGCTTGGCCGGGATGAACAGACGGCCTTTGGCGTCCAGCGTGTGCTGATAGATGCCGGTCATGCTGCATCCCCCCTTCTCCGAAATCGTGCACCTGCGCACCTCTTGCGTGGGGTTTTGCGCCCTTTTAAACCACTTCACCCCACACGGTATCCCCATTATAGTGGCAAGACGGAAAAATTGCAAGGAGAAATTCCCGCCCAATTCTTGAAATTTTCGACATTTCTGGCGATTCGCCCGTTGTTTTCCCGGTCACAAGGCTTTGCGTTTTGCGCCGGAAAAAGGAAAAGGCGGCACAAGATGTGCCGCCTTTTCGGGAAAAAACGTCCGCCGGGAGTATCGGGAGCGCGCGATGCGGGAAAAATTTTCGGCAAAACGCAAAACCGCCGCCGGAGGCTCCGGCGGCGGTGCAGGTGTTCGGTTAAACGGCAGTCAGTTGACTTCCTCATCCAGCGGCGCATCGTCCTCAAAGTGGATCTCGGGCTGACGCGCAGCGGGTGCTGCGGCGGGCGCTGCAGGCGCGGCCGCGCTGCCGGCGACGCCCTGAAACGCGGCGTGCGCCTGCTGCACGTTGCCGAGCGCAGTGGAGATGGCCTCCTCCGTGCGGCGCAGCGCATCCACGCAAAACTGGCTCGAGGCCTGACGCAGTGCATCGGCCTTGGCCTGCGTGGAGGCAAGCATCTCGTTGCTGCGCGCTCTTGCGATGCGCACGATCTCCTGATCGTTCACGAGCGCGCGGGCACGCTCCTCCGCCTGATTGCGGATGCCCTCTGCCTCGCGCTTGGCGTTGTTGATGAATTCGTCGCGGGCGGAGACCAGACGCTTCGCCTCGGAAAGCTCGACCGGCATGGCGGTCTTGATCTCGTCGAGGATCTCGAGAACCTGGTCGCGCTCGACGATGCACTTTTCGTTGCCGAGCGGCACGCCCCATGCCTCCGACACCATGGTATAAAGCTGGTCGATCAGTTCCATGACTTCGTTGTCCATTTTGTTTCCTCCCAAAGCGTGTTTCCGGCAGAGCCGGTCAAAACTTTCCGGATCCGATCATTCGCTGCGCGCAGCGCGCGCATGCACGTCCTCAATGATCTCACACGGTACGAACGGCGTCAGATCCGCCCCGTAACCGGCGAGCTCCTTGACGACCGACGAGCTGAGAAACGTGTACTTCTGGCTGGCCGTCAGGAACATGGTATCGAGCTCCGGATTGATCTTCTGATTGATGAGCGCCATCTGGAATTCGTTTTCAAAGTCCGTGTTGGCGCGCAGCCCCTTGACGATCACCGCCCCGTCCGGGAAGGTCTTGGCATACTCGGCGAGCAGGCCGTCGAACGTATCGACCTCCACATTCGGGAAGCGGCTGACGACGCGGCGTGCCAGCTCCACCCGCTCCTCGCGCGTGAACATGGGGTGGATTTTCCCCGCGTTGGGCATGATGCACACGACAACGCGGTCAAAAATCGTGGACGTGCGGCGGATGATGTTCAGGTGACCGAGGGTGATGGGGTCAAAGCTGCCGGGGTAAATCGCTGTTTTCATGCGTGGGTTCCCTTTCCGTAGAGCGTAAGCTTGATTTTGCCGTAGCTGCGCTCCGTAAGCAGATAATATGGCTGAGGAAGCTGCGGCAGCTCCTTTTCGCGGCGGCTTTCACACACGATGATGCCGCCCTCAGCTAATATATCAAACTGTACAACATTTGCAAGTGCTTTGTCAAGTAATCCCGTATCATACGGCGGATCGAGAAAGATCAGGTCGAATTTTCCGCACGTGCGCAGGTAGCCGAGCGCCTCGCCCTGCACCACGTCGCCCTGCAGGCGGCAGTGCGCAAGATTGGTGCGCACGAGCTGCACGGCCGCGCGGCTCTCATCGACGAACACGGCGCTGCGCGCGCCGCGGCTGAGCGCCTCAATGCCGAGCTGACCGGTGCCGGCAAAGAGGTCGAGCACGCGCCGCCCCTCGATGTCGAACTGAATGAGGTTGAACATGGACTCCTTGACATTATCGGTCGTGGGGCGGGAAGCCATCCCCTCCGGCTCACGCAGCCTGCGGCCGCGCGCCGTACCTGTGATCACACGCATGGCGATTCTCCTTTCGGGTGATAGTGATCGTAAACCGCGCGGGCGACGCCCGCCGGAACGGCCGCGCACAGCGCCTCATACGACGCCGCGCGGATGGCCTTGACGCTGCGGAATTCGCGCAGCAGCGCATTGCGCCGCTTCTCGCCCACGCCGGGGATCTGATCGAGCTCGGACGCAAGGCTCTCGCGCCGCAGCCGGCGCTGATAGTCGATGGAAAAGCGGTGCGTCTCCTCCTGGATCGTGCCGATGAAGGAAAAGACCGCGGGGTTGGCGGCGATGCCGATCTCGTGCCCGCCGGACGTGATGAGCGCGCGCGTGCGGTGGCGGTCGTCCTTGACCATGCCGAACACCGGCACGGACAGCCCGAAGCCGTCGAGCACCGCCTGTGCAACGGCCGCGTGCTCCGCGCCGCCGTCGATGAGCAGCAGATCCGGCAGCGGGCAAAAGCCCGGGTCGCCGTCAAGATAATGCTGAAAGCGGCGCGTGAGCGCCTCGTGCATGGCGCCGTAGTCGTTTTGTCCGTCCGTCGTGCGGATGCGAAACTTCCGATAGTCGGACTTGCGCGGCCGGCCGTGCTGAAACACGGTCATGCCGGCGACGATGCCGCTGTCGCCGAGGTTGGAAATATCAAATGCCTCGATGCGCTCGGGCGGTGCGTCGAGCTCGAGCGCGCGCTGCAGCCATTCGAGCGTCTTGAGGCTGCGCTGTGCCTTCGTCGTGGCGATGAGGATCTCCTCGCGCGCGTTTTTGGCCGCCATCTCCGTCAGGCGGCACTTGTCGCCGCGCTGCGGCACGGCGAGCGTGACCTTATGCCCCGCCGCCCCGGTGAGCAGCTGCTCGAGCGCATCCTGCCCCTCGAGCGGGCACGGCAGCAGCACCTGCCGCGGATACACGCCGCGGCTCTCATAATACTGCTGCACGAGCGCGGCAAGCGCCTCGCCGTCGGGCTCCATCGGCTCGTCAAGGAAGGACTTATCCTTGTCCGTGAGGCTGCCGTCGGTAAAGTGCAGCACGGTGAAGCAGCACTTCGCGCCGCGCGCAAAGCCGACGGCGTCCGTGTCGGCATAGGCCGTGGCGATAACGCGCTGGTGGTTTTTCAGCCCCTCGATGGCGCGCAGCCGGTCGCGCAGCGACGCCGCATATTCAAACCGCAGCGCCGCGGCCGCGGCCTGCATCCGCTCGGTCAGCTCGGCGGTCAGCTCCGCCGTGCGGCCGTCGAGGATCATCTCCGCCTCGCGGATGGCCTGCAGGTACTCCGCGCGCGTGACGTCCTTCAGGCAATAGCCTGCGCAGGTGCCCATGTGGTAATTCAGGCACGGGCGGCCGCGCCCGATGTCGCGCGGGAAGCGGCGCGTGCACGTCGGCAGGCGCAGCGTCTTGCAGACGGTGTCGATGATCTCCGCCGTCATGCTCCGCCCGCCGTAGGGGCCGAAGTATTTTGCGCCGTCTTTTTCCGTGCGGTTGACGAGGGAAAACGTCGGATACGGCTGCGTCACATCCAGGCGCACGAAGGGATAGCCCTTGTCGTCCTTGAGCAGGATGTTGTATTTTGGCTTGTGCAGCTTGATGAGCGAGTTTTCGAGCACGAGCGCCTCGAACTCGGACTGCACGACGATGACATTGAAATCCGCAACGTGCGCGACCATGGCCGCCACCTTCGGCAGATGCTCGCCGCGAAAATAGCTTGTGACGCGGTTTTTGAGCGCTTTCGCCTTGCCGATGTAGATGACCTCGCCGTGCTCGTCGAGCATGATGTACACGCCCGGCAGCAGCGGGAGCATATTGGCCTTTTCGCGCAGCTGTTCGGGTCGGAGTTTTTCCATAGCGATCTCCTGCCGTAGCGAAAAATCTGCAATCAGGAAAACAGGGGCGTGCTGCAGACACGCCCCTGTTTCGGTTTCATGTTGTCGGGTTCACTCGGAGAAATCGGAATTGATCAGCGCCGTCAGGGTATCGATCGCTTCCTGCTCGTCTGCGCCGTCCGCCACGAGGGTGACCGTCGTGCCCTTGACGATGCCGAGCGACAAGACGCCGAGAAGGCTCTTGGCATTGACGCGTCTCTCGTCTTTTTCGATCCAGATGCTGCTCTTGAACTCATTCGCCTTCTGGATGAAGAAGGTCGCGGGCCGTGCATGGAGTCCCACCTGGTTGTTGATGACTGCTTCTTTCGTGATCATTTATCTCCACTCCTTATGCACAATTATGCTTGTTTTATCTTATCAAAAACGCCCTGCATCGTCAACCGGTTTTCGGTTTTTCGTTGCTTTGCACAGCGTTTTTTCGCCGGTTTTTTCCGTTTTTATTTCAGTTCGACAACGGTCACGCCGCTCTCTCCCTCGCCGTAGCGGCCAAGACGATAGGACTTGACAGCCTTGTTCCTGCGCAGCGACTGCTGCACGGCGGCGCGCAGCGCGCCGGTGCCCTTGCCGTGGATGATCGTGACCTTCTCGAGCTTGGCCATGACGGCGTTGTCGAGGAAGCGCTCGGTCGCGGCGACGGCCTCCATGCTGTCCATGCCGCGCAGGTCGATCTCGGACTCGGCTGCCACGCTGCGCAGGCTCGCCGCATGCGCGGTGGCAAACTTCTCTGCCTCCGGCTTCTCGTTTTCAAGCAGATAGACGTCCTGCTCCTTGGCGGTCACGTTCATGATGCCCGCGCGCAGGCTCAGCGTCCGGTCGGCGGAGACGGCCGTAACGGTCGCCTTGATGTCGCCCATTTTGCGCAGCTGCACGGTGTCGCCCACGCGCACCGGGCGCGCGGAGACTTTTTTCTCCTGTATCTGCGGATGCGCCGCTGCGGCGGCCGCATCCTCGGCGGTGTTGAGCTTGCGGCGCAGCGCGGCACGGGCGTCGTTGGCGCGGTGGTGGTCTGCGTCCGTTTTCTCCATCCTGCGCAGCTCGTCCAGCTCGCGCATCACCTCGTCCGCCGTCCGGCGCGCATCGCCGATGATGCGCTCGGCGTCGCGGCGCGCCTTCTCGTCCGCCTTCTCCAGCCGCACGGACAGCTCCGCCTTCATGCGCTCGGCCTTGCGGCGGTCGTCCTCCGCGACGCGCAGCTGACGGGCTGCCTCGGCGCGGTCGCGCTCCATGAGCTGGCGCACCTGCTCAAGCTTTTCGATGGTGGCCTCCATGCTCGCGCTCTCGGTGCTCACGCGGCTGCGCGCGTCGCTGATGATCTCCTCCGGCAGGCCCAGCCGCTCGGAGATGGCGAAGGCATTCGACTTGCCGGGGATGCCGATCAGCAGGTGGTACGTCGGGCGCAGGGAATCCACGTCAAACTCGCACGAGGCGTTCATGACGCCGGGCTGCGTCGTGGCGTAGACCTTGAGCTCGGTATAGTGCGTCGTGGCGGCGATGAGCGCGCCGCGTCTGCGCGCGTGCTCGATGATGGCGATGGCCAGCGCCGCGCCCTCGGTCGGATCCGTGCCCGCGCCGAGCTCGTCAAAGAGCAGCAGCGAGCGCTCATCGCACGCCTGCAGCATACGCACGGTGTTGGTCATGTGCGCCGAGAACGTGGACAGCGACTGCTCGATGCTCTGCTCGTCGCCGATGTCGGCCATGATCTCGTCGAACACGGGCATGGTGCTGCCGTCGGCACACGGGATGTGCAGGCCGCACTGCGTCATCGCCGAGAGCAGACCGATAGTCTTGAGCGTGACGGTCTTGCCGCCGGTATTCGGGCCGGTGATGACGAGCGTGTCAAACTCGCCGCCGAGCGCCACGTCGATCGGCACGGCGGTATCCTTCGGCAGCAGCGGATGGCGCGCGCGGCGCAGCGAGAGCTGCTTATCCGTGAGCGCGGGCGCGACCGCGTCAAGCTGGTAGGCAAGCTTTGCCTTGGCAAAGATGAGATCAAGGCGCACGAGCACGTCAAAGTCGCTCGAGATGTCCTCGCGGTGCGCCGCGCACTCCGCCGAGAGCTCGGCCAGGATGCGCTCGATCTCGGTCTTTTCGCGCGCACGCAGCTCGCGCAGCTCGTTGTTCGCCTTCACGGCGGCCATCGGCTCGATGAACAGCGTCGCGCCGGAGGCCGACACATCGTGCACGAGGCCGGGCACGGCGCCCTTGTGCTCGGCCTTGACCGGCACGACGTAGCGCTCGGAGCGCGTGGTGATGATCGGCTCCTGCAGCGCCTTGGCATAGCTCGGTGAGGAGATGATCTTCTGCAGCGCATCGTGCACGCGCGCACTCGCCGCGCGGATCAGGCGGCGGATGGACGCAAGCTCGCCCGACGCGCTGTCGGCGATCTCGTCCTCACCGGTGATGGAGGTGAAGATCTTCTCCTCCAGATAGCGGTTTGCCTGCAGCGCGCTGAAGAGGTAGTCGATGCACGTCTTGTCCTGCCGGTCGCCCGTGCCGTAGCCGCGCACGGCGCGCGCCGCCTGCAGCACACCGGCGATATCCAGCAGCTCGCGCGTGTTGAGCGCGCCGCCCATGTCCGCGCGCTGCAGCGCCGCGCGCACGTCCTTCACGCCGGAAAACGACGGGCTGCCCTTGACGACCATCATGCCGGCGGCGGCGCTCGTCTCGCCGAGGCGGGTCTCCACCACGGCGCGGTCGCCGCTCGGCCGCAGCGCCATGGCGTTGGCGCGCGCCGTCTCACTCACGGCCTGCGCCGCCAGCAGCGCCAGCACGGACGGCAGCTCAAGCGTCTGCAGGGATTTTTCGTAGGAATCCATAGGGTGTCTCCTTTGCAGGGGAAAAATTCAGATTCAGATGCGCGCCACGCCGCTCTCGCGCGCGGCCTGCGCCACCGCCGCGGCCACAGCCGGACCGACGCGCGGGTCAAACGCCTTGGGGATGATATAATCGGCGCACAGCTCCTCGGGCGTGATGAGCGCTGCGAGCGCGTGTGCGGCGGCGAGCTTCATGGGCTCGTTGATGTCGGATGCGCGCACGTCGAACGCGCCGCGGAAGATGCCCGGGAAAGCCAGCACGTTGTTGATCTGGTTCGGATAGTCGCTGCGGCCGGTGCTGACGACGGCGGCGCCCGCGGCCTTGGCCTCGTCGGGGAAGATCTCCGGCGTGGGGTTTGCACAGGCAAAGACGATGGCGTCGCGGTGCATGGTGCGCACCATGTCGCCCGTCAGCAGGCCGGGCTGCGACACGCCGATGAACACGTCCGCATCCCGCACGACATCGGCGAGCGTCCCCGCCTGACGGTGGAGATTCGTGACCTCGGCCATCTCGGTCTTGATCCAGTTCATATTCTCGGCGCGGCCGGCATAGATCGCGCCCCTGCGGTCGCAGAGCGTCACATCGCGCGCACCGGCGCGCAGCAGCAGCCTGCTGATGGAGATCGCCGCCGCGCCCGCGCCGGAGACGACGATCTTCACGTCCTCCAGCCGCTTGCCGACCACGCGCAGCGCATTCGTCAGCCCCGCGAGCGTGATGATCGCCGTGCCGTGCTGATCGTCGTGAAAGACCGGGATGTCGCACAGCTCTTTCAGCTTGCGCTCGATCTCAAAGCAGCGCGGCGCCGCGATGTCCTCCAGATTGATGCCGCCGAAGCTGCCGGAGAGCAGGTACACCGTGCGCACGAATTCGTTCACGTCCTGCGTGCGGATGCACAGCGGAAACGCGTCCACATCCGCAAACGCCTTGAACAGCACGCACTTGCCCTCCATGACGGGCATGCCCGCCTCGGGTCCGATGTCGCCGAGGCCGAGCACGGCCGAGCCGTCCGTGATGACGGCGCAGAGATTGTGCCGGCGCGTGAGCGTATAGCTCTTGTCCGGGTCGCGCCGGATCTCCAGGCACGGCTGCGCCACGCCGGGCGTATACGCGAGCGACAGGTCGTCCTTCGTCGAGACCGGCACGCGGGCGTTGACTTCGATCTTGCCGCCCCACTGCTCGTGCAGCCAGAGCGATTCTTTTGCGTAATCCATAGTCAGTCCTCCTGTTTCGGGTGCACCATATCCTCAGGGCGCACCCATGCGTCAAACTCCTCGGCCGTGAGCAGGCCGAGCTCCACCGCCGCGGCCCTGAGCGTCTGGCCGGTGGCGTGGGCGTGCTTTGCGATGCGCGCCGCGTTTTCATAGCCGATGTGCGGGTTGAGCGCCGTGACGAGCATGAGCGAGGCGTCCAGATGCGCGCGGATGACATCGTAATTCGGGCGGATGCCGCGCACGCAGTTGGCCTCAAACGAATCCATGACATCTGCAAGCAGCCGCGCCGACTGCAGGAAGTTGTAGATCGTCACAGGCAGGAACACGTTGAGCTGGAAGTTGCCCTGCGAGGCGGCAAAGCCGATGGCCGCGTCGTTGCCCATGACCTGCACGGCTACCATCGTGACGGCCTCGCACTGCGTGGGGTTGACCTTGCCGGGCATGATCGACGAGCCGGGCTCGTTGGCCGGGATGATGAGCTCCCCGATGCCGCAGCGCGGTCCGGACGCGAGCCAGCGCACGTCGTTTGCGATCTTCATCAGGTCGGCCGCCAGCGCCTTGAGCGCACCATGGGCGAACACCATCTGATCCTTGCTCGTGAGTGCGTGGAACTTGTTCGGCGCAGACTCGAATTCATAACCGAGCAGGGCGGAGATCTCCGCCGCCGCCAGATCGCCGAACGCCGCCGGCGCGTTGAGCCCCGTGCCGACGGCCGTGCCGCCGAGGGCAAGCTCGCGCAGCGCGCCGCACGCCTGCGTGAGCATGACGCGGTCATGCCCGAGCATGGCGCTCCAGCCGCTGATCTCCTGACCGAGCGTGAGCGGCACGGCGTCCTGCAGATGCGTGCGGCCGATCTTCACCACGCCGCAATACTCCGCGCTCAGACGCTCGAGCGTCGCCGTCAGACGGTCGATCGCCGGCAGCACCTGCTCGGCGAGCGCGACGCGCGCGGCCACGTGCATCGCCGTCGGGAAGGTGTCGTTCGAGCTCTGCGAGCAGTTGACGTGATCGTTCGGATGCACGAGCGTCTCCCCCAGCAGCGCATTGGCGCGGTGAGCGATGACCTCGTTGACGTTCATGTTCGTCTGCGTGCCGCTGCCGGTCTGCCAGACGGCAAGCGGGAAGTTCCCGTCGAGCGAGCCGTCAAGGATCTCGTGGCAGGCAGACTCGATCGCACCGGCGCGGCGCGCATCGAGCACGCCAAGCTGCGCGTTCGCGCGCGCGGCGGCAAGCTTTACGACCGCGAACGCACGGATGACCTCCGGCGGTATCTTCTCGGTGCCGATGCGGAAGTTTTCAAAGCTGCGCTGCGTCTGCGCGCCCCAGTAACGGTCGGCAGGCACGCGCACCTCCCCCATTGTATCATGCTCCAGACGGTATTCCATCCTGCAACCCTCATTTCATGGTAAAATCTCAGATGCCGCTATTATACGCCCAACCGCGCACACACCGCAAGCCCACAAACGCGCAAAAAGCAGCGCCGTCCGGAGACGGTGCTGCCAAAGCTGCCATATACGCCCTGCATAGGCTGCGTCCGCTCCGTTTCTCCGGCAGCGAGGCTCTGCGGGGCTTTTTATTATCCGGCGCTCAGCCCGCGCGGCGCAGCACCCAGAGCGCCTGAATCTGTCCGGCAAGGGTATCATAGTCCCAGCTCCTGGCCGAGTTCGTGGGGCTGTTCGGGTCGTTGAGCGTGATCTTGTCGCCGCTGCGTCCGGTCAGGACGAGAAAATGCCCGTCGGTCGTGAAATCGCCCGGCCCGACGACCACGATGATCGGGTTGCCGACGTCCAGATTGCGGTAGATGCGGTCCCGATCCAGCGGGATCTGCGTCACGTCAAGGCCGAGCATCCGCCCGCCCTCGGAGATGAGCGACCACTTGCTGCCGCTGCCGGGGACGTTGAACTGGTTCTGCTCGGCAAACCGGCACATCCAGAGCGGATCCTTCGATGTGTCGCCGGTGAGGTAGATCGTCACCATCGACAGGCACGTCGGCCCGCAGCCGGCAAGGCCGATGATGCTCTCGTTGTATTCGCGGTAGCCCCAGCGCTCGTCCCACTGCAGCAGCAGCGGCACGGTCTTCGACCCGGAGAGATTGCTGAGGTTGATCGTCGGGGTCAGGTCTTTTTTCTGCGGATAGTCGCGCACGAAATCGCGCGCATCCGGATTTCGGGCGTACAGCTGCACGAGCGCATCCGGGTAATCGGCGAGCGAGGTCTCGTGCTGCTCGGCATAGGTGTGCAGCTCGCGCTGCGCACGCTCGGTTGTCGTCTTTCCGCTCGTGAAGATGCCGCGCGCAAACACGCCGAACACGATCAGCGCCAGCAGCACCACGAGGATCAGCACGCGGCCGCGGCCGCGCTTTCTTGTCTTTCGGGACATATGGGTCTCCTTTTCCGGTAGGGATGCGCCTGATTATAGCACAGATCACGGAGAAAAATCCTGAAATTTTTCTGAAATCTCGAAAAAAACAATCCGGCCGGACGCAGCTGCGTCCGGCCGGAGGCTGAGATCGGATTCAGTTCGCGGCCTCGTCCGCAGTGCTCTGCGTCTGGCGGAACACATCGGTGAAGGCCTGATACGCGCCGTTGTTGCTCATCGGCGTGAGGTACATGAGACCGTTTTCGAGCGTGCAGCGGAACATCTGCACCGTGCCGTTTTCGAGCGCGAGCGTCAGGTTGTCGCCGTTGAGCGCGAACTCAAACGCCTGCGCCGCACCGTCGGCATCCGTGTAGCTGCCCGTGCCGTTGACACGCATCACCAGCTCGCGGATCGTGCCGGGCTCTTTGATCTCGGTGGTCGTTTTCGCGCCGGTGTCCGCGCCGGGCAGAATGTCCTTGACGGTATCGTCGCCCGCCTTCTTCTCGGCGTCCGTGCGCTCAAACGCCCACGTGCCGGCAAGGATCTTGTTGACCTCGTTGTCGCCGGTCTGGATGCCGGACTGGATGCTCGCCGTCGCGGTCGGCGTCGCCTCCGGGGCGGGCGTCGTCTGCGCCTCGACGCCGCGGCCGGTGCAGCCGGCGATCAGCAGCGTGCAAAACAGAAAAATCGCAGTGGTGAGAAGCTGGAAACGTTTCATCAGTAGGATCTCCTTTCCGTGGCTCTCGCGGAGCCGAGCTTGACCGGCACCGCAGCGGTATCAGGCTGCCGCTCGACGACCACAAACATGGCCACCATGAGCAGCGCATTCGGCATCGGGCAGAACATGCCCGGATTCGTCATGGAGATGAGCAGCATGGCAAGGTAGGACAGCGCGAAGGCCATCGTCGTGCGGCTGCGCTTGCGCCAGAGCAGGCGCACGCGGTCATAAAACAGCCAGCCGTAGCCGACCGCGCCGACCAGACCCATGCTGCCGAGGATCTGCGCGATGAGGTTGTGGTACCAGACGATGCTGCCCTCCACGCCGAGGAAGATGCGGGCGTTGTGCATCGAGCCGAGGCCGCAGCCGAAGAGCGGATGCTCCGCAAAGTCCAGCAGCCCCTGAATAAAGAAGGTATAGCGGCTGTCGTCCGGGGAGATGAGCGCGCCGTCGACCATGCGCGAGGCAAACAGCCGCGGCACGATCGCAATGAGCAGCGCGACCGCCGGAATCAGGCTGATAAGGCCGATGCGGCGGTAGACCGCGCGGCGCTCCGGGCTGCAGTAGTACACAAAGGCGAGGCACAGCAGCAGCATCACCGTGCCGAAGATCAGGCCGCTGCGCGAGCCGGTCATGAGCATCATGAGGTACATGAACGCGACCGACGCAAAATGCCGCCGGTCATGCGCGGCAAAGTACGCCGCAGCGGGGATCGAGATCAGCAGCATCGTGGCGCTGAAGTTGCGGTACTTGAAGTAGAGCGTGGCAAAGCTCTGCGCGAACTCGTGGAAATTGCGCACGTAAAACAGCGCGACCACAAAGCCCGTGAACAGGCCGCCGGCATAGAGGATCCGGAGCATTTGCTCGGCAACGTCGTAGTCGCGCGGGCGATCCGCCTCGCTGCGCAGCAGCAGGTAGATCAGCAGCATCACGACGCCGAGACCGAGAGAATAGTACAGCGCGGTGGGCGAAAAATACTCCTCACGGGAGATGAAGCCGAGGCCGCCGAGCAGCGTTGCGACCGACACGGCCACCAGACCGTGCATGCAGCCGCCGTTGCGCGGTGCGCGGGCATACGCCCCGATGTGCACGAGCAGCGCCGCCGCCGCCAGCAGGCCGATCCACCAGAAGCGCAGCAGGCTGTAGAGCTCGTCATAAAACTCCGTGCCCACCATCGCCAGCAGCAAGACCGGGAAGAGAATGCTCAGCAGGTCGTCACAAAACAGCAGCAGGAAAATGAGCGTGGACATGACCAGCACGCCGCCGATGACCGGCTGCCCCGCCGCCATGAACACGGCGAGCATCAGAAAGCAGATCGGGAAATAGAGCCTGCTGTGCCAGAAGCGATCCGCCGCAGCCTGACAGGCTTCGATCAGCTCCGACACACCGCCGATGCGCTCATCCAGAAAGGCGCACACACGATCGATCGCCCGCGTGAAGGAGCGCGTAAATGCGCAGCGGCGGTCCGTCTGCTCCGTATTCGGTTGTTCAAAAGTGTTGATCGTATTCATAAGCATCAAATGGTATCACGATGTATATTCATCCGGTTTTACATGTATCCGTATACATATGGTCAAGGGAAGATGCAGGCCTTGTAACCGGCAAACGCCAACCTAAATCTTCCCATCTTCCAATTGCGGATGCATTATATCGCGCCCACGTCCGGAAGTCAATACTTAAAATAGATTTAACATTTACGAAATCTTTATATCCTGCTTTTTGATGTAGATTACCATAATCTCTGCACATTTTTTGTCGTTTTTGCACAACAAAGCCGCAGTTTTCAAAAAACTGTGGCTTTAAATTTTCAGAACATTTTAAGAACCTGCCGCCTCAAAATGTTACAAAACATCGGCCGGCCGGCTCATGTCTGCGGAAAATGCCCCGTTTTGCGCAGCGCACGCACGAGATACATGGCGGCCACGCCGGTAAACGCACCGGTGATCACGCTCGCCGCGACGAGCGCGGGTGCATACACGAGAATAGACAGCGTGCCCGTGACCCAGACGGCGACCAGCAGCTGGCCGGCGTTGTGGCCGAAGGCAGCCAGCACGCTCACGACCCAGAGCAGCCGCTCCGGAAACCGCCGCACGGTCAGGCACATGACGAGATAGGCGAACACGCCGCCCGCGATGCTGAAGAGCATCGCCGACACGCCGCCGGTAAAAACACTGCCGAGCACGATGCGCACGAGCAGGATCTCCCCCGCCTGGCGCCGGCCGAGCAGCGCCATGGCGATGAGCGTGACGATGTTGGCGAGGCCGAGCTTCACGCCGGGGATCGGCACGACGGGCGGGATCTGCGCCTCGGCGACGAAGATCGTCAGTGCGATGGCGGTGAACATGGCCAGAACGGCCAGACGCTTCGTCCCCTTCATGGCGTCCCCTCGATCTGCACCGTCAGGTGGTGCGGCACGCAGGCGATCGGGATGGCAGAGGACGTGATCTTCCCCTGCTTGACGCACAGGTGATCCGGACAGTCGGCATACGTGACGGACACGCCGTCCGGCTCAACGTGCACGGTGTTCGTGCCCCACTCGGTCTGCACCTCTATATCATATGGTATGGTCACGGCGCGCAGGTCGATGCGCTCATAGGCCTCCCCGTCGACGCGGATGACGGCGGTCTGCCCCGTCTGCCCATGGCTGCGCAGCAGCAAAAAGGCGCCGCAGCCCAAAATTGCGAGCGCGGCGAACAAAAGGATCCAAAATTTCGTCTGTTTCATCATGTGCTCATTGTAGGATGCCCGGCAGGAGTTGTCAATGGATTTTTGTCGTGGTATAATAGCTTGATTTTTTATCGGTTTCTATAGATAAATATGTATTGCTCCCCGCGCGGGAGCTTCGGAAAGGAGGCGGACGCCGTGTCTGCCGTAACTGCCTATGCTGCGCAGGCCGCGCATTTCATTCTGCCGGTCGTCGCGCTCATCGTGCTCATCCGCTGTGTCGTGTCCATGTTTTACGGGCGCGCCGAGCCCGAGACATGGGGGCATCTCGTCACGCCCGACGGCAAGGTCTATCCCCTGCTGCACTGGGAGTGTCTGATCGGCCGCGCCCGCAGCGCGGACATCACGCTGCCCTTTGCCGACGTTGCCAACGTCCACGCCGTGCTCATGCGCAACGACGCCGGCGAGTGGACGGTCAGTGACCTGAGCCGCAGCGGCGGCGTGTTCCTCAACGGCGAACAGATCACGGAGCCGACGCAGATCTTCAGCGGCGACATTCTCCGCTGCTCAACGCATATGCTCAAATTCGCCGACATGAGCGAGGAGCGCCGCGCCGTACAGGAGCAGCGCCGCACGATCGCGGGGCGCAACGTCTCCGCCGGCGGCACACTGTTTTTCCTGACGGTGTTTGAGCTGCTGCTGGCGCTCGAGTTCGTGTCCTCGGCCGACAGCGCGCACCTGCTGGGCATCCTGATGGCCTACGCCGCGCTCGCGCTCACGCAGTGGTTCTGCTATGTGCTCATGCGCACGATGGACCGCTCGGGCTTTGAGGTCGAGACGATCGCGTTTTTCCTCTGCTCGCTCGGGCTGGAGGTCTGCGCGACGAGCACGCCCAATGACCTCACCAAGGAGATCATCCTCATCCTCGTGGGCATCGTGCTGTTTTTCCTGCTCGGCTGGTGGCTGCGCGATCTGAGCCACGTCAAGGCGCTGCGCTGGCCGGCGGCCATCATCTCGCTGGCGCTGCTGGCGCTGAACCTCTTTGCCGCGAGCGAGGTGTTCGGCGCGAAAAACTGGCTGACGATCGCGGGCTTCTCCCTGCAGCCGTCGGAGCTGATCAAGGTCGCGTTCATCTATGTCGGCGCGACGTCGCTCAACCGGATGTTCCGCAGCAAGAGCATCCTGCTCTTCATCGCCTTTTCCGCCATCTGCGTCGGAGGGCTCGCCCTGATGGGCGACTTCGGCGCGGCGCTCATCTTCTTTGCGACGTTCCTCGTCATCGCCTTCATGCGCTCGGGCAGCATCGCCACCGTCCTGCTGGCCGTGACGTCCGCCGCCATGGCGGGCACGCTGGTGCTGAGCATCAAGCCGCATGTGGCGCAGCGCTTTGCCACCTGGGGGCACGTGTGGGAGGATGTCTCCGGCGCGGGCTATCAGCAGACACGCGCGCTGAGCGCGGCCGCCTCCGGCGGCCTGTTCGGGCAGGGTGCGGGCTGCGGATGGCTGAAAAACATCTTCGCCGCAAACACCGACATGGTCTTCGGCATCCTGTGCGAGGAGCTCGGCCTGATCGTGGCGCTGTGCGCGATGCTGGCCATCATCGCGCTGGCCATCTTCACCGTCAAGAATGCGGCGCAGGGCCGCTCGTCGTACTATGTCATCGCCGGCTGCGCCACCGTGACGCTCATGCTCGTGCAGATGTCGCTCAATGTGTTCGGCGTGCTCGACATTCTGCCGTTCACGGGCGTGACGTTCCCGTTCGTGTCCAAGGGCGGGTCAAGCATGCTCGCATGCTGGATGCTGCTGGCCTACATCAAGGCGGCCGATACCCGGCGCGGCGCAAGCTTCGTGGTGCGGCTGCCGTCGCGCAGCAAAAAGGAGGCGCAGGCATGAACAAAGTCAAACGCCGCGCAATGAGCGCGCTGCTCGTCGCCGTGCTGGTGCTCGGCGGCATCGGCGTGTACATCGTGCGCTACATCGAACACGGCGCCGAGTGGGCGACCTTCGCCGCCAACAGCAGCGTCTACACCAGCGGCGTGCTCAACACCGGCACACTCACCGACCGCAGCGGTGTCGTCCTTGCGAGCGCCAGCGGCGGCTCGCACAGCTATGCCGAGGATGCCGCCGTGCGCACGGCCTGCTATCAGGCCGTCGGTGACTACGCCGGCAACATCGGCACCGGCGCGCTCAAGGCATTTTCCAAGCAGCTCTCGGGCTACAACCCCATCACCGGCACCTATGCGACCGACGGGCACACCGTCGCGCTCACGCTCGATTCGAGCCTGTGCGCCACGGCCTACGAGGCGCTTGCCGGACGCAAGGGCGCCGTGCTCGTGAGCAATTACAAGACGGGCGAGGTGCTGTGCATGGTCTCCGGGCCGAGCATCGACCCCGCCGTTGACGGTGACGTGCCGGACGGCGCATACATCAACCGCTGCATCAACGGCTCGTTCACGCCGGGCTCGATCTTCAAGCTCATCACCTCCGCCGCCGCGATCGAGAACATCAAGGACATCAGCACCCGCCACTTCACCTGCGCGGGCAGCGTCGACGTCAGCGGCGTGACCGTCAAGTGCACGGGCGTGCACGGCAGCCAGACGTTTGAGGACGCGCTGGCCAACTCCTGCAACTGCGCATTCGCGCAGATCTCGCTCGAGCTCGGCGCGGACACCATCGAGAGCTACGCCAGGAAGTTCGGCTTCCTCGATTCCCAGTCGCTGAGCGGCATCTCGACGATGGCCGGCAGCTTCACCAAGGGCGCGGCCGGCAGCGCAAACCTCGCCTGGTCGGGCATCGGCCAGTACGAGGACCTCATCTGCCCGTATTCCATGCTGCGCTATGTCTCGGCCATCGCCAACGGCGGCAGCGTCGTCGAGCCGTCGCTGCTGCTCGACACGCCCAGCGGCTCGACCACGAGCCTGCTGAGCACCACGACCGCCGACAAGCTGCGCGACATGATGAATTACAACGTCTCGGCACACTACGGTACAAACCGGTTCCCGGGGCTGAATCTCTGCGCCAAGACCGGCACCGCCGAGGTCGGCGACGGCACGTCGCACGCATGGTTCACGGGCTTCCTGCTCGACGATGCGCACCCGTATGCCTTCGTCGTGCTGGTGGAAAACGCCGGCGGCGGCCTGACGAATGCGGGCGCCGTGGCCAACACCGTGCTGCAGGCGGCCGTGAACAAGTAACTTAGGAGTCACACATGATCGATCTATCCGTCCGCGGGCTCGTCAAGGGCTTTGAGCAGGGCAATGACATATTAAAAGGTATCACCTTCGACATCAACGCCGGGGAGCGCGTGGGCATCCTCGGGCGCAACGGCTGCGGCAAGACGACGTTTTTCCGCATCCTCTCGGGCGAACTGCAGCCGGACGCCGGCACGGTGTCCGTCGCCGCCGGACGGCGGCTGGGGCTGATCTCGCAGATCCCGGTCTATCCCGACGGCTGGACGACGGAGGACGTGCTGCGTGAGGCGCACCGGCGTCTCTATGACATGGAGGCGCGCATGAACGAGCTGACCGCGCGCATGGCATCCGACGATTCGGCCGCGCTGCTGGCCGAATACGACCGCCTGTCGGAAACCTTCCGCCGCCTCGGCGGATACGACATGGAGCACGAGCGCAATCGCGTCGCCAACGGTCTGGATATCCCGGCCGGGATGCGCGCGCAGCCGTTTGACTCGCTCTCCGGCGGGGAGAAAACGCGCGTGAACCTTGCGCGGCTCATCCTGGAGGACACGGATATTCTCCTGCTCGACGAGCCGACCAACCACCTCGATCTGCGCGCGACCGAGTGGCTCGAGACGTACCTGCTGCATTTTCGCGGCACGGTGCTCGTCATCAGCCACGACCGGTATTTTCTCGACCGCGTCGTGCAGCGCTCGATCGACTTCACGTCCGGCGTGGCCGAATTCTACAGCGGCAACTACAGCTTTTACGTCGTCGAGCGGCAGCGCCGCTTTGACGAGCAGCTCAAAAAATACGAGAAGGATCAGGCCAAGCTCCAGCAGCTCACGGAGGCGGCGGCCAAGCTGCACCTCTGGGCGTTCATGGGCAACGACAAGCTGCACAAGCGCGCGTTTTCCATCGAAAAGCGCATGGAAAAGCTCGAGACGACCGCCCGGCCGACCGAGGCGCGCAAGCTCAATGTGCACTTCACGGCGCAGGAATTCCGCGGCGACGACGTGCTGACCATGGCGGGGCTCGGCAAGCGCTACGGCGCGCGCACGCTCTTTCACGATCTTGACCTGACCGTGACCGGCGGCGAGCACATCGCCCTCATCGGCGACAACGGCGCCGGCAAGACGACGTTTTTGCGCCTCGTCATGAACGAGGAGACGCCGGACACCGGCTGGGTGCAGCGCGGTCCTGCCGTGCGCACGGCATACCTGCCGCAGATCGTGCGCTTCGCCGTGCCGGAGCGCTCCATGCTCGACACGATGCTCTACGAGTGCAAATGCACGCCGCAGGAGGCGCGCGATCAGCTCGCCGCCTACGGCTTTTGCGGCGAGGACGTGCTCAAGCCCGTGTCGGCGCTCTCGGGCGGCGAGCTCTCGCGGCTGCGGCTGTGCATGCTCATGCGCCGGGAGATCAATTTCCTCATCCTCGACGAGCCGACCAACCACCTCGACATCGCCAGCCGCGAATGGATCGAGGACGCGCTGAGCGACTACACGCAGGCGCTGCTGTTCGTGTCGCACGACCGGTACTTCATCGAGAAATTCGCCACCCGCATCTGGCTGCTCGAAAACGGCACGGTCACGGACTACCGCGGCACATACGAGCAATTCCGCGCCTACCGCGCGCGCCAGACCGCGCTGCAGCAGACGGTCAAGGCCGTCGAGCGCGAAAAGAAGCCCAAACCGAAGCGCGCCCCGAACACCGCGCGGGCGCGCGAGCGCACGGAGCGCGACATCGAAAAGCTGGAGGCGCAGCTTGCGGCGCTTGACGCCGAGAGCGAGGCCAACGCCACCGACTATCAGAAGCTCATGGAGCTCGACGAACAAAAGCAGGCGCTCAACACGCAGCTTGAGGCGCTCTATCAGGCATGGGAGGCATTATGCGACTGAAACGGAAATGTTCCACACTGATCACCCTCCTGCTCATCCTTGCAGGCTGTGTGCTGCGCTTTGCCGTGCCGGGGCACGACTATCTCGGCTATGTGCTCTGGGGCGCCGCCGTGCTGGTATTCCTGTTCCCGCGGCTGCACCGCGTGGGGCGCACCGTGCTGGGCGTGCTCGTGTGCGCGGGGCTGATCGTGTTCACGGTCTTCGAGATCCCCGTCGTGCGCGACGCGCACACAGACACCGACGCGCACCCCGACACGATCATCGTGCTCGGCGCGGGCGTCAACGGCAGCACGCCGTCGCTGTCGATGTGCAACCGGCTCGACGCAGCGCTCGGCTATCTGAACGCGAACCCCGCCGCCACGGTCATTGTCTCCGGCGGTCAGGGGCCGGGTGAGGACATCACGGAGGCCAGAGCCATGGCCGACTACCTCACGGCGCACGGCATCGACAGCGCGCGCATCGTGCAGGAGGATCGCTCACGCACCACGCGCGAGAATCTGGAAAATTCGTTTGCCATACTCCGCGCGCGCGGCGGTGACCCCGCCGACGGCGTCGGCATCGTGACGAGCGAATACCACCTCCACCGCGCCAAGCGTATGGCGCGCTCGCTCGGCGCTGACCCCTCCGGCATCGCCGCCGAGACGACGCTCAAGACCATGCGCGTCAATTACTTCATCCGCGAGGCCGTCGCCGCCGCGTATATGCAGCTGGCCGGCACGCTCTACTGAGAGGAGCTCTATGGAAAAAGTCAACGTATACGACTGGGACAAGACCATCTTCCCCGTGGACAGCACGGTGGCGTTCGTGCGCTGGTGCCTGCGCCGGCACCCCGGCGTGATCTGGCCGCTTTTGCGCACACTCGCGCTGCTGCCGGGCTACTGGCTCGGCAGGATCAGCAAGACCGCCATCAAGGAGCGGATGTACGGCTTTCTGCGCCGTGTGCCCGATGTGGACGCGGAGCTCGAGGCGTTCTGGGCAAAAAACTTTCCGCGCGTGAACGTGTGGTATCTTGCGCAGCGGCGCCCGGACGACATCATCATCTCCGCCTCGCCGGAATTTCTCGTGCGCATTCCGGCGCAGAAGCTCGGCGTGCGGCTGCTGGCCTCGCGCGTGGACAGGCACACCGGCGCGACCGACGGTGAAAACTGCCACGGCGCGGAAAAGGTGCGCCGCCTGCACGAGGCCTATCCCGAGGTGCAGATCGCGGAGTTTTACTCCGACTCCCGCAGCGACAGCCCGCTTGCGGAGCTGGCCGAGCACGCCTTTCTCGTGCACGGGCAGGAACGCACCCCATGGTGACACAAAGGAGGTTTGCCTATGTATTCCGCATCCGATTACCGCAGCATGGCGCGCCGCGCGCTGAAAAACTACTGGTGGCTCGCCGTCGGCGTGACGCTGCTGGCAAGTCTGCTCGGCGGCACGAGCACCGGCTTCACCCCGCCGCTGAACATCACGATCAACGGCAAAGATCTGTCGCAGTACTATCCGGAGTTACTGCGCAGTTTCCTGCATGTGTTTCTGCCCATTTCCGGGCTGATCTCGCTGGCGCAGTTTGTCATCGGCGGCAGCGTCGCCATCGGGCACAACCGCTTTTGTCTGAAGCTTGTCGACGGCGAGCAGGCGCAGTTTGAAGACCTGTTTTCCGGCTTTGACATCTTCGGCAACGCCTTCGTGCTCAACCTGCTCATCGCGCTCAAGGTCATCGCGTGGTCGCTGCTGTTTGTCATCCCCGGCATCATCGCCGCCTACCGCTACTCCATGGCGACGTACATCATGGCCGAAAACCCGACCATCGCGCCGTCGGAGGCCATCGAGCGCTCCAAGGCGCTCATGAACGGGCGCAAGGGCGACCTGTTCTGCCTCGACCTGAGCTTCATCGGCTGGGCGCTGCTGGGCGCGCTGACCGCCGGCATCGGCTATCTGTGGCTCGCGCCGTATATGACCGTGTCGCACGCTGCGTTCTACCGCAGTCTGCCGCGCAGCATGGGCGACCATGCGCCCGGCGATTGGCAGCCGAACCCCGGCGCGCAGCCGGGCGGCGACTGGTACGGCCAGAACTGAAACAGAAAAATCGTCCCCGGCAGCGTGGCTGTCGGGGACGATTTTGTTTAAATGTAATAGCCTGCATTCTCCCGCACGGGGCAGGCCGCGAAGAGCTGGCGCACCGCGCTCTCGTACTCCGCGAGATCCTGCGCCTTGCGGATGCGGCGCAGCGGCCGCTCAGAGTTGGCAAAGCTGCAGCCGAGGTAGCGCCACGCCTCCTTCATGCGAAACAACAGCGCGCGCCGGTCGGGGATGCGCGCACGTGTGGCGGCGTAGAGCCGGTCGTGAAACGCCTGAAACTGCGCCGCCGTCGGCGCTTTGCCCGTGCGCAGCTGGCCGATCAGGCCGGGGTTTGCCGCAAGGCCGCGGCCGAGCATCACGCGCTCCACCGCCGGAAACCGCGCCTGAAACGCGCGCACGGCCGGCGCGTCAAACAGGTCACCGTTGTAGCACACCGGCGCGCGGCTGTGCGCGAGCGCATAGGCGAACGCCTCCAGATCCGGCTGCCCGTGATACTGATCCGCCTGCACACGCGGATGCACGATCAGCTCGCGGATCGGGTAGTCGTTGTAGAGCTCCAGCAGCGCGGGAAACCCCTCCGCCGTCGTTTTGCCGAGGCGGGTCTTGACCGAGACCGGCAGCGGGCAGGCGGCAAACACGTCGTCAAAAAACTGCCGCAGCAGCTCCGGCTCCGTGAGCAGGCCCGCGCCCTTTTTCTTCGCTGTGACCGTGTTCGACGGGCAGCCGAGGTTGAAGTTCACCTCGTCGTAGCCCATGTCCGCAAGCCGCCCCGCCATCCAGAGAAAATCCTCGGCGCAGTGCCCCATGAGCTGCGGCACGACATGGATGCCCGCATTGTGCGCCGGCTCGATCTCGCGCAGCTCGCGCGGAGAAAAGGTGCGGTTCGCAGTCGGCGAGAGAAAGGGCGTATAGTAGCTGTCCGCCGCGGGAAAGGTCTGCCGCTGTGCCTGCCGGAACAGGTCGCCGGTCACGCCCTCCATCGGCGCGCAGAGATATTGCATCGTCATCACCTCATCGTCCGGCTCATGATAGCGGAAAATCCGCCGCGCGTCAAGCGGCAGGCGGGTATGAAAATTATGTAAACCGAAACCGGCGCATATCCGCCCGCTCCCGCGCATAGGATGAGGGCAGAAAGCCGGAGGTGGTGCAATGCACAAGGTACGCCAAGCCGTCAGAAAATACCGCAAGCCGCTGAGCGCGTGCGCGTTGGTGCTGGCCGTCGCGCTCATGTTCTGGGCGGTCAACAGTCCCGCGATCGTGGGCGTGAGCGCAGCCAAACGCGTGCTGCCCATCTACAGTGTGCAGCGCGACGACCGCGTCGTGAGCCTGACGTTTGACGCGGCGTGGGGCAACGAGGACACGCAGACGCTCATCGACATCCTCAACAAATACAACGTGCACGCGACGTTTTTCGTCGTCGGCGAGTGGGTGGACAAATATCCGGAGTCTGTCAAGGCGCTCGCAGACGCGGGCAACGAGGTCATGAACCACTCGGCCACGCACCCGCACATGGCGCAGCTCAGCGCCGGGCAGATCGAGGCAGAGGTCAACACCTGCGCCGACAAGATCGCAGCCGTCACCGGTACGCGGCCGACGCTGTTCCGCTGCCCCTACGGAGAGTACAACGACACCGTGATCTCCGCGATCAACGCCCTCGGGATGCACGCCGTCCAGTGGGACGTCGATTCGCTCGACTGGAAGGGGCTGAGCGGCGACGAGATCACCTCGCGCGTGCTCACGCGCGTACAGCCGGGCAGCATCGTGCTGCTTCACAACGCAGCCGAGCACACACCGGAGGCGCTGGCCGGGATCATCGAGGCGCTCATCGCCGACGGCTACACGATCCTGCCGGTCTCGCAGATGCTCCTGCCCGGCGACACGCACATCGACCCAAACGGGCGCCAGTGTCCGGCGGACGCAGACTCAGGCGCATGAACCGGACGGCGAAAGCGGGGATGCATCCCGCTTTCGTTGCATTTTGCGCGCAAAAACGCTATAATGGAGAAAAAATCTCTGCCCATGCGGCAGCTCAGGAGCAACCTATATGGATAACTTTCAAAAAATTGCCGTCCTCATCGACGCCGACAATACACAGCTGACCAAGCTCGAGGCCGTGCTGCACGAGGTATCGACCTACGGCCGCATCGTTGTGAAAAAAGCCTATGGCAACTGGCGCAAGGACTCGCTGAAAAACTGGGAGCCGGAGCTCAAGCGCCTCGCCATCCGCGCCGAGCAGCAGTTTGACTACGTCACCGGAAAGAACACGACCGATATCGCCATGGTCATCGGCGCGATGGATCTGCTGCACACGAACATGTACGACGCGCTCGTGCTCGTGTCGAGCGACAGTGACTTCACGCCGCTGGCCATCCGGCTGCGCGAGTCGGGGCTGTACATCATCGGCGCGGGCGTGACGACGACACCGGAGTCGTTCAAAAACGCGTGCGATGACTTCATCCTCATCGACTATCTCGCCAAGGCGGACGAAAAGCCCGCCGCCGTTGAGCACACGGCCGAGCCCGCCGCCAAAAAGCCCGCTGCGCGCAAGACGAAAAAGTCCGCCCGCAGCGCGAAAAAGCCCGCCGCCGGGCCCGCGCCGGCAGCCGAGCCCGAACCCGAACCGGCACCGGAGCCCGAGCCGGCGCCGAAAAAGCCCGACATCCGCGAGATCCACAACCTGCTGCACATTGCCTCCGAAAAATATCAGGACAACGACGGCTTTGTCAATGTCAGCTCCTCGGGGCTGTACATCAAGCGCGTAAAGCCCGACTTCAACGTCCGCGCCTACGGCTACGGCAAGCTGCCGGAGCTGCTGGCCGCCTTTCCGGACAAGTATCAGATCAAGCGCTATGAGGGCAAGGGCGGCGCGACGATCATCGCCTATAAATGCCTGTGATATCAAGCATTGAAAAGTCTGATAAGAACCCGCTCAGATTTGCGAAAAGTCCTTGACTTTTGCTCCCGAGCGCGCTAAAATTCCTCTCCTGTTGGGGAAGGACACCACCACGAAGCAACCCTCTTTCTTCGATGCCTCTGCGTCGGCACTCCCCGCAAATTTCAAGAAAGAAGGTCTTTTCCTATGACTGCCCAGATCCTTGCCGCCGTTATCTTCGTCGGCATGTTTGCGCTCATCATCATGGACAAATTCGAGCGGCAGTATGTCACGCTCGGCAGCGCGGCGCTTGTGCTCGTGGTCGTGTTCGGCATCTGCATGCACAGCTGGGACGCGATCAAAAACGCGCTGAATCTCGGCGCGATCTTCCGCGCCGACTTCTGGTACGGCGCCTCGGAGAGCGCGAGCTTCGGCGTCAACTGGTCGACCATCTTCTTCATCACCGGCATGATGATCATGGTCGAGGGGCTCGGAAAATCCGGATTTTTCCGCTGGCTTTGCCTGTCGCTGGCCAAAGCCACGCATTACCACGTCGTTCCGCTGCTGGTGTGCTTCATGGCCATGGCCGCGTTTCTGGCCATGTTCATCGACAGCATCACGGTCGTGCTGTTTCTGGCGACCGTCACGCTGGAGCTGGCGCAGATCCTGCGCTTTGACCCCGTCCCGATGATCCTGTCGGAGGTCTTCTGCGCAAACCTCGGCGGCGCTGCCACCATGTGCGGAGATCCCCCCAACATCATCATCGGCACGGCGCTCGGCTACACGTTCACGGACTTCATTCAAAACACCGGCATGATCGTCGGGGTCTGCTTTGTGTTCGTGCTGTTGTTTTTCTGGCTGTGCTTCCGCAAGCCGCTCAAGGCGAGTGAGGCCGCCCGCCCGGCGGACGCCGTCTGCCCCGCCCCGGCGACCGCCATCGCCGACCGCAGGGCGTTCATCGCGGATGTGGTCGTGTTTCTCATCGCGGTCGCGCTGCTTGTGACACACGCGCAGACCGGTCTGACCGTCGCGTGCATCGGTGTGATCGTCGCAGCGCTGACGCTGCTCGTGACCGTGTGCACCAACGGCGGTGCCGGCGTGAAGGACGTGCTGCGCGGCGTGGACTACAAGACGCTGCTGTTTTTCATCGGCCTGTTCATCTCCGTCGCGGGACTGGAGCAGACCGGCGTGCTCAAGCTCATCGCGCAGTTCATCTCGAACATCAGCGGCGGCAGCATCAAGGCCGTCATCGTCATCATCCTGCTGCTCTCGGCCGTGTGCAGCGCGCTGATCGACAACATCCCGTTCGCTGCCACCATGGTACCGGTCATCCAGTCCATCGCGGCGACGCAGGGCATGGATCTGCGCGTGATCGCCTGGGCGCTCTCGCTCGGCACCGACCTCGGCGGCAACGCCACACCCATCGGCGCATCGGCCAACGTCGTGGCCACGTCCGTGTCGGCCAAGAGCGGCCACCCCATCAGCTGGGGCAAATACTGCAAATACTGCATTCCGGCCACACTGCTGGTCGTTGCGGTCTCGCTGGGATGCCTGTTTCTGAGATACCTGTGATCCTACTTTGAGAAAGGCGGTAACGCATCATGAAGCAAATCATCGTGACCGTCGGCCGTGAACACGGCAGCGGCGGCAAGTACATCGCCGAACAGATCGCCGGACAGCTCGGCATCGCGTTTTATGATAAGGAACTGCTGCTGGCCAGCGTCTTTAACGCCGAGGACGCCGCGCGCTATGACGAGAAGCCGGTGCACCTGCTGTGGTCGCGCCGCATCGGCGAGAACTTCAACGCGCCGGAGGATGCGCTCGCGCACGAGACGTTCGAGCACATTCAGGAGCTGGCGGACAGCGGCGAGTCGTTCGTCGTGCTCGGCCGCTGCTCGGATTACGTGCTGCGCAGCAACCCGAACGCCGTGCACCTGTTCATCGCCGGGAAGCCCGACGTGAAGCGCCGGCGGCTCATGGAGGAAAAATCCCTCACGGCCGATCAGGCGGCGCAGGAGATGCGCCGCGTCGACCGCGACCGCAAGGCCTACCACAACTACTACTGCGACACGAAGTGGGGCGATGCGCGCGGCTACGATCTCGTCGTCAACAGCGGCAAGCTCGGCATCGACAAGACCGTCGACACGCTTGTGAACTACGTGCGCGCCTATCAGGCGGAAAACGAAGCCGAATAAGCATGAAAATGCTCCGGATGCCAACGCATCCGGAGCATTTGCCGTTTTTCAGCCGGTGTTTTTCCGCGGCCGGCAGGACATCACGATCCCCGCCAGGATCAGCGCGCCGCCGAGCAGACCTGCAGGGCCAAAATGCTCGTGAAAGCACACTGCGCCCAGCGCCGCCGCAACGAAGGGATTGAGCGCGCAAAACAGCGCCGCGTGATCTGCCGTCGTCCCGCTCTGCGCGACCGGCTGGAGCGTGAAGCCAAAGCCGCTGCACACGAGCGCCAGAGCCAGCACGACCAGCCACTCCGTGCCGCTGCCGGGCAGATGCGGCGTCTCGAACAGGAACGATGCGATCAACGCCAGCAGCCCCAGAAAGCCCACCTGCACCACACCGGACAGCAGCGGATCGGCTCCGGCGTGCGTGAGCCGGTCGGTAACGAGAATGGCCGCCGAATACAAAAACGCCTCCAGAATGCAGTACCCGACGCCCGGCGTGAGCGTGAGACCTCTGCGCAGCGTCAGCAGCGCCACACCCAGCAGACACGCCAGCGCACCGAGCAGCACGCGGCGCTCCGGCCACCGGCGGCTGAGTGCCGCCTGAACGAGCGGCACGATGACAACGGCGGTATTCGTCACGAACGACACGGTGGAGGTCTCCACCGTTTTCAGCGCCGTGAGCTCCGCTGTCATGACGCAAAAGTAGATGCCGCCCATGGCAAGGCCGCTGAGCAGTGTGCGCCGGTCGATCCGCAGCAGCCGCCGCCGGAACAGCACCGCCAGAAACACAAACGCCAGCAAAAACCGCACCGCCAGCAGCGTGAATTTGCCCATATCCTGCAGCCCGACTTTTGTGAGCACATACGATGTGCTGCGTGCAATGATGACCGCTGCCAGCAGCAGCTCCGCTTGTGTGCGCGTCATGATCCGGGTCTTCATCTGCGATCCCTCCCGAAAATATCTTGACGAAATGATACTGCGGCTGTATCATTGCGTAAAGAGACAGTATTTCAACACTTCCTTGCGAATTCCGCAAGGACGGAGACAGCCTATGGACACTGAGAAATGCCGCGCGCTGCTGGCCGTGCTCGAGGCCGGAAGCCTTTCGGCGGCGGCGGAAAAACTGGACTACACCCCCTCCGGCCTGAGCCGGATGATGGCGGCGCTTGAGCAGGAGCTGGGCTTCCCGCTGCTGTGCCGCTCGCACAGCGGCGTGCGGCCGACGCGCGCCTGTCAGCGGCTGCTGCCCGCCCTGCGGGAGCTGACGCACTGGAGCGCCCTGCTCGCGGCGCAGGCTGCCGAGATCCGCGGCATCGAGACCGGCACCATTGCCGTCGGCTGCGTGTACGGGGCGTATTACGGCTGGCTCAGCCGCTGCATCGCCCGCTTCTGCAAGGACTACCCCGGCATCGAGGTGCAGGTCCTGCAGGGCAACAGCAGCCAGCTCACACGCGCCGTGAGCGAGCACACGGCGGATTTCTGCATCACGAGCTTCCGCGAGGGCGGCTTCGACTGGATCCCGCTGTGTGAAGATCCCATGGTCGCATGGCTGCCGCCGGAGCATCCGCTGGCCGGAGGCAGGACGTTCCCGCTCGCAGCCTTTGCGACCGAGCCGACGATCGCCACCTATATGCACCAGGACACGGACAACGCGCGCGTGTTCGCCCGCGCAGGCATCACGCCGAACGTCCGCTACACGTCCGTGGACAGCCGCGCCACCTTTGCCATGGTTCAGGCCGGGCTCGGCGTGAGCCTGAACAATCAACTCATCACCCGCGGCTGGGACACGACCGGCATCGTGATCCTCCCGGTCGATCCGCCGCAGTATGCCGAGATCGGCATCGCCGCGCCCGCGTCGGAGGAGCTGTCCCCGGCGGCAAAGCGGTTTCTTGCCTTCGCCCGGCAGGCACTGCGCACGGATCCCGAAGCCGCGGAGCTTGGAAAGGAGCATGCATGAACGTATCCCAACTTCCCTACCGGCGCGTGACGCGCGAGGAGATGACCGCAGGACTCAGCCGTGTGATCGAGCGCGTGCGCGGCGCACGGAGCGTGGAGGAGATCCTCGCCGCGCGCGCAGAGTATCTCTCGCTCAAGACGGAGTACGACACGGCGCAGTCGCTGTCGTATATGCGCTACACGATCAACACCGTCGACCCGTTTTATCTGGCCGAGAAGGACTACTATGACGAGATCGGTCCGGAGATCGAAAACCTCGATCTGCAGTACGCCTCCGCCGTGCTTGACAGCCCGTTTCGGGCGGAGCTCGGGCAGGCGCTCTCGCCGATCCTGCTGCGCAGCATGGAGCTGCAGCGGCGGAGCATGTCGCCGGAGATCGTGGACGACATGGTCGAGGAAAACAGGCTCGTGAGCGAATACGCCCAGCTCATGGCGGGCATGCTCTTCCCCTTCCGGGGCGAGCAGCTGCCGCGCCCGATGCTGATGAAATACGCCCGCAGCGCCGAGCGCGCCACGCGCAGGGAATGCTATGAGGCGCTCGGCACGACGCTGGCCGCGCACAGCGAGCAGCTTGATGATATTTTCGACCGGCTCGTGCACGTGCGCGACCGGATGGCCAAAAAGATGGGCTATGAAAACTTCATCGAGCTCGGCTACTGCCGCATGGAGCGCATGTGCTACGATGTGCAGGCCGTGCAGACGTTCCGCGAGAACATCGTGCGCGACATCGTGCCGGTCGTGTCGCGGCTGCGGCTGGAAAACGCCGGACGTCTCGGCATCGACACGTTCCGGCTCTACGACAACGAGGTCTTTGCCCCCGGCGGCGACCCGACGCCCTGCGGCAAGGAGGCGCTCTTTGCCGCGGCGCAGAAGATGTACGACGCCATGGGCGACGTGCCGGGCGCATTTTTCCGCATGATGCGTCAAAACGAGGCCTTTGACGTCGACGCGCACCCGAACAAATGGGGCGGCGGCTACTGCACGGAGTTCGTGAAATACCGCCAGCCGTTCATCCTTGCAAACTTCAACGGCACCTCCGGCGACGTGGACGTCGTGACGCACGAGGCCGGCCACGCACTCAACGCCTACCTGATCGCGGACAACCGCTTCGCGCTCGAGCTCGGCTGCGGCGGCATGGAGACCGCCGAGACGCACTCGATGAGCATGGAGTTTTTCGCCTGGCCGTATCTCGACGGCTTTTTCCCCAAGGCGGGCGACGCGCAGCGCTACCGCTACCAGCACGCGCTCGACGCGCTGAGCTTTCTGCCCTACGGCGCGATGGTGGACGAATTCCAGCACCGCGTCTACGCAGAGCCCGATCTGACCCCCGCCGGACGCAACGCCGTCTGGCTGGAGCTCGAGGCAAAATACCGCCCGTACATTGACCAGCGCGGCATCCCGTATCTCGAGCGCGGCACGCGCTGGCAATACCAGATGCACATCTATGAGACGCCGTTTTATTACATCGACTACTGCCTTGCGCAGACGGCGGCATTCCAGTTCCTGCTCGCATCGCAGGACGATTATGACGGCGCGTTCGCCCGCTACCTGCACCTGTCGGAGCAGGGCGGCGAAAAGCTCTGGACGGAGCTGCTGGCCGAGGCCGGCTTCCGCTCCCCGTTTGAGCCGGGCGCGCTCGCGCAGCTCGCCGCGCAGGTCGAGCCGCTCATCCGCAGGCACACAGTCTGAAAAAGGAGGACATCGCCATGTACGAACTGACTCAGGTTGCCGGAAACAGCTACTATATCCAGAGCCCCGCCAAGATCGGCCTCGTTCGCCTCAATGACACCGACGTCTGCCTCATCGACAGCGGCAACGACAAGGAGGCCGGGCGCAAGGTGCGCCAGCTGCTCGACCGAAACGGCTGGCGTCTGACCGCCATCTACAACACGCACTCCAACGCCGACCACATTGGCGGCAACCAGTACCTGCAAAACCAGACCGGCTGCAGGGTCTTTGCCCCCGGCATCGAGTGCGACTTCACGCGCCACACGCTGCTCGAGCCCGCGTTTCTCTACGGCGGCTATCCGCCGAAGGATCTGCGGCACAAATTTCTCATGGCAAAGCCGAGCGACGCGCAGGAGCTGACCGCGGCGTGTCTGCCGGCAGGGTTCGAGCTGCTGCCGCTGCCGGGACATTTTTTCGACATGGTGGGCTTTCGCACGCCGGACGACGTGGTGTATCTGGCCGACTGCCTGTCAAGCCGCGAGACGCTCGAAAAGTATCAGATCGGCTTTCTCTACGACGTCGCAGCCTACCTGAACACGCTCGAGACGGTCAAGACGCTCTGCGCGCGCGCATTCGTTCCGGCGCACGCCGCCGTGACGGAGGACATCGCGCCGCTCGCGCAGTACAACATCGACAAGGTGCTCGAGATCGCGGACATCATCACGGAGCTCTGCCGCACCCCGCAGACGTTCGAGTCTGTGCTGCAGCAGCTGTTCCGGCGCTTTGATCTCGTGATGGATTTCGAGCAGTACGCGCTCGTCGGCAGCACGGTGCGCTCCTACCTCGCGTGGGGGAGGGACACCGGCCGGCTGCAGGTCGTCTTTGACGACCACCGCCTGCTCTGGCAGCAGGCATGAAGCACAGGCAAAAAAGCCTCCGCATCCGACCGGATGCGGAGGCTTTTTTCACTCCAGAAGCCCGTATTTTTCTTTCACACGCGCGAGCTTGCTCAGCAGCGGCTTGTACAGCACGAGCAGGAACACGGCCGTGCTGCACGCATGGATGAGGTTAAAAACGACCCCGGACGCGCAGGTCGCAAGCCAGAGCTGCCACGAGGGCACGGCGTTGTACATGAGCATGCTCGCCGTGTCGAGCAGCACGCCGTAGAGGACAAACACCGACAAAAAGCCGTAGAGCAGCAGCGGCACAAGGCGCACCCTGCGCCCCGAAAACAGCACGCCGCCGACGAAGCCCACAAGCCCGAAGCCAAGCATCTGCCACGGCGTCCACGGTCCCTGACCGAAGAAGAAGTTTGAGATCAGCCCCGCCGCCGCGCCGGTGACAAAGCCCGCCTCCGGCGTGAAGGCCACCGCCGTGAGGATCACGATCGCGCACACGGGCTTGCACTGCGGCAGCCAGTAAAACGCCGCGCGTCCGGCCACGGCCAGCGCCGTCATCGTCGCCAGCAGCACGAGCTCGCGCGCCTGCGGTCTGCGTCCCTCAAAGCGCAGCACGAACGGCACGAACATCAGCCCCACGAGCAGCAGCGACGTGAGGTAGTATTTGCGCTCGTCCCACACGCACACGAACACCGCCATCAGCGCCGGGATCGCCAGAAGCAGGATCGCCAGCGCGATCCATGTGCGGCGCGTCAGTCTGCGAGACATTGCACGACCTCCTCGCACAGCACCGCGCCGGGTGCAGCGGTGCGCGCGATGCGTGCCGCCGCCGTGGTGTAGAAATAATTGCCGGAGAAAAACGTGCGCGGGTCGCTTTCCGTCACGACCTCGCCGCGAAAGAGCAGACCGCAGCGGTCGGCATACTGTGCGCAGAACTCCACATCATGGCTCACGATGCACACGGCCGTGCCCTGTGCGCAGAGCCTGCGCAGCAGCGCGCCGAACTCCGCCTTGAACGCGCCGTCCATGCCCTTGGTCGGCTCATCGAGCAGCAGCACGCGCGGCTGCATGAGCAGCACCTTTGCCAGCGCGGCACGCTGCTGCTCGCCGCCCGAGAGGTCAAACGGATGCCGCCCGAGCAGCGGCGCGAGCGCCATCTGCTGCACGACCGCGTCCACCAGCGCAGTGTCCCTGCCGAGCGACGCAAGATCGGCGCGCACCGTGTCGGCCGTGAAGAGCGTGCGCGGATCCTGCGGCACGGCGGCGATGCCGTCGCGCAGGGGCTGGAGCGCGCGCTGCTTTTTCCCGTCGAGATACACGCTGCCGCGGTACGGCCGCAGCTGCCCCGCGAGCACGCCGAGCGCCGTCGTCTTGCCGCTGCCGTTGCTGCCGGTGAGCGCGTAGAGCTCGCCCGGGCGCAGCGTGAGCGAAAAGCCGCGCAGCACGTCCGGTGCGCTCTGCGCGTAGCGAAACCAGCCGTCGCGCACGCGCAGCACGGGCTGTGCCTGCGCGGGCTCGGTTTTCGTCTCCGGCAGCGGACGCTGCGCGCAGCGGCGCAGGTATGCCCGCCCCTCGCGCACGGTGAGCGGCAGGTGCTCCGTCTCTCCGAGCGCGGCGGCGATGCGCGCCGCCGTAGGCATGGCGGAGAAGATCGGCCGGCCGCGCACGGCGGCTGCCGCGCTGCGCGGCGCGCCGGATGCAAGCAATTGTCCCCGCTCGAGCACAATGAGATGGTCCGCCAGCGGCACGGCCTCCTCCAGCCGCTGCTCGGACAGCAGGATCGTGAGCCCGAGCTCCTCGTTGAGCTTGCGCAGCGTGTGCAGAAACGTGCTCGCCGCGATGGGGTCAAGCTGGCTCGTCGGCTCATCCAGAATGAGCACGTCCGGCCGCATAACCACAACGGAGGCGAGGTTGAGCATCTGCTTTTGCCCGCCGGAGAGCGTCTGCACGCCGCGCTCGAACCAGTCGGCAATGCCGAAATAGCTCGCCATCTCGGCGACGCGCAGCCGCATGGCCGCTTCGTCGCAGCCGAGGCTCTCAAGCCCGAACGCGAGCTCGTGAAACACCTTGTCCGTCACGATCTGGTCGTCCGGGTGCTGGAGCACGAAGCCGATGCGCCGCGCCTGCTCGGCAAACGGGATGTCTTTCAAAAGCGCGTCCCCGAAGCGCACCGTGCCGCTGGTCTCGCCGTGCGGCGTGAGGCAGGTCTTGAGCTGACGCAGGAGGGTCGACTTGCCGCTGCCGCTCTCGCCGCAGAGCACCGTGACCGCGCCCTCAGGGATCGTGAGCGTGAGATCGTCGAGCGCCGGGCGCGTCTGCCCCGGATAGGAAAACGTCAGATGTTCGAGCGCAAACGACGCCATGTCAGCGCCTCCTTTCCATTGAGCAGCAGCGGCAGAAAGCACAGCAGCGCAAAGCACGCCGCGCACACCGCGCCGAGCGCGCCGGCGCCGCCGATGCGCATCGACGGGTAGTAGCGCACATACAGCGCGCCGCAGCCGACACCCACGCACACGCCCGCAAGCGCGAGCGCAAGCACGGCGCTGAGCACGCCGTCGCGCCGGGTGAAGCGGTAGTTGCCGAAATACGTTCTTCTGCCGGCGCCGTAGCCCCGGCTCTTCATGGAGTCCGCCGCCGTGATGCCGCTCTCGAGCGCCCACGAGACGGTGACGGACAGCACGCGAGCGCCGCTGCGCAATCGCTGCCACGCGCCGCCCTCGCGCGTGCCGCAGCCGAGCGATGCCTGTGCCGCAGCGACGGCGCGCATATGCGCCGTGAACTTCGGCACGAAGCGCAGCGCCATGCTCAGCAGCAGCGACGCGCTCGGCAGCGCGCTGCCGAACACGTACAGATATTTATCGGTGGTCATGACCGCGCTGCAGCACTGAAACCACAGGATCACGGCCGCAAACATCGCCGCCGCAGCCGCGCCGTAGCACAGAGCCTCGCGCGTGACGGGGTTGCCGTTGGGCAGATAGAACAGCATCGTCACGCCCGCGTGGTTAAACAGTGCATTGAGCGCCGCCATCAGCACCAGAAACGGCACGAGCCGGCCAAGCGTCCGCCACAGTCTGCGCCAGCCGCGCAGCAGCGCGCAGTAGCCCAGCGCCCCCAGCAGACTCAGCGCCAGAAATACCGGGTGCAGCACGAACATCGTCAGCAGCAGCACGGCCGCAAAATAGCAAAAGGTCAGCGCCGGATGCAGCGCCGAAAAAGAATCGGTCATGTGTCTCCTTGCCGGGCGCCGACATCGCGCCCGAGATCGCAGGTATAGCTCCAGACGACGGCGTCGCCGTCGTGCAGTGTGTAACCGCTGCAGCCATAATCCGGCCAGACGCCGTTGACGCTGTACATCCAGCCGGACAGCTCGCCGCAGTCGAATTCGTAGAGGTTGCCGATGCCCTCGATGTAGGCGCTGTTGTATGCGGGCGTCCAGCTTGATTCCATGTGGATGCCCTGCGCCCGGCAGACGCGCTGCAGCACGTCAAACACCGTGTCGCCCTCGGAGAAGGCGACCTCCGTCTCCGGCAGGAGCACGCCGTCGGACGGGACGATCTCCGCCTTGCCGGCCTTCAGGCCGTCCATGTGCGCGAGCACCGTGGTGCACTCGATCGTCACCGTGCAGCGCAGCGCGCCGCCGGTGTCCGGCTGCGGCTGCCCGCCGCAGGCCGTGCACAGCAACAGCAGCAGGCACAGCAGCAGGCAGCAGGCGCGGCGCTTACCCATGGCGCACCGTCCCGCCGGCGACCTCAAGTGTGGCCGCCGCCGAGGTAAGGCTCTCGGTCTCGTCCGCGGCAGCCAGCGCCGCATCCGTCACCGTCAGCGCCGAGTCCGTCACGCCGTCGGCCAACTGAAAGCGCAGGCGCACGAGCACGCTGCCGGTCGAGGTAGCCAGCGCGGCTCCCTCCTCCGGCAGGCACAGCGCACGCGCGCTGCCGGTCTCGTTTGCGCGCGCGGGGTCGCTCTCCCACTCCGGGAGGCTGCCCATCACGAGCGGGATGTCCCCGTCGTCCGTGCCGAGAAAGGTCAGCTGCGTCGGGTCAAAGGCCACGGCGATGCTCGCCGCCTCATAATGTCCGCCGTCCGGCAGGCCGGTCAGCTGCACGTCGACCGTGCACACGCCGTCGGCATCCGCCGGCGCGCACACGAGCGTCAGCGTGGGGTCAACGTCCGCATCGCTCTTTTGCCGCAGCGCGATGCACAGCACCACGATCGCCGCGACAAGCAGAACGCTGAGCGCAGCGGCAAGGTTCTTTTTTGTCCGCAAAGGCTTCATGTTCCGTCCTCCTGCGCTGCGGGCAGCGCCGTATCCCGCACAAAGCTGTCGGCCACCGCGCGCACATCCTGCGCGTCCACGCGGCCGCTGAGATCCGCATCCATCGCCAGCAGCACATCCGCCGCCGGAGCCGTCTCTCCGGCGCAGGCCGTGCGGATGGCCAGCGCATCCTGCGCGTTGATGACGCCGTCGGCATTCACGTCACCGACGGTGAGCACCGGCCCCTTCCCGTCCGCCACGGTGTAACTTGCCGGGTCGTTGAGCATATCGTCCGTCACGTCCGGCGCAAAGAGCCACACCCATGTCGGTGTGCCGCTGCGCTCGGACAAAACGGGGCTGTAGAGCAGCTGCGTCCCGTCGGAAAACGTGACGGTGCTGTCTGCCGATGCATCCGGCGGGCACACCGCGGCCGTGCGGTATCCCGCAGGGATGAGGCCGCTGCCGTCCGCCGTGCAGAGCACGCGCGCGAGCGACGCATCGGGCTCGGCGGGCGTCTCGATCGTGGGCGTGTCCGTCTCCTGATAGAGGCTGCTCTGCCCGCGGCGCAGACGCGACACGGCCACGAGCGCATACACCGCCTGCTCGGTAGCGAGACTGTTCACGCCGCCGGAGGCCGTATGGCGGAAGGCCGCCGCGTCCGCATCGTAGAACGTCAGGAGCGCATCGACCGCCGAGCCGCCGTCCTTGACGAAGCGGCTGTCCGTGTCCGGATCAATGCCCAGCGCCGTGCAGGCAACGATGACCTGTGCGGCGCTCTCGGCGTTGGCGGAGCCCCACGAGGTGAAGCCGCCGTCGCTGCTCTGCATGGCAGAGAGCGCGTCCACGCCGCGCGTCACGGCCGCCGCGACCGCCGCCTCCGAGCGGTAAGCCGCCAGCGCCTGCAGCGCCATGGCCGTCACATCCGGATCGGCCGCAGTGCCGCTGAGCGCCCAGCCGCCGCCGGAGCACTCGGCGTTCAGGATCGCATCCACGCACCGGCTGCGCACCGTGCTGCCGGGCAGGTAATTGCGGCTGTCGAGCGCAAGCAGCGCGAAGATGGGCCCGTTGATGCCCTGATTGGTCACCCACGCAAAATCCGCATACGGCGCGGTGAGATCGCACCCGCCGACCTGCGCCGCGTCGCGCCCGATGGCGGACAGGGCGAGGATGACGCGCGAATTGTCCGTAGATTTATAGGCGTTGAGCGCACCGTCGCGCCCGGACGCCGCCGTCAGCTCCGGCACCTTGGCCGAGAGGTCTGCGTAATAGCGCGCAAAATAGTCGCTGTCCGCGGTGAAATACCCGCCGCGCGCAAGCCCGAGCACCGTCCACTCGTCGCCATAGCCCGGCGACGGAACGGCGGAAGCCTGCCGCGCCAGCGCAGCCGAGAGCACCGGCTGCACGTCTGCAGCCTGTGCCGCCGGGAGCGGCAGCAGCGTGCAGATGAGCACCAGTGTCAGGACCAGCGCCAGTGATCGTTTGTTTGCTTTCATCATTTGCCTCCTGAGCGGATATCGAAAGCGCGCAGCGCACTGCGCGCCTGCTCCGAAATCACGCAACATTATAACAGCCGCCCACCGCAAAATCAACGCTCTGCGTCATTTCCCGCCGCGGGAAACGCCGCTTTTTTCCGCCCTCTTTCCTCCGGCGGCTTTTGCGCATTTTCCCGCGCGCGCCGTGATACGATAGCTCCATGGACGTCATCTATCTTGATCGCCTGTTCGGGCTCAATCTGCTCCTTGACTACTGTCTCGTGCTCGCGTCCGCGCGCGTGTGCGGCGTGGTGCTGCGCCGCGGGCGGTATCTGCTCGCGGCGCTCACGGGCGCGCTGTACGCGGCGGTCATGGTGCTGCCCGGCTGCGGCTGGCTCGGCAGCGGCGCGATGAAGCTCGCGCTCGGCGCGGTCATGGCGCTCATCGCCTTCGGCGGCGAGGCGCACCGGGCGCGGTGCACGGTGGTGTTTTTCGCGGTGTCCGCCGCGTTCGGCGGCGCGGTATACGCGGCGAGCATGCTCGCGGGCGTGCCGCCGGGCAGCGGCGCGCTCGTGACGGTATCCGGCCGGGTACTGGCGCTGTCGTTCGCCGTGTGCTATGCGGCCGTGTCGGTGGTGTTCCGGCGGCGGGCAAAGGCCGCTGCGCGCGAGGTGCGCACCGTGACGGTCACGCTCGCCGGACGCAGCACGACCGTCCGCGCTCTGCGCGACAGCGGAAACGACCTGCACGACCCGGTGTCCGGCCTGCCGGCGGCCGTGGTCGAGCACGCGGCGGTGCTGCCGCTGTTTCCGGCGCTGCACGCGCTGCCGGACGACGCAGTGCAGACGCTGACGGTGCTCGGCGCGCTGCCGGAATGCACCGGACGGGTCGTACTGCTGCCATACCGCGCGGTGGGCGTGGCGGGCGCGCTGCTGCCGGCGTTCCGGCCGGACAGTGTGATGATCGACGGCGTGCCGGAGCCGATGCTGCTGGCCCTGAGCGCACAGGCGCTCACATCCGACGGAGCATTTTCCATGGTGCTGCCGCCAAAAAGCTGAGGAGGGGTTTTCGTGTCAGGACTACTGGAAAGACTGCATACGCTCTGGACGGCGCTGCGGCTGCGGCTGCGCGGCGGCGCGCCGGGGGTGTTTTACATCGGCGGGAGCGACACCATGCCCGCCCCGCTCGACCGCGAGGCCGAGCAGCGGGCCATCCGCGCGCTCACCGCCGGCAGCGAGGACGCCGCGTCCCTGCTCATCGAGCACAATCTGCGGCTGGTGGTGTACATCGCGCGCCGGTTTGAAAACACCGGCATCCACATCGAGGATCTGATCTCGATCGGCACGATCGGGCTCGTCAAGGCCATCCACACCTTCAAGCCGGACAAGAACATCAAGCTTGCGACCTACGCCTCACGCTGCATCGAAAACGAGATCCTCATGTACCTGCGCAAATGCAGCGCGCAGAAAACGGAGGTGAGCATCGACGAGCCGCTCAACACCGACTGGGACGGCAACGAGCTGCTGCTCTCGGACATCCTTGGCACGGACGCCGACGCCGTGAGCCGCCCGCTCGAGGACGACGCCGAGCGCGCCATGCTCCTGCGCGCCATCGAGACGCTCGGCGAGCGCGACCGGCGCATCATCCTGCTGCGCTTCGGCATCGGCGGCACACACGAGGCGACGCAAAAAGAGGTCGCGGACCTGCTCGGCATCTCGCAGAGCTACATCAGCCGGCTCGAAAAGCGCATCATCGCGCACCTGCGGCAGGAGATGCTCCGGCAGATGCAGTGCTGAAAACGTCCAAAGCGGCGGCTCTGACCGGAGCCGCCGCTTTGAGCGTCATTTTTTCGTGCGGCACAAGATCCGCTGCACGCCGCAAAAGAGCAGGAACACCACCAGATCGACCACCACAACGCTCGCGCCGGACGGCGTCTCGAACACATAGGACAGCACCATGCCCAGCAGGAAATTCACCACCGACACCACGGCCGCGCAGATCGTGACCGAGCGGAACGTGCCGAACACGCGCATCGCCGTCAGCGCCGGAAAGATAATGAGGCTCGAAATGAGCAGCGCGCCCATCATGCGCATGCCGAGCACGATCGTGACAGCCGTGAGCACCGCGAGGAGCATATTGTACGCCTGCGTGTGCACGCCCGTCGCGCGCGAGAACGTCTCGTCAAAGGTGACGGCGAAAATGCGCGGATAGCACAGCAAAAACAGCGCCAGCACCGCCGCCGACAGGATCAGGCTCAGGCGCAGGTCGGCCGACGACAGCGACAGGATGCTGCCGAACATGTAGTTGTTCACGTCGGTGTTCATGCCGCTTGTGACGGACACGGTCATCACGCCGACGGCCAGTGCGCTGCTCGACAGCAGCGCGATCGCGGCGTCACCCTTGAGCTTGCCGTTCTGCGACAGGCGCAGCAGCAAAAACGCCGCCACGACCACGACCGGCACCGCCACCGCCAGCGGCGCGAGATTGAACGCCGTTGCGATCGCAAGCGCGCCGAAGCCGACGTGGCTCAGCCCGTCGCCGATCATGGAGTAGCGCTTGAGCACGAGCGACACGCCCAGAAGCGACGCGCACAGCGACACCAGCACACCCACCACGAGCGCGCGCACGAGAAACGGATACGACAGCATCTCCAGAATGATCTTCATACCTTCCGCCCTCCCAGAAACCGGCGCGCGGCGTCGCTCTGCTTGTAGTCCGCCGCCGTGCCGAAAAAGAGCTGTCGGTGCCCGAGATGCAGCACGTGCGTGGCATAGCGCAGCGCGGCGTCAATGTCGTGCGTGACCATGATGACGGTGATGCCGCTGCAGAGATTGACGAGCTTGATGAGGTTATACAGCTCCACCGTCGCCACGGGGTCAAGTCCCGTGACCGGCTCGTCGAGCAGAAGGAGCTTTCGCGTGGCGCACAGGGCGCGCGCGAGCAGCACGCGCTGCTGCTGACCGCCGGAGAGCGCCTGATAGCTGCGGTTGGCCAGATCCTCGATGCCCATGCGCTCCATGTTCTCCTGCGCGCGGGCACGGTCGGCGCGGGAATAAAACACGCGGCCGCGCATCTGGTTGATGCAGCCCGAGCGCACGACCTCCGCCACGCTTGCCGGAAAGTCGCGCTGCAGCTGCGTCTGCTGCGGCAGATAGCCGATCTCGTTGCGCACGAGCCCGTCGCCGAGCGTGATGCTGCCCTGCTCCGGCGTCTTGAGGCCGAGCAGGCCCTTGATGAGCGTGGACTTGCCCGAGCCGTTTTCACCGACCACGCACAGCAGATCGCCGCGCGAGACCGTGAAGTTCACGTCGCGCAGCACCGTCTGCCCGTCGTAGCCGAGACAGACGTGTTCACAAGTAATGAGTGCCATTCAGTTCAATGCCTCCCGCAGCGCCTGCACGTTGCGCTCCATGAGCTGCAGATACGTCGCGCCGTTTACAAATGCCTGCGCCGTCACGTTGTGACAGGTCGCAAACTCCAGTTTTTTCGCGCCCGTGGCCTCGCAGACCGTGTCGGCGAGCTTGCCGTTCGAGAGCTCGATCGTGAACACGACCGGGATGCCGTCGGCGCGCACCTTGTCGATCAGAAATGCCACCGTGGCAGCCGACGGCTCGGCCGCGTCCGCGCAGCCGGGATAGGCCGCATAATAGTCCAGACCGTAGGCGTCGGCAAAATACCGCAGTGGGAAACGGTCTGCAAAAACGATTGTTTTTCGCGCAGCGTGCTCCACCACATCCCGAAATTCCGCATCAAGGCGATCAAGCTGCTCCACATAGTCCCCACAGCGCTGCGCATACTGCGCCGCGTGCGCGCTGTCCGCCGCCGAGAACGCGTCGCACAGCTTTCGGCAGATGCGCGCGGCGTTGCGCGGGGACGTCCAGACGTGCTCGTCGGGTTCCCCGTCCTGCGCATCCTCCCCATCATCATGGTCGTGCCCGTGCCGTTCGGTCTGCATCCCCTCGACCGTCTCCTCGTGCAGCAGCTCAACGCAGTCCATGAGCGTCACGACGCGCAGGTCGGGGTTATCGACGCCGTCGAGCACGGTCTGCACCCACGCATCCGACTCGCCGCCGACGTAGATGAACACGTCGGCATTGCGGATGGCGATGATGTCCTTCGGCGTGGGCTCATAGGCGTGCACCTCGCAGCCGGGGTGCAGCAGCATCGTGACCGTCACATCGTCCCCGCCGACCTGCCGCGCAAAGTCATAGGGCGCAAAGATCGTCGTGACGACATGGAGCTTTCCGTCGTCTGCATCCGGGTTTTTCTGCACCGCGCAGCCGGACAGTGCCGACACCATCAGCGCAGCCGAGAGCAGCACACATAAAATCTTACGCATGGCCGCCCCGCTTTCCGCCGCAGTCGGCGCACGTGCCGTAGATCGTCGTGCTGCGCCCGTCGACCGTGAAGCCCGCCGCGCGCAGCAGGTCCGCCTGCAGCGCATCGGAGACGCCGGTGTCAAGATGGATCAGCCGCCCGCAGCCGACGCATTTTAAATGCAGGTGCGCATCGCAGTGGCCGGGGTCCATGGCCTGATAGGCGGCGCTGCCGCCGCTCTCGGGCGCGAAGCGGCGCACCGTGCCCTCCTCGACCAGCCGGTCGAGCGCACGGTAGACCGTGCTGCGGCCGGGCGCGGCGTCGCCCATGGCCGCGAGCAGCTGCTCAACCGTGAACTGCTCGTCCGCGTGTGCAGACAAAAACGCCAGCAGCGCACAGCGCTGCTGCGTGTGATAACTGTTTCGCATGATTCGCCTCCAAATCGGGAATCAGTCCCGAATTCAAACCGTAGCATACACGCACTTTTCCCATCTGTCAAGGGCAGCGCGCAAAAAAACCGCCGGACGCAATGTCCGGCGGTTCGGGAAATCGCAGATATGCCGACTGCGTTCAGGCGAGGGCGGCCTCCGGCTCGCCCGCATCGCCAAGCGCGTCGCTGATAAACTTCGGCACCTGCTCGCGCGTCATCCCCAGCGCGACGGCCAGCTCCCCATGGAGCATCTCCTCGGCGCGCTTCATATAGCGCTCATCGACGAGACCAAGCTTCTTGCCGCGCTCGATCATCCGGCGGCGCTTGGCGCGCACATCCTTGATCAGCTGCAGAAGGTCAGCGCAGGTGTAGTTCTGAATGCATTGCTGATAGTGCTCATTGAGAAAACGGAGATTGGAGTTTTCATAGACCTCCGCGGTCATCTCCGGGATGCGGTCAATGAGCGCCAGCGCCTCCTCGCGCGTGATCACCGGACGCATGAACACCTTGCTGTCCACGGGCGTGAACACCTTGCCCTCGCGGTAAATGGGTGCAAGCGTATAGTAATCACGGTGCTTGTCCACACCGGAGATCTTCGGCGTGCCGATCTCCTCCACGCGGCAGACGCCCTCGTTTCCATACACGATCAATTGACCAATCTCGTACATTTGACTATCCTTTCCTCCGCCAGGCCTCAAAAACAAACAAATGGGGCGGCCATGCGGCCGCACCGCGGCTGCAAACCTGCCCCCTTGAGATAGTGTAACACAAATTTTGAGAAAATGTAAGCTTTTTTTCATTTAGGTCTTGATTTTTTTGTGAAAGCGGATAAAATAAACAATTTACAGAGCAAAACGACGCAATGGACGCGCACATTTGCCGCCGAAGGAGGAAAATCGGGATGCTGATCGAATGGCGCCACATCTGGAAGGTGCTGCTGGGCAGCGTATGCACCGCCGCCGGCATTGCCCTGCTCGCCTGCGGGCAGATCGGCTGGGGGCTTGCGGCGCTGGAGGCGGCTGCGCTGCTGCTCGCGCTGCAGTACGCGCCGCGCGGCACGCGGCTTTGGAAAACGTGGTGGTTCGTGGAGCTGGTGCTCGCGCTCGCCGTCACGGCGGGATATGCAGGTGCCGTCACCGTTCGCGGGGCGCGCTCGCCGGCGCAGGCCGTCGTCATCACGACCGAGCGCAATGTACCGCCCGAGACCGCAGCGCCCGCGCCGACCGTCGCACCAAAACAGCCGCAGACGACCGCCGCGGCGGAGGCCGCCTATGTCGGCAATCGCAGCTCCATGAAATTTCACAGCGCCGGCTGCAGATACGCAGCGCAGATCAAAGCGGAAAACCGCGTCGCCTTTGACAGCGCCGGGCAGGCGCTGGCTGCGGGCTACACGCCCTGCGGCACGTGCAAGCCGTAAACAGCGGCAAACCGCGCTCCCGTGTTTCGGGAGCGCGGCTTTTAAGACTGTCAAAAAGTATTACTTTTTGACAAAGGGGTTTGCGGCCTGACTGCAGCGCACGCGCCGTCCGCCTCCGGCGGGCGGCGCGCACGTTTGCAGGCCGAGAAGTATTTTCTTCGCCGCACATGTCGCCGAAGAAAATGATTGAACTTTCTTTCGCCGCTCCGGCGGCGAAACTCTGCGAGGCTTTTGAAGCGCGGTTGTTGTATAGTCCTCTGTGCAGCTTATGCCTGCAGATCCGGATAGAGCGGGAAGCGCGCGCACAGGTCGAGCACTTGCGCCCGCACGGCCGGCACAGCGTCCTCGCCCTCGTCGACCAGACGGCAGATGAGCGCGCCGATCTGACGCATCTCCTCCTCGCCCATGCCGCGGGTCGTGACGGCCGGCGTGCCCAGACGCACGCCGCTCGTGACGCGCACGGACTGCGTCTCGTTCGGGATGGTGTTCTTGTTGGCGGTGATGTTCGCCGCGTCGAGCAGATCCTGCATCTGCGCGCCGGTGCGGCCGCGGCTGAAAACATCGGCCAGCATGAGGTGGTTGTCCGTGCCGCCGGAGACCAGCCGGACACCGCCCTGCTGCAGCGCCTCGGCGAGCACGGCGGCATTTCTGACCACCTGCTGCTGATAGGCGCGGAAGGCCGGCTGCAGCGCCTCGCCGAAGCAGACCGCTTTACCGGCGATGACGTGCATGAGCGGGCCGCCCTGCGTGCCGGGGAAGACGGCGCTGTCGATCTTCTTCGCCAGCTCGTCGCGGCAGAGGATGATCGCGCCGCGCGGGCCGCGCAGCGTCTTGTGCGTCGTGCAGGTGACGACGTCGGCATACGGCACGGGGCTCGGGTGCACGCCCGCGGCGACCAGACCGCCGATGTGCGCCATGTCGACCATCAGGTACGCGCCGACGGAATCTGCGACCTGACGGAAGCGCGCAAAGTCGATCACGCGCGGATACGCGCTCGCGCCGGCGATGATGAGCTTCGGGCGGACCTCCTCGGCCGTGCGCGCAAGCGCCTCGTAGTCGATGGTCTCGGTCTCGGGGTCAACGCCGTAGAAATGCGCCTCAAAATATTTCCCGGACAAAGACGCCTTGCTGCCGTGGGTCAGATGTCCGCCGTGGGAGAGGTTCATGCCGAGGATCCGGTCGCCCGGCTGCAGCAGCGCCGCGTACACGGCCATGTTCGCCTGCGAGCCGGAGTGCGGCTGGACGTTTGCGTGGTCCGCGCCGAACAGCCGCGTCACGCGCTCGATCGCCAGACGCTCGACCTCATCGACGTACGCACAGCCGCCGTAGTAGCGCGCGCCGGGATAGCCCTCGGCGTATTTGTTCGTCAGGTGGCTGCCAACGGCCTCCATGACGGCCGGACTCGTGAAATTCTCGGACGCGATCAGCTCCAGATGGTCGCGCTGGCGCTCCAGCTCGCGCGCCATGGAAGCATACAGCTCCGGGTCTGCCTGCATCAGGTGTGCATAATACATATCGGAAACCTCCGTTTTTGTCAAATGTCGCTCCATTAGTGTATCATGGATCCCATGTATTTTACAAGTGGACATGGCATAGATTAAAGTATCCCGTTTTTCTCCGAGGTGAGGCAAGTTGAACAAATGGAGCGCGCTGCGCCCTTATCTTTTCTTTGTCGTGCTCGCGCTGGCCGTCGGCGGCGCGGCAGGCGCCGCCGCACGCGCGGGCATGGACGCCTACGACCTGCTGACCAAGCCGCCCGCCACACCGCCGGACCGGCTGTTTCCGCTCATGTGGACGCTGCTCTATCTGCTCATGGGCATCGCCATGGGGCGTGTCTGGCGCGCCGCTGACGGCAGTGCGCGCAGGCAGGCGGCCGCGCTCTGGTGCGTCCAGCTCGGCGTCAACGGTTTTTGGCCGGTGGTGTTTTTCCTGTGGCAGGAGCACGGCGCGGCGTTTTTCCTGCTCGCGGGACTGATCGCGCTCGTGCTGGCGATGAGCGCGCAGTTTTCCCGCCGCGATCCGGCGGCAGCGTGGCTGTGCGTGCCGTACCTCCTGTGGCTGCTGTTCGCGGCGTATCTAAACCTCGGCGTCTGGCTGCTCAACCGGTGAAGTCCGGGTAAAGTTCCTGCAAAGATTGTGTTTGCATGGGGCGGCAGATTGTGGTACACTGCCCGAGAGGAGGGAAGCACCCCATGAAAAAAGCAATCAAGATCATTCTGATCGTTCTGGCCGTCATCGTCGGCCTGTTTGCCGCGCTGCTCATCTGGCTGACCGCCACACAGCTCAATGTCAAGACGGAGACAGCCGTCGTGACGCACGGCGACAACAGCACCGCCGCCTTCGCACCGGGCGACGAGGTATCCATCCTGTCGTGGAACATCGGCTATGCCGGTCTTGGTGAGGAGTCTGACTTCTTCATGGACGGCGGCAAGCAGACCCGCGCGCCGAGCAAGGCCATCGTGGAGAAGAACATGGACGGCATCGTTGCGACCGTGCAGAGCATGGCCGCCGACTTCACGTTCCTGCAGGAGATTGACGCCGGCCCCTCGACCCATGCCTACGGCATTGAGGAGGCAGGCCGCATGCGCACCGAGACACAGCTTGACAGCGCGCACGCCCTGAACTACAAGTGCGCCTTCGTGCCCTACCCCATCCCGCCGATCGGCCGGGTGAACACCGGACTCATGACGCTCTCGACCGCACCCATCGCCTCGGCCGAGCGCATCGCGCTGCCGAGCCCGTTCAAGTGGCCGGTGTCGGTGGCAAATCTCAAGCGCTGCCTCATGCCCGTATATATTGACCTCGAGGGCACGGACGCGCAGCTCGTGCTCGTCAATCTCCACCTCGAGGCGTATGACGACGGCGAGGGCAAGGCCGCGCAGACCGCCGCGCTCACGTCGTTCCTTGAGCAGGAATACGCCAAGGGCAACTACGTCATCGCCGGCGGCGACTTCAACCAGACCTTCCCCGGCGGGCTGGACAAGTACCCCATCAAGAACGATCAGCTCTGGACGCCCGGCACGCTCGACGACAGCATGCTGCCCGACGGCTGGCACTTCGCGTATGACACGTCCGTGCCGAGCTGCCGCCTCGACAACCAGCCCTACGACCCCGAGAGCGAGGCCACGCAACACTATGTCATCGACGGCTTTATCCTCTCGCCGAATGTGGAGCTGACGGGCGTGCAGACACAAAACGACGGCTTCCGCTTTTCCGACCACAACCCCGTGCTGCTGAATATCCGGCTCAAATAAAGCATATGGCAAAGCCCGCTTCCGACTGGAAGCGGGCTTTGAGACTGTCAAAAAGTATTACTTTTTGACAAAGGGGTTTGCGGCCTGACTGCAGCGCACGCGCCGTCCGCCCATAGGGGGACGGCGCGCACGTTTGCAGGCCGAGAAGTATTTTCTCAGCCGCACATGTCGCCTGAGAAAATGATTGGACTTTCTTTGCGCCTGCGGGCGCAAACTCTACGAGGTTTTGCCGAGCTGAATGCCCGCTCCCAATAGGAAGCGGGCATTTATTTTGCTCTGCGTGCTTTATTCTGCGCACGTGATGTGCAGCTCGCGGCAGCTGCCTGCGCCGAAGCGCGCCTCCATCGCCTGCCGGTAGGCGGGAAAGGCATCGCACGGCATGAGCGCCTGCACGCAGCCGGCAAAGCCGCCGCCGTGTACGCGCCACGCGCCCATCCCGTCGAGCAGCGCCGACGCGCAGGCGAGCCCCCGCGCGAGCCGGTCGTCCCCGCCGGGGGCCTGAATGTTGCGCAGCAGCTGCTCCGACGAGCGGCCGGAGGCATTCATGAGGCGCAGATACTCCCCGGCATCCCGGCGCGCGAGCGCGTCGCGCATCTGCGGCACGCGCGCGTTTTCGGTGAAAAAGTGCGCCGCGCGGTCGTCAGCAAGTCCCGGCTGCCGGTGGGCGAAAAAGTCGGCCGGATCGACCTGCGAGAGCGTCTCGGCGCCGAAGCGCCGCGCAACAAGGCGCATATCGGCCGGGATCGCGGCGTAGGCCGCCGTCAGCCCCGCGTGGCTGCCGCCGGTGTCCGTCAGACTGAGCGAGAGCCCCATGGCGGCAAACGGCGCCGAGACCGGCAGGATCTCCCCGGCGGCCAGATCAAGATACACCGCGCCGCTGCGCGCGCACGCCATCTGATCCATGAGACCGGAGGGCTTGCCGAAATGCCGGTTTTCCGCCTGCTGGCCAAAACGGGCAAGCTGCTCCGGCGTGAACGCGCCGCCGTTATAGAGCGCGTTGAAGATGCGTCCGACGAGGATCTCGAACGCGGCCGAAGACGACAGGCCGCCGCCCGTGCGCAGCGCAGAGGAGGCCCACGCCTCGAAGCCGCCGATCTGGCCGCCTGCTTCCAGAATGGCCGCCGCCACGCCGCGCACGAGCGCCCAGGGCTTGCCGTAGGCGCGCGGGTCGACGCTCAGATCGTCGAGCGAGACGGTGAACGGCCGATAGCCCCGCGAGTGGATGCACACGCGGCGGTCGCGGCGGCGCGCGGCGCGCGCGCGGATGCCCACGTCCACGGACGCCGCCAGCACGCGCCCGAGCTGGTGGTCGGTATGATTCCCGGCCAGCTCCGTGCGGCCGGGGGCAAAAAATCGCTGCATGGTCTCCTCCTGATCCGATAAAAAAGCCGGCAGGCAAGCTGCCCGCCGGCTTCCGTGCAGAAAACTCAGTGCTTACGCGCGAGCGCCCGCTCGATGCCGCGCACGACACCGGCTGCATCCACGCCGTATTTGGCGAGCAGATCGGTGTACTTGCCGGTCTCGGTGAACGTGTCGGGGATGCCGACAAACTCCGTCGGCGCAGCCGCGCCGCCCCATGCGAGCACCTCCGCCACGGCGCTGCCGAGGCCGCCGTAAATATTGTGCTCCTCGGCGGTGACGATCGCGCCCGTCTCCTGCGCACAGCGCAGGATGAGCTCGCGGTCGATGGGCTTGATGGAGTACATGTCCACCACGCGCACGGACACGCCGCGCCCGGCCATCTGCTCGGCCGCCTCGAGCGCCTTGTGCACAAGGATGCCACAGGCGATGACGGTCACGTCCGTGCCGTCGCGCACGATCGCGCCCTTGCCGCACTCGAAGTTCGTGTTCTCGTCATACAGATCCGGATATACGTCGCGCGACAGGCGCAGGTACATCGGGCCGTAGGTGTCGGCGGCATACTTCGTCGCCCAGCGGGTGCTGGCCGCGTCCGACGGGACGAGCACGCGCATGTTCGGCAGCGAGCGCATGACGGCGATGTCCTCGGTGGCGTGGTGCGTCGCGCCGTCGAGCGCGTCGGACATGCCGCAGTAGGCGCCGCCGAACTTCACATTCAGGTTGCCGTAGCACACCTGCGCACGCGCCGAGATGAGGCCCAGCGTCGTGAGAAACACCGTGAACGTGTTCACGAACGGGATCTTGCCGGTCGTGGAAAGGCCCGCCGCCGTGGCGACCATGTCGGACTCGGCAATGCCCATGTTGAAATGCCGCTCGGGATGCGCCTTGGCAAAAAAGCCGCTCTTGGTAGAGCCGGACAGGTCGGCATCGAGCACGACGATATTTTCATTGGTATCTCCGAGCTCGGCGAGCACGGTGCCGTATACTTCACGAATGGATTTTCCCATCAGACGTTCCCTCCCAGTTCCTGCATTGCCTGCGCAAATTCCGCATCCGGAATGGCCTTGCCGTGCCAGGCGGCCTTGCCCTCCATAAAGGACACGCCCTTGCCCTTGACCGTGTCGGCCAGGATCACGGTCGGCACGCCCTTGCAGGCGGCAGCAGCGTCGAGCGCGGCATCCAGCGCGGTCAGATCGTGCCCGTCGCAGCGCAGCACGTTCCAGCCGAAGGCGCGCCACTTGCCGGGCAGGTCGCGCAGCGGCATGATCTCGTCGGTCGTGCCGTCGAGCTGCACCTTGTTCCAGTCGACGATGGCAGTGAGATTGTCGAGGCCGAACTTCACGGCCGAGGCGGCCGCCTCCCAGACGGCGCCCTCATCGAGCTCGCCGTCGCCGAGCACGGCATACACGCGTGCGTCGGACTGATCGAGCTTCAGGCCGAGGGCGATGCCCTGCGCCGCGGCGAGGCCGATGCCCAGCGGGCCGGACGGCATATCCACGCCCGGCGTGCGCATGCACGGGTGACCCTGCAGCGGGCTGCCGGTCCGGCGCAGCGTGTTCATGCTCTCGGCGGGCAGAAAGCCCTTGCCGATCAGGTTGCGGTAGAGCATGGGCGCGGCGTGTCCCTTGCAGAGCACGAGCCGGTCACGGTTCGGGTCGTCGGGGTGCGCGGCGTCGACATGCATCCGCTGCTGATACAGCAGCGTAAGGATCTCGCAGGCAGACAGGCTGCCGCCCGGATGGCCGGACTGTGCGCCGTGAATGGCTGTGAGTACGTCGATCCGATACTGACGGCAGAGCTCCTGCAGCTCGGCCGTGCGTTCCGGTGTCAAAGACATGGTAATTGTCCTCCTGTTTTGTGTTACATTATTAAGATACAACGCCCGTATTTTGATGTCAACGGCACGAACTGGTTTTTTCGCGCCTTTTCCCTTGTTAATTTAATAATCGTTGCTTTCGCACGCAACAATGGCTATAATTGAAAAGAATATATTTTGCTGTCTGCATTCCGCAGACCCATTCAGGAGGCGAGGTCAATGGACCCCAACAAGACGCTGAACATGACCATGCTCTGCGATTTTTATGAGCTGACGATGGGCAACGGTTATCTCGACCACAACATGCAGGATCGCATCACCTATTTTGATGTGTTCTTCCGCAGCGTGCCCGACGACGGCGGCTACGCCATCGCCGCCGGTCTCGAGCAGATCATCGACTACATTCAGAATCTGCACTTCACCGACGAGGACATTGCCTATCTGCGCGGCCGCAAGCTGTTCAGCGAGGCATTTCTCGACTATCTGAAAAACTTCCACTTCACCGGTGACATCTGGGCCGTGCCGGAGGGCACGCCCGTGTTCCCGCGCGAGCCGCTCATCACGGTTCGCGCCCCGGCCATTCAGGCGCAGCTCGTGGAGACGTATCTGCTGCTGCAGATCAACCACCAGAGCCTGATCGCCACGAAGGCCAGCCGCATCTGCCGCGCCGCGCAGGGACGCACGGTGCTCGAGTTCGGATCGCGCCGCGCGCAGGGCGCCGACGGGGCGATCCTCGGCGCACGCGCCGCCTACATCGGCGGCTGCGCCGGCACCGCCTGCACGATCTCGGACGAGCTGTTCGGCGTGTTTGCCGGCGGCACGATGGCGCACTCCTGGGTGCAGATGTTCGACTCCGAGCTTGACGCCTTCCGCGCCTACTGCCGGACCTACCCCACCAACGCCACCCTGCTCGTGGACACCTACAACAGCCTGCAGTCCGGCGTGCCGAACGCCATCCGCGCCTTCAACGAGGTGCTCAAGCCGCTGGGCATCACGCGCTGCGGCATCCGCTTCGACTCCGGCGACATCGCCTACCTGACGAAAAAGGCGCGCAAAATGCTCGACGACGCCGGCTGGACCGACTGCAAGATCACCGTGTCCAACGCGCTCGATGAGCGCCTGATCGCGGGGCTGCTGCGGCAGGGCGCGCAGGTCGACAGCTTCGGCGTGGGCGAGCGGCTCATCACCGCGCGCAGCGAACCGGTGTTCGGCGGCGTGTACAAGCTCGCGGCCATCGAGGACGAAAGCGGCAACATCATCCCGAAGATCAAGATCAGCGAAAACGTCGGCAAGATCACAAACCCGCACTTCAAGAAGGTCTACCGCTTCTACAGCGGGGACACCGGCATGGCCGAGGCGGATTACATCTGCCTGCACGACGAAACCGTGGACGACACGCAGCCGCTCGAGATCTGCGACCCCGACGCGACGTGGAAGAAGAAGGTGCTCACCGACTTCACGGCGCGCGAGCTGCTCGTGCCCGTCTTCCGCGGCGGCGAGCTCGTGTACCAGAAGCCCTCGCTCGATGAGATCCGCACCTACTGCGCCGAGCAGCTTGCGACCCTGTGGCCGGAGGTGCTGCGCTTTGACTACCCGCACAACTACTACGTCGACCTGTCGGAAAAGCTGCTGAAGATCAAGCTCGATCTGCTCAACGCCGGCGGAAAGTCGCAGGGCTGAGACATGGAGGCCGCTTCCCGCCGCCAGGCGATCCTTGACCAGCTGCGCACGGCCGACCGTCCCGTGAGCGCGTCCGCGCTCGCCGCCGGGCTGAACGTCAGCCGCCAGATCATCGTGGGCGACATCGCGCTGCTGCGCGCAGGCGGCGCGGAGATCTCCGCCACGCCGCGCGGCTACGTGCTGCCGCAGGCGACCGACGGCATCACGCGCACCATCGCCTGCCGCCACACGCTCGCGCAGACCGGACAGGAGCTCGACATCCTTGTCGACAACGGCTGCACCGTGCTCGACGTCATCGTCGAGCATCCGGTCTACGGCCAGCTCACCGGCCAGCTCCAGATCAGCAGCCGCTACGATGTGGAGCAGTTTCTCGCGCGCATCCGCGACAGCGACGCGGCGCCGCTGAGCCTGCTCACCGGCGGGCTGCACCTGCACACGCTGCGCTGCCCGAATGAGGATGCCTACACGCGCGCCTGCGCCGCGCTGAAAGCCGCCGGTCTGCTGCTGGATGATTGACAGAAGTTTAATTTAGTTGACAAGCGCATAAGGAGCCTTTATAGTATGCTTTACAGGTGTCAAGACACCTGTAAAGCATACTTATTTTATTTCCGTATTTTACAGGAGGGCTTCACTATGCAGCGATTCCGGGACTTTCTGAAGCGAAAGGACATCGAGATCTCTCTGCGGCGCTACGGCATCGACGCGCTCGGCGCGATGGCGCAGGGTCTGTTTTGCTCGCTGCTGATCGGCACGATCCTCAACACGCTCGGTCAGCAGTTCCACATCGGTTTTCTCAACGCCATCATCTTCACCCTTGGCAAGGGCGATGCCGCGGCCGGCTACACGATCGGCGGCTGCGCCTCGCTGATGGTCGGTCCGGCGATGGCGGTCGCCATCGGTCACGCGCTGCACGCGCCGGCGATGGTGCTCTTCTCCCTCGTTCCGGTCGGCTTTGCGACAAACGCCATGGGCGGCGCAGGCGGCCCGCTGGCCGTGCTCGTGACGGCGGTCGTCGCGGCCGAGTTCGGCAAGGCCGTCAGTAAGGAGACGAAGGTGGACATCCTCGTGACCCCCATCGTCACGATCCTCGTCGGCATCGGGCTTGCCATGCTCGTCGCCGCGCCCATCGGCAAGGGCGCAAGCTGGGTCGGTAAGATCATCATGTGGGCGACCGAGCAGCAGCCGTTCGTCATGGGCATCGTCGTGTCGGTCATCGTGGGCATCGCGCTCACGCTGCCGATCTCGTCGGCGGCCATCTGCGCGGCGCTCTCGCTCACGGGGCTTGCAGGCGGCGCGGCCGTGGCCGGCTGCTGCGCGAACATGGTGGGCTTCGCCGTGCTGAGCTTCCGCGAAAACGGCTGGGGCGGCCTGGTCAGTCAGGGTCTCGGCACGAGCATGCTGCAGATGGGCAACATCGTGCGCAACCCGAAGATCTGGATCCCCGCCATCGTGACATCCGCCATCACGGGACCGATCGCAACGTGCATCTTCAAGCTCCAGATGAACGGCGCCGCCGTCAACTCCGGCATGGGCACGTGCGGCCTGTGCGGCCCGATCGGCGTGTGGACCGGCTGGGTCTCTCCGAGCGAGGCGGCCATCGCCAACGGCGCCGTGGCCATCCAGCCCGGCGCGATGGACTGGATCGGCCTGCTGCTGGTCTGCATCGTGCTGCCGGCCGTGATCTGCTGGGCGATCGGCCTGCTGTGCCGCCGCCTCGGCTGGATCCGCGAGGGCGATCTGAAGCTCGACTGAACCGGCACCGCAAAACCGCACAGGATCCGATCCTGTGCGGTTTTTTCATGCGGTGCGCCGCGATTTGACGGACGCCGTGAAACGCTGTATAATCGGGTCATCCCAGTACCCGGAGGCGAAGCGTATGCCGATCATTGTCGACCGTGAGCAGATCCGCACGGACATCCTCATGGCGTTTCAGCGCTGCATCGAGCGCAAGCCCATGCTGAACGTGTCCCTGCGCGACATTGCAGCCGAGGCGGGCATGAGCCATGCCAAGCTGCTCAATTATTTTGAAAGCAAAAACGACCTCATCCTCGCGTATGTGCGCTACACGCGCGAATATATGAGCGAAAAGTGCAGCCAGTGGTTTGCCGGGCACGCGCGCGCGGACTATGACTCCAACCTTGCATACATGAACGCCTTCATGGACTATGTGGCCAATGCCCCGTCGCACGAGCAGCGCCCGAACGCCACAACGCAGACCTACGTGCTCGCGCGCTATGACCCGGAGATCGGGCGGCTCGTGCAGGACGAGTTCCGCGCCTGGCGCACGCTCATGGAGCAGTGCCTTATCCGCATTTACGGGGAAGAAGCCGGCATGCACGAGGCCGAGGCGATGATGATCCTCATCGCCGGCACGTTCATCTGCAATTACAATCAGGCGCTCACCGGCGAGATCAACGGCAACATCCTCGGCTATCTCGGAAACCTGAGCCGCTCATAACGCGAAAAGCAAGTCCGCCTGACAAGCTGTGACGCCCGCTTCCGGTCGGAAGCGGGCGTTTGCAGTATTGTGCGCCGTCACGCATCCGCGTGCGCGTCGCAGTAATGGCGGTAGATGTTCTCGATATACAGCGCCGCGTCACGTCCGCGCCCGGCGGCGAGCATATCGATGATGCGCATCTCCTGCTCGATGACCGTCTCCGCGCCCCAGAAGCCGACGCAGCGCTCCCAGAGGATGCCGCTCACATCCGCAAGGCTGTTCATGAGCAGCGGGAAGATGCGGTTGCCGCTCAGCTCGGTGATGGCCGTGTCGAACCTGCGCATCCACTGCGCATAGACGGCGTTGCCCTCGCCCGCGGCGACGGATGCGCGCAGTTTTTCCGTGATGGCGCGCAGCTGGTCGATATCGTCCGGTGTGCCGCGTTCGCCGAGCAGGATCATGGCGCCGCCCTCGATCGCATCGCGCGCCTCGACGAGCGAGCTCTCGATCGCGTGGTCGAACTGGCCGCCGTATTTTCCGAGCGCCATGAGCGTCTCAAAATTGCCGTGGCGGGCATAGTCCTCGATGTAGTTGCCGCGGCGCGGCTCCATGCGCACGAAGCCCATGCGCTCGAGATCCTCGAGCCCGGTGTGCACCATCGAGCGGCTGATGTGCATCTGCTCGGACAGCTCGCGCTCCGACGGGAGGCGGTCGCCGACCTTCAGCTCCCCGGAAAAGATCATGCCGATGACCTGATCGACGAACAGCTCCCGGAGCGTCGGAGCCTGAATCTGCCGGAATCCCATCAGACCTTCCCGTCGACCTTTCTGTGGTCGTAGATCTTATCCAGCAGCGGGCGCACAAGGAAATAGATCGCCTTGTTGTCGAGATTGAACCAGTAGATGAGCATGCTCCCCACCCAGACGCCGGTCGCGCCGAGAAGCAGCTTTGGCAGCAGTTTTTTCATCGTCATTTCCTCCTGTTTACCAGCCTTCGTAATCATCATACTGCAGCAGGGACGCATCGAGCGGCTCGGCCTGCATGACGGAGTACATGTAGTCGTTGACCTGCTGGCGGATGTCGGCGCGGGAGACGGTGCGGTGGTCGAACATGTCGTTGGAGACCATCATGAGCTTCGTCTTTTTCTCCTTCGCCTGGTCAAGGATGACGCCCGTGAGACCGAGCGCGCCCTTGCAGGTGATGTCATCGTGCAGGATGACCATGTCGCAGTGGAACTTCTCCGCCTCGTCCCAGAACTCCACGAGGTGCTGCCAGCCGCCGGTCAGGTGGCGGCGCATGACGCCGGTCTCGTAGTTGCGGGCGATGCCGTCGAGCATGGTGTCCTCATCCGTCGTGTCGATGATGACGTTGCCGGAGAACAGATCCATGCCGGCGATCACGAGGATGCCCCAGCAGTTATACAGCCAGTTCGGGAACTGCAGCCAGTAGCACGGCGGGCCGCCCCAGGTGATGGCACGGTAGCGCGTCTTGGGGAAGCAGTTGGTCTTGTCCGCATACGCCTGCTCAAGGATCTTCATGACCTTGTTCTCGGCCTTCATGACCTCGGGGTTGCGGCCGCCGGAGAACGCGTAATAGAACGTGTGAAACAGGTTCGGCACGGTCAGCGCGGCGGCGGTATAGGGTGTGGCCATAAAGTTCCACTTCTCCATCTCGTTGCGCACCTCGTCGTTGTGCTTTTCCATCATGGCGCGGCAGGCGTCCCAGTCATAGGTCTCGCCGGTGTGCCGCTCGACAAAGTCGATGATGCGGCGCAGGGACGCGCGGGCATACCTGCGCGTGTGCGGATCGGCCCATCGCATGGGGATGGCAGCCGGCAGCGTGTCCACATCGAGGTGGCGCTCGATGAGCTGGCTGTTCATGGTCGACGAGTCGCACGGAGCGTTATTGGAGATACAGCAGGCGCCGATCTTCGGGAACTCATCGAGCAGCGCGACGCCGGCAGCGTTGTTCGACAGACGGCAGGAGTCCGCCGGCAGGCCGACGCTCTCCATGGCGTCGATATAATACGGGTTGGCGCCCTGATCCATGTAGCACAGCAGCAGTCCCTGGAACGGCTCGAGCTGCGCGGGGCGCAGGTTCGTAAAGCCCGCAAGGATCTCGGGGCACATGGTCTGCTCGAGCACGACCTGCGTGCGGCCGAAGTCGTTGTCGCCAAAGCGGCGGTCGCCCATCATCATCTCGGCGATGGAGGTGGTCGAGCCCTTCATGATCGTGTTGAGGTAAATGCGCGTCACGCGCAGCGCCGGGCCGCGCAGCCCCTCGACGCAGCGGTCGATCATGTTCAGCGCGCCGAGATACGAGCCCATCCAGCGGTAGGTCAGCATGCCGCGCATAATGCGCACCGGGCTCTTGGCCACGAAGCCGCCCATAACGCCGAGCACCTTGACCCACTCAATATAGTCGTACCACGTATCCTTCAGACCGCGCCACTCGCGGTGCTTTGCAATGTTGCTGCCGGGGAGAAAACGGCTCCCGGCGCCCTTGACCTTCTTGTCAGCCATCACGAATTTCCTCCCTGAATGTGCTTGATCTCAAGACTCTCCACGAACGCCTGAATGCGTGTGCGCAGCTGGCCGGCACCGGCGAGGGTGTACTCCTTCTCGATACCGACGGTCGGGATGCCCAGCTCCTCCTGCAGGATGTGCACGCCGAGCACACGCTCATAGCTCCAGAACTCGCAGAACTTCATCTGCTCGTAGAGCACGCCGTCGGCGCTGTATTCCCGGCACAGGTCGCGGATGTAGGTGCGGCGGCCGTCGGAGCGCGCCCGCTCCATGAAGCGCGGGCACTGGCTCGTGCGCAGATAGTGGCGGGCAACGGCGCGCAGCGGCGTCTCCCCGTCGTGAATCTCGATCTGCTCGCGGCCGGGCAGACTGCCGTAGCAGTAGCGGTCGGCCACGACCATGGCGCCGCAGTCCTCAATGAGCTTCGTGAACGCGGGATCGTCGATCTCGCTGCCGGTCACGACCAGCCGCGCGCGGAACCACGGCTGCAGATCGGCCTTGCGGCGCTTGAGCTCGGTGAGCGTCTGCTTGAGATACGGCAGGATGCGCTTGTGCGGGCACACCTGACTCACGAGCTGCAGCACGTGAAATTCATAGCCTGTGATGACGGGATTGGCAGCCTTGCGCAGGTCGCCGATCTCGGTCAGGACGCGGGAAATCTCGTTGTGGTCGCGGATCGCCGCGCGGATCGCCTTGTCGGAGATGTCGATGCCGTAGGTCTCGTGCAGCGGCTCGAGCACGTGCACGCGCAGCTGCTCTTCATAGTGATCAACGGCAAAGTCCTCGTCCGAGAACGGCACGTCCATCATGCTCATGAAAAACTGCGGGTTTTTCTCCTTCACAAGGCCGAGGATCTCGAAGTGCTCGTGGCCGCGGTGCATCATCTGGCACGTCTCGGACGAGAGCAGTGCGTCGAGATAGTCGTAGCCGCCCTCGATGCCGCGCTCAAGGATGCTGCGGGTGTACGAGCAGATCTTGCTCGACATGTAGTACGTGCCCACGTCGATGCTGCCGGTGTTCGGCGCACGCAGGCGGCTCGAGAAGCAGCCGGGCAGGTTCAGCAGCGTTTCCGGCACGAAATAGCAGGTGTAGCCCAGGGCGTGTTCCCCTTCCGCCCTGGCCTGCTGTACCAGCTCGTTGTTGGCCTCCTGCAGCAGATTCTCAAAATAGATCAGATGCTTCAGGTCTTTCATGGTTTGCTTCCACCTCTCACAGTTCGTCACGGGCCTCCGGCCTGCCATCTGGTTTAACCAGAAGCCCTTTGAACCAAAGATAGCATATTTTTTGACAATGTGCAACAGGTTTTTATCCACTGTCCCAATTTTATCGCTTATCACAACGAATCTGGTCTGACCACGACCAGAGATCCGCCAACAAACCGGACAGTTTTTGCACTTTTCCGAACAACGATTGACAAGGCATGGCGTCAGATTATAATATGATATGGTTTGCTTCACAACAACGCCAAAGGAGTTACACAATATATGAACAGCATCTATGTCACCGGCCACCGGAATCCGGACACGGACTCCGTCGCGGCTGCCATTTCCTATGCTGCGCTGCGCAACGCGCTCGGCGACCGCGACTATGTGGCCGCGCACCTCGGCCACATCAGCGATGAAACGCAGCGCCTGCTCAACCGCTTCGGCTTTCAGGAGCCGGCAACGATCAGCAACGTCCGCACGCAGGTGCGCGATCTGGACTTTGACACGCCGCCGGCGCTCAACTCCAGCGTCACGATGGACCGCGCGTGGCACATCATGCGCGATCAGGACATCTCCGCCATGCCCATCATCAACGAGGACGGCACGCTCTACGGCATGCTCTCCGCCGGCGATATCGCAGCCTACAGCATGCGCACGATCAGCGACCGGCACGTGGACGCGCTGCCGCTGTTCAACCTTCTGAGCGTCATCGAGGGGCGCATCCTCAACGACGGCGCCGAGCAGGTCGACCGCGTGTCCGGCGTGGTGACGATCGCCCTGCCGCAGAGCTGCGACAACCTGCTCTTCTCCGACCCCGACAGCATTATCCTCTGCGGCAACCAGCCGGATATGATCCGCCGCGCGCTCGACATCGGCGTGCAGTGCATCATCCTCTGCCAGACCGACGTCGACCCCGCGTGGCTCGAAAACGCCGGCAGGACCTGCGTCATCTCCACCCCGCTCGACGCAAGCCGCGTGGCGCGGCTGGTGTATCAGGCGATCCCGATCTCCCGTCCGTGCCAGACGAAGGACATGGTCAGCTTCCACCTCGACGATTACATCGACGACGTGCGCGAGGTCGTGCTCGAGAGCCGCTACCGCTGCTACCCCGTGCTCGACGAGAACGAAAAGGTCGTCGGTACGCTCTCGCGCTACCACCTGCTGCGTCCGCGGCGCAAGCGCGTCGTGCTCGTCGACCACAACGAGCTGGCGCAGGCCGTGCCCGGACTCGAGCAGGCCGAGATCCTCGAGATCATCGACCACCACCGCCTGGCCGACATCCAGACCACGCAGCCCATCCGCGTGCGCAACGAGCCCGTCGGCAGCACGACGACCATCATCACCAACATGTATCAGGAGCACGGCGTCATGCCGTCGCCGAACATGGCGGGTCTGATGGCGGGCGCAATCTTGTCCGACACGGTCATGTTCAAGTCCCCCACGTGCACGAAGCGCGACATCGCCATGGCCGAGCGCATGGCCCGCATCGCCAACGTCTCGCTCAACGAGCTGGGCAACCTGCTCTTTGCCGCCTCGAGCGCGGGCGACAAGTCGGCCGAGGAGCTGTGCTTCACCGACTTCAAGGAGTTCCACATCGCCGACCACTATCTCGGCGTCGGTCAGGTCACGTCGCTCGACTCCGCCAAGGTGCTCGAGCGCAAGGACGAGCTGCTGGCCGTCATGGCCGCGAAGCTCGAGCAGCAGCACTATGACATGATCGCGCTCATGGTCACGGACGTGCTCATGGAGGGCACAAACCTGCTCTACATCGGCAACGATGACACGATCCGCGCCGCCTTCTCGGTCGAGCCGAAGGACAGCGCCGTGTTCCTGCCCGGCGTCATGAGCCGCAAAAAGCAGATCATCCCCATGCTGACCGCCCTCTGGGGCTGAGGCCGCATATACAAAAAAGTCCGCACAGGCAGTGCCTGTGCGGACTTTTTTGATTCAATCCGTCATGCGCACGATGCGGTAATACGTGCGCGCCGTGAGCAGGTACACAAAGGTGTACAGCAGCGCAAAGACGCCGAACGTGCCGAGCGTGCACAGCAAAAACAGATGCACGTTCTGCAGCCCGAAGGCAAACACGATCTGCTTGATGAGCGGGAAGGCAAACGCGATGTGGATCGCCGCCGTGACGAGCGGCAGGAAGAACATGAGCAGCACCTGCGTGCGGATGGTCGCCTTGACCTCCTTCGGCGTCATGCCGACCTGCTGCATGATGCGGAAGCGCCCGCGGTCGTCATAGCCCTCGGAGACCTGCTTGTAGTAGATGATGAGCACCGTCGCAAACAGGAACACGAACCCGAGGAAAAAACCGAGGAACAAAAAGCCGCCGTACGTGCTGCGCAGCGTGGGATAGCCATCGGCGCGCATATCGGTCGTGTAATTCACGTTCGCCGCCACGGCAGCGGGCTCAAGCTCGGGGTCGCAGAGCAGTGCGTGCAGCGCGTCGAGCTGCTCGTCGTCCGTGCCGGAGAGGTCGAACTGGTACGTGTAGTTGAGCATGCTGCGGGTGCCGCCGTGCTCGTTGGCGTAGGCGTTTTGCTGCGCGCGCAGCTCGAGCATCTCCGTGAGATCCGGCACGACCAGATACAGTGTGTGCAGACCCATGATGGAGCTGCCGCTGACGAGCGAGAAGCTATCGAGCTGCCGCAGCCGCAGCGTATCGCCGCCGAGCGTGAGCGTGTCGCCAAAGGCTGCGCCGTCCGTCCATGCGAGCGCCTCGCCGGGCGCAAGCGTCACCTGCTCGCCGGTCAGGCCGGCATAGCCCTCCGTGTCCAGAACCATGACGGCGTATTCATCGGCGCTCGAACCGGTGAGCTGTTCGCTCGTGAGATCAAGCGCATCGCCGCTGCGCTGCGCGGAAAACCTGACGGTGCGATAGCCGTGCACATTGCTCTGCGTGAGCCCCGAGCGCGTCATGGCGTCATCCACCACCCGCAAAACCGGCGCGACGTCCGGCACCGTGTTCGTCTGGGGGTCGGTCATGAGCGTGAGCGTCATATCCTGTGGCCAGCGCACGTCGGCGTAGGCATCCACGCCCTTATACAGGCTCACCGTGGTCGAGACCGTCACGAGCACCATCGTCGAGAGGATGCAGATGCTCGCAAGGCCGGCCGCGTTGCGGCTCATGCGGTAGATGAGGCCGGAGACGGTGGCAAAGTGGCTGGTTTTATAGTAGTAACGCCGGTTTTTGCGCAGCGCCTTGAGCACGACGACGCTCAGCGCGATAAACGTGAGATACGTGCCGATGATGACAAGGATGACCGCCGGGAAGAAATTCTGGATGGCGTACAAGGCCACGCTTGTGCGCAGGGAAATGATATAGCCCGCGGCAAGGCACACCGCGCCGAGCAGCGCGAGGATCCACTTGCTGCGCGGCTCGCGCTCGCCCTCGCTGCCGGCGCGCAGCAGCTGCACGGGGTTCGACAGATGGATGATGCGGATGGTATTGAGCAGCAGCAGCAAAAACAGCGCGCCGAAAAACACCACCGTACAGCCGATGCTCATCAGCCTGATGTTCAGCCCGAACGTGGCCTCCCCGCCGATGAGCCGCATGAGCACGAGCTGCAGGAGCTTGGAGAACACACCCGCCGCCACGAGGCCGAAAAACAGCGCCATGGCCGCCGTATACAGCGACTCCCAGAAGAGCACGTAGGAGATGTGGCGCTTTTCCATGCCGAGGATGTTGTAGATGGCAAACTCGCGCTTGCGCTGCTTGGTAAAGGCGCTGTTGGTGTAAAAGAGGATGATGGCGGAAAACAGCGCCATGATCGACACGCCGACGCCGAGCACCTGACTGACGCTGCCGCCGTGCTGCATCTGGCCGAGATAGGGATCGCTCGCGAGCGTGAGGATGATGCAGAACAGCGCCACGATCACGATGCAGGCCAGCAGATACGGCAGGTAGAACCGGCGGTTTTTCTTCAGATTCGTCGCCGCCAGACGCGGGTAGAGATTACGCATGGCGCTCACCGCCCGTTGCCAGCATCGTGAGCGTATCGGCGATCTTCTGATAGAGCTGCTCATCCGTGCTCTCGCCGCGATAGATCTCGTGGAACACCTCTCCGTCCTTGATGAACAGCACGCGCGAGGCGTGGCTGGCCGCCTTGACCGAGTGCGTGACCATGAGGATGGTCTGACCGCCGCGGTTGATCTCCTCGAACAGGCGCAGCAGCTCATCCGTCGCACGAGAATCGAGCGCACCGGTCGGCTCATCGGCCAGCACGAGCTTCGGCTGCGTGATGAGCGCGCGGGCGACGGCTACACGCTGCTTCTGCCCGCCGGAGAGCTCATACGGGAACTTCTGCAGCAGCTCCGCGATGCCGAGCTGCCGGGCGATGGGCGCAAGGCGCGCGGCCATCTCCGGATACGCCTTGCCTGCGAGCACGAGCGGCAGGAAGATATTGTCCTGCACGGAGAACGTGTCGAGGAGGTTGAACTCCTGAAACACGAAGCCGAGCTGCGAGCGGCGAAACGCCGCGATCTCCCGCTCCGGGATCGTGCCCAGCGCCCGGCCGTCGAGCACGACCTCGCCGCCGGTGGGCTTGTCGAGCGCGGCAAGAATGTTGAGCAGCGTGGTCTTACCGCTGCCGCTCTCGCCCATGATGGCGACGTACTCGCCCTTCTCGACCGTGAAATTCACATCGCTGAGCGCCTGCACCTTCGTGCCGCCGAAGCGTGTGGTGTAAATCTTCTGAACGTGACGAACTTCCAAAAACGACATAACCGTTACCTCCTGTGTAATGACAGGCTCAGTATAAACCGCCGGGAAAATGGCTGCCATACTTCCGGCTTACATTTTCCCGGCGGAAACTTACGATTCTGTAAGGCTCACTCGACCTCAAGCGCATCCTGCTCGAGCCCGATGCGCACCGTCGTGCCGGCGCCGGGCGTCGAGACGATGGTGATCGAGTGACCGAGCTTTGCAAGGATGCGCCGGCAGAGGTACAGACCGATGCCGGTCGCGCGCTTATCCGTGCGGCCGTTGCTGCCGGTGTAGCCCTTTTCAAACACGCGCGGCAGATCCTCGGGCGCGATGCCGATGCCCGTGTCGCGGATGCACAGCGTCTTCGGCGCCTCGAGCGTGATGGAGACCGAGCCGCTGCGCGTATACTTGAGGGCGTTGGAGAGCACCTGCTCGATGACGAACAGCAGCCACTTCTCATCCGTGATGACGCTGACGTTCAGCGGCGCATACTCCAGACGCAGTTTGCGCCGGATAAACTGCGAGGCATACTTGCGCACCGCCTGCCGGACGATATCGTCGAGCGCGTAGTTGCGGATGACATAGTCCGACGACGGGCTCTCGAGCCGCAGGTAGCCGAGCACCATCTCCACATACTGCTCCACGCTCTGCACCTGCTCGAGCAGGGCGCGCTGCTCGTCCGTGTCCGCGTCCTGCAGCAGCAGACGCATGGCGGCGATGGGCGTTTTGATCTGGTGCGCCCAGACGGTGTAATACTCCACCAGCTCCTGATACCCCTGCTGGCTGCGCGCCATCTGCGCGCGGCGGTCGGCATCGAGCGCGCGCACGAGCGCCTGATACTGCGCCTCGAGCACACCGTCCGGCTCGGGCAGCTGCTCGGTGCTGAGCGTGATCTCCTGCTCCAGCCGCCGCAGCAGGCGCAGCCGCCCGGCAAAGCGCCGGTAATCGACCGCAAACCAGACCAGCAGCAAAAACAGGCACACGAGCGCCGCGTACCCCGCCGCGCCCAGCGGCACCCGGTAGAGCCAGAACACGAGCGCGAACACGACCGTGTAGACCGCGAGTGCGATCACGGTCCTGCGGTTTTCCCGCACATAGGCACCAAACATATCCTGCCCCCTCACTCGATGAGATAGCCGAGGCCCTTTTTCGTCGTGATATAATCCGGCAGACCGGCGGCCTCAAGCTTGCGGCGCAGACGGGCGATGTTGACCGTGAGCGTGTTTTCGTCCACGAAGCTGTCCGTCTCCCAGAGCTTTTCCATGAGCGTCTCGCGGCTGACGACGCTGCCCTTGCGCTCAAGGAGCGTCTGCAGGATGCGGTAGTCGTTTTTCGTCAGCTCGATGCGCTGCCCCTGATACGTCAGGCTCGCGTCCGCCGTGTTGAGCACGGCGCCGCGGTGCTCGAGCGTGGGCGCGGGCGCGGCAAAATCATACGTGCGGCGCAAAATGGCCTGAATCTTCGCCAGCAGTACGTTCAGGTCAAAGGGCTTGGCGATGAAATCATCCCCGCCCATGTTCATGGCCATGACGATGTTCATATTGTCCGACGCCGAGGAGATGAACACGACCGGCACGTTCGACACGCGCCGCAGCTCCTGACACCAGTGGTAGCCGTTATAAAACGGGAGCGTGATGTCGAGCAGCACGAGCTGCGGATCAAACGCCGTGCACTCGGCGAGCACATTGCGGAAATCCTCCGCACAGCGCACGTCAAAGCCCCACGTCGTCAGGTGCTTTTGCAGCGCGGCGGCGATGGCCGCGTCATCCTCCACAATAAAAATGCGATGCATACGATCACCCCCAAAAGAAAATAGCAGGTACCGTTCATACCTGCTATTTTACGATACTTTGCCGCCGATTGCAATGGCAGCCTCAATCCCTGCGGCGGCCGCCGTAGAGAATGATCAGCCGCAGCAGCTGCGCGAACGACACCAGCAGCGCCGCGACATACGTCATGGCGGCCGCCCGCAGCACGCGCCGCGCGCCGCGCAGCTCATCGTCCGTGAGCAGGTTGCGCGACTCGATCGCCGCAAGCGCACGGCGCGAGGCGTTGAACTCCACCGGCAGCGTCGCCAGCTGGAACACCGTCACGAGGCCGAAGAGCAAGATGCCCGCCCAGACGAGCGCCGTCCAGTTGAAGATCAGTCCCGCGATCAGCAGCGGCCACGATAGGTTCGAGCCGATGCGCGTGGCCGGGATGATGGCCGCGCGGATGCGGATGGGCGCATAGTCCGTGGCGTACTGCACGGCGTGCCCCGCCTCGTGCGCCGCGACGCCCACGGCCGCGATCGACGCGACGCCGTACACCTCGTCCGAGAGGCGGATGACCTTCGCCTGCGGGTCAAAGTGGTCGGTGAGCTTGCCGGAGATGTGCTCGATGCGCACGTCCGTGATGCCGTTTGCCTGCAGGATGCGCTGCGCCGCCTGCGCGCCGGTCAGCCCGCTCGTGCAGCGCACGCCGGCATAGCGCGAAAACGCGCTCTTGACCTGGATCTGCGCGATGAGCGCGATGAGCAGCGCCGGCACGACCAGCAGCAGATACGTCATATCAAAGCCATAATAATAACCGTTGTACATGGCAGTCATCCTTTCCGATTCGTGCTGTTATTGTACCGCCAAAGCGCGTGCACGTCAACCGGGGCAGGCATGCGCATACTGTGAAGTTTTTTTGAAAAAATATCCCCCCGCCGGGCTTGTGCGTCTCTCCGTTTTTGTTATACTGATATCAGGCCGGCGATACGGCGGCGGCAGACACAGGCCGCCGGACGGACGCGGCGAACCCCAAAGCGAACCTTCCTTCTTCCCCCGTTCCCCATTCCCTTCTTCCCATAGCGCGCAAAGCCCTCCGGACGGAACGTCCGGAGGGCTTGAGACTGTCAAAAAGTATTACTTTTTGACAAAGGGGTTTGCGGCCTGACTGCAGCGCACGCGCTGTCCGCCTTTGACGGACAGCGCGCACGTTTGCAGGCCGAGCGGTATTTTCTTCGCCGCACATGTCGCCGAAGAAAATGATTGGGCTTTCTTTCGCCGCTCCGGCGGCGAAACTCTGCGAGGCTCTTTGACAAGCTGAGCCCTCCGGACGGAACGTCCGGAGGGCTTTTGGTTTTGTGTGTTATTTTGTGTGTTATTTTCCGATGTACGCGCTGAGGATGGCGGCCATCTCGGCGCGGGTCGTTTCGCCGTTCGGGGCAAGGTGGCTGCTGTCGCGGCCGACGATGAGCCGGCGCGCATTCGCCCACTGCATCGCATCCTTCGCCCAGGACGGGATCTGTCCGGCGTCGCTGTAGGCAGAGAGATCTGCGCGTGCCGTCACGTCCGTGCCGGTGAAGGCCGCATAGCCATAGAGCATGACAGCCGTCTGCGCGCGCGTGACCATATCGTTCGGGTGGAATGTGCCGTCGCCGAAGCCGGAGACGATGCCGTTTTCCGCCGCCCAGATGACGGCGTCGGTGTACCAGCAGTCCGCCGGAACGTCCGTGAACGGGTTCTCGCCCGTGACCGCGGGCTTGTCCGCCATCGCATAAAGGATGACTGCGAGCATCGCGCGGCTCATCTGCTGATCCGGCGCAAAGGTGTTCTCATCCACGCCGACCATCCAGCCGCGGGTGTACATGCGCTTGATCGCGCTGTACGCCCAGTGATTCGTCACGTCCGTGAACGGCAGGAACATTCCCGGCTCATCCATATAGTCGGCGGTGAAGAACACCTCGATCTCATCGCCGTCCGAGAGCTGGTAGTCGCGCATGGTGACGTCCGGGAACTCCCCGTTGACGCGGAAGACCCAGCCGGAATTGGGACCCTTGCTCAGCTCGGCCACTTTTGTGCCGTCGGGCTTGATGACGGCCTGCACATAGCTCCCCTTCGCCTCATAGCTGTAGCCGTTGTCCTTGAGCACCTGCCGGAACACGTCCATCGCCGTCGTACCCTCGGGCTGATCGTAGACGACGGTCGGCCGGATCCACATATCGGTGTCCGTGTGCAGCTGGAAGGTGACGGTGCTGGTCGTGACCTGCGGCTCGTCGCTCGTGGGCGCGGTGCCGCGCACGATCAGGCGCACGGAAACGGCCTGATGGCTCAGTGCCTGGAAGTCGGCGTTGTCGGGATAGCGCGCGGCGTATTTGCCGAGCGTCTCGCTCGAGAGCTCGCTGACGATCGTGACGGCCTTGTGCTCCGCCGCGCGCGTCACGAGCAGATTTTCGTGGCTGATGACAGCCGGATTCGTCGAGCGGAACAGCCGCCACTGCTCACTGTCCTGCCAGCCGGGCAGCTCCGAGGGGACGATGCCGTGGTTGGCCTGATCGTCAATGTCGTACACCCAGACAAGCCGGCCGTCAGCATTCAGATACGCCTCGCGGAAGGCGTGCAGGTTGCCGGTGATATGCTCGGGATCGGTGTTGCCGTTGCGGATGCCGTCAAAGTAGTGCGCCTTGACCTCGGCCATGAGCGCGAGCTCATCGTCGATCTCCTGCTGCGTGAGCGGCTGGACGGTGATGACAAAATCGCGCGAGGCGGCGACACCGGTCTCCTTGTCCTTGATCGTCACGGTGACGGTGACGTCCCTGGCATCCTCGCCGGGCAGCGGACGGTAGACCTCCACGCGCGCGGCATTGTTCACGCCGGGGGGCACGATGGTGTCCGCATCGCTGCTCGTGATGATGACTGGGGTATACTTGCCGTCCACGCCGAAGTCGCGCGTGGTCGGGAAGTGGATGTCGTTGGCGGCGATGTACTTGCCGTCGCGCTCCTCAAGCGGCTCGCCGGTCACGGCATCGCGCAGGCCGCCGTAGGATGCAAAGCCCGCGTCGAGCTTGGCCTGCAGCTGCTCGCGCAGCGTCGCCTGCGACTCCTGCGAGGCGGCGACCGTCACGGTGAAGGCCTTCGTCAGCGTCAGACCGTCAACGCTGTTGCAGACGATGGACGCCGTGAGCGTCACCTGCCGGTCTGCCGCGGTACGGGTGAGCGTCGTGGCATAGGGCGCATAGTACGGGGTGGAGGGCGCCTTGCCGACCTTGACGATCTGGTCGTCGGCGCTCGACCACGTCAGCGTTGCCCATGTGTTGAAGTTGTCGTACTTGCTGTAATCGACCTGCGACGGGTCGATGCCTTCCTTGACCGGATAGCGCGGCAGCGTCAGGGACGTGACCGGCTCGGTCGGAAGCGTGATGCGATCCAGCTCCGCCTGCAGCACGGCCTGTGCGCGCGCGAGATCCCAAGTGATGTGCAGGTAGACTTCTTTTTCCACGCTGGCGCCGTCCAGACTGAGGACAAACGTCGTGTAGAAATAGCTGCCGCGGCTGTTCATGCCGGCATCGAAGTAATAATGGATCGTGCCGTCGGCGTCAACGGAGGCCTTCGCGTCGCCCGCGGCGGCCTTGACCGCGACGGTCACGTCGTCATACCCCTTGGACGCCAGCAGCGCGGCAATGGCGTCGGCCGCGTTCGTGTCCTTGCCGTAGGCCGGCTCAAACGTGTTTCCGAGCGCCTGCGCCGCTTTTTCAAGGCGCGCCTCGGCCGCTGCGGCAGCCGCCGAGTAGACCGTGAGCGTATAGTCGCGCGTCTTCACCGTGCCGTCGGCATCCGTGACCGCGGCTGTGAGCGTCACGGTCTGCACACCGGAGGCCGGCAGCGTGACCGTGCCGTCGGCAGCCAGCACCGCCGGAGCGCTGCTGGTATAGGCGATCGTATAACCGTCGCCGCTCGTGGGCAGCGTGAGCGCATCCGCGGTGCGGATGGTGCCGTCGGCCGGCAGCGCAGCCGCGACCGCGTCAAACGCGATGCCGAAAACGTCCTTCGTCCAGACGGCATAGAGGTTGTAGATCTCGTTGTCCTCGCTGCCGTCTCCCCAGTCGTCCTCTTCAAAGTCGCGGTGAATGGTCGCCTGATCGGCATATTTCACCGTGGAGCCATACGACGACTCGCTCCAGCCGGCAAACTTGTAGCCCTCGCGCCGGAACGTGCAGGCGGGCAGCTTATAGTCCACACCGAACGGGACGGCCACGGTGGCCATCTCGCCGGTCACGCTGCTCTGATCGCTGTATTTGACATTGAACTTAATCTGATACTGATAGTCTCTCCAGTGGGCATAGAGCGTGATCTCGGACTCGGTAAAGACCGTGTCCTTCGTCACGAGCTCGCCGCCCTCTTTGGCGGTGTACCAGCCGTCGAGCGCCTTGTCGTTCGGGTAATAGTAGCTTGTCAGGTAGGGCAGATTCTTGCCGACGGCATCCTTGCGCACGGTCTTATCCGAGATCGTGCTCTTGTAGCCGTTGCCGTCAAAGTGGACGGTAATGCCCTCCTCCCAGTGCGCATAGAGCGTCACGGGCGTGGCGTCGGCGAACTTGGTTTGGTTGGTGATCTCCGTGCCGCCCTCCGGCGCGTCGAACCAGCCGAGGAAGATGTAGCCCGTGCGGGTGGGATCGGGGATCTGATTGAAGCGGGCAGTGCCGTTGTCGTAGATGTAGTTGTAGTTATAGCCCACAACGCCGGTGCGCACGGTCGGCTCGGAGCCGTCGTTGCGGTCCAGCGTCACTTGCACCGGCTGGCCGGCCCAGACGGCGTAGAGCTTCACAACGGCGTCCTTGTCCGCGCTCAGGTTCCTGACGGCCGCGCCATCGGTATACTGCACGGCAGCCCCGGTGGCAGAGGTGTTCCAGCCGCGGAAGTCATAGCCCGCGCGGGTGAAGGCGTTTTGCGTGAGCGCCTGCTCGGCGTCATAGGTGAAGGCCTGCGCGGCCATCTCACCCGTGCCGCCGTTGGGCAGGTACTGCACGGTGTAGGTGTTGGCCGTCCACGCAGCCGTATAGGTCGCGTCGGCCGCAATGACCGTATCCGCCGTCAGTGCGGCGTCGCCGGCGAACCAGCCGCCGAACGTATAGCCCGTGCGCGTCGGCTGCGGGATGGCAGCGGCGCCGATGGCCGTGCCGCACGCGATGGCGACCGTGGTGTCGGCCGTTGTGCCGTCGTTATAGGCAAAGGTGACGGTATACGCCGGCGTCCAGACGGCGTAGAGATCCATCGCCTCCGTGGGGTTGAGCTTCGCACCGTCGGTGTAAGCGACTTCCCCGTCCGGTGTCGTCGCCCAGCCGGCGAACACACCGTCCGCCTTCGTGAAGGCGTTGGGCTTGAGCGCGGCCTGACCGTAGAAATTCTGCGTATAGTCGTCGCCCGTGCCGCCGTTGGCGTGGAAGGTGACGACCGTGGCCTCGCCCGCCGTGAAGTTGCGGACATAGACGCAGTCGTCAAATTCATCGCCGCTGGAGTCCTTTTTATAGGTCAGCGTCAGCACCTTGCCGGTCTCGGCCGAGAGCGTATAGGTCTTCCAGCCGAGGTCGCCGCTCTCTTTGACCTTTTCCGCCCCGTCATAGGTGATGGTGAACCAGTCGTACTTGGCCTCGGACGAGACCTTGTACTCAAATGCGAGCTCGGCGTCCGCGGTAAAGGTCAGCTGCAGGGTGCTGCGGGCGCTGCTCTTGCCTTTTCCGCCGGACATGAGCACATACTCATCGCCCAGTTGGGTCACTTTCCATTTGTTTGTGCTGTTCGGGTAACCGGGCTCCGTCTCGGCGTTGGCCGGGACGCTTTCAAAGAAGCTCTGGAAGCTCGGCTTGTCCGCAGCCAGTGCCGCCGGCATGAGGCTGAACACCATGGCCAGCACCAGCAGCAGGGACAGTAACCGTTTTTTCATGCGTTTCCCTCCTGAAAAGAAAAAATCTGCCCGCCGTGGCCGGCAGACAGATGCAGCAAAACCGGCCGAACGAAATTGCTTCGTTCAGCCATGCAGCTTCCGGTTCCGGCGGAAATGCCTGCAGCCTTCGGGTATTCTGACTTATCCGCCGTCCGGCGGCTTCACAGTGACCGACTCGCGGGGCTTTGCACCCACATTCCCCCTGCCGCCCGAAGCGGCGAAGGCTGCGCAGTATGCAGTTGTGCATTCAGTGTAGCACAGCGCGGCAAAGTTGTAAATCTTTTTCCGAACGCACGACACCCCCGAGCCGCGGCCCGGGGGTGTTGACGGTCGTCTGTTATTTGCGGACGTACGCGCTGAGGATGCTTGCCATCTCGGCACGAGTCGTCGCGGCGGCCGGCGCAAGATGCGTGCTGTCGCGGCCGACGATGAGTTGACGCGCATTTGCCCACTGCATCGCATCCAGTGCCCAGGGCGGGATCTGTCCGGCGTCGCTGTACCCGGAGAGGTCTGCGCGCGCCGTCACGTCGTCCTGCGTGAAGGCGGCAAAGGCGCAAAGGATCACGGCAGCCTGTGCACGCGTGAGTGCGTCGTCCGGGCGGAACGTGCCGTCGCCGAAGCCGGAGACGATGCTGTTGTCCGCCGCCCAGATGACGGCATTGGTATACCAGCTGTCAGCCGGAACATCGGTGAAGGGGTTCGCCGCCTCGGCTGCCGGTGCACCGGCTCTGGCATAGAGAATGACTGCGAGCATCGCGCGGCTCAGCTCCTGACTCGGCGCAAAGGTCGTCTCGTCCACGCCGACCATGAGGCCGCGGGTATACATGCGCTTGATGGCGGTGTACGCCCAGTGATCCCACGACACGTCGGTATACGGCAGCGACATGCCGGGCTCCTTCTCGTAATCGGCGGTATAGAGCACCTCGATCTCGTCGCCGTCCATGAGCACGAAATCGTTCATGCCGACGTCAGCAAAGTCATTGTTGACGCGAAACAGCCAGCCGGAGTTCTGACCCTTGCCAAACTCGGCCAGCCGCGTGCCGTCGGGCGCGGTGATCGCCTGCACATAGCAGTACTGCTCGTGGTATTCATAGGTGTAGCCCTTTTCCGCCAGCACCTGCCGGAACACGGAGAACACCGTCGTGCCCTCCGGCAGATCGCCGACCTCGGTCGGTGCGATCCACTCGTCCGTGTCCGTGTGCAGCCGGAAGGTGACGCTGATCGTCCCGTGCTGCGCATCGTCTGCGCTCACAGCCAGTGCCGCCGGCATGAGGCTGAACACCATGACCAGCACCAGCAGCAGGGACAGTAACCGTTTTCTCATGTGTTTCCCTCCTGAAAGAAAAAATCTGCCCGCCGTGGCCGGCAGACAGATGCAGCAAAACCAGCAGAACGAAATTGCTTCGTCCAGCCATGCAGCTTCCGGTTCCGGCGGAAATGCCTGCAGCCTTCGGGTATTCTGACTTATCCGCCGTCCGGCGGCTTCACAGTGACCGACTCGCGGGGCTTTGCACCCACATTCCCCCTGCCGCACGAAGCGGCGAAGGCTGCGCAGTATGGAAATCCGCACTCAGTGTAGCACAGTGCGGCAAAGTTGTAAATCCCTCTTGCAAACGCGGAGCAGGCAAAAAAATCTCCTCCCGGCGGTTAACGGGAGGAGATTTTTTGACGTGCAGGCAACCCGCACGTTGGGAGGTGGTCGCCGGGAGGCGGTTACTCCCGGAAACCATGGAGAAAAAACAGAAACAAAAGATAAATAGCAAATTGAAAAGAAGAGAAATCGATCAGAGTCTCAGATTCGTAATATCTCTGCCGAGTATCATCGTGTACGCCCCGCCGATCACGAGTGCCAGCAGTCCCAGCAGCGCCATGGCAGCCGAGCCCGCGGGATACGCGCTCATAAAGGCAACAGCGGTGATCTCGATCGCGAGAAACGCAATAAAAGCCAACACGTTCAGCAAGATGTTCTTCATAACGGTTCCCTCCTGAAAGATTGGTCCCGGGGCGCTTCTGATCCCCTGTTTACGGTGTCAGGATAGCACAAAAATCGTGTGTTGTAAAATTCACAATTTCGAATAATCTCTTTTTTCTTTTCGATACAATTCAAAAAAGTAATAAGATGATTTCAAAAGCGTGATAAATTATTGTCAATCCGTTCCTGTTCCGTGTCGATTATCAGAATTCGTGCTTGACGCAGGCCGGATTTGCGACGTATTATATGATTGAGAAAAAACGGATCCAATTCAGGATAAGGAGGCATTGCCTATGGAACTTCGTCTGCTGACCACATTCTTAAAGGTCGCACAGCTGCAAAGCTTCTCCAAAGCCGCAGAATCTCTGGGATATTCCCAGTCCGCAGTTACGGTGCAGGTTCAGCAGCTTGAAAACGAGCTGGGCGTGCGTCTGTTCGATCGCATCGGCAAAACGGTATCCATCACCCACTATGGGCAGGAGTTCATTCCCTATGCACGCGATGTCGTGTCGGCTGCCGCGCGCGCCGTGTCGTTCACGGTCGAGGAGCGCGATCTGACCGGCACGCTGCGCATCGGCACGATCGAGTCGATCATGACGGCCAGCTTCGGTGAGATCCTGCCGCTGTATCACGACCACTGTCCGCACGTGAACACACAGCTGATCGAGGGCGACACAAAGACACTCTCCGATATGCTCATGCACAACGAGGTCGACCTGATCTATACGCTTGACGATATGGGCTACGACGCGCAGCGCGTCAAGCTCTTTGAGTGCCCGCAGGAGATCGTCATTGTCGCCAGCCCCAAGCACCGCTTCGCCGCGGAAAAGCAGCTCAAGCTCGCTGACCTTGTGGACGAGCCGTTCGTGCTCATGCCGCAGTCCAACAGCTACCGCCACCAGTTCGACGTGGAGCTGGCGCACCAGAAGCTGACGATCCGTCCGTTTCTGGAGCTTGAGAGCACGAGCATGGTCATGCAGCTGCTCGAGCACAGTCCGTACCTGTCCGTGCTGCCGCGCTACACGGCGCGCCGCCGCGCGGAAGAGGGTCGGCTCGCCATCCTGCCGATCGCGGACTGCCACATGGAGCAGTGGAGCCAGCTGGTGCACCACCGCGACAAGGTGCTCACGCCGCAGATCCGCGTCATGGTCTCCTGCATTGCGCAGGTGGAAAAGATCCCGCTGCACCTCGAGAGCTGAAGATCGCACAACGAAAAACCTGCCCCCATCGTGTGATGGGGGCAGGTTTGCGTCTGTGAACAAAAACTCAGTCGGTCACGTACGGCAGGAGGGCGATCTGACGCGCTCTCTTGATGGCCTCGGTGAGCTCGCGCTGATGCATCGCGCAGGTGCCGGTCGTGCGGCGCGGCAGGATCTTGCTGCGCTCGGACAGGAAGCGGCGAAGCTTCGCGGTGTCTTTGTAGTCGATATAAGTGCACTTGTCAACACAGAACTGGCAAACTTTTCTGCGTTTGCGGTTCTTGCTCTTATCTCTGTCAAAAGCCAAGACTGTAATCCTCCTTTATCAAAATCAGAACGGCAGGTCGCCGTCGTCGTCATCCAGCTCGGAAAACGCGCTGCCGCCCTGGGGGACATTGTCATATCCGCCATTGCTGCTGCGGCGAGCCGGTGCGCTCGGCGCTGCCGGGCGAGACATATCACCGCTGTCGCGGCGCTTGCTCTCGCCGAAGTAGACATTGTCCGCCACGACCTCCGCGCTGCGGCGCTTGCCGCCCTCGCGGTCGGTCCAATCGCGGATCTGCAGGCGGCCGGTCACAACGGCCATGCTGCCCTTGGTGAAGTACTTGGAGACAAACTCCGCCGTGCTTCTCCACGCGACAATGTCGATGAAGTCCGTCTGCCGCTCGCCGCCGTCACGACCGCCGAAATCACGGTCGACCGCAAGCGTAAACGACGCCACGGGAATCTGGGACTGGGTATAACGAAGCTCGGGGTCACGGGTCAGACGGCCCATGAGCACAATGTGATTCAGCATTGCCGCGCCTCCTTATTCCGGGCGGCGGGTGATCAGGGAGCGGAGAATACCGTCCGTGATGCCCAGCACACGATCCAGCTCGGCCGGGAAATCCGGGCCGCTGGTGAACTTGACGAGCACGTAGTAGCCCTCGGAAATGTAGTTGATCTCGTAAGCGAGCTTGCGCTTACCCATCTCCTCCATCTCCTCCAGCGTGCCGTTCTGCTCGACAAGCGCCTTGAACTTCTCGACGACTGCTGCAGTCTCTTCCTCCGACAGGTTGGGGTTGATGATGTACATCAGTTCGTACTTTTCGGTGGTTTTTGCCATTTCAGTTGCACCTCCTTCTGGTCTAATGGCCCTCATCTCAAATGAGAGCAAGGATCGCCCGTGTCAGCACACAGGCCATATTATTATACCTGAAAATATGGGAAAGTCAATCTTTAAATATGGGAAAGTCAATCTTTTTTTGCGCTTTTCGGTGTGTCAAGCACGTGCACGTTCATCTGCGGATAGGACATGGACACGCCGTGGGCGTCAAACGCCGCGCCGACGGCCTCAAGGAGGTCATAGTACACCGTCCAGTAGTCGGCCGTTTTGCACCAGACGCGCACGATGTAGTCGATGTTGCTCTCGCCGTAGCCCGCCACACGCACGAACGGCTCGGGCTCGGGCAGGATGCCGGGCACGAGGGAGACGGCGTTGTGCAGCGCAGCCTTCACCTGCTCCGGACGGCAGGTATAATCCGCGCCGAACGTGAGATCCACGCGCCGCTGCGGCTCGTGGTTGTAGTTGACGATCTTGGAGGCCGACAGGTCACTGTTCGGCACGTAGATGTCCTTGTTGTCGATCGTGCACAGCTGCGTGTAGATGAGTCCGATGTCGCGCACCGTGCCGCTGACGTTGCCGGCCTCGATGAAATCGCCGTCCTCAAACGGCCGTGTGAGCAGAATGGTGATGCCGCTCATGACATTCGAGAGGCAGTTTTGCACCGAGAGCGACAGTGCCAGACCGAGCAGGCTGAACACGGCCAGCAGAGCCGTGACATTGATGCCGAGGCTGTCGGCAACGATGAGGATCGCCATAAACTCCAGCGCGATCTTGAGCACCTTGAGAATGAACCTGCTCAGGCTCTCCGACAGGCGCGAGTGCGCCGAGATGCGCCGCGCGATGCGCATGATGATCCAGATGGCCAGAATGCAGATCACGAGCGTGATGGCGGAGGTGATGAGTTTTTCCGGCGTGAGACTGCCGAGGCTGAAGCCGATGGCATTGTTCACGTCCTCGATGCTGTCCTTTGTCGATTCGAGCGCGCTCTGATAGGTGTCCGTATTCAAATGGCGGTCTCCCCTTCCGTGAATGATCTGATGTCAAGTATACGCCGTATCCCGCCGATTTTCAACACGCTGCGTCAGGCGATATCGGGCGATGGCTTGAAAAAGGCGGGGCTGAGATCAGCCCCGCCTGCGTAGGTGGAAGGTTTGCTTATGCCTCGTCGTAGAGCTTCTTGAGCTTGAGCAGGTGCTCGTAGCGTGCCTTGGCATTCGCCTCGGACTTGGCAAACAGCTCCTCAGCACGATCCGGGAACTCGTTGGTCAGGCGGGCGTAACGCGCCTCGTTCATGAGGAAGTCACGGTAGCCGTCGGCCGGCTCCTTGCTGTCGAGCACGAAAGGCTTCTCGGCAGACGGATCGTAACGGAACAGGTTCCAGTAGCCGCAGTCGACCGCGCGCTTCATCTCGCCCTGGCAGTTGGTCATGCCGCCTTTCTTGATGCTGTGCATCTCGCAGGGCGCGTAGCCGATGATCAGGGACGGGCCGGGGTAAGCTTCCGCTTCCTTGATGGCCTTGATGGTCTGCGCCGGGTTTGCGCCCATGGCGACCTGTGCCACGTAGATGTAGCCGTAGCTCATGGCGATCTCGGCAAGGCTCTTGCTCTTGAGCTCCTTGCCGGCAGCCGCGAACTGTGCGACCTGGCCGATGTTGGAGGCCTTGGACGCCTGTCCGCCGGTGTTGGAGTAGACCTCGGTGTTGAAGACGAACACGTTCACGTCCTCGTCCTGCGCCAGGACATGGTCCAGACCGCCGAAGCCGATATCGTAGGCCCAGCCGTCGCCGCCGAAGATCCAGCAGCTCTTCTTGTTGAGGAAGTCCTTGCCGGCCATGACGCGCTGGTAGCGCTCGCAGTCGCAGGGCTTGGCCTCCATGGCAGCGAGGAACTCCGCCGTGGCGGTCTGGTTGGCCTCGCCGTCGTTATAGGTCTCGAGGTACTTCTTGGCAGCCGCGACCTTGGCCGGATCCTTGCCGTTTTCGGCGATGTAGCGGATGTCCTCCGCGAGATCGTCGCGGATCTTCTTCTGGCCAAGGTACATGCCGAGGCCGTGCTCCGCGTTATCCTCGAACAGGGAGTTGGCCCAGGCGGGACCCTTGCCTTCCTTGTTGACGGTGTACGGGCTGGTAGCAGCCGGGCCGCCCCAGATGGACGAGCAGCCGGTCGCGTTGGAGATCATCATGTGATCGCCGAACAGCTGCGTGATCAGGCGGGCATAGCTCGTCTCGGCGCAGCCGGCGCAGGAGCCGGAGAACTCGAGCATGGGCTGACGGAACTGGCTTCCCTTGACGGTGAAGTCCTGAAGCTCCTTCTTCTCGGCAACGGCAGAGACCATGTAGTCGAACACGGGCTGCTGCGCTTCCTGACCCTCAAGCGGCTGCATCGTCAGCGCACCGACCGGGCAGACGTGCGTGCAGACGCCGCAGCCCATGCAGTCGAGCGGGGAGATGGCCATGGAGAACTTGTAAACGCCCTTGCCGGCGCCGACCTTGAAGTCGGCAGCCTTGGTCTGCGCGGGCGCGGCGGCCAGCTCGTCGGCAGTGAGCGCGAACGGGCGGATGGTCGCGTGCGGGCAGACATAGGCGCACTGGTTGCACTGGATGCACTTGGCGCTGTCCCACTCGGGCACGGAGACGGCCACGCCGCGCTTCTCATACGCGGAGGCGCCGAGCTCGAACGTGCCGTCGGCGTGATCGACGAACGCGGAGACAGGCAGGCTGTCGCCGTCCATCTTGTCGACCGGAGTGAGGATGTCGCGCACCATCTTGACGGTGGCCGGACGGCCGGTCAGCTCCTTGGCGGGCGCTTCGTCAACGGCGTCGGCCCAGGCGGCCGGAACGTCGATCTTCACATACGCGGTCGCGCCGAGGTCGATGGCCTTGTAGTTCATCTCGACCACGTCCTCGCCCTTCTTCATGTAGGAGGCCTTGGCTTTCTCCTTCATGTAGCGGATGGCGTCCTCTTCCGGCATGATCTTCGCCAGAGAGAAGAATGCGGACTGCAGGATGGTGTTGTTGCGCTTGCCCATGCCGATCTGGATGGCCAGGTCAATGGCGTTGATCGTGTAGAGCTGGATATTATTCTTAGCAATGTAACGCTTGGCGGAGGCGTCCAGATGGTGGCTGAGCTCCTCGGGCGTCCACTCGCAGTTGATCATGAACACGCCGCCGGGCTTGACGTCCTGAACCATCTTGAAGCCCTTGGTGATGTAGCTCGGGTTGTGGCAGGCGACGAAGTCGGCCTTATTGATATAGTACGGGCTCTTGATCTCGTGATCGCCGAAGCGCAGGTGGCTGATGGTCACGCCGCCGGTCTTCTTGGAGTCGTACTGGAAGTAGGCCTGCACGAATTTATCGGTGTGGTCGCCGATGATCTTGATGGAGTTCTTGTTGGCGCCGACGGTGCCGTCACCGCCGAGACCCCAGAACTTGCAGGCGATGGTGCCCTCGGCGGAGGTGTCGGGCGCGTCCTTCTCCGGCAGGGAGAGGTTGGTCACGTCGTCGACGATGCCGATGGTGAACTGACGCTTCGGGTTCTCGCTCTTGAGCTCCTCGTAGACCGCGAACACGGAGGACGGCGGGGTGTCCTTGGAGCCGAGGCCGTAGCGGCCGCCGGTGACGACGATGTCGTTGCGGCCGGCGTTGGCCAGCGCGGTGACGACGTCGAGATACAGGGGCTCGCCCTGTGCGCCGGGCTCCTTCGTGCGGTCGAGCACCGCGATCTTCTTGCAGGTCGCCGGGATGGCCGCGATGAGCTTGTCGGCACGGAACGGACGATACAGGCGGACCTTCACGAGGCCGACCTTCTCACCGTGGGCGTTGAGGTAGTCGATGACCTCCTCGGCCACGTCGCAGATGGAGCCCATGGAGATGATGACACGGTCAGCATCCGGAGCGCCATAGTAGTTGAACAGCTGGTAGTTGGTGCCGATCTTGGCATTGATCTTCGCCATGTACTCCTCGACCAGCTCCGGCACGGCGTCGTAGTACTTGTTGGACGCCTCACGGTTCTGGAAGAAGATGTCGCCGTTTTCATGGCTGCCGCGCATCTGCGGATGCTGCGGGTTCAGACCGCGCTGACGGAAGGCATTGACCGCATCCATGTCCACCATATCAGCCAGATCATCATAATCCCAGACGGCGATCTTCTGGATCTCGTGCGAGGTACGGAAGCCGTCAAAGAAGTTCAGGAACGGAACGCGGCCCTTGATGGCGGCCAGATGCGCCACGGGGGACAGATCCATAACTTCCTGCACATTGCCCTCGGCGAGCATGGCAAAGCCGGTCTGACGGCAGGCCATAACGTCGGACTGGTCACCGAAGATGGACAGGGTGTGCGAGGCGAGTGCGCGCGCCGTCACATGGAAGACGGCCGGAAGCAGCTCACCGGCGATCTTGTACATATTCGGAACCATCAGCAGCAGGCCCTGCGAGGCGGTGTACGTCGTCGTCAGAGCGCCGGCATTCAAAGAGCCGTGGACAGCGCCGGCTGCGCCGGACTCTGCCTGCATTTCCTGCACACGGACCTTCGTGCCGAAGATGTTCTTACGGCCGGCGGCGGACCACTGATCGACCAGGTCGGCCATCGGGCTCGACGGGGTGATCGGGTAAATGGCAGCCACTTCCGTAAAGGCGTAGGACACGTGGGCGGCAGCGTTGTTGCCGTCCATCGTAACGAGCTTTCTTGCCATAAACTTCATCTCCTATTTCTCTTATGGGTTATCCTGTATTCGTGCGATGGGCACCTATCAGCCCATTCACGTCAATATGATAACACAGTTTCAAAAATACGTAAATAATAGTTTTTTGTTTCTTGTTTCATTTTTCGAAACGTCACTATTGAAAACATGCAAGTTTCCGAGTAAAAACCGGCGTTTTCACGGAAAATGTCCGGTTTTTTCGCTATTTTTTCGCTTGTGATTTCTCATCTATTGTTATATAATATATCACTGCTGTTAAGAAAGGGGCTGTCTACATGGTCAAAATCGAACAATCGAATGGCACCATCAGCATCACCAACGAAGTATTCACAAACCTTGCAGGCGACGCCGCGACCAGCTGCTTCGGCGTGAAGGGCATGGTCGGCCGCAGCAAGGACAGCGGTCCGTTCCAGCTTCTGCGCAGAGAATCCATGTCCAAGGGCGTCAACGCCACGTTCGCCGACGACGGGAGCATCTCGCTCGAGCTGCACATCGCAGTCGATCACGGCGTGAACATTTCCGCGCTCGCCCACAGCATCATCAACGAGGTCAGCTATAAGGTCAATCAGGCCACCGGCGTGCCCGTTGCGCGTGTGGACGTGTTCGTGGACTCCATGTTCCTCGACTGAGCAGGGACATTTCGCATCGCTTCCCCACCCGGAAGCCGCGCTTCCGGGCCATTTTCATTCCCCCCGTCGGAGGTGTACAGATTTGAGAGAAATCATTGATGCCGCAGCGCTTCGGGAGATGCTCCTGTGCGCGAATGCGGCACTGGAAGAAAACAAACAGCGGATCAACGAGCTCAACGTCTTCCCGGTTCCGGACGGTGACACCGGCACGAACATGAGCCTGACGATGAACTCCGCCGCCATCGAGCTCGGCCGCAGGCAGACCGACACCGTCGGCGCCGTGGCCGACTGTGCCGCGAGCGCCCTGCTGCGCGGTGCACGCGGCAACTCCGGCGTCATTCTGTCGCTGCTGTTCCGCGGGATCGCCAAGTCCCTCAAGGGCCGCGAGAACGCGAACGCCGCAGAGTTTGCCGCCGCCGTCTCCGCCGGTGTGGACGCCGCCTACAAGGCCGTCATGAAGCCGGCCGAGGGCACGATCCTCACCGTCAGCCGTCTGGGTGCGCAGGCCGCCGTGGCCTTCGCCAAGGAGAGCACGGACTTTGAGGCCATGCTCGAGGCGCTGCTTGCCGCCGCGCGCGAGGCGCTGGCCGACACGCAGAACATCAACCCCGTGCTGCGCCGTGCAGGCGTGGTCGATGCCGGCGGCGAGGGCTTCGTGCTCGTCATGGACGCCATGCTCGGCTATCTGCAGGGACGCACCGCTGCCCCCGTGACCGCGGCCGCTCCGGCTGCCGCGCCGAAAGAGGGCGCGGACTTCTCCGAGTTCGACACCGGAGAGATCACGTTCGGCTACTGCACGGAGTTTATCGTGGCGCGTGAAAACAGCAAGAGCCCCGAGCTGCTGCGCTCGTTCCTCAACAACCTCGGCGACTGCGTCGTCGTGGTCGATGACGACGAGATCATCAAGGTGCACGTGCACACGAACGTGCCCGGCGAGGTGCTGACCGAGGCGCTGACCTACGGCCCGCTCCAGACCGTGAAGATTGAGAACATGCGCAACCAGCACACCGCGCTCTCCGGCAGCGACGCCCCCACCGCACCCGAGGCCGTGGCTGAGAGCGAGCCCGCCGTCGCCGCGCCCGAAAAGCAGTTCGGCGTCGTGGCCGTGTCCGCCGGCGAAGGCATGGCGAACCTCTTCCGCGAGTTGGGCGTCGACCGCGTCGTCACCGGCGGCCAGACCATGAACCCCTCCACGGAGGACATCCTCACTGAGGTCAACAAGACCCCGGCGGAGGTCGTGTTCGTGCTGCCGAACAACAAGAACATCATCATGGCCGCCCAGCAGTGCATCCCGCTGTCGGACAAGAAGGTCATCGTCATCCCGACCAAGACCGTGCCGCAGGGCATCACCGCGATGCTCTCGTTCGACCCGTCGAGCGCGGAGGACGTCATTGAGGCCGAGATGAGCGCCGCGATCGAGAGCGTGCACACCGCGCAGGTCACCTATGCCGCGCGCGATTCCGATTTCGACGGGCACGACATCCACAAGGGCGAGTATCTGGCGCTGATGGACGGCGCGCTGCTCGGCAGCAACGCAGATCTCGACAAGGTACTGCTCGCGATCGCCGACGCCGCCACGGATCTCGATCCCGACATTGTCTCCATCTACTACGGTGAGGACGTGGAGGCCGATGCCGCGCAGCACGCGGGCGAGCTGATCGGCGAGCGTCTGCCGATGTCGGATGTGAATGTAGTCGACGGCGGTCAGCCGGTCTATTACTACATGATCTCGTTTGAATAAAGCGTGCATCACAGCAAACCGCCCCGGTTTTTACCGGGGCGGTTTGCTGAGTCTGTCAAAAAGTATTACTTTTTGACAAGGGGGTTACAGTCTGCTGCGCGCATAATTTGTGCGCCGCCGGCGCACAAATTCCACACTTGCAGCCTGAGAAGTATTTTCTTCGCCGCACATGTCGCCGAAGAAAATGATTGGACCTTCTTTGCGCCTGCGGGCGCAAACTCTACGAGGTTCTATGACAAGCTGAGCAAACCGCCCCGGTTTTCACCGGGGCGGTTTGCTTTTTGTGTTCGGGCTATCGCTCCTGCGCGCGGATCAGGTTCTTGTAGAAATCGACCGCGCCGGGCAGACAGTTATACTCAATGTTCTCGTCAAGGCCGTGCATGCCCTTCATCTGCTCGGGGCCGTAGATCACGGGTGCAAAGCGAACGCAGCTGTCGCAGATCTCCTGATAGAAGTGGGCATCCGTCGCGCCGGTCATGACATAGGGACTCACGGGCAGCCCCGGGAAGGTCTCGCCGATGACCTGCTCCACCTGACGGAACGCCGCGCCGTGGATGTCCACAGGCTCGGAGTAGTCGTTCGTGTGCAGGACCTCCATCTCCAGGCCGTGCTTTTCGGCGAGCCGGCGGATGACGGCAAGGCTCTCCTGCTCGCCCTGATGCGGGATGAAGCGCATATTCGCGCCGAGCGTCGCCTCCTGCGGCAGGACATTGTACGCATCCGAGCCGGACTGCATCGTGAAGGCGATCGTCGTGTGCAGCATCGCGCCGGCCTGCGCCGACACGAGCGGCAGCACGACCTTCATCAGCGGGGCAAACAGCCAGAGGTTGCCCATCACGAGCCGCAGACCGAACGGCGCATAGGGCGCAAGGCGCGTGAACATGGCGGTGACCTCCGGCAGGAACTTTCTGCGGAACGGGTCGTGCTTTTCCACGTCCGTCACGAACGCGGACAGGCGCGCGATGGGGGTGTTCGCCGTCGGAGCGCTGGCGTGGCCGCCGGTGCTGCGGGCGGTGAACTTCACGTCCGCCTTGCCCTTTTCAAACACGCCCACCATGGCAAAGTTGCCGGGGATGCCGGCGATCGGCTCGGAAATGATGCCGCCGCCCTCGTCGCAGACGAGAAACGGCCGCACGCCGCGGCGCTTGAGCTCGGCGACGAGCTTCGGTGCGCCGTCGCCTGCCCATTCCTCCGTGCAGGACGAGGCGATGTAGACATCGTTGGCGGGCTCATATCCGGCAGCGAGCAGCTCCTCGGCCGCCTGGAAAAACGCCATGACCGAGCACTTTGTGTCCGACGCGCCGCGCCCCCAGACCTTCCCATCGGCAATGTCGCCGGAAAACGGTGCGTGCGTCCACGTGCCCTCGGCGGGCACGACGTCCTGATGGCTCATGAGCACGATCGGACGGTCGTGCGCTCTGCCCTTCCAGTAGTAGAGCAGGTTGCCGTCGATGTCCGTGCGCTCGAGCTTTTCATGCACGAGCGGAAACAGCTCAGCCAGCAGGGCATGGAAGCGCTCGAACTTCTCCGGCTCGCGGACGTTGGCATGTGACGTGGTGTCGCAGCGGATCATGGCCGAGAGCTTCTCGGCGTAGGCCATGGCACGGCCGGGATCCGGCTGCGGCTGATAATCGGACGTTTTGCGCGGTGTGAGCGCGGCGTGCGCCACGGCCGCTCCCAGCGGGGCCAGCGGCGCGAGCGCAAGATATCCGGGTCGGAATTTCATTTGACCTCTGCCTCCTTTTTCTGCTTGCGGTACATGCTGTAGGCAATGCCGATGGCCAATGCGCCGCTCGGAATGATCATGAAGCTCGTCGAGCCCGTCAGCGACGGGACGAGCATGAACAGCAGGCTCATCACGACCAGCGGAGCGACGGCGACCTGCACGTTCTTGCGGAAGTACTGATACGCCATCGCGCCGAAGAGCGCGGGGACGACGTTTGCAAACGCCGGCTGGAGCACGGGGCTCTGCAGTACGGGCTGCAGCGGCACGAGCAGCGCCACGCCGAGCGCGAGCACGACGATGGTCACGAGCGAGGACGTCGCGATCGAGAGCGTCGATATGATCTCGTTTTCCGCGGTGCCGGTTTTGGTGCCGGCGATGTCGCGCGCGTTGACCGCGCACGGGATCTTCATGTTGATGAGGTTGCCGGTGATGAAGGCAAGATAGCCGCCGCCGGCGCCGAGCATGGGCGTGTAGATGAGAAACTCCGCCACGCTGCTGACCGCCCACACGAGGCCGACGGACAAAAAGCCCTTGCCGACGGCGCCCAGATCGGGCATCGCGCCGAGAAACGTGCCGATGAGAAACGGCGCGCCGACGAGCAGCACGAGCGTGATCGCGCTCACGATGCGGCCGAGGACGTGCGTCCGGCGGTTGAACTGCTCCAGATATGCTTTGCGTTCGGTTTCGTTCATGATGTTCCCTCCTTACAGGCGCACGAGCACGGCCGCCGCCATGCCGATGAGCATGCTGCCGGCGATGGAAAAGCTCTCGAGCCATGCCATATTCTTCTTCTCGGCCAGATACACGAACAGCGCCATCACCGCCGCAGCCACGGCCACGACGAGCAGCGGCGTCCAGTCGCCGGAGCAGGTAAACAGTCCCTCGCCGGACACGAACGCGCCGATGTAGCTGCCGATGTACGCGCAGACGAGGCCGATGAACATGGCCGTCATGGCGCTGTCGCCGAAGCCGGCGCCGGAGGCGGATCTCGCCCCGTCGTTGCCGAGGCGCTTGAGGTAGCGCTTGTTGAAGAAGATGGACAGGAGCATGCCCCAGATGATGCAGAAGCTCATCAGCAGGGCGATCGTCACAAAGCCCTGCGGCGTCATTTCGGCGGCGGACAGCGCGTGCATGCCGACCTGCTCGGCGGCGGCCTGCGCGACCTGCGTCTCATAATGCAGCGCGCCGATGACGGACAGGCGCAGCCACGGCCACGGCGTGCCGAGGCTGCCGGACAGGGCGATGACGCCGAGCAGAATGCCGACGCTCGGCAGGACCGAGAACGTGGCGCTCGACGTGATGGCGCGCTTCATGCGCGCGGGATCCATGCCGATGGCCAGACCCGCGCGGTACGAGCGCACAAGAAACACGACGCACACCGCCGCGACAAATGCAATGATGCCGCCGCAGATCGCATACATGGGTGCGCTGTTGAGCTGGGCTAAGATATTGTTCATACATGTTCTCCTCTCCGGTAACGGCCGGTACCCGTATATGAAAAGTCCCGCACGGTACAAACCGTGCAGGCTTTTTCGCAGCTTATTGCGCGCCGTCGGCCGGGCCGGACACAGCCGGCCGGATGTTGGACGCGGTCAGATATGACTCAAACAGCAGTATGCCCGCGATGGCGACCAGCATGAGCTGCTGGGCACCGGCGCGGTCATCCGGCAGCGCGGTGATGCACAGGAAGGCCGCAAACTGGCTCCAGAAAATGCTCTTGACGGCCTTCGGGCGGCCATAGGCAAAGCCCGCCAGCTCGTAAAACGCGATCAGCGCGGCGCACAGCGCCAGGATCTCGACCGCATAGGCGGAGATGGTGGGGTTGATGATGTTGACCTTATAGCTCACGATCAGCCAGAACACGAGCAGCGCCATCGGCATGGACACGCACATGAGCGCACCGGCATCGCTCTCCCGCGTGCCGGGGGCGAGCATCCGGCGCGCAAATACCGCGCCCGTCACGACCGCGAGCACAGCAAGAACGCGCTGCAGGCCGGGCTCGGAGAGCGTGCCGCTGCTCAGCAGAAGCCACAGCCCGCCGACCGCGAGCATCGCGCCGAGCAGGATACCGCCGGCCGCGTGCACGCGCCCTGACGCCGCGAACGCCGCCGGAAGCGTGTCCGGAAAGCTGGTGTGCGGCTGGTTTTTCACCCGGAAGCACACCACGGCCAGCACCGCCGCGGCGATAACGATCATCAGCGCGACGACGTACGGCCAGATGCTTCCCTGCACGGCAAGGCCGGTCTCGGCCTCAAAGCTGACCTGATCCTGCAGCCAGCGGAAAAAGATCCCGAATGCTGACAGCACGGCTGTGCAGCAGCAGATCACCCAAGCATTTTTGCGCATAACAAACTACCTGTCCAAATACATATTTAATAGGCTTATTCTATACTGATTTCCCCCCTGCGTCAAGGCACAAAACGCCTCCGCAGGGCAGAGAAAGGAGGCGGTGCGGATGCGCAGGGTTTTCCTGCTGTCGCTGCTGCTCGTGGTGCTGTCGCTGCTGATCCCGTGGCTCGCGGTCACGCTCACCCCCGCCGGAGAGGAGGCTTCCCTGCCCGTTCCGTCCGTGCCGGTGTCGGACTCCGTCGCGCCCGACGGCGCGACGCCCATCACGGCGCTGTGCGAGGATGCGCCCGTCGAAACGACCATGGCCGACTGGCTGCCCGGCGTGGTGGCCGCCGAGATGCCCGCCTCCTTCGCGCCCGAGGCGCTGCGGGCGCAGGCCGTCGCCGCGCGCACCTACATTCTCCAACGTGTGCGCGGCGGCGCTGCAAACCATCCGGAGGCCGGTGTCTGCGACCGGTATACCTGCTGCTGCGCGCACAAGAGCGACGAGGCACTGCGCGCGCAGTGGGGCGCAGACTACACGCGCAACATGGCGCGCATCCGGCAGGCCGTCACCGACACGGACGGGCAGTATCTCGTCTACGGCGGGCAGCTCATCCGCGCGGTGTTTCACGCCTCGTCCGCCGGGGCGACCGAGAGCAGCGCCGCGCTCTGGAGCGGCGACGCGCCGTATCTCGTGAGCGTATCCTCCCCCGAGACGGCGCAGGACGTGCCGAACTACGTCTCCACGGCCGGGATCGCAGCCGACGCCGTGCGCGACGCCGTGCTTGACCGCTATCCGGACTGTGCGCTCGGCGATGATCCGGGCACGTGGTTCGGCACGCCGGTGCTCGATGACAGCGGCCGCGTGGCAAGCATCCCCGTCGGCTCCGAGACGCTCACGGGCGCGCAGGTGCGCGCGCTCTTTTCCCTGCGCTCGGCGGCGTTTTCCGTCGCCTACAGCGGCGGGACGTTCACCTTCACCGTCACGGGCAGCGGCCACGGCGTCGGCATGAGCCAGTACGGCGCAAACGTCATGGCAGCGCACGGCAGCGGCTATGCCGACATCCTCGCGCACTATTACCCCGGCGCAACGCTCATCCGCGCCGAAGGCTGAACAAAAAAAGAGACGTCCGGAGACGTCTCTTTTTCTTATTCTATGCTCACTTTTGTGCCGCGGGATCGGTGTACGTGTTCTCGTCCACATAGTAGACCGTCATGTCTGCGGTCGCGATGAGCTTGCCCTCGTCGTTGAACACCTCCGCCGTGACAAGGCCGGTCGTGCGGCCCTCCTTGATCACACGGCCGCGCGCGACGAGCTTTTCCGTGTCCTTGGCGCGGCGCAGGAAGTGGATGCTGCTGTCGAGCGTCACGGTGATGCGTCCGCCGGTGCGCGCGGCGACGCCGGTCGCCACATCGCAGAGCGTGAAGATCAGCCCGCCGTGCGCCATGCCGAGCGGGTTGAGGCTCTCCGGCGCGAGCTTTACCTCAACGACGCTGGTGCCGTCGCCGACCTCGGTAACGACGACATGGTTATGAGAATTGAAGCCAACGAACTCATTATACCGAAACGGGTCAAGATAGACCTCTTTGTTTTCCGTCTGCATAGTCTGTGCCATATTCGGGTACGCCTCCGTCCAGATTACATTCAGGACGTTATCGTACCACGTTCACGCGTTTTCGTCAAAACAATTTTTCCTTCCCGCACCTGCGCCGTGACCACGTCGCCGCGCCGGAGCGAGCCGTCGAGCAGCATGCCCGCCGCCTGATCGGCGATCGTGCTCTGGATCGCCCTGCGCAGCGGCCGCGCCCCGTACACGGGGTCGTAGCCCGTCGCCGAGAGCGCATCGAGCGCCGCGTCCGGCACGCGCAGCTCCACGCCCGCGCGCTCCATGCGCCGGTTGACCGTGCCGAGAAGCTTTTGCGCGATCCGGCGGGTGTCTGCGCGCGTGAGCTTGTGAAAGACGATGATCTCGTCGACACGGTTGAGAAACTCCGGCCGGAACGTCTTTTTCAGGTCGGACATGACCATGCTGCGGATCTCGGCATCCGTGCGCCCCGCGTCCGCGCCCGTCTGCTGCGCGAAGCCGAGACTGCGGCGGCTGTCGGTGATGGCCTTTGCCCCGACGTTCGAGGTCATGACCACAACGGCGTTGCGAAAGCTCACCTTGCGCCCGAGCGAGTCCGTGAGCTGCCCGTCCTCCATCACCTGCAGCAGAAGGTTGAAGACGTCCTCGTGCGCCTTTTCGATCTCGTCGAAGAGCACGACGGCATAGGGCTTGCGCCGCACCCGCTCCGTGAGCTGGCCGCCCTCCTCATGGCCGACATAGCCCGGCGGCGAGCCGATGAGCCGCGAGACGCTGTGCCGCTCCATATACTCCGACATATCCACGCGGATGAGCGCCTGCTCATCGCCGAAGAGCGCCTCGGCAAGCGCGCGGCAGAGCTCCGTCTTTCCGACGCCGGTCGGCCCGAGGAAGAGGAAGCTGCCGATCGGCCGGTTCGGGTCGCCGAGGCCGACGCGGCTGCGGCGGATGGCGTTCGAGACCGCGTGCACCGCCTCCTCCTGCCCGACGACGCGGCGGCGCAGGCACGCCTCCATCTGCAGCAGCTGCCGGCTCTCGCTCGCCGTGATGCCCGCGACCGGGATGCCCGTCCAGAGCGAGACGATCTCGGCCACATCCTCGCCCGTCACGGCGCGCACGGGGGCGGAATTGACCCGCTCCCAGCGGCTGCGCTGCGCGAGCAGCTCCGCGCGCAGCTTCTGCTCCTGTTCCCGCAGACTGGCCGCGCGCGCAAAGTCCTGTGCGCGCACGGCGCGCTCCGTCTCCGCCGCTGCGGCGGCAAGCTGCGTCTCGAGCGCGTGCACCCGCTCAGGCTGCACCAGCGCCTGCATGCGCACGCGCGAGGCCGCCTCGTCGACGAGGTCGATGGCTTTGTCCGGCAGCCAGCGGTCGCCGATATAGCGCACCGAGAGCGCGACCGCCTTGCTGAGCGCCTCGTCCGTGATGCGCAGGCGGTGGTGCGCCTCGAGGCGCTCGCGCAGGCCGCGCAGGATCTGCAGGCTCTGCTCGGGCGAGGGCTCCGCGATGCGCACGGGCTGAAAGCGCCGCTCGAGCGCCGCGTCCTTTTCGATATATTTGCGGTACTCCTCAAGCGTCGTCGCGCCGATGATCTGCAGCTCGCCGCGTCCGAGCGCGGGCTTGAGGATGTTCGCCGCGTCGATCGCGCCCTCGGCAGAGCCTGCGCCGACGATCGTGTGCAGCTCGTCGATAAACAGGATGACGCTGCCTGAGCGCTGCACCTCCTGCAGGACGCATTTGACGCGCTCCTCAAAATCGCCGCGGTACTTTGTGCCCGCGAGCATGGCCGTCAGATCCACGCTCACGATGCGCTTGCGCTTCAGGTCCTCGGGCACGCTGCCGTCCGCAATGCGCTGTGCCAGCCCCTCGGCCACCGCCGTCTTGCCGACGCCGGGCTCGCCGATGAGCACAGGGTTATTCTTGCTGCGGCGCGAGAGGATCTGGATGGCGCGCTCGATCTCGCGGTCGCGGCCGATGACCGGATCCATGCGTCCGGCGGCGGCGAGCTCCGTGAGATCGCGCCCGTACTGGTCGAGCGTTTTCGTCTCGGCGGCGCGGCGCGGCTGTGCGCGCGGCGCACCCGGCTGCGGCCGGGGCTTATACTCCGGGCGGCCGAAGACGTCCATGATGTCCGTATAGATCTTGTTGAGGTCGCCGCCCGCCGCCACAAGAATGCGCGCCCCGGCGCTGTCTGCCTCGCGGAGGATGCCCATGAGCAGGTGCTCGGTGCCGACATAGCAGTGGCCGAGGCGGCCGGAATCCTCGGCGGCCAGCTCGATGACGTGCCGCGCGCGGGGACTGAGCCCCTGCTCCGGCGTACCGGGCACGCCGCGCCCGACCGTCTCCGTGACCATGCGCGTGAGCACGGAGTCGGTGAGCGCGTTGTCCGTCAGAATGCGTGCGCCGAGCCCCTCCCCCTCCCGGATGATCCCGAGCAGGATATGCTCCGTGCCCACATAACTGTGTCCCATTCCCGCCGCCGCATCGTGCGCCTTTCGGATCGCCGTGGACGCCCGCTGTGTAAACCTTTCGCTGCCGCGCATAGATCGTTTGCCTCCTTCGCCGGTCATACGCCTCTATTATCCCCCGGACGGCGCAAGGAACGTGCCGAATCCGGGAGGCTGATCTGTATTATTTCCACTCCTTGCCGGGTTTTAATCAGCGCGCAATTTTGAATTTCAAAAAACGCTGTTGATTTTTCAGATTTTTGTGCTACAATGGCTCTCATACCAGAGGTAGCGATACCCGGTGAAAAACATAGGAGGTAACGACAATGGCTTTTGTTATCAGCGATGATTGCATCATGTGCGGCACCTGCGCTGCCAACTGCCCGGCTGAGGCGATCACCGAGGGCAACGGCAAGTACGTCATCAGCGCGGACAGCTGCATGGAGTGCGGCACCTGCGCTGCCAACTGCCCGGTGGGCGCGATCTCCGTCGACTAAGTTCCGGCCGGAGAGCGACGCAAACGAATGAGGCGATATGCAAGCTGCATATCGCCTCTGTCTATATAACGGCAGCGGAAGGAGCGTGCACCATGACCCAAGCGAAATATGACGACCTGTGGCCCGGCGGGCCGCGCTTTGCGCGCTCCGGCGCGGGGTTTGCCCTCGGTACGGACAGCGTGCTGCTGGCCGATTTTGCGGCGCAGCGCCGCGGTGTGCGGCGCATTGCCGATCTTGGCTGCGGTGCGGGCGTGCTGACGGTGCTGCTGCTGTGCGCGCTGGAGCAGGCGACCGCCGTCGGCATCGAGCTGCAGCCGGACGCGGCGCAGCTTGCGCGCGGCAATATCAAGGCAAACGGTCTGAGCGGCCGGGCGCAGATCCTCTGTGCCGACCTGCGCGAGCACCGCACACTGCTCCCCGCCGGAAGCTTTGATCTCGTCGTTGCAAACCCGCCGTATTTTGCCGCCGGCAGCGGCCACACCTCCCCCGACCCCGTGCGGGCGCACGCGCGCGACGAGCGCACCTGCACCATGCAGGACATCTGCACCGCCATGGCCTATCTCACGCGCTGGGGCGGCGCGGCTGCGCTCGTGCACCGGCCGGAGCGGCTCAGCGAGCTGCTGTGCGCGCTCACGGCCGCAGGGCTTGAGCCCAAGCGCCTGCGCACCGTGGCATACAGGGCGGATGCCGCGCCCAGCCTCGTGCTGGTCGAGGCGCGCCGCGGCGGAAAGCCGGGGCTCGCCGTTTTGCCGCCGCTGGCACTGTGCACGCCCGACGGCGCGGACTCGGACGAGATCCGCAGAATTTATCACAGGAGGACGCAACCATGAGCGGAACACTGTATCTGGTCGGCACGCCGATCGGCAACCTCGGCGACCTGTCCGTGCGCGCGCTCGAGACGCTGCGCAGCGCCGACTTCATCGCCGCCGAGGACACGCGCGTGACCGCAAAGCTGCTCAACCACTTTGAGATCAGAAAGCCGTGCGTGAGCTACTACGAGCACAACAAGTACGCCAGCGGCGAGAAGATCGTCGCGCGGCTGCTCGCGGGCGAGACGTGCGCACTCGTGACCGACGCCGGCATGCCCGCCATCTCCGACCCCGGCGAGGACATCGTGCGCCAGTGCGCCGAGCAGGGCATCGACGTGCAGGTCATCCCCGGCCCATGCGCCGCCATCGCAGCGCTGGCCGTGTCCGGCTTGCCGACGCAGCAGTTTTGCTTTGAGGGCTTTCTCGCCGTGAGCGGCAAGACCCGCCGCGAGCATCTGGAGCGGCTGCGGGGCGAGACGCGCACGATGATCTTCTATGAAGCGCCGCACAAGCTGCTGCGCACGCTCGGCGACCTGCGCGGCACGTTCGGCGGCGAGCGGGAGATCACGCTCGCGCGCGAGCTGACAAAGCTGCACGAGCAGACGCTGCGCACGACGCTCGACGGCGCCGTGGCATACTTCACCGAAAACGCGCCGAAGGGCGAATTCGTGCTTGTGCTGCGCGGCGCGCCCGAGCGCTCAGAGCCCGAGGTCACAGCCGAACAGGCGCTTGAGATCGTGGCACGCTACCGCAGCGAGGGCCGCGCACTCAAGGAGGCGTGCAAGCTTGCCGCCGCCGACACCGGCTTCGGCAAAAACGAATTGTATCAGATGGCGCTCGATCTCTGAGCACGGCGGCAAGGATTCCCATCTTAAAATTATTTTGATTTTCGGCATAAAAAAGATCCCCTGACCGATGGTCAGGGGATCTTTTTGCAGCCTCGCTCAGAGCTTTTCGGTCATGGCGCGGATGCAGTCGGGGCAGATGTTCTTGCCCTTGTAGTTGATGATGTCCTTCGCGTTGTCGCAGAAGATGCAGGCCGGCTGATACTTGCGCAGAATGATGGACTCACCGTCCACGAAGATCTCAATGCGGTCTTTCTCCTCGATGCCAAGCGTTCTTCTCAGCTCAATGGGAAGCACGATACGGCCAAGCTCGTCGACTTTTCTGACAATACCGGTAGATTTCATAAAAGTGTCCTCCAATACGTATGGAATAAGGGTATGGGATAAGGGAAAGGATGACTCAAAAATCATTCATTTCAACAACTGCATTATACCAAAGGTTGTCAAAAAGTCAACGGGTTCGACAAACGTTCACAGCTAATTTACGTTTTTCTACCATTTGCATATTTTGGTTCCCCTGAGCATAATAATTTTTTGTGAATAATCACCGAAAACTTAAATTTCTTTATAGAAAGGAGCGACCACGATGGCATTGTCCCGTATATGGGTCAGCATGGTGTGCGTCGCGCTGGCCTTCGGCGCAGCATCCGGACGCGGCGCGCAGCTCGGCGCGGCGGCGGCACAGGGCGTGCAGCAGGCGGTGGATTTCTGCCTGACAGTGGGCGGCATGATCTGCCTGTGGTCAGGCGTGATGGAGGTCATGCGGCGCTGCGGCATCGCGGGCGGCCTGTCGCGGCTGCTGCGGCCCGTGCTGCGGCGGCTGTTCCCGTGCGCTGCGCGCGATGCACAGGCGCTCGACGCGCTGAGCATGAACGTGAGCGCAAATCTGCTCGGACTCGGCAACGCGGCGACACCGGCCGGTGTGCGCGCGGCACAGGCCATGGCGCGCGGGCTGCGCGGTGACGCCGCCGGCGACGAGCTGTGTCTGCTGGTGGTGCTCAATACGGCCTCGATCCAGCTGCTGCCGGTCACGATCGCCGCCGTGCGCGAGGCGGCGGGCGCTGCCGTACCGTTTGACATCCTGCCCGCCGTCTGGGTGAGCTCGCTCTGCTCGGTCACGGCGGGGCTGCTGGCCGGAAAGGGGCTCGCGCGCATATGGCCGTGAGCGGACTTCTGACGCTGACCGTGCCGCTGCTGCTGGCCGGGGTGGGGCTCTGCGGCGTGCTGACCGGAACGGATGTGTTCTCCGCGCTGACCGACGGCGCACGTGACGGACTGCGCACCGTGGCGCGCATCTTCCCCGCGCTTGCGGCGCTGCTGACGGCGGTGAGCATGCTGCGCGCATCCGGCGCGCTCGAGGCGCTCACGCGGCTGTGCGCGCCCGCACTGGCTTGGCTCGGCATCCCGCCGGAGACGGCGATGCTGCTGCTCGTGCGGCCGGTCAGCGGCAGCGGCGCACTGGCCGCCGCAAGCGACATCATCCGCACCTACGGCGCGGATTCCCGCATCGGGCGCACCGCCGCCGTCATGCTCGGCTCGACCGAGACGACGTTCTACGTGCTGGCGGTCTATTTCGGCGCGTGCGGCATCCGGCGCAGCCGCTGGGCGGTCCCCGCCGCCATCACCGCCGACGTGACCGGCTTTGTCACGGCCGCGGCGCTGGTGCGCTGCATCTGGGGGCCATAGGCAGTCAACAATGTGCACAAAAGCAAACTTCAAGGTTGATATTTTCTTGACAAAATGCCTATTTTGAAAAAATACGCACTTTTTGCTTTACAACGCCGGCGGAATGTGTTATAAAATAATCACGTTAGTTAATAAATTAACTCAACGCTCTTCCGATTTCTTTTCTCTTCTTATTTTGCTCTCTCGACAGCAGCGTGTCGCCACTCTCCGGCGGCACGCTGTTGCCGTTTGCGGACAAGGCAAACAGAACGCCCTCCCCCGCATGCGCGGTGGGAGGGCGTTTTCTGCTGTATGCTGTTGCTGTACGGATCACATTTTTTCCGGTGCGGTCACGCCGATGATGCCCAGACCGATCTCGAGCACGCAGCGCGTCGCGTCGGCCAGCTTCAGGCGGGCGTCGCGCACGACGGGCTCCGCGTCCCTGATGCGGCAGACGTTGTAGAAGCGGTGGAAGCGCGCGGCCAGCTCCGTCACATAGCGGTTGATGCGGCTGGGATCGTAATCGCGCGCGGCGAGGTGGATCTCCTCCGGGAGCATGGCGAGCTGCTTGATGAGCTCACGCTCCTGCGGCGTCGAGAGCAGCGCTGCGTCGACCTCGGCCGCGGCAGGCACGGCGCAGCCGCTCTCCGCCATCGCAGCCAGCAGCGTGCAGATGCGCGCGTGCGCATACTGGACGTAGTAGACGGGGTTTTCGCTGTCCTGCCGCACGGCGAGGTCGAGGTCGAACTCAAGGTGCGTGTCCGGCTTGGCGTTGAAGAAGAAGCGGCAGGCGTCCACGCCGATCTCGTCCATGAGATCCGCGAGCGAGAGCGCCTTGCCCGTGCGCTTGGAGACCTTGACGATCTCGTCGCCGCGCATGAGGCGCACCATCTGCATGATGAGGAAATCGAGCTTGCGTCCCTCGAGGCCGAGCGCGGGTGCGCGCATGGTCGCGGCAAAGCGGACGGCGTGGCCGTGATGGTCGGCGCCCCAGACGTCGATGACGCGCTCAAAGCCGCGCTCGATGAACTTGTTGCGGTGGTAGGCGATGTCGACCGCGTAGTAGGTATAAAAGCCGTTCGAGCGGCGCAGGACCTCGTCCTTATCGGCGCCGAGGTCGGTGTTGCGCAGCCAGAGCGCGCCGTCCTTTTCATACGTCAGGCCGGCATCCGTGAGCAGCTGCACGGTCTCGGCCACGTAGCCGGAGCTGTGCAGACTGCTCTCGAGGAACCACTGGTCAAAGTGGATGCGGTAGCGCTCGAGGTCGCGCTGCATGCGCGCAATGTTGTACGGCAGGCCGAAGGCAACGAATGCCGCACAGCGCTCATCGCTCGGCACGGTGAGGTACCTGTCGCCGTCGCGCTCGTAGATGAGCTTTGCGAGCGCCTTGATATCGTCGCCGTGATAGCCGTTGTCCGGAAATTCGACCGCGTCCTCGCCCTCGATGAGCTGCAGATAGCGCGCCTCGATGGACTTGCCGAACAGATCGACCTGATTGCCGGCGTCATTGACGTAAAACTCGCGCCAGACATCATAGCCCGCGCGCTCGAGCACGGACGCGAGCGCGTCGCCAAGCACGCCGCCGCGCGCGTTGCCGATCGTCATGGGGCCGGTGGGGTTGGCGGACACGAACTCCACCATGACCTTCTCCCCGTGGCCGTCGTCCACGCGGCCGTAGTCCGCGCCGGAGCTCTCGACCGCGGACAGCACGTCCTGATACCACTTGTCGGACAGGCGGAAGTTCAAAAAGCCCGGGCCCGCCGCCTCAACGCCGGAAAACCACGAGCCGCCCAGCTCCATGTGCGCGATGAGCGCCTCGGCGATCTTGCGCGGCGCCATGTGCATGGTCTTGGCCGACGCCATGGCGTGGTTTGCGGCAAAGTCGCCGTTGGCGGTGTCCTTCGGCTGCTCGACGCTGCCGCGGATCTGCGCGCCCTCGGGCAGTTCGCCCGCGGCGACGGCACGCAGATATGCTTCCCGGATGCACGCGTCCACAGCGGCGCGTGCCTGTTCGATTCGATTGGCCATAATCAGTTACCCTCTATTCTATAATCTTTATTGTTCTCTGACGGTGATCCTGAGCTGGTTGCGGTTGGCGCAGGCGTGGTCAAAATCCACAACATACAGCAGCTCCAGCACGCCGCCGCGCTCGCCGAGCGTGGAGCGGTAGCGCTGCGTCTCCAGTCCGACCGTGCTCGTGCCGCACGGTGTCTGGTATAAAAACGTGTTGCGCGTGCCGGGAGCAAAGACCATCCGGCTCGTGACGGTGCCGGTGCGCTTGAGCACGGCGTCCGACGGCGTGAAGGTGATGGTGGTGATCGTGCCGGCCATACCGGTCAGCTCGCTCTCGGGATAGGTGAGCATGCCGCAGCCGTCGACGCAGGTATATTCCCCGTCAGTCGAAAACTGCACCTGTTCGTCCGGCTCCTGCTCCAGAACATCCGCCTGGGAGCCCTCGATCGTGATGACGACCTGCATACGCCGCCTCCTCTGCATAATTGTGCGATTCTATTACTATATACTGTTTTGTCCAACTTCGCAACAGAAAAATGGTGTAGAATTTCCCGTCACCGTTTGCTATAATGGTAGCACAAGCGCATCCGCCGCCGTCCGCTGCGGATGCCAGCCATTTTTCGGGGGCGCTGCTCCCGTCGGGAGGGATGACCGGATGAACATTGAGCTCACCGACAAAGAGTTCCGGCGGCTGCTGGATCTCGTCTATATCGGCAACTGGATCCTCAACTCCACGCGCGAGAAAGACCGGTTTGAGGACTACGATATCTTGCAGGAGAAGATCTTTGCGCTGTGCGCCAGAAACGGCATGAGCGCGCTCATCTCCCGCTGGCAGGGGCATATCTTCCCCTCGCAGGCTTATGAGAACGGCGGCATTCACGAGGCCATCGCCGACTATGAGGACGCCGTGTTCTTCGACATTCTGGCCGAGGAGCTCGCGCGGCGCGATCTCGGCTGTCTCGACGGCGAGCCCGCCGACCTCACGGAGCTCAACGCGCGCATGGACGAATACATGGACGAGTTTGAAAAGTCCGGCGTGGAAAATCTGGTGATCGAGGCGTGAGCACGCGCACGATCGAGACGCCCGTCGGCGCACTGACGCTCACCGCATCGGCGGAGGCCGTCACGGCCGTCCGCTTCGGCGCACAGGGCGCGCAGGACGCCTCGGCGCTGCTTGACGCGGCCGAGGCGCAGCTGCGCGAATACTTTGCGCGCACGCGGCGCACGTTCGACCTGCCGCTCGATCCGCACGGCACGGCGTTCGAGCTGCGCGTGTGGGCGGCGCTGCGCACGATCCCCTACGGCGAGACGCGCAGCTACGGCGCGATCGCCGCCGCCATCGGCAGCCCGCGGGCAGCGCGCGCCGTCGGCATGGCAAATCACCGCAACCCGCTGCCGATCCTCATCCCCTGCCACCGCGTCATCGGCGCGGACGGCTCGCTCACGGGCTACGCCGGCGGTCTGGAGACAAAGCGCCGCCTGCTGGCGCTCGAGGGGATCACAGAATTAAAGTAGAGAACCGGCCGAAAACGCGGCCGCCGGTATCACCCTGGCGGCGAAAGGCTGCGAGGTTCTTTGACAGGCTGACGTCCTCCGAAGCGATCGGAGGACGTTTTTTTGTGCGCGCAGACAGCAGATCAGAACTTTGGACAGCTTCATTTTGCTGTAACAAAATCTCACGCTTTTAATGAATTGGCACAAAACAAGCATGCTGTCCGGATTGAAAATCCTCACACGCGATACTATAATATATGAAAGAAGCAAGAAAATTACAGCGCGCTCCGGCGCGCCGGAAAGGAATGTGCACAACACCATGAAAAAGAGCAAGAAATTTTTGTGTCTGCTGCTCGCGCTGGTGATGACCGGGAGTCTGCTGCTCCTGCCGGCAGCCGCCGCAAACACGCAGTCCGGCGCGACGCGCTACCCGACGGTCTATGTCCACGGTCTGATGGGCTGGGGCGAACGCGACCAGATCTATTCCGTCGCCCCCTACTGGGGTCTGGCGACCGACCTGATGCCGTACATGACCGGCAAAGGCTATGAGAGCTACGCCGCCTCCGTCGGCCCGCTCTCGAGCGCGTGGGACCGCGCGTGCGAGCTCTACGCCCAGCTCACCGGCACGACCGTGGACTACGGCGCGGCACACAGCGCCGAATACGGCCACGCGCGCTACGGCGTGACATACGACAAGCCGCTGTTCGAGGGCTGGAGCGCAAGCAAGAAGATCAACCTCGTCGGCCACAGCTTCGGCGGCGCGACGATCCGCCTGTTCCTCGACATCCTCGCCGACGGCTCTGCTGCGGAGCAGACCGCGGCCAAGGCCGCCGGCACGGAGGTCTCCCCCTTCTTTGAGGGCGGCAAGGCCGACTGGGTCTATTCCCTGACGACGCTGGCAGCCCCGCACAACGGCACGACCTTCCTTGAGTGCTGCGACAACATGGCGCAGTTTGCGGCTGAGTCCGCGACCGCGATGGCAAAGCTGCTGGGCATCTCGGACTTCAAGGGCGTGTATGACTTCCAGCTCGAGCAGTTCGGCTTCTACCGCAAGGACGGCGAGACCGTGCTCGAGGCGCTCGACCGTGTGCTGCACTCGGACTTCCTGTCGCACAACGACAACGTCTTCCGTGACCTGACGATCGACCGTGCGCTGGAGCTCAACGACGATATCGAGATCCAGCCCAACGTCTACTACTTCTCCTACGCCGGCGACAAGACGCGCCAGAGCAGCGTCACCGGCGAGCGCACCTCGGCCGCCGACATGACGCCGCTGTTCGTGCCGTTTGCAAACAAGATGTGCAGCTGCTATGACCGGACGACCGCGGGCGGCTTCCGCATCGACAAGACCTGGGCGCCGAACGACGGGCTTGTCAACACCGTCTCCGCCCTGTACCCGACCGACAGCGCCGGCCGCTGCCTGACCAAGACCGGCCGGACCGGCTATGTGCAGCAGGACGGCTACTCCAACGTCAGCTATCAGCCCGGTGTATGGAACGTGATGCCCGTGCGCCACTATGACCACGGCAACTTCATCGCCGGCATGCCCGTGCCCGATATGGCGTCGCAGAGCGTGACGGCACTGCGCCAGTTCTACCTGAGCCTGATGGACAACCTCTCCCACGTGAGCACGGCGTCCGGTCTGCCGTTCACGGATGTGGCAGCCGACCGCTGGAGCTACGCGTACATCAAGAAGATGTATGATGCGGGCGTTGTCGCCGGCACGAGCGCCACGACCTTTGACCCGGCCGGTGACGTCACGCGCGCGCAGTTCGTGACCATGCTCGCAGGACTGGCAAAGGCGGACGTGTCGAAGTATCCGGCCACCCCGTTCCGCGACGTGCCCGAAAGCGCGTGGTATGCGCCCTACGTCAACTGGGCGCTCGCCAACGGCATCGTCAGCGGCACGAGCGCCACGACCTTCTCCCCCGACGCCAGCATCTCGCGTCAGGACATGGCCGTGATGCTCTACAGCTACGCGCAGCGCTATGAGCTGCACCTGCAGCAGCAGACGGTCACGCCCTTCACGGATGAGAGCAGCGTCGCGGCCTACGCCCTGCCCGCCGTGCAGGCGCTGCACCGCGCGGGCGTCATCAGCGGCATGCCCGACGGCAGCTTCCGGCCGTACAGCACCGCCACCCGCGAGCAGGCGTGCGTCATGCTGTGCGCTCTGTAAGATCCGGTCTCATGAACCGCTCTCCCAACACGGGGGAGCGGTTTTTTATATCCTGCGCGGTCATCCGCCGGACACCGCTGTTGCCCGCGGGACGCATTTGTGGTATACTCGCGGCAGACTGAAAAACGAGGCGACGACATGGACATTCTCTATCAGGACAACAGCATCCTTGTGTGCATCAAGCCGGCGGGCGTACTGTCCACGGACGAGCCGGGCGGCGTGCCCGAGCTGGTGCGTCAGGCGCTCGGCGACCCGAACGCCTGCGTGCGCACCGTGCACCGGCTCGACCGCGTGGTCAGCGGGCTGATGGTACTTGCGCGCACCCCGGCCGCCGCATCAAAGCTCTCGGCGCAGATCCGCGGGCACGACTTCGGCAAGACGTATCTGGCCGTCGTGCACGGAGAGCCTTCTCCGCTGCAGGGCACCTACCGCGACCTGCTGCGCCGCGATCCGAACGAGCGCAAGACCTACGTCACGGACAAGATGGCCAAGGGCGTGCAGGAGGCCGTGCTCGACTACGATGTGCTCGGTACGCGCGCGGAGCTCTCGCTCGTGCGCATCTATCTGCAGACCGGACGCACGCACCAGATCCGCTGCCAGTTCTCGTCGCGCGGTCTGCCGCTCTGGGGCGACAAAAAGTACAGCACCCTGCCAGACGACGGCGCCATCGCGCTCTGGTCGCACTGTCTGCACTTTGCCCACCCCGAGACCGGCGAGGTGCTCTGCTTTGAGCAGCAGCCGCCGGACTGCTATCCGTGGGATCAATTTACCGGATTTGCCGACTGACGCTCCCTGATTTGCCGACTGACGCTCCCCGCACTGCCGACTGACGCTCCCCGCACCGCCGTGCGGGGAGATTTTTGCGCAGATGCACGACAGGTTTTCGTCAAAACGTCTTGCATTCAACAGTTTTGCCAAGTATAATATAGACACATTGCCGGTTCTGTGAGAAGGATGAAACTGTGAAAACACCAAGACAAGGGGGTAAACCATGAAAAGAACACGTCGGCTTTTGTGTCTGCTGCTGACAGCGGTGCTCGCGCTGAGCCTGTGTGCCGTCCCGGCCGCCGCCGCGGACGATCAGACCCGCCCGGACGACCCGGTCGTCTTCGTGCACGGTCTGCTCGGCTGGGGACAGCGCGACAAGGTCTACCGCATCATGCCATACTGGGGCTTGACCACCGGCAGCCTGACGGACTATCTGTCCGCGAAGGGCTACGAAACGTATGCCGCCTCCGTCGGCCCGCTCTCGAGCGCGTGGGACCGCGCGTGCGAGCTCTATGCGCAGCTTGCCGGAACACGCACGGACTACGGCGTCAGGCATGCTCAGGACTTCGGCCACGAGCGCTACGGCATCGACTACGAGCAGCCGCTCTTTGACGGCTGGGGCACAGAGCGCGCCGTGAACCTCGTCGGCCACAGCTTCGGCGGCGCGACCACGCGCCTCTTTCTTGAGATCCTCACCAACGGCTGTCCGGAGGAGGTCGCCGCAGCCAGGGCCGCCGGCGTCGAGCCAAGCCCGTTTTTCCTCGGCGGCAAGGGCAGCTGGGTGCACTCGCTGACCGCCATCGCCGCGCCGCACAACGGCACGTCGTTCATTGAATGCAACGCGGACTTCACAAAGGCCGCGGCCGAGCTTGCGACCTCCGCATCCAAGGCGCTGGGGCTGTCCAAGCTCAAGGGTGTGTATGATTTCCAGCTCGATCAGTTCGGCATCCGCAAGGATGACAATGAGACCTTCGCGCAGGCGCTCGAGCGCGTGCTGCACTCGGACTTCCTGTCGCACAACGACAACGCCTTCCTTGACCTCACGATCGACAAGTCGCTCGAGATCAACAAGGGCATCGCCATCCAGCCGAACGTCTACTATTTCTCCTACGCGGGCGACCAGACCTCGACCGATCCGCGCACCGGCAACCACTATCCCACGGTGTCTGCCATCCCGTCGAACGGTATGTGCGCGCTGATGCTGTCGTTTTCGTACAACATGGGCAAATACTATGACAAGTACACCGCCGGCGGCATCTATATCGACCGCAGCTGGCTGCCGAACGACGGGCTGGTCAACACCGTCTCCGCCCTCTATCCGACCACGACGGACAAAAACACCACCGAGTGCCGCAAGCAGGACGGCTCACAGGGCTGGGTCAACTATGACGGCTACTCCGATATCGCCTTCCGCCCCGGCGTCTGGTACGTCATGCCCGTCACACGCGCCGACCATTTGCAGTTCGTCGGCGGCATCGCCAACAAGAGCATCGTGCAGACGCACCTGTTCTATCTGAATCTGATGGACGACATCTACAGCACCTACCGTGCCGTGCAGCCGGACGGGACACCCTTCCCGTTCACGGACGTGCCCGAGAGCCGCTGGAGCTATCCGTACATCAGGCAGCTCTATGACGCGGGCGTCGTCTCCGGCACAACGGCCACGACCTTCGCCCCCGCAGCGAACATGACGCGCGCGCAGTTTGTGACCACGCTCGCCGCGCTGCAGGGCGCGGACGTGTCCGCGTACAGGACGGATCAATTCACCGACGTACCCGCGAGCGCGTGGTACGCGCCCTATGTCGGCTGGGCTGCGGAAAACGGCATCGTCTCCGGTGTCGCGGAGGGCAAGTTTGCACCCGACGCCGACATCTCCCGGCAGGACATGGCCGTCATCGTCTGCCGCTACGCCGAGCGCTTCGGCATCCGGCTCGGCGCGGACGTTCCGGCCGTCACGTTCACGGACGCCGGTGACATCGCAGCCTACGCCCTGCCCGCCGTGCAGACGCTGCAGCGTGCCGGCGTGATCAGCGGCATGCCCGACGGCAGCTTCCGCCCGCGCGAGAGCATGACGCGCGAGCAGGCGTGTGTCGTGCTCTGTGCACTGTAAAACCAAGATAAGAAACCGCAAAAGAGGCGCAGTCACACATCCTGCCGGATGTGCGGCTGCGCCTCTCGCGCGCGGGTAACAGGGACAAACAGAAAGAGAAAGAAGAGAAAGCAGTTCGGAATCAGGGATGCGGCTTGCCCTCGCGGTAGTTTTTCATCACGTCACGAAACAGCTCCGCGCTCGACGGCGGCGTCCAGACGATCGCGTTGGCGCCCGCGCGGATCGTGGCGCGGATGCTCTCCTCGTCCGCGCCGCCGGTCGCAATGATGGGGTAATCCGGGAAGCGCTCGCGGATCTCCGCCACGATCTCCGGTGTCTGCGCACCGGCGGCCACGTTCATGATCGCAGCGCCGTCCTCGATGCGGTGGCGGTAGTTCGTGTCGGAATTGGCCACCGTGACCACGACCGGCACATCAACGCTGCTGCGGATGCGGTTGAGGATGCGCCCCGGCGTCGGCGCATTGACGACCACGCCGGTCGCGCCCTGCATCTCGGCGTACATGGCGAGGTTTACGACGCGCTTTCCCGTTGTGAGCCCGCCGCCGACGCCGACGAACACCGGCAGGTCGCTCGCCATGAGCAGCGCCTGCGTGATGATCGGCTGCGGCGTGAAGGGATAGACCGCAAACACCGCGTCGGCGTTGACGTTGTGGATGATGCTCAGGTCGGTCGAAAAGACCAGCGACTTGATGCGCTTGCCGAACACCATGATGCCGCTGCACTCGTCGATCACGCCCGGCACGCGCAGCGCGAACTGGCGCAGCGTGCCGTCGATCGGCGTGGGCATCTGCGGCGCGACATGCACGTCGCCCGGCGTCATCACCTGACGGTCGTCTGCGGCAGGCTCATCACCGCCGATGCCGCCGAGCTGCAGCGGCTCGCTGTCAAGCGGCGTGAAGTCCTCCGTCTCCGGAGCATCGGTCATATCATAAATCAGATCGCGGTTCTTGCTCATAAGATTACCTCCTTACGGTTTTGGGGGATATGTCTTGACTTTTGCAGGCGGTTGTGCTTAACTGATGATCAGAAAAGTTGCATCCGGCCTGTAGATAGAAACCAAAGTTTCGTTTTTGATTAACGTAACTTTGGTATAAACTATTTCTTACGGTTTGTCAAGTCTTTTTCCGAAAAAAATGATTTTTTTGTTTCTGCAAGAACGGAGGGCGCATTCATGGGCAGAGATATCGACGAGGCCGCAAGCGGTTTCGGCAACGTGTTCCGCGACCGGCTGACCTATCTGATGAACGGCAACAACGTGTACGGCAAGCCCGTCAACACGCAGGAGCTGGCAGATGAGATCGACATCAGCCGTCCCGCCGTGCGCAAATACATCAAGCCCAACGACCGCCGCGAGGTCACGGTGCCGTCGGCGCTGGTCGTGAGCCGCATCGCGCGCTTTTTCCACACGACGCCGAACTTTCTCCTCGGCTTTGACACCGAGATCGGCGGCGAGGACGCGCAGCGCGCCGGCGAGAGCGACGTATATAACGCCCTCGGCCTGAGTCAGGAGGCCATTGACGGGCTGCACCGGCTGCGTGCGCAGGCCGTCACGGAGCCAAAGGCCGCCGAGCTGCTGCGGCTGCTCGACAAGCTCATCTGCAGCTACACGCACGAAACGGACAAGCTGCTGTAAATATGGTTTTCGCCGCACCCCCGACCGGTCATTTTCCGGCCGGGGGTGCGGCGTGCATACAATACTTAATAAAAATTATAGAAACAACGCGTCTGCACAGGTTGACCTGAACGCGAAAAAAGCGTAAGATGGAGTGTAACTATCCTGTAAGAAAAAGAGGAAAAACTATGCAATCAATAACGCCGCAGGAGCGCCCCGCCCCGCGTTGGCTGCCCGGCGCGATGGTGGGTCTGTGTGCGGCTCAGCCGCTGCTGGACGTGCTTTCGTTCTGGACACAGAACCTGTCCTGGGGCAGCAAGCTGACGCTGTCGCTGCGCCTGCTGATCTTTCTCGGCGTCGTGCTCGCGGGCTTTCTGCTCTCGCAGCGCCGCCGCGTCTACTGGCTCTGCGCCGCCGTGTGCGCCGCGCTCTACGCGGGGCACGTGTTTGCCTGTCTGCGCGCCAATACGCCGTTTACAGCGGCAAATCTCGTCTCGGACGCGACCAACTACATCCGCTTTATCCAGCTGCCGCTGTTCACGCTCGCGTTCATCACGTTCCTGCGCCGCTGCAAGCAGGGCTATGCGAGTCTGGAGCGCGGCATCACCGCCGCCTTCTGGATCATTGCCGCCGTCATGCTGCTCAGCGCGCTGACCGGTACCGATCCCTACACCTACCCGAACAAGCAGATCGGTCTGCGCGGGTGGTTTTACTTTGCCAACAGCCAGAGCGCGATCCTGTCGATGCTCGTGCCGCTCGCGCTGTGCCCGGCGCTGCGCAGCGGGAAGGTATGGCGCTGGCTGCCCGTCGCCGTCGTCGGCTTTGCGGAACTATTTTTCTTTGCAACTCGTCTGGCTTATGTCTCCCTGTTTGCGGCCGCGATCGGCACCTGCATCACGTGGGCCGTCACCCGGCGCGGGAACCGGAAGATCTATCTTGCGCTGCTGCTCGGCGCTGCGGTCTGCGCCGCGGCGCTGCCCGTGTCGCCCATGCAGCAAAACCAGCGGGAAGTTTCCGCCAACGCCGTGCGCAAGCAGGAGAACATTGACCGGCTCGTCGCGCAGGGCAAGGCGGAATTCGGCGAGCAGGGCTGCGCCTATCTCACCTATGCCTATGACGAATACCTCGGCGGGCTTGTCGACCGCTTCGGTCTGGAGACGACGGCGGAGATGTACCACAATTCCACCGACGTGTCCGTCATCGCAAACATACGCACGCTGCGCATCAACTACTGCCGCCTGCTTCTCAACAGCGAACCGTTTACCAGCCGCCTGTTCGGCCTGAGCTACGACGACATGACCTACAACGGCTACTGCTACGATGTGGAAAACGACCTGCACGGCATCGCGTACCTGTACGGCTGGGCCGGACTTGCGTGTCTGCTCGCGTTTCTGGGCTGCTTTCTCGTCATCGTCATCTGCGCGCTCGTGCGCAATGTCAGGCGCTACTTCACGGTCGAAGCCGGCGCCTGCGGCATCGCGCTGTGCACCGCTCTCGCCCACATCTACAACACCGCCGGCGTGCTGCGCCGCCCCAACGCATCGTTTTACCTGTGTCTGGTCCTTGCGGCCATCTGGTATCTGATCTATATCCGTGATTACGAAGCCCAAAAGGAGAACTGATATGTCCGAAGAAAAACACTCCCTGCGTGATCGCCTCGCGCCCAGGCTGCCGGCGATCCTGCTCGTCATTCTGATCCTGCAGCCGCTGCTGGACATTCTGTCCTACTGGACGGACCGGCTCGGCATGAGCAGCGCCGTCACACTGCTGCTGCGCTTTGCCGTGTTTGCCGTGGTGTGTCTGCTCGGCTTTTTCACCTCCGCGCGCAAGAAGGTCTACGGCGTCGCCGCCGGTGCGTGCGCGTTCGTGCTGATCGGTCACGTGATCGCCTGCTCCATCGCGGGCTATCTGGACGTCGTGCATGACCTGACGAATTTCGTGCGCGTCGTGCAGATGCCGCTGTTCGTGCTGTGCTTCATCTCGTTTGTGCGCGCGAACAAAAAGTGCTACGCCGCCATGGAGACCGCGCTGATCGTCAACTTCTGGATCATCAGCGTCTCGCTCGTGCTCAGCGTAGTGACCAAGACCTCCGCCTCCACCTATCAGCTCAGCGGCTTCGGCCTGCTCGGCTGGTTCTCGACCAGCAACGCGCAGAGCGCCGTCGTGAGCATGCTTGCGCCGATCGTGGTCATGTGCTGCTACCGCAAACAGAACTTCTGGCTCTTTTGCCTGACGGCGGCCGCCGCGTTCGCGCAGCTGTATTTTATCGGCACGCGCCTTGCGTTTCTGGCCATCTTCGCCGTCGCGATCGGCGTACCGCTCGTGCTGCTGCTGATCCGGCAGGCCAGGACCTCCAAGCGCTATATCGCCGTTTTGTTCATTCTGATGGCCATCTGCTGCGCGTTTGTCAAGCAGTCGCCGATGTATGCAAACCAGCACGTCTATCAGACCGTCATGAGCAGCAAGCAGAACGACGCCAACGTCATGATCCGGCGCACGGACGACAGCGAAAATAAAAACGCCAGCTTCTCCCCGCAAAAGCGCTACCACGCGCTGTCGACCATCTACAACTTCTATTCCCCGAAGCTGTGCCAGCGCTTCGGCACTGCACGCGTCATGTCCGCCTACGACTACTCCTCGCAGGTCACGGACATCACGGCGACCCGCCACCGCAAGATCATCTTCTGCTCGATGCTGCTCGATGAGCACCCGTTCCTCTCGCGCATCTTCGGCATGGAGCTCAGCCGCATGGCCTTCAACGGGGACATTTATGATGTGGAAAATGACTTTCACGGCATCTACTTCCTCTATGGCTGGGCAGGGCTTGCGCTCATGCTCGCCTTTATCGGCTATTTCCTGTACCTGATCGCCAGGTGCCTGATAAAGGACTTCCGCAAATACTTCACGACCGAAGCCGGCGCCTGCGGCATCAGCCTGTGCCTGTGTCTGGTCTACGCCTACTGCACCGCCGGCATGCTCCGGCGGCCGAACGCCTCGGTCTATATGTCCGTGCTGCTGGCCATGGTGTATTATCTCACGCAGATGCGCAGCGAGCTGCCGGAAACAGCGCCGGACGCGCTGCCGGACGGAGAGGAGAATGCCGCATGATCTTCAGTGTTGTCATTCCCGTCTACAACGTCAAGGACTACCTGCCCAAGTGCATCGACTCCGTGCTGGCGCAGGACTTTGAGGACTACGAGATCGTGCTCGTGGACGACGGCTCTACCGACGGCGAGAGCGGCGCGATCTGCGACCGCTATGCCGAGGCGAATGCCGCGCGCATCCGCGTCATCCACAAGCCGAACGGCGGCCTGGGCGACGCGCGCAACGTCGGCATGGAGGCAGCGCAGGGCGAATACGTCGTCTTTCTCGACAGCGACGACTATGTCGGCGCCGGTATGCTCACGGCGCTCGCCGCCGTGATCGACCGCTATCACTGCGACGCGGTCGACTTCGGGCTGGCCGTCGTCACCGGCGATACGGTCACAAAGCAGCTTGTCAGCGACCTGCCGCATGAGCGTGCCTTCACGCTCGATGAAGTGCCGCAGCTGCTGCTCGCGCTGCCGAATGCCTGCATGCGCTGCTGGAAGCGCTCGCTCTTTCTCGACACCGGTATCCGCTATCCCTCCCGCGTGTGGTATGAGGACATCCGCACGACGCCCAAGCTCTTTGCCGCGGCAAAGAGCATCTGCGCCATCCCGGACGTGTTTTACTACTACGTCGAGCGCGAGGGCTCCATCATGCACACCCCGAATGTCGAGCGCAACGCCGAGATCCTCGAAGCGTTTGACGATCTGCTCGGCTGGTTCCGCGAAAACGGCCTGTTCGAGCGCTATTATAACGAGCTGTCGCGCCTTGCGGTGGATCATGTGCTGCTGGCGGCCTCGGTGCGCGTGGCGTGCATCGACCCCGCAAGCGAGCTGCTCGGGCAGTTTTCGGACTACGTGAACACGCAGTTTCCGGACTGGCGCGGCAATCCCTATCTGCAGCAGCTGCCGCGCAGACACCGGCTGCTCGTGCCGCTGCTGCTCAAAAAGCACTATGGCACCGTGCGTGCACTGTTCCGGCTCAAGCAAAAACTATCCTGAGGGGCCATGCACATGAATCCTTTTAAGTTTCGGCTCAGCCGCAAGAAATCCGTGCTGCTCAAAAACACGGTGATGCTCTACATCCTCACGTTTTCGACCTATCTCATGAGCTTCATCGTCGTCCCGTATGAGACGCGCATCCTCGGCACGGCGGGCTACGGTCTGCTCGGCGTGGCGACGGCGATGATGGTCTACTTCCAGCTCGTCATCGACTTTGGCTTCATCCTCTCGGCGACCGAGGAGGTCTCGCGCAACCGCGAGGACAAGCGTTACCTGTCGCAGATCTTCACCGCCGTGACGCTCAACAAGCTCCTGCTCACGCTGGTGTCGGGCATCGTGCTCTTCGCGCTGTGCCGGCTTGTGCCCCGGTGGCAAGAGCATGCGCTGTTTTTCTTCCTGTTTTTCCTTGCGACCGCGATCAATTCCCTCATCCCGGACTATCTCTACCGCGGCATCGAGCAGATGAGCGCCATCACGATCCGCACCGTGCTCATCAAGTTCTTTTTCACGGTCATGATCTTCCTGCTGCTCAAGTCCCCGTCGGACTACTGCGTCATCCCGCTGCTGAACATCGTCGGCAACCTCGGCGCGCTGCTCGGCGTGTATGTGCACCTGTTCCGCAAGGTCGGCATCCGCTTTGAGCGCATCACGCGCGCAGACTTCTGGCGCAGCCTCCGGCAGTCGAACACGTTCTTCCTCTCGCGCATCGCGAGCACGGCCTACACGGCGGCCAACACCGTCATCCTCGACATCCTCTCCGCCGGAACGTCGACCGCCTTCTATTCCTCCGCCGACAAGCTCATCACGACCGCGAAAAACGGGCTCTCACCCATCTCCGACAGCCTCTACCCCTACATGACGAAAAACCGCGACTTCAAGCTCGTCAAAAAGGTGCTGTGCATCATCATGCCCGTCATCATCGCCGGCTGCGCCGTGGTCTTCATCTGGGCAGAGCCGCTGTGCACCTGGTTCTTCGGCGCCGGCTACGGGCAGACCGCGCCGGTGCTGCGCGCGATGCTCCCGGTCGTCGTCGTGATCCTGCCGAGCTACATTCTCGGCTTCCCGACGCTGAGCGCCATGGGGCTGAGCAAATACGCAAACTACTCGGTTATTTTTGGTTCCGTGCTGCACATCTGCAATCTCTGCGCGCTGTATTTCAGCGGCCACATGAACATGATCACCCTCGGCATCCTCGTTTCCGTCGCCGAGACCGCGATCCTTGCGTTCCGCGTTGTGGTCATCCTGCGCCATCGAGAGCTGCTGGTCACGCCGCCGGATACAGAGGAGGACACGTAATATGGCATCCATGTTCCACAAGCTTCTGACCGGCCTCACCTGGGTGGTGTGCCGGCTGCTGCCGATCCAGCCGCGCAAGATCGTCATCAGCAGCTATTACGGCAAGGGCTACGGCGACAACCCCAAGGCCATCGTCGACGAGCTGCTGCGCCGGAACGAGGGCTGGAAGATCGTCTGGCTCACGGACGGTGCACAGGCCGCCGCCTCCCTGCCCGCCGGCGTGCAGGCGTGTGACTACCAGTCGCTGCGCAAGGTCTATGAGCTGAGCACGGCAAAGATCTGGATCGACAACTGCCGCAAGGGCGCGCACATCAAGCGCCGCAGCCAGATCTATATCCAGACGTGGCACGGCTTTGCGCTCAAGCGCATCGAGCGCGACGTCGCCGACAAGCTCCCCGCGGACTACGAGCCCTACGCCAGGCGCGACAGCGCGCAGACGGATCTCATCGTGTCCGACAGCCGCTTCATGACGGACGTCTACCGCCGCGCCTTCTGGTATGACGGCGAGATCGAGACCTTCGGCGCCCCGCGCAACGACCTGCTGTGCGCCGTGCCCGACGGTGTGGACGGCAAGGTGCGCGCCGCGCTGAAGATCCCGGACGGGCGCAGGATCGTGCTCTACGCGCCGACATTCCGCGCCAACCACTCACTCGCGCCCTACTGCATCGACTACGCCGCGCTGCGCCGCAGCTGCGCCGAGCGCTTCGGCGGGGACTTTGCCGTCGCCATCCGGCTGCACCCGGCCGTTGTCACACAGGCGTCCGAGCTCGTCTTTGACGGCGAGACCACCTTCAACGCCTGCACCTATCCGGATATGCAGGAGCTGCTCGCGGCGTCCGACATCGTCATCTCCGACTACTCCTCGCTCATGTTCGACTTTGGCCTGACCATGCGGCCGTGCTTCCAGTTCGCCGTGGACATCGACGACTACCGCAAGGACCGCAACTTCTATTTCCCGCTTGACAAGACCCCCTTCCCCCTGAGCACCGACAACGACGAGCTCGCGCAAAGCATCGCCGCTTTCGATCTGCCCGCATATCAGGCGCGCCTGAAGGCCTTCTACGACGAGGTCGGCATGGTCGCCGACGGGCACGCCGCCGCACGCTGCGCGGACTGGATCGCGGCACACACGAAAGGAGACTAATCATGAGACGCGTCATCACTTACGGCACCTTTGACCTGCTGCACTACGGACACATCAACCTCCTGCGCCGCGCCAAGGAGCAGGGCGATTATCTGATTGTGGCGCTCAGCACCGACGAATTCAACTGGAACCAGAAGCAGAAAAAGAGCTACTTCTCCTACGAGGACCGTAAGCGGATGCTCGAGGCGATCCGCTATGTCGATCTCGTCATCCCGGAGGAGAGCTGGGATCAGAAGCTCACCGACGTGGACAAATACCACGTGGACGTGTTCGTCATGGGCGACGACTGGGAGGGCAAGTTCGACTTCCTCAAGGAAAAATGCGAGGTCGTCTACCTGCCGCGCACGCCCGAGATCTCCACGACAAAGATCAAGACCGACCTGCACACCTGAGCATATCAAAATGCCGCCCGACGAATGTCGGGCGGCATTTTTTCCGTTTCCGCGCCATAGAGTGGTACAAACTGCGTCGGGAGGTCGCGCGCGTGCACACACATCGCAGGCTCATCGTCAACACCGCGCTCATGACCGGCTCGTCGATCGTGATGCGCTGCATCGCGCTCGTCTTTCAGGCGTGGCTCGTCGGGCGCATCGGCGCGGCCGGCATCGGGCTCTACCAGCTTGTCCTGTCGGTAAGCGTGCTGTTTGCCACCTTCGCCATCTCCGGCATCCGCTTTGCCGCCACGCGCCTGATCTCCGAGGAGATGGGGCTGCAGCGCGGCGCGGGCGTCACGGGTGCGATGCGCCGCTGCGCGTGCTACGCGCTGTTTTTCGGCCTGTGCGCGGGCACGATCGTGTATTTTCTTGCCGAGCCCGTGGGCTTTCTCTGGATCGGCGATGCGCGCACGGTGCGCTCGCTGCGCATCACGAGCATCAGCCTGCCGTGCATCGCGCTCTCGGCGGTCATGGACGGGTATTTCACCGCCTCCGGCCGCGTGTGGAAGCCGACGCTCGTGCATCTGGCCGAGCAGCTCGTGAGCATCTCGTGCGTGATGTGGTTTTTGTCCCTTGCGGCAGCCGGCGACCTCGAGCAGAGCTGCGCCGCCGTCACGGCGGGCGGCGCGTGTGCAGACGCGGTGTCGCTGCTGATGATGACAGCGGTGTACACGCTCGACCGCCGCAAATACCGCCGCGGCGGCGAAACCGTGCCGCACCTGACGCGGCGGATGCTCGCCGTGGCGCTGCCGCTGGCAGTGTCGGCGTATGCGCGCACGTCGCTCACGACGCTCGAGCACCTGCTCATTCCGCGCGGGCTCAAAAGCTCCGGCCTGACGGCCGACCGCGCGCTCGCGGGCTACGGCATCGTGCACGGCATGGCGCTGCCGGTGGTGCTCTTCCCATCGTGCCTGCTGTACGCGCTGGCAGATCTGCTCGTGCCGGAACTGACGACGGCGCAGGTCTCCGGCCGGTGCGGGGATATCCGGCGGCTGGTGCGCACGCTGCTGCACCGGTGCCTGCTGTTTGCGTGCGGCACGGCCGTGCTGCTGCTGGCGTTTTCCGGGCCGCTCGGGCGGCTGATCTACCACTCGGACGACGCAGGGCGGTTCATCCGGCTACTCGCGCCGCTCGTGCCGGTGATGTATCTCGACACCGTGACCGACGGCTGCCTGCGCGGACTCGGCCAACAGACGCGCTGCATGGTCATCAATGTGCTCGACGCCTCGCTCGGCGTGGTGCTCGTGTGGGCGCTGCTGCCGCGGTTCGGGCTGGCGGGGTATCTCTTCATCCTGTATTTCAACGAGTGCGTGAATTTCACGCTCAGCTTCACGCTGCTCCGGCGCACCGTGCGCCGCTGCTGTGCGCATGAAAAGCCGCCAGCAGCCTGAACGCTGCAGCTTCTCAAAACGAAAAGCCGCCCGCAGACTGACTGTCTGCGGGCGGCCGTTATGTGAGATCTCAGTGCTGCGGGGTGGGCGTTTTGGCCTGCACCGGCGGAGTCTGGTTTTTCTTGCGCAGCTCCGGGAAGAGCAGAAACTCCACGCGCTTGTACAGCAGATACGTCAGCGCCGAGTCGACGACACCCTTGATGAGGTTGAACGGGACGACGGCGAACAGCACAAGCGTCGGCACACTGGTGATGCCCTTGTTCACGGCCGTGCCCATGGCGACGATCTGGTCGATCGGCAGGTGGAACAGCTCGGCGAACTTCGGGATCAGGTACAGGGCGTTGAAAAGGCTGCCGAACACCGTCATGCACAGCGTGCCGACAGCCATGCCGATGATGGCGCTGCGGCGGGTCTTGTGGTGGTGGTAGATGACGGCGGCGGGCAGGACGAACGTGCAGCCGACGACGAAGTTGGCAAAGTCGCCGACAAAAGCTGTGCTCGTGCCCTTGAGCAGGAGCTTGATCAGCACCTTGAGCAGCTCCGTGATGACGCCGGCCACGGGGCCGAGGTAGAACGCGCTCATGAGCACCGGCAGCTCGCTCAGGTCCATCTTATAGAAGCCGGGCGCGAAAAACAGCGGGATCTCGAGCAGCATCAGCACGCCGCCGAGGGCGGAGAACATGGCCACATAGCTGATGTTGCGGCTGCGGCTGCGGCGCTGCAGATCGTGGCAGACCGTGCGCTCAAACAGATACGCAAGGCCGAGCAATGCCGCGAACACAAGCGCGCAGACACCGATAAAGGACAGGTTTTCTTTCAACATGACAAAGCACCTCCATGGAATGAAAAACACCTGAAAGAACATGTCCTTCAGGCGCTGCGAACTTATGGAGGTTCGTAACATCTTCTATCATCCAGACTATACTGTCGGTATCGGAATTGCACCGATTCAACCACATTCGGCTCGCGGACTGTCACCGCCGGTCGGGAATTACACCCTGCCCCGAAGACATCTCGATTCAGTTGTTTGACTGTCTGCATTATAACACAATGTCCAAAGATTGCAAGCACTTTTTTCAGGAAAGGTTTGACAGGCTCTTTTTTGCCGCGTACAATGGATGCCAGCACCGAAAAGGAGACTGCCGCCATGCCAGAGCGCGAACACACCTGCTGCTTCACCGGACACCGTGAATACAAGCTGCCGTGGGGCAGCGACGAATCCGACCCCCGCTGCCGGAAGCTCCAGCAGCAGATCTATGACACCGTGGACGCCGTCTATGCCGACGGGATCCGCCACTTCATCTGCGGCATGGCCAACGGCTGCGACCTGTTTTTCTTCGACGCCGCGCGCTATCTGCGCCTGCACCATCCGGAGGTCACGATCGAGGCCGCCATTCCCTTCTCCGGTCAGGCCGACCGCTGGCGGCCGGAGCTGCGCGCGCGCTATGATTACGACCTGCGCCAGTGCGACTATCAGACGCTCGTGCAGCAGGCATACACACCGGGCTGCATGATGCGCCGCAACCGCTACATGGTCGACGCCTCGCGCATCCTCATCGCCGCCTTTGACGGGCGCCCGGGCGGCACGGCGCGCACGCTCGAATACGCCGCGCTGCGAAAGCTTGAGATCATTCAGCTGCCGATCGACCATGCGCCGGTCGGAATATGATATATGCCAAAAAACACGGAGAACGCCGGTGCGTTCTCCGTGTTCGTTTTTTTGGGATGCTAACAGGCCTCGATCTCTTTGATGTTATACTCGTTGCCTGTCACCAGATAGGTATGCTCGCTCTTACAGTGCGGGCATATCTTCGCGTATTTTACCGTGGGATATGTCTGCTTGCAGTCCTCGCAGAAGGTCACGGCGGGGATCGTCTCGATCTTCAGCTGCGCCTCTTTCAGATACTGCGATTTCTGGATCGCCCACTGCCAGCAGTCCGTCAGATAGTACGGAATGATGCCGCTGACCTCGCCGATCTCCAGCGTGACGCTGGCGACCTTGGTCAGGTGGTTTTCCTCGACGACCTGCTCGACCTCGCGAATGACATAGAACACGGTTCCGAGTTCATGCATGGGTATGTTCCTCCGGCGGGTTTACTTTGCGCACTTTTCCTTGATGTCCTTGATGGTGATCTTCGCAGCGCGCTTGATCATGTGCGGCAGGACGGCCTTCAGCTTGTCCTCGGTGCGCCACATGCGGCTGGCCTCCGGCACATCGCGCTGCAGGTGGATCGCGTCAAACTCGCAGCGGGTGGTGCACAGGCCGCAGCCGATGCACTTGTTCTGGTCGACGACGGACACGCCGCAGCCGAGGCAGCGGGATGCCTCCGCCTTGACCTGCGCCTCGGTGAAGGTGATGCGGTCATTGGAGAATGTCTTGGCCTTGCTCGCGTCGTGCGCGACGGTCTGGCGCGCCGGGGCGTCGAAGCAGTCGATGGGCAGGACGGCGTTGCTCTTGTCCAGCTCGAAGAACGCACGCGGGTCACGCGCCAGCGTCAGGCTCTGGCCGTCATGCACGAAGCGGTGCAGGGACACGGCGCCCTCGCGGCCGGCCGCGATCGCGTCGATGGCGAACTTCGGACCGGTGACCACGTCGCCGCCGGCAAAGACGTCGGGCTGCGCGGTCTGATACGTCACACCGTCGACCTGCACGGTGCCGTTGCGGTTGAAGGCCATGGCCTCGGGCGCAATGCGGCCGAGGCCGACGCGCTGGCCGATGGCGCCGATGACGGACGTGACCTCGATGGTCTCAAACTTGCCGGTACCGACGGGCTTGCGGCGGCCCTTCTCATCGGGCTCGCCCAGCTCCATGATCTCGACCTTGATGGCCTTGACCTTGCCGTTCTCGCCGAGGATCTCGGCCGGAGCGCTCAGGAAGCGGAACTGCACGCCCTCGGCCATAGCCTCGGCGACCTCCTCCGCGTCAGCCGGCATCTCGGCCTGGCTGCGGCGGTAGATGACGTAGGTGTCCTGCGCGCCGAGACGGATGGCCGTGCGGCAGACGTCCATGGCGACGTTGCCGCCGCCGATGACGGCGCACTTTTTGCCGATGCGCGGCTTCTTGCCGAGGTTGACCTTGCGCAGGAAATCCACACCGCCGTACACGCCGGAGAGCTCCTCGCCCGGGATGCCGATGGGCGCGCTCTTCTGCGCACCGATGGCCAGATAGAAGCCCTTGTAGCCCTGCTCACGCAGCTGGTCGATGGTGATGTCCTTGCCGATCTCGACGCCGCACCGGAAGTGGACGCCCATCTCCTTGAGCACCTCGATCTCGGCATTGACCACGTCCTTTTCGAGACGGAAGCTCGGGATGCCGAGGGTCAGCATACCGCCGGGGACCTCGTTTTTATCGAACACGGTGACGTTCTCATAGCCCATGTTCGCCAGATAGTAGGCGCAGGACAGGCCGGCCGGACCCGCGCCGATGACGGCGATCTTCTCCGGGTACGGATCGGCGATGCCGCGGTGGGTGATGACCTTCGGGATATAGCGCTTGTCGGCCTGCAGCTCCTGCTCGGCGACAAACTTCTTGATCTCGTCGATGGCGACGGCGCGGTCGACGTTGCCGCGGGTGCAGGCGTCCTCGCAGCGGCGGTTGCAGATGCTGCCGCAGACGGCCGGGAACGGGTTATCCTGCTTGATGAGCTTGAGCGCGTCCAGATAGCGGCCCTGCGCGGCCAGATTGATGTAGCCCTGAACGGCGATGTGCGCCGGGCAGGCGGTCTTGCAGGGGGCGGTGCCGGACTCGTGGCACTGGATCTGGTTGTCGTCCTTATAGTTCGGGCTCCACATATGCTCGCCCCAGTGATTGTCGTCCGGCAGCGGCTGCTGCGGGTAGACCACGGGTCCGGTCTTGGTGCACAGTTTCTGGCCGAGCTTGGCGGCGCCGGCCGGGCAGACCTCGGCGCACTTGCCGCAGGCGACGCACTTCTCGGCATCGACATGGGCGCGGTAAGCGGAGGCGGACATATTGGGCGTGTTGAACAGCTGGCTCGTTCTCAGCGCGAAGCAGGAGCCGAGCGCACAGTTGCAGATGGCAAAGATCTTGTCCTCGCCGTCGATGTTCGTGATCTGGTGGACATAGCCGTTGTCCTCGGCACGCTGGAGGATCTCGATCGCCTCTTCATAGGTGATGCTGCGGCCCTTGCCGGTCTCGAGGCAGTAGTCGGCAAACTGACCGACGGCAATGCACAGCTCATCCTGCAGCTCGCCGCAGCCCTGCCCCTGAATGCGCATGGCATTGCGGCAGGAGCAGTAGCCGACGCCGATGTGCCCCTCATACTTCTTCAGCCAGTGGGAGATGTGCTCGACATCGACCGACTCGTTCGTGGCCGGGATGGCCTTCTCGACCGGGATGACGTGCATGCCGACGCCGGCGCCTCCGGGAGGCACCATGCAGGTGACCTTCGTCAGCGGCAGAAACGCCATGCGCTCGAAAAACTGCGCGATCTCCGGATGCTCCTCGACCTGCTGCAGGTTCATGTTCATCAGCTCCGCAGAGCCGGGCACGAAGATCGGCAGCGTCCACTGCTTGTGGTGGTCGGCGTTCTCCCAGTTGTACTCGAGCAGGCCGATCATGGACATCTGGTCAAACAGCTGCTCCACGTAGACGGGATCCTTGCCCACCTTCTTGCCGATCTCGGCCGGCGTGGTCGGGACGCGCACCTTCATCGCGAGCGCGAGCTCCGCCATCTCGTCGGTGACGACGCTGGCCAGGCCGTAGTACTCGGGCGAGGTCTCGTCGAGCTGGGTCATGCCGAGCTTGACGTCCACACGGTCGGTGATCTTCTTGCCAAGTTTCAGGATCAGTTCTCTTGCCATGTTTCAGGCTCCTTTCTTCCCCTTAGATGTTTTCCGTTGCATTCCCTGATTTGTGAATTCATGCACAAGGATTGTAACACATCTCACACACACAATTCAATAGACAAATGTGCATTTTACCGTAAAATGCAGCAAAGACACCGCCGATCTTCCCATCGGGGTTGACATTTTACACAATCGGTGCTATGTTTTTGCTGACCATATGGTTAATTTTGTGGAAATATCGGGAGGGGAGCGCAAATGGCTCGGATCCGGATCCATGTTCTGCACTGCGGGAGGATCGGCGTGGCGCCGGGTCTTCCGGCGAGCGGCCAGTGGCGCTGGCCGGCAAAGGCCGATGCACGGCGCACAAAAGCGGATGCGCGCATCTGGCTGCCGGTGTCTGCATATCTTGTGGAGCACCCGAAGGGGCTGTTTCTGGTCGATGCCGGTCTGCCGCGCACCGTGAGCCCGACCGGAGTGGAGGATCGCGCGGCGCAGCTGCGCATGTTCGGCCGCGGATGGTACACGCTCGTGCACAGCGTCGTCGCGCCGGGGCAGTCGATCGGCGAGCAGCTGGCTGCGCGCGGTATCCGGCCGCGGGATCTGGACTATGTGCTCTTTTCCCACCTTGATCCGGATCACATCGCCGGCATCAGCGAGGTGCGGGGCGCAAAGCGTCTGCTCGTGCCGGAGGAGGAATACTTCTGGTCGTGCCGCGTCAACCTGCGCTACACCTCACGCAGGCTGTGGATCGACGAGCCGCCGGAGCGCTTCTGGTACCGCGTGAACCACATCGGGCCGGAGAGCCGCTCGTATGACCTCTTCGGTGACGACTCGGTACACCTCGTACACATTGCAGGCCACACGGAGGGGATGTTTGCAGCGCTCATCCGGAACGGAGACCGCTATGTGCTGCTCAATACCGACGGCGCTGCAAGCCCCCGCTCATGGGCGGAGGGCACGGTGCCCGGCATCTGCGAAAACAGCGTGCGCGCCCGAAAAGCGCTCGACTGGATCGGCAGCATGAGCCGCGACGGCGCGTGCGTGGCGTCGCTGTGCAGCCACGATCCCGATATAGCACCGCAAACGATCGAATTTTAGAATAGATGCATTTATTTTTTCTAATGCATATTTCATACCGCTTTTGTGGATTTTGGGGTTGACAAGCGCAGGAAACTGCGTTATACTGCGCTCGTTTCCACAGGAAACCGTGATTTTGAACGAAAGGAGACGCGTTGTATTATGAAGTTTGCTCAGACGAACAACATGATGATGGCTATGATGATGTACATGCCCGGCTGCATGTGCATGGTTCGTCGTGCTCGAAAATACGACTCGTCTTGTGTTCGCTTCCAATAACGGCTGATTTTCCATACAAAGCCGTATCCGCAGAGGCCGGAAGACAACGAGTCTTCCGGCCTCTGTTTTTTGTTTCCGAAAAATCATTTGCGAGGGAGAAGCTATCATGATCGAAATCGAACATCTCAACAAGACCTACCCCGCTCCGACCGGCGACATCCACGCCCTGCGGGATGTGGATCTGCGCATCGAGGACGGGGAGATCTTCGGCATCATCGGCCTGAGCGGTGCCGGCAAGAGCACGCTCGTGCGCTGCATCAACCTCCTCGAGCGGCCGACCTCCGGCACGGTGCGCATCGACGGGCGCGACATGACGCAGCTCAGCCGCCGCGACCTGCTCAAGGCGCGGCAGGACATCGGCATGATCTTCCAGAGCTTCAACCTGCTCGAGCAGCGCACGGTGCTGCGCAACGTCTGCTTCCCGCTCGAGATTGCAGGCGTCAAGCGCGACGAGGCGCAGGCGCGCGCCGCCGAGCTGCTTGAGCTCGTCGGGTTGTCCGACCGCGCGAAGGCCTATCCCTCGCAGCTCTCCGGCGGTCAGAAGCAGCGCGTGGCCATCGCCCGTGCCCTGGCGACGCGGCCGAAATACCTCCTGTGCGACGAGGCCACCAGCGCCCTCGACCCGAACACCACGCAGTCGATCCTCCGCCTGCTCAAGCAGATCAACCAGACGCTCGGCGTGACGATCGTCGTCATCACGCACGAGATGCGCGTCATCGAGCAGATCTGCCAGCGCGTGGCCGTCATTGACCAGAGCTGCATCGCCGAGATCGGCAGCGTCAGCGACGTGTTCACCCACCCGAAATCGGACATCGCCAAGGCGCTCATCCTCCCGAAGAGCCCGGCCGAGAACCTCCCTCCGTGCACCGGCAAGCGGCTGCGCCTCGTCTTTGACGGCAGCTGCTCCAACGAGCCGGTCATCTCGCGCATCACGCTCGAGTGCAACGTGCCGGTGAACATCCTCTTTGCCGACACCCGCATCGTCGAGGGCAGCATCTACGGCCACATGGTCATCGACCTGCCCGACGATCCGCAGCAGTTCCACGATGTGCTGCGCTGGCTCGAGCACAACCACATCTCTTATCTTCAGGAGGGTTAAGCCATGTCCGAATTACTCATCAAGCTCTGGCAGAACGGCATTCTGCAGCTCGGCATCTGGGAAACCGTTTACATGACGCTCATCTCCACGTTCTTTGCCTATCTCATCGGCCTGCCGGTCGGCCTCATCCTGCGCATGACCGACCGCGACGGCATCCACCCCATCGGCTGGCTCAACCGCACGCTCGGCATTATCGTCAACGCTCTGCGCAGCATCCCGTTCATCATCCTCATGGTGGCCATGCTGCCGGTGGCAAAGTTCGTCGTCGGCACGAGCCTCGGCAACCGCGCCGTGATCGTGACGCTCGTCATCGCCGCCGCCCCGTATGTGGCGCGCATGGTCGAGTCCGCCGCCAAGGAAGTCAACGCCGGCGTCATCGAGGCTGCGCAGTCCATGGGCGCATCCACATTCCGCATCATCTGGAAGGTCATCATCCCCGAGGCGAAGCCCGCGCTCATCACCGGCGCCGTCATCTCCACCGTGACCATCCTCGGCTACTCCGCCATGGCCGGCACGATCGGCGGCGGCGGCCTCGGCCAGATCGCCATCACCTACGGCTATCAGAAGTATGACGACCAGATCGTCTGGCTGTGCGTGGCGCTGACCATCCTCATCGTGCAGATCCTGCAGGAATTCGGCATGTACATCGCCCGCCGCACCGACCGGCGCGCGCACAGCTGACAGGAGGTACCGCCCATGCGTCTGCACTATCCCGCGCTGCTGCGCGTGAACATCCGCCGCGGACGAATGTGTCCACCGCCGGACCGCACACCCGATCATCCGTGACCACACAAATTCTACATAACAAAAAACAAAAAATAAAAGGAGAACCTGAAATGAAAAAGATCACTTCCCTCATCCTCGCCCTCGTGCTGGCGTTCTCGCTCGTGTCCCTGAGCGCCTGCGGCGGCAAGACCAACGACGACAAAGACAGCGGCTCCGCCGACGACAAGGTCATCACCGTCGGCGCCAGCGCCACCCCGCACGCCGAGATCCTCGAGCAGGTCAAGCAGGCGCTTGCCGACGAGGGCTACGAGCTCAAGATCGTCACCTATGACGACTATGTCCTGCCGAACCAGGCGCTGGCCGACGGCACGCTCGACGCAAACTACTTCCAGCACAAGCCCTATCTCGACAGCTTCAACGCCAAAAACGGCACGAACCTCGTCTCCGTCGGCATCATCCACTATGAGCCGTTCGGCATCTACGGCAACGGCGTCACCGACCTGAAGGATCTCGCCAAGGGCGCGACCATCATCATCCCCGCCGACGACAGCAACGAGACCCGCGCCCTGTTCCTGCTGCAGCAGGAGGGTCTGATCAAGCTCCCCGATGACGCGGATGCCGCCAAGGGTGTGAGCACGCTCGACATCGTCGATGACGGCGGCTACAACATCGTCACCGTGCAGGCCGACACCGTCCCGGCGCAGCTCAAGAACGCGAGCGCCGGTACCATCGCCGTCATCAACGGCAACTACGCGCTGGCCGCCGGCCTGAACATCAGCGACGCGCTCGCCTCCGAGGACGCCAGCGGCGCCGCTGCGCAGACCTACGCCAACATCATCGCCGTGCGCTCCGGCGACGAGAACAGCCCGAAGACCCAGGCGCTGCTCAAGGCGCTCAAGACCGACGCCGTCAAGCAGTACATCGCCGAGACCTACAACGGCGCTGTCGTTGCAAGCTTCTGATTAATCTCTTTCCCCCCTCTTTTCTGAAAAACGCACGAATCCCCCGGCTGCTGCCGGGGGATTTTTGCGTCTGTCAGGAGGCGCTGTGCGCATAGCTGTTGTCGACGAGGCGGTCAAAGTCCACCCAGTCGGCGTGATTGAGCACGCCCGCCGTCTCCATGACGGTCTCGAGCCGTTCGAGGGACGACTGCGCCATGACCGGCGTCGCGTTCCACGCGTCGATGTCCTTGTAGCGCTGCACGACCTGCGTGAGCACGGGCACGCCCGTGTCCGGAAACTGCGGAGCGATGATCTCGGCGGTCTCGGCCGCGTCGTGCTCGGCGATCCATTTCAGCGCGCGGGCGATCGCATTGGTAAAGCGCTGCACCACGTCCGCGTGCTCCCGGATGTACGTCTGCGAGGCGAAGTAGGCCGTGTACGGGATCTCGCCGCTCTCCTGCCCGACGGACGCGAGGATATATCCCTTGCCCGCCTGCGCGACCTCGGTGGCCGTCGGCTCAAAGAGCGTGACAAAATCGCCGTTGCCGCCGGTGAACGCCCCGGCCATCATGTTGAACTGCACCGTCGTATCCACATCGGCATCCGTGCCGGGGACAATGCCGTTTTGCCGCATGACGTATTCGAGCGTCATCTCCGGCACGCCGCCCGCGCGCCCGCCGATGACCGTCCTGCCGCGCAGCAGCTGCCACGAAAACGGCACATCCTCTCGCCCGACGAGAAACGACCCGTCGCGCTTCGTGAGCTGGCCGAACACGATCGGGTGATCGTCCTTGCCCTGATTGTACACATAGATGCACGCCTCCGGTCCGGCGAGACCGATGTCCGCCTGCCCGGTGAGCACCGCCGTCATGACCTTGTCGGCGCCGCCGCCGTTGGTCAGCTCGATCTCCAGCCCCTCGTCCGCGAAAAACCCCTGCTCCAGCGCCACGTACTGCGGCGCGTAGAACACCGAATGTGTCACCTCGCTCAGGCGGACGGTGGCCGTCTCCTGCCTGCCGCAGGCACACAGAGCCGCCGGCAGCAGCACCGCCAGAACCCCACAAAGAAACCGTTTCATTGCGTCACTCCCAACCGATTTTTGAATCCCTTCTCCAGCCACAGCACGAGCTGATACATCACCACGGCCGCCGCCGCAAGCACGAAGACGGTCGCCATCACAAGGTCCATGTTGAACACCTGCGATCCGTAGACGATCAGATAGCCGAGGCCGGCTTTGGACACCAGAAATTCGCCCATGATGACGCCGACCCACGACAGGCCGACGTTCACACGCAGCGTATTGAACAGCGTGGCGTAGTTGGCCGGAATGACCAGCCGCCACAGGATCTGATGGCGCGTCGCGCCGAGCGTCTGCATCAGGCGGATCTTCTCCCGATCCGTGGACAGGAAGCCCACGTGCATATTCAGGATCGTGACGAAAAGCGAGATCGCGACCGTCATGGCAATGATCGAGCCCGTGCCCGCACCGATCCAGACGATGAACACCGGCCCGAGCGCCGTCTTCGGCAGCGCGTTGAGCACGACCAGATACGGGTCGAGCACGCGCGAGAGCAGCTCGCTCCACCACAGGCCGATGGCAATGAGCGTGCCGAGCAGCGTCCCGAGCAGGAAGCCCGCCACGACCTCCAGACACGACGTGCCGATGTGCAGCCACAGCTCGCCGGAGCTTTGCAGCGCCATGAGCGTGCGCACCACGCGCGACGGGCTGCTGACGATGAAGGCATCCACCCAGCCGCAGCGCGCCGCAAGCTCCCACCAGCCGAGAAACATCGCCAGCAGCAGCACCTGCAGCGCCAGCACGACCCGGCGGCGGCGCTTTTGCGCGCGCAGATACCTGAGCCTCTGCGGGGAGAGCGACCGTTCAGGCATTGACATCCAGCTCCTCCCATATTTGATTGAACAGCGTCTGAAATTCCGCCCGGCTGCGCCGCTCGAGCGGCGGCACGGTGCGCAGCGCGCCGAGGTCGTGGATGGCCTTGATGGCCGCGGGGCGGTGCGTGAGCACGACAATGCGGTCCGAGAGGCTGATGGCCTCGGAAATGTCGTGCGTGACGAGCAGCGCCGTCTTGTGCTCGCGGCGGATGATCTGCGCGATGTCGCCCGACACGGCCAGCCGTGTCTGGTAGTCCAGCGCGGAAAACGGCTCGTCGAGCAGCAGCACATCCGGCGATGTCGCCAGCGTGCGGATGAGTGCGCAGCGCTGGCGCATCCCGCCCGAGAGCTGGTTTGGCAGCTTGCGCGCAAAGCCGTCGAGCCGGTACTGCGTGAGCAGGGCGCGCACGGCGTCGCGCCGCGCGGGCGTGTTCTCGTGCCGGATCTCCAGCCCGAGCGTCACGTTGCCCCAGATCGTGCGCCAGTCAAAAAGCTGGTCGCGCTGCGGCATGAGCCCCGCCTTCCCCGTCGGAGCGCGCACGGGCTCGCCGTCGACGAGCACCTCCCCGCCAGACGGGCGCTCGATGCCGGCAATGAGCGCCAGCAGCGTGGATTTTCCGCAGCCGGACGGCCCGACGATGCTCACAAACTCGCCGTCGGCCACGCCGAAGGTCACATCCCGCAGCGCCGCCACCTCGCCGTCCGGCGCCTGATAGGTCAAGGCGGCGCGGCGCAGCTCGATTTTCATGGCGTCTCCCCCTTTGTTCGCGCCGAGGCGCTATGCCCCAATGTATGCCGCGCCGGTGCACGGGGTGCAAAGCGAAGCGGCGCGGCCACACAGATTTCCGGAGAAATGGTTTTTGGGAGGACGTTCGGCAAAGCGAAAACGCACACATCACCTCTGTGATGTGTGCGTTTTCTATGCTGCCGCCTTATACGCGCGCTCGAGCGCGGCGGACAGCGGCTGACCGTGTGAGCGGCAGATGCGCCGCAGCCGGTACAGGCACGCGGGATCGCGTGTGAGGCGGTTGATGCCCCAGTCGCACGAGAGCGTCGCCTGAAAGCCCATGTCGCGCAAAACCCGATCCGTCCGGTCGCTGTATTTGCCGTAGGGATAGGCGAAGGTGTCCGGCGTGCAGCCGGAGTGCTCCGCGAGCGCATCCTGCAGGCGCTGCAAGTCTGCGCGCAGCAGCTGCGCGTAGTCCGCCTCCGACTCGCCCGCGTTCGGCAGGCAGCCATGGCGCGCGGGGGTGTAGCTGTGCAGGTCGTAGGAGTGGTTCTGCACCTCGACGAGACCGGAGGCGAGCATCTCGTTGAGCTGCGCCCATGTGACGTGCGCATAGTCGATGTTCTCGCTCGGCCACTCGGTGAAATCGTCCGTGTTGCGCCCGAGCAGCGAAAAGACGATGCGCGCCGCATACTGCCGCAGCAGCGGCAGCACATAGACGTAGTTGTTGTAGTACCCGTCGTCAAAGCTGAGCACGATGGGCTTTTCCGGCAGCGGCGTGCCGTCGCGCACATAGGCGATGACGTCCGCCATGACGACAGTCGTATAGCCGTTTTCCGCCAGCCACCGGAGGTCAGATTCCAGCTCCCACGGCTGGATGGCGTCCTTGCCGGACTTGTCGGGCTTGACCTCGTGGTACATGATGACCGGCAGCGGCACGGTGTCCGCCTCCTCTCCGGCGGCATAGGCCGCAAGCGGGCAGAGCACGAACAGCGCAGACAGCACGACGGCCATCACCCGCTGCGGGACCGGCAGCGCTCGGCGCACGGCATCCATCTCCTCTCGTTTCATCCGTTCGGAGATAGTGTGCGCCGGACGCGCGAAAATCATGCACGCGCAGCACGTTTCGCAGCGGCGCGCTGCACGCATTTGACACCCTCCACGATCGGGAGCACCAGAAACGCCAGCCCCATCGCCACGGCATACTCGGCGGCGGAGATGGGCGTGAAATCAAAGGCGTTGGCCAAAAACGGCACATAGATGCACAGCGTCGTCAGGGCAAGGCTCGCCGCAGCCGCGCCGACGAGCGCCCAGTTGGGCGTGCGCAGCGTAAACAGGCTCGCCCGGTGTGCGCGCATATTGAAGCTGTGGAAGATCTCCGCCATGCTCAGCGTCAGAAACGCCATCGTCGTGCCGTCGGGCGAATTTGTGACCGTCCAGACGCCGTACTCCATGTAGTGGCCGATGAAGAACGCCGCCAGCGTCAGCACCGCGCACATCACGCCCTGATACACGCAGTCGAAGCCGACGCCGTGCGCGAAGATGCTCTCACGCGCGCTGCGCGGCGGGCGGGACATGATGTCCGGCTCGGCGCGCTCCATGCCGAGCGCCAGCGCCGGAAAGCAGTCGGTGAGCAGATTGATCCACAGCAGGTGCACCGGCTCGAGGATCGTAAAGCCGAGCATCGTCGCGGCGAAGATGCTCAGCACCTCGCTCATGTTCGAGCCGAGCAGGAACTTCACGGCGCGGCGGATGTTGTCGTAAATGCGCCGCCCCTCCTCGACCGCGCCGACGATGGTGGCAAAGTTATCGTCGGCAAGCACCATGTCGGCCACGTTTTTCGTCACGTCCGTGCCGGTGATGCCCATGCCGATGCCGATGTCCGCCGCGCGGATGCTCGGCGCGTCGTTGACGCCGTCGCCGGTCATGGCGGTGATGAAGCCGGCGTCGCGCCACGCCTGAACGATGCGCGTCTTGTGCTCCGGCTGCACGCGGGCATAGACGCTGATGTGCTGCAGACGGCGGCGGAACGTGTCGTCGTCCATGGCGCTGAGCTCCGCGCCGGTGACGGCCTCGTCGCCAAGGCCGAGCAGACCGAGCTCGCGCGCGATGGCGCTGGCGGTGTCCACATGGTCGCCGGTGATCATGATCGGGCGGATGCCGGCGCTGCGGCAGTCACGGATGGCGTCCACGACCTCGGGGCGCACCGGGTCGATCATGCCTGTGAGGCCGAGAAAGCACAGGTGCTGCTCGAGCGCCGCGGGCGACGTATCGTCCGGCAGCGCATCATATGTGCGCATGGCCGCCGCCAGCACGCGCAGCGCCCGGCCGGTCATATCGCGGCTGTGCGCGGCGATCCCGGCGCGGTGCGCGTCCGTCATGGGCACGGCCTGCCCGTCGATCCAGATGCGGTCGCACAGCGGCAGCAGCACGTCCGGCGCGCCCTTGGTATACTGCACGATGCGCCCGCCGTCGGAATGCAGGGTGCTCATCATCTTGCGCGCGCTGTCAAACGGTGCCTCGGCCACGCGCGGCAGCTGCGCGCGCAGCGCGCTCGGCGACAGCCCCTGCGTGACCGCCCAGCGCACGAGCGCGGCCTCGGTCGGCTCTCCGGTCACGGTGTCCGTGTCCGGGTCATGCACGGCGTCGGCACACAGCGCCATGGCCGTGGCAAGCAGGTGCTCGTCACTGCCCGCAGACGCCGTGACGGTCATGCGGTTTTGCGTGAGCGTGCCGGTCTTGTCCGTGCAGATGATCTGCGCGCAGCCGAGCGTCTCGACCGCCGTGAGCCGGCGGATGACCGCGCTGCGGCGGCTCATGTTCGTCACGCCGATCGACAGCACGATCGTCACGACCGCGGCCAATCCCTCCGGAATGGCGGCGACCGCAAGGCTCACGGCGATGAGGAACGTGTCGAGCACGACGCGGCCGCTGATCGTCCCGGCGCGCAGCACGCCGACCGCGAACACGATCGCGCAGATGCCCAGCACCAGCCACGTCAGGATGCGGCTCAGCTGCGACAGGCGCAACTGCAGCGGCGTCTTGTTCTCCTTCGTCTGCGTGAGCGCGTCGGCGATATGCCCCATCTGCGTCTGCATGCCGGTCCCGGTGACGACGGCGCGGCCGCGCCCGTAGACGATGCTGCTGCCGAGATAGAGCATGTTGCTGCGGTCGCCGAGGCCGATCTCGCCGTCGGCCGTGAGCGCATCGGCGGATTTTGACACCGGCACGCTCTCACCGGTCAGCGCAGCCTCCTCCGCGCGCAGGCTGGCGCTCTCGATCACGCGCGCGTCGGCCGGTACGGCGTCGCCCGCCTCGAGCACGAGCACATCGCCCACAACGAGCGTCTCGCTCGGGACGGTCACGAGCTTGCCGCCGCGCAGCACGCGGCTGTGCGCCGCACTGAGCGCCCTGAGCGCGGCGATGGCCTGCTCGGCCTTGCTCTCCTGATACACGCCGAGCACCGCGTTGATGATGACGACGAGCAGAATGATGATGACGTCCGCAAAGCTCTCGTGCGCATATGCGCTTGTGACGGCCGAGACCAGCGCCGCCGCGAGCAGCACAAGGATCATGGGATCTGCAAGCTGGGCAAAAAAGCGCTTGACGACTGACGGCTTCGGCGGCTCTGCGAGCACATTGCGCCCGTCACGCGTCAGGCACGCATCGGCCTGCGCCTGTGTGAGTCCGTCGGGCGTGCTGTCGAGTGCGCGCAGCGTGTCGGCGGATGACTGCCGGTAATATTCCATCGTTTGTCCTCCTTTTCGGTATCGGATAGGATTCCCCGGAAATAAAAAAAGAGACCTACCTGCCCAACGGCAGATAAGTCTCATTATTTCAGACCGAGCCAGATCCAACAGATCGGTTGTTGGCCGGGCCGCGCGACGGATCGCGCCAATTACTCCCTTATCCCAAGATCATTGTATGCGCACACGCGCGCAAACACAAGAAAAACCTGTGCCGCGCGGCCGAATCTTAGCGTTGCCTTAGCGCTTTGCGCTGCGCCGCCAGATCTTCTGCGTCTCCGCCGCGCGAATGAGCTCTTCGCGGAAATCCGGATGCGCGATGGAGACCAGCGCCTCGGCGCGCTCCCACGTGCTGCGCCCGGCGAGGTTCACCACGCCCTGCTCCGTCGCCAGATAATACGCCTGTGAGCGCGGGGACGTGACGATGTCGCCGCCGAAGTGCGGCAGGATGCGCGAATGGCGCACGCCGTCCCTGTCCGTGAAGGTGGACGTCATGCAGATAAACGCCTTGCCGCCGCGCGCCATGGCCGCGCCCGTGAGAAAATCGAGCTGGCCGCCCGTGCCGCTGATCTGGCGCAGGCCGGAGCTCTCGGACGCGACCTGCCCGTAGAGATCGGCCGCGATGCAGCTGTTGATCGACACCATGTTGTCGAGCTGCGCGACGACCTCGGGCGCATTGACATAGGACAGCGGCGCGGCGATGACGCCGGGGTTGTCGTCCACCCAGTCGTAGAGCCGTCTGGAGCCGATCGTGATGCCGACCATGCCCTGATTGCGGTGCAGCGTGCAGCGGCGGTTCGTGAGCACGCCCGCCTCATGCAGCTCGAGATACGCGTCCGAGCAGAGCTCGGTGTGCATGCCGAGGTCATGCAGACCGGAGCGCGCGAGAAGCTTTCCGAGCACGGTGGGCATACCGCCGATGCCGAGCTGAACGGTCGCCCCGTTGCAGATGTGCGGCAGGAGGAGGCTTGCGATCGCGGTGTCCTCCGCGCTCGCCGGGTGCTCGGGCGGGTCGGAAAACGGCGCGTGCGCACCCTCGACGATCATGTCCGCATCGGAGATGTGGATGACCTCGTCAAAGCCGCCGCGCAGCCGCGGCAGGTGCTCGTTGACCTCCAGAATGACGATGTCCGCCTGCTCGAGGATCGCGCGGGACACGCCGGTCGCCGCCGAGAGGTTGAAGTACCCGTGGCGATCCATCGGCGTGACGCTCGCCATGGCGACGTTCACGGTGAGAAACTGCCGGTAATACCACGCGAGATTGCGGAAGATCATCGGCGTATAGTAGCACAGGCCGCGGTCGCAGAGCCTGCGCTCATACGCCGAGCAGTGCCACGTGTGGTAGAGAAAATGCGTCTGCTCCGGGTCGCACTCGACGATCTGCACCGGCCCCATGCAGAGATTGCCGCGCACCTTCACGTCGTGCAGCTCGTCACGCCGGGCGGCAAGCGCCGCATCGAGCAGCGGCGGGAAGCCGAGTCCCGACGTATAGTCCACCCAGTCGCCGTCCTTCACGGCGCGCACCGCCTCGGCGGGCGTGCGCAGCTTGCTGCGGTATTCGGCCTGATAGTCCATCGTCGCTCCTCCTAAAAAATCTGGTCTTTCTGCACCGGCGTCTGAAACAGGCGGCGGATCTCGGCGCCGTCTCCGGTCTGGCCGAGGATCCACATGAGCTTGGTGACCACGGCCTCGCTCGTCATGCCGTAGGCCTCGATGAGCCCGAGCTCAAGCTTCGCGCGGTGGCCGACCTGATACACCTCCATGTCGCTGCCCTCATGGGGCACCTGCGTCGTCATGACGATGACGCGGCCGGACTGCACCCAGTCGCGCACGGCGTTATAAAAGCTCTCGTCGCCGTAGCACGGCAGGCCGCCGACGCCGAAGCTCTCGATCACGAGCGCGCGGTAATGCGCCTTGAGATAATCGAAGATGCCGGCGTCGATGCCGGGGATGAGCTTGAGCACGAACACGCCGGGGTCAAGCCGGTCATAAAAGCGCGGCGCGCCGTCAACATGCTCCCGGATATAATACACGAGCTGACGGCCGCGCAGAATGGCCGTCTCCGGATAGTCGATGCTCGAAAAGGCGTTGTAGCTCTTCGTGCGCATCTTGCGCGCGCGTGTACCGAGAATGACCTTGTGGTCAAAAACGACGTGCACGCCGCACGCACCGTCGTCGCAGGCGTAGAGGAAGGCATCGCGCAGGTTCTCGCGCGCATCGGTGTCCTGGTTGAAGATCGACTGCTGCGAGCCGGTGATGACGACGGGTTTGGCATTGTTCTGGATGAGGTACGAGAGCGCGGCGGCGGTATAGGCCATCGTGTCCGTGCCGTGCGTGAGGACAAAGCCGTCATACGCATCGTAGTGCTCGCGCACGCACGCCGCCATCCGCAGCCAGTCGCGGCTGTTGATGTTCGTGCTGTCGCGGTTCATAAGCTGCACGGTGTCGATGCGGCACAGCCGGTCAAGCTCCGGCACCTCGGCCAGCAGCTCCTCGGAGGTGAGCTGCGGTGTAAGTCCGTCGGCGGTCGCCTTGGATGCGATCGTGCCGCCGGTTGCGATCATGAGAATATGCTTCATATCAATCTTTCACTTTCTTCCAATAATCGAGCGATGCAAAGCCCCGCTCGAGCTGCATCTGCGTATACTCCTCGCACACACGCGCAAGCTGCCTGCGTCCGGCGTCGCCGAGCGTGAAGGAAAAGATCTTCTTCGCATCAGCGTTCACGACGTGGCGCATGGCGGCCAGCGTCTCCGGCAGCAGCGGCGTGACGGCCGACGAGCTTGCGCCCCGGCACTGCGCACAGTACACCGCGCCGCCGCGCAGGGAGAGCCACGGCTCCACAGGCTCGGGTGCGCCGCAGCGCGCGCAGCACGACAGATCCGGCTCATAGCCGGCAAGGCACATGAGCCGCAGCTCGAACACCGCCTTGATCTGCTCCGGCGGGCACAGCGCGCGGCTGAGCGCATAGAGGCTGTTGAGCCCGAGCTGCAGCACCGGCGGGTCGGGATATTCCTCGGCGGAGACGGTCTCAAGGAGCTCGGCAAAATAGCTTCCGAGCGCGAACGCGCCGAGATCGGCGCGCAGGCCGAGAAACTCCTCGACCGTAGACGCCTCGTTGAGCGTGCGGCGGCCGCGGTTTTCAAAGATCGTCATGTCCGAATAGGTCAGCAGCTGTGTCGCCGCCGTGATGCGGCTGCCCTTGCGCAGCGCGCCGCGCGCGCGGACGGTGACCTTTCCCTCGTGCTGCGTGAGCACGGTGAGGATCTTGTCCGACTCTTTGTAGCGCACCTCGCGCAGCACCAGACCGCGGGTCGTAAGAAACATCGTATGTACCTCATCAGGCGGGGCGGCGGGCGGCGTCGTCCGCCGCGGGCGCCTCGCTCGCCGCCGCATTGCGCGCGGCGCAGTAGCAAAGATAGCCGAGCGGATCACCGGTGTCCGCAAACAGCTGCCAGAAAAAATCGTCCTGCACAGGAAACCACCTCGCTGCGCATAGTGTCTGCACAGCGGGGTGGAACTATAGCTGGTAATTTCCGTGCCTCACTGGTCGGTGAAGCCGAAGTTGCGCAGCTGCGCAGCGGAATCGCGCCAGTTTTCCTTGACCTTGACCCACGTCTGCAGATACACTTTCGTGCCCATGAAGCGCTCGATATCCTGCCGCGCGAGCTCGCCGATCTTCTTGAGCATCGCGCCGTGCTTGCCGATGATGATGCCCTTGTGGCTGTCCTTTTCGCAGTAAATGGTCACATCCATGTCGATGATGCCATTGTCGCGCTCGGAAAACTTCGTGACCTCAACGGCCGTGCCGTGCGGGATCTCCTTATCGAGACACAGCAGCAGCTTTTCGCGCACGAGCTCGGCACAGATCTGCTTTTCGGGCATATCGGAGATCATATCGTCCGGGAACAGCTGCGGGCCGGGCACGGCCAGCGCCGTCAGCTCGTTTAAGAGCTCGTCGAGCCCGTCGCCGTTCTGGGCAGACACCGGCACGATCGCGCGCCACGGCAGCGCCTCGGAATAGGCGGCGATGACGGCCAGCAGCTCCTGCTTTTCGACCGTGTCGATCTTGTTGATGACGAGCACTGCCGGAGCGCCCGTCGACCGGATGCGCTCGATGAGGGCGCGCTCCTGCTCGCCGACGGAGGCGATGGGCTCGACAACGAGCATCACGCCGTCAACGTCCGCCACGCTCTCGCGCACGACCTGCACCATGTAGTCGCCCAGACGGTTGCGCGGCTTGTGAAAGCCCGGCGTGTCCATGAGGATGAGCTGCGCGTCGCCGCGGTTGACGACGGCGCTGATGCGGTTGCGCGTCGTCTGGGGCTTGTTCGAGACGATGGCGATCTTCTCGCCCAGCAGGGCGTTTGTGAGCGTGGACTTGCCGACATTCGGCCGTCCGCAGATGGTGATCATAGCGGTTTTGGTAATCATTCTCTTCTCCTTATACGTCCAGCAGACGCATGATCTCTTTTTCGCGCGCACGCATACGGCGCTTGTCCTCGCCCTCGTCCACATGGTCGTAGCCGAGCAGGTGCAGCACGGAGTGCACCGTCAGATAGCTGACCTCGTGCGCAAAGCTGTGGCCGTAGGTCTCAGCCTGCTCGGCGCAGCGCTCCATGGAGATGACCATGTCGCCGAGCATGGCGCGCCCGGTCTCATAGTCCCACTCGCAGGCGTCGGGGTCGAAGGTGCCGGGCGTGAGCTCGTTCATCGGAAACGACAGCACGTCCGTCGCCCGGTCGACACCGCGCTGCTCGCGGTTGATGGCGTGGATGGCGGCGTCGTCCGTGAGCGTCACGTCAAGCTCGCACGGGACGGTCACGCCCTCGGCCCCAAGCGCCGCGGCGGCCGCGCGCTTGACATAGCGCTGCGTATCCGGGAAGCCGAGTCCCCGGCGGGTGCGGGTAATGGTGATCCTGACCTGTGTCATGTCTTTTTCCTCACTGTCGTCTTGCGCGCGGCGGGCTTTTTGGCCGCGGCGGCGCGTTTTTCTTTCTGTTTGTCGTCCTGCTCGTAGGCGGCGATGATCTTCTGTACGAGTGCATGGCGCACGACATCCGCGCCCGTCAGGCGGCAGATGGCGATGTCGTCGATGCCGTCGAGGATGCGGATGGCCTCCTTGAGGCCGGACGGCTTGTCCGACGGCAGGTCGATCTGCGTCACGTCGCCGGTGATGACGACGTGCGAGCCGAAGCCGATGCGCGTCAGGAACATCTTCATCTGCTCGCGGGAGGTGTTCTGCGCCTCGTCGAGGATGATGAAGCTGTCGTCGAGCGTGCGCCCGCGCATATACGCCAGCGGCGCGACCTCGATGTTGCCGCGCTCGAGATACTTGGCATAGGCGTCCGCGCCGAGCATCTCAAAGAGCGCGTCGTACAGCGGGCGCAGATAGGGGTCGACCTTGTTTTGCAGGTCGCCGGGCAGAAAACCCAGCCGCTCACCCGCCTCGACCGCGGGGCGTGTGAGGATGATGCGATTGACGCGCTCGGCGCGAAACGCCGCGACCGCCTCTGCCACGGCAAGATACGTCTTGCCGGTGCCGGCAGGGCCGACGCCGAGCGTGATCGTGTTCTGCTCGATGGCGTCGAGATACGCGCGCTGGCCGAGCGTCTTGGCCTTGATGGGCTTGCCCTTTGCCGTGATGCACACGACGTCTCCCGCAAGCTCCTGGATCTTCTGCTCTCTGCCCTCGCGCACGAGGCGGAAGATGTAGCGCACGTTCTGTTCGCCGATCTCCTCGCCCTTGGCCGCCAGCGACAGCAGACCGGCGATGGCCTTTTCGGCGTAGAGCACGTTTTCCGCCTCGCCGGTGATATGGATCTGCTCGTCGCGGTCGGTCACGCGCACGTTGTATTCGGTCTCGATCATCCGCAGGTTCTGGTCAAACGACCCGAACACGCTGATGACGTCCTCCATTCTGTCGACTTCCATGGTTTTTTCAATCATCTGCTGTTGTCCCTTCCCCGGCCGGCGGCCGAAGCTGTAAAAATTCCGCGTCCGGCGTCGGCTGCGCGCGGCCGATCTCCTGCTCGCACTCGGCCGTGAGCGTCACGGTCAGCACCCCGCCGGAGACCTCCGCCGCCGTTTCATAGGCAAGGATCGCGCCGTCGGTGCCGATCGTCTCGCGCAGCTGCTGCAGCAGCGCCTGCTCGAGCACCGCACGCACCGCGTCGGCGGATACCGGTGCAGACACCGTCCGATACGGCTGCACGCGCTCGCGCACAAACGAAAACGGCAGCGCAAACACGCCCCGGATTGCAAAAGGATATTCACAAGTGATTTTATCACATTCCCCGCCGGAAATTCCACTGTTTTGATAAAAATTGATCCGTTTTTTCCCCACGCGCAGCGCCCAGCGCGTCCGTGCGCCGTGCGCGGGCTGTTTTTCGCTTTCCGTCAGCGCGATCTGCCCCGTGAGCTCCTGCCGCGTGCGGGCGCGGATATCGGCGCGGGCGCACACCGGACGCACACCGCCGCCGAGATCCGTCACCGCGCCGGACACGAGCACGTCGCCCGGCTCGACCGCCGCACCGGGCGCGACGCGTGCCTCGCCGGCGTAGACGTCCATGTGCAGGATGACCCCGGTCGCGGCGGCGCAGATGCTCACGGGCGTATCGTCGGGCGTGATGTCCGGCAGCGGGTCTTTTTCGCGCACGATCACCTCGGCGCAGCTGCCGCGCACGTTCACCGTGAGCCAGCGCAGCTGCGGCAGGCGCAGGATCATGTCGTTGCGCACGAGATCGTTGGAGAGCCCCGGCCAGTATGTGCCCGGGCGCACGCCGCACGCATCCAGGCAGCGCAGGATCTGTCCGGTCGTGAGCGACTCGTTGCCGGTCACGTCGATGCGCCAGACAAAGAGCGACGACACCGACACCGCGAGCATCAGCACGAGCAGCGCCGCACACAGGCCGCGATACCGCGCCGCGCGCCGCAGCAGCCGCGGCAGGCCGCGGCGGGACACGGTTTTCACCGTGCACTGACACCGCCGCGCAAGCGCCGCAGCCGTGTCCGCGCAGCGCTCGCGCACCGTAAAGCGCAGCGTATATGCGTCCACCGGCTCGGACGCCGTACACGCGACGCCGGCATCCGCACAGGCATTGAGCACACGCTCCGGATGCGCGCCGCTCACCTCGAGCCGCACGCTGCCGCAAAGCGTCAGGATCCACCGCGTCAAACCCATCACCTCACGCAAATTCGGCACACGCGATCGTACCGGAGATCAGCACCGCCGTGCTGTCCATGGCCACGAGCTGCAGATTCGTGCCGCGCAGGCACACGCGCGTGCGCCCGCCGTCAACAATGATGCACTCGCGGCTGTATGCGAGCAGCCCGCGGTGGTTTTCCACCAGCGCGCGCCGCCGGCCGGTCACGGTCAGCTTCGGCACACCGGCCACGGATTCCGCCGGATAATCCAGCCGCTCGGCGATCTCGAGCGGAATGTCTGACAGCCGTCCCACCGGCTCACCTCCTCGCTGCAAGCCAGTTTATGCGCCCGCAGGCAAGTTTAGGCCGGGACAGGCATAGGAATGTTCAAGGGAGGGATGCCGGTGAAGGACAAACGAGGCGGCCATATCGCGCTCATCTCGTCGCTGGCGGCGCTCGGCGCGCTGCTTGCCTGCTCACAGGCGGCGCTCGAGAGCGCACGCGCGGGGCTGGAGCTGTGCGCGCAGATGATCGTGCCGTCGCTGCTGCCGTTTTTTATTCTCTCGTCGCTGCTGCAGCAGCTCGGGCTGCCGGGGGTGCTGGGCAGGCTCCTCTCCCCTGTGACGCAAACACTGTTCGGCATCGGCGGAGCGGGCGCGTCGGCGCTGCTGCTGGGCGTGACGGGCGGGTATCCGCTCGGCGCGGACGCCGTGGCGCGGCTGCGGCGCAGCGGCGCACTCACGCGCGAACAGGCGCAGCGCGCGCTCGCATTCTGCAACAATTCCGGCCCTGCGTTTCTTGTCGGCGCGGCGGGCGTGGGCGTGTTTCACAGTGCGGGGTGCGGGCTGCTGCTCTACGGCGTGCATGTGCTCTCGGCCGTGCTTGTCGGCATGCTCTTTGCCCCGCGCAGCGGCGGCTTCGAGCCGGAGGAGCGCGGGCAGATCGCCGCCGTGTCGCTCGCGCAGGCGCTGCCGGAGGCCGTGCGCAGCGCCGTATGCGCGGTGCTGACGGTCAGCGGCTTTGTGGTCACCTTCAGCGTCGTGACCGGCATCCTCGACGCCTCCGGACTGCTGCCCGCGCTGGTTGGCACGCTTGCCGCGCGGCTCGGGCTGGAGCTGCACTTTGCGCGTGCCCTGTGCACGGGCGTGCTCGAGCTCGGCACGGGCATCGGCGCGATGCAGGGGCTGGCGCCGACGCCGGCAAACCTCGCGCTCGCGGCCTTTCTCACCGGCTGGGGCGGCGTGTCGGTACACTGCCAGACGGCGGCGGTGCTCGCCGGTACGGATATCAAAAGCGCCCGACACACGGCCGGGCGCCTGCTGCACGGAGTGATCTCCGCGCTGTGTATGTGGGTTCTGACAAATCTGATCTGACGCTCACGCGCCGGCAAACGAGAACACGATGCCGGCGACGGCGGACGCCGCGATGTACACGATCGGGTGCAGCTTTTTTGTCGGCTTAACGACATTCGTCAGCACCCAGATGACGGCCGCGAGCAGCAGCCCCTTCCAGAAAAACAGGTCGGCAAAACGGCCGCTCGCCTGAAAAGCGCTCTCCTGCAGGAGCGAAATGCGCACGACGGAAAAGCCCGCCGCCGCGATCAGCGCTGCGGATGCCGGCCGCAGCCCGTAAAAGGCATGGTCGACGAAGCGGTTTTCCCGGAACTTTTTCAGGCACGAGGCGATGATGAGGATGCAGATGACCGCGGGGGTCACAAGGCCCAGCGTCGCAATGAGCGCGCCGGGTACGCCGCCCGTGATATAGCCCACATACGTCGCCGTGTTGACGCCGATCGGGCCGGGCGTGGACTCCGACACCGCGACCATGTCCGCGATCTGCTGATGGGTGAACCAGCCCGTGCGGTCGGACATGTCGTAGATGAACGGGAGCGTGGCGAGGCCGCCGCCGACGGAAAAGAGGCCGGTCTTGAAAAACTCCCAGAACAGGCGCAGATAGATCATGCCTTACGTGCCTCCAGTTCCCGGATCAAGACGCCCGCGACCGCAGCCGCAAGCACGTACAGCACCGGCGAGATGTTCAAAAACACGCTGCCCGCGAACACGAGCAGAAAGACAAGAAACGTCTTCCAGTCCACAACGGACTTTTTCCACAGCTTCACGACGGCGTTGAGGATCAACACGCACACGCACACGCGGATGCCCGCGAACGCATTCTGCACGGCGGGCAGGTGCGCAAAGTTCTGGATGAAGGCCGCGATGATCATGATGATCACGAGCGACGGGAACACGACGCCGAGCGTGGCAAAGATGCCGCCCGGGATGCCCGCCTGCTTTTGCCCGACGAAGGTAGCGGTGTTGACCGCGATGACGCCCGGCGTGCACTGACCGATGGCGTACCAGTCCATGACCTCCTCCTCGGTCGCCCAGCGGCGCTTTTCCACGACCTCGCGCTGCAGGGCGGGCAGCATGGCATAGCCGCCGCCGAATGTCGTCACGCCGACGACCGCGAACGCACCGAAGAGCCCGAAGAGCTGTCTGAGTTTTTCTTTCATACGTTTCCCCTTGAAAATCCGGTTGAAAATCCGGCTCTCCGGCAAAGTCTGCCGGAGAGCCGGTGCTTTGTTGTGATGTGTGTTCAGCCGCGCAGCGTCTCGGCAAACTGCGCATAGCGCTGCACGCGCTCGTCACACTCGGCGCGCGTCGCGCCGACGCCGAGGATATAGATCTTGATCTTCGGCTCCGTACCGGACGGGCGCACGATGAACGAGCAGCCGTCGTCCAGCTCAAAGTACAGCACGTTCGAGCCGGAGATGGGCGTCCTGTCCATCTTGCCGAGGCCCATGACGTACACCGAGCCGTCCTGATAGTCGCGCATACGCACGACCTTCGCGCCCGCGATCTCCTGCAGCGGCTCGCGGCGCAGCTGCGCCATGAGCGCGCGCATCTTCTCCAGACCGTCGAGCCCCGGCATGACCAGATTGAGCGTGCGCTCGCCGTAAAAGCCGTACTTCTCGTACAGCGCATCGAGCGCCTGCGCGAGCGTCATGCCCTGCTCGAAGTAGTACGCCGCCATCTCCGTGATCATCACGCAGGCGGTCACGGCGTCCTTGTCGCGGACATAATCGCCCATCATGTAGCCGTAGCTCTCCTCGAAGGCGAGCACATACCGGTACGAGCCGTCGCGCTGGTACTCGGCCAGCTTCTCGGCCATGAACTTGAAGCCCGTGAACGTCTCGTCGAAGTGGATGTTGTTGACATCGCAGATACGCCGCACCATCTTGGACGTGACGATCGTCGAGACCGCGGCCGCGTTTTCCGGCAGCGTGCCCTTGCGGCGGCGCGCCGTGATGATATAGTCCAGCAGCAGCACGCCCATCTGGTTGCCGGTGATGGTGCGGTACTCCCCGTCCGCACCGCGCACCATGACGCCGACACGGTCGGAGTCCGGATCAGTGCCGAGGATGAGATCGCTGCCGACCTTCTTGGCGAGGTCGACGGCCAGATAGAAGCCCTCCGGATTTTCCGGGTTCGGGCTCTTCACGGTCGGGAACGTGCCGTCGAGCACCATCTGCTCCTTGACGGGGACGACCTGCGTCATGCCGAGCCTATGCAGCGCCTCGGGCACAAGGTGCCAGCCGGCGCCGTGAAACGGCGTATAGACGATCTTGAAGCGGTCTGCCACGCGGCGGACGACATCCGGGTCGATCGGCTGCCGCAGGACGTTTGCGAGGAAAGCCTCGTCCGTCTCCGCGCCCATGAACTCCACGAGTCCCTGACGCACCGCATCGTCAAAGTCCATGCGCTGGATGTCGTTGAAGATGTCCAGCCGCTCCATGTTCCCGGCAATGGCGGCGGCGTGCTGCGGCGGCAGCTGCGCGCCGTCGGACCAGTAGACCTTGTAGCCGTTATATTCCTTCGGGTTGTGGCTGGCCGTGATGTTCAATCCGGCCGTCGTGCCGTAGTGCTTGACGGCGAACGACAGCTCCGGCGTCGGGCGCAGGGCGTCAAAAATACGCACATGGATGCCGTTGGCCGCCATGACGGCCGCGGCCTCATGCGCAAAGCGCTCGCTGTTGACGCGGCAGTCAAAGCAGATGGCGATGCCGCGCGAGCACGCGCCCGTGCCCTCGGCCTTGATGACCTCCGCGAACGCCTGCGTGGCGTGGCGGATGACGTGGATGTTCATACGGCGGCAGCCGAGCGCCATCTCGCCGCGCAGGCCGGCCGTGCCGAACTCGAGCGGGGCGAAAAAGCGGCTCTCGATCTCTTTTTCATCGTTGCGGATGGCATTGAGCTCTTCCCACTCCGCATTGGAGAGCGCGGGACTGTCGAGCCAACGCTGGTATTCTTCCATGTAATTACGCATCGTCTTCTCCTTCCGTCAGCGCCGAGGCGCAGCCCTCCCGGAGCGCCTGCGCGTCGGCAAGCAGCGTTTCCGGGACCAGAATTTCCACTCCGTAACCGGACATACCCAGCATGATCTTTCCAAACTGTCCGTCCCCTGGGTAGTTTTTCAGGCAGGGGATGCCATAGGCCTCCAGCATATTGACCAGCAGCACATCGTCCATATCGATGCCCGTGCACTTGGTCAGCAACGCCGGGGGCACCAGCTCGCCGTCCGCATCTCGCGGCCAGCGCTTGAGCAAATCGCCGGGAAGCGATCTGCCCCACTCTGCTTTCAGCTCTTGCGCCATGGTAGTTCTCCTATGTTTCTATTTGTGATATTGCGTGCCCGCTTGGATCGTGCACGCGCGGTAGATCTGCTCGGCGAGCATGACGCGCGCCAGATGGTGCGGAAACGTCATCGGCGACATACTCAGCCGCAGCGACGCCTCGCGCTTGAGCTCCTCGTCCAGACCGAACGACCCGCCGACAAGAAAGCACACCCTTGACGTGCCGCCCGCCGCGTAACCGGCAAGCTGCCGTGCGAGCGCCTCGCTTGAGAGGAGCTTTCCCTCGACGCACATGGCGATCACGGCCGCGCCCTTCGGGATGCGTGCACGGATGGCCTGCGCCTCTTTTTCCAGTGCCGAGCGGATCTCCTTCGGCGACGGGCGCTCGGGCAGACGCTGCTCCGGCAGCTCCACCGATTCGAACCGGCAGTAAGCGCCCAGCCGCTTGGCATATTCCGCAAACGCGGAGGTATAATAAGGCTCGCGCATCTTTCCGACGCACAGGAGCGTTATCGACAGCATACGCACGCCTTTCCCGCCGTGAGCGTGAACACGGTCTGCGCCGGCGCTGCGTACAGCTCCGGCTGGACGCCGGGTTCAAAGCCCGCCGCTGCAAGCGCCGCCGAAACGGCTGCGAGCGCGGTATCGGGCGTGTTGTTCTCCCGGCTGAGGTGACCGAGGATGAGCTGCTGCGCGCCGTTTTCCGCAAGGAACGCCGCAAGCTCACCGGCGCTTTCGTTGGACAGGTGTCCGCGGTCGGACGCGATGCGCCGCTTGAGATAAATCGGATAAGGTCCGGTGCGCAAGAGCTCCGGATCGTGGTTGGCCTCAATGACGGCACAGTCCACGCCGGCAAGCGCCGCGCGCACGGTGTCCGTCACGACACCGAGGTCGGTGCAGAGGCCGAAGCGCGCCGAGCCGTCGAGCCGGTAGCCGCAGCTTCCGGCCGCATCGTGCATCGTCGCAAACGGCGTCACGCACACATCGCCGAGGCAAAACGGCACGTCCGGCATGATCTCGTGCAGGCAGCCGGCAGGCAGTTGCGCACGCAGCGCAGCGCACACGGCAGGCAGCGCATACACCGGCACGGGGTCGTGCCGCAGCAGCACCGCAAGCCCCTTGACATGGTCGGAGTGCTCATGCGTGACGAGCACGCCCGCGAGGGCGTCCGCCGTCACATCCCGCGCCGAGAGTCCGGCACGGATGCGCCGCGCGGAGATGCCGGCGTCGAGCAAAATATGGGTATCGCCGTCGGACACGAGCGCGCAGTTGCCGCTCGAGCCGCTGGCAAACAGTGCAATGTTCATTCGGCAGCGGCCACACACTGCTCGGCATCGTCGCGCTCGAGCACGATGTCGGCGCCGACGCTGCGCAGCTTACCGACGAAGTTTTCATAGCCGCGCTCGATAAAGTGGATGTCCGTGACCACGGTCTCGCCCGCAGCGCACAGGCCGGCAATGACCACGGCGGCGCCGGCGCGCAGATCGCACGCCTTGACATCCGCACCGTGCAGCCCTTCCACGCCGTTGAGCACGGCGGTGCAGCCGTTGACCTGCGCGTCCGCGCCCATGCGTGTGAGCTCCTGAATATACTTATAGCGATTGTCGTACACGCCCTCGGTCACGATGCTCGTGCCGTCGGCCAGGCTCAGCGCCACGCTGATCTGCGGCTGCATGTCCGTCGGGAAGCCGGGATACGGCTGAGTCTTGACGTTCGTATGGCGCAGGCGGCCGTTGCTGCGCACGAGCACGCTGTCGCCGCCCTCGACGACGGTCACGCCCATCTCGCGCAGCTTTGCGCTGATGCACTCGAGATGGCGCGGGATCACGTTCGTCAGGCGCACCTCACCGCCGGCGGCGGCGCAGGCCGTCATATACGTGCCCGCCTCGATCTGGTCGGGGATGACGCTGTATGTGCCGCCGTGCAGACGGTCGACGCCCTGAATGCGGATCGAATCCGTACCGGCGCCGCGGATGTCCGCGCCCATGGAGTTGAGGAAGTTGGCAAGGTCGACGATGTGCGGCTCACGCGCCGCGTTCTCGATCACGGTGCGGCCGCGCGCAAGCGTCGCCGCGATGATGATGTTCATCGTCGCGCCGACGGAGACCTTATCCAGATATACCTTTGCCCCGTGCAGGCGGCCGTCAGGCGTGTCGGCATAGACAAAGCCGTTTTTCACCTCGACGTTTGCGCCCATCGCAGTCATGCCCTTGATGTGCTGGTCGATCGGCCGCACGCCGAAGTTGCAGCCGCCGGGCATGGTCGTCTTGGCCGAGCCGAAGCGGCCGAGCATTGAGCCGATGAAATAATACGACGCGCGGATCTTGCGCATCAGGTCATACGGCGGCTCGGTGAAGCGCACCTGCGTGCAGTCGATCTCGACTGCGGAGGGGCTGAGGTATTCCACACGCGCGCCCAGCCCCTGAAGGATCTTCAGGAGCATATCCACGTCGCTGATCTGCGGCATATTCTCGATCCGGCAGACACCGTCGACCATCAAAGCCGCCGGGATGATCGCCACGGCCGCGTTTTTCGCGCCGCTGATCTCGATCTCTCCGTGCAGGGGTCTGCCGCCATGTATCACATATCTATCCAAACTATTCGACACCTCTCATGCTGCGAAGGCAGCGCGCCGGCGCGCGTCTGCAGCCGCTTCCGGCCGCACTTCGTGCATAGCTTGCCCGATTTTAACGGAACCTAACATCGGATTATAGCATGGTTCTTGCGGAAAAGCAATCACAACCCGCCGGACGCCGCTTCTCCGCGCTCCCGCGCGAGCAAAAGCTGCGTTTTTAACAGCGCGACGGTCGTTTTCCCGTCGCAGAGTTCGCCATCCAGCGCCATCTGCACGAGCGCATCCAGCGAATGGCGCTCCAGATTCAGGAATTCCCCGGGGTCAAGATGCGCCGCACCGTGGTGCAGATCGCGCGCAAGATAGATGTGCAGCACCTCCTGCGAGTAGCCGGGCGAGGTAAAGTTCGCGCCCAGATACTGCAGCCGTCCTGCGCTCAGCCCCGTCTCCTCCGAGAGCTCGCGCGCCGCCGCCAGCTCCGGCACTTCCCCCGGTTCGAGCTTGCCGGCCGGCAGCTCGAGCAGCGTGCGCGAAAACGGATAGCGGTACTGCCGCACGCACCAGACCGTACCGTCGGCCTCGAGCGGCAGCACCGTCACGCCGCCCGGATGCTCCACGACCTCGCGCATGGTCGTGCTGCCGTCGGGCAGACGCGCCTCATCGAGCCGGACGTTGACGATCACGCCGTGGTAGCTTGTGACGGTCTTGAGTTTTTCTTCGATCAGTTCCATGAACCACCACTCCTTCTTTCTCTGGCATGATACCATATTCCCGGCCGGAATGCCATATATTTTGAGTAGTACGCAGCGGCTGACAAAACCGCAGAGGAGGTGGTGTTCATCGCAGGCTCCGTTTCTGACCTGCCGCGGCGGTTTCGCTTCGGCTCGTTTGCCGATCTGACCGCAGCGCTCGGCTGCTTTCCCGACGGGATCGACTCGGACGTGGTGTACATAAACGGCGGCTGGGAGCTGTTCACGCGCGCGGAGGACGCGCTGCTGCCGAACGCCGTGTTCGAGTTCGGCGAGGCGCTGCCGTGCAGCGGACAATTGTACGCGCACATCGGCGAACACGGCGACGTGATCGTCCGGCACAGCGCCGTCGAGACGCTCCGGCATTATTTCTGCTGATTTCGCTCTTTTCATTTGCCGCCGGATGTGGTAAACTGTATCCACGATTTCGCACGAAGGAGGTCCCCGCCATGCCGAGAGCCAAGGGCGTCAAGCAGGTTGCGGCCAACCGCAAGGCCCTGCATGACTATTTCGTGCTCGAGCGGTTCGAGGCCGGTGTGGAGCTCTTCGGCACCGAGGTCAAGTCCATCCGCGCGGGCACGGTCAATCTGAAGGATTCGTTCTGCACCGTGAAAAACGGGGAGCTGTTTGCCTACGGCATCCACATCAGCCCCTACGAGCACGGCAGCATCTACAACCGCGACCCCGACCGGCCGAAGCGCCTGCTCATGCACCGGCGGGAGATCACGAAGCTCTACGCCCGCACCAAGCAGGACGGACTGACGCTCGTGCCGCTGTCGCTGTATTTCAAGGACAGCCGCGTGAAGGTGGAGCTTGGCCTGTGCAAGGGCAAGAAGCTCTACGACAAGCGCGACGCCGATGCGCAGCGCAGCGCCAGACGCGAGATCGACAGAACGATAAAGGAGAAAAATTACTGATGAGCAATCCGATTGTCACCATTGAAATGGAAGACGGCGGCATCATCCGCGCCGAGCTCTACCCGGAGATCGCGCCGAACACCGTGCGCAACTTTGTCAGTCTGGTCAAAAAGGGCTTTTATGACGGCGTGATCTTCCACCGCGTCATTCCCGGCTTCATGATCCAGGGCGGCGACCCGACCGGCACCGGCATGGGCGGCCCGGGCTACTGCATCGACGGCGAATTCACGAGCAACGGCTTCAAAAACGACCTCAAGCACACCCGCGGCGTGCTGTCCATGGCCCGCGCCATGGATCCGAACTCCGCCGGCAGCCAGTTTTTCATCATGCACATGGACGCTCCGCACCTCGACAAGCAGTACGCTGCGTTCGGCAAGGTGACCGAGGGCATGGACGTCGTCGACGCCATCGCGCGCACCCCGCGCAGCATGTTCAACGACAAGCCCACCCATGAGCAGAAGATGAAGACCGTCACGGTCGAGACCTTCGGCGAGGAGTACGCCGAGCCGGAGACCCACTGACGGAACAAACACATCGGCAGTTTCGTCCAAAGTTTCAGAATGCGTTCCTGTCTGCACCGCGCTCGCGGTGCAGGCGGCTGACGCACCCGACATCCTGGGGATGTACCGGTTTCGACGGGGGTGTGGAGGCAGGAATAGCGGGCGGCGGCGCCTGACCGCCATAAAACGGGCAGCTTATAAATTAAAGAACAACAACGAAACTGTTCTTCTCGCTGCTTAAATAGCGAGCGTTCCCGCCGGGAGGACCACGACCCGGCAGCGGAGCGTCGATGAGTGGTGAACGTGCGCACGCTAAGCTTTGCGCGTGCCATGCATCATGAAGCTACCGGACTGACAGGCTTGCCGGTTTGCCTGTCCTGAAGGGAACGGGGGCGCACAGCGCCCCGGAAAAACCTGCTGCGCCCGGAGAAGTTCCTGTTTAAGCGCTTTCGGACGGGGGTTCAACTCCCCCCATCTCCACCAGAACAGTAAAAACCAGCAATCCGTTGTGATTGCTGGTTTTTCTTTGTTTATCAATGCTTTGCGATGCTTTCAAAAAGCTTTGCAGTGCGAAAAATGCCGCAGTCTTGCGAAGGGTTTCTCGGTTCATCAGCATTTTGCACACGAAAAAATGCTAACAGCGTGCACCGATTATGCGTAAGTCAGTACTCGACAATGTATCTTCTTTCGGCTGGGACGATCACCCGCCCCGCCTCGGTTAACTTTGCTCAGCACCGACAACATACGCGTCCATCAGATCTTTGATTTCGTCGACGGTGTAGGTTTTACCCTTCTCGCCTTTGTCAAGGATCTTCTGCAGGTCGTAAACCGTTGCTTTCCGTACAACCGCAATCTTTTCTTTCTCTGACATGGTGTCACGCCTTCTTTCGGTGCCGCTTTCTTGTTGTTGCTTTCAGGATAACATACCCGCAGACGCAGGTCGACCACTTTCTTCAAAAAACCGTTAAGGCTTTTTCGCGCAGGGCGAAACCATACCGCGTATTTTCCGTCTGAATGTGCGCAGTTCTGTACAGGGACGCGGCAGAATTAAGACTAATTCAGGTGTCATTGGCTATTTTTTTTGCACTGCCCCTGCTATAATGTTGCCACAGAATGAAGCATTTTTAGGAGAACGGGAAAATGGCAAGCACAAGACCATCGACGACCGAACAGTATACACGCGGCGGGACGGCTGCGCGCACGGCACACACGGCGGCTCCGCCGGCGGAGCCTTTTCTCCCGGCCGGCGCGAAAGGCCACGATCGCCATCCGGAAAGCAGCGCCGCAGGAGTTGCAGGCGCTCTTTTCTGCGCCCGCACGCCTGTGACATGCGCCGCCGAAGTGTGCGAATGTGCACGGGAGGGCTGCTGACATGGAGCTTTCTTCTCTGCTGCTCGCAGGAAGAGGAAGCGGTCTGACCTCCTTTTTCTCGGCGGCATACCTCATTGCGTTCCTGCCGTTCTGCCTGATCATATACGGCCTCATGCCGCAGCGCGGGAAGAGATACTTCCTGCTCGCTGCCGACTGCGCCTTTTTCTGGCTGATCAGCGGCAAGCTGCTCGTATATCTGCTTCTGACGGCGCTCTCCATGCACTATTTCGGGCTATGGCTGGACAAAATACAGTCAGAGACGAAGCTCCTGCTCGCGCAGACGGAAAAGGCCGAGCGCAAGACCGTGCGCAAGCGGCAGCAGGCCGTGCAGCGCCGGATCCTTCTGCTGGCCGTCATCTTGCACATCGGCGTCCTGTTCGTGCTCAAGTACTCCGGCTTTGCCGCGACGAACGTCAACACGCTCCTGACGCACCTGCACATCCCCGTGCAGCTGGCGATCCCGAAGTACGTGATGCCGATCGGCATCTCCTTTTTCACGCTGCAGGCGCTGTCGTACATTGTGGACGTGCAGCGCGGCGTCACGAAGGCGGACACGAACCTGCTGCGCCTGACGCTGTTCATCAGCTTCTTCCCGCAGATCGTGGAAGGGCCGATCTGCCGCTATGACCAGACCGCGCAGCAGCTCTGGGACGCAAAGCCGATCACCTACACAAACCTGACGCTCGGCCTGCAGCGCATCGCCTACGGCATGATGAAAAAGGTCGTCATCGCCGACCGGCTCAATCCGCTCGTGAAAAACGTCTTTACAAACTACGCCGACTTTGACGGCGGCGTGATCGCGCTGGCCGCCGTGTGCTACACCGTGCAGCTGTACATGGATTTCTCGGGCTCGATGGACGCCGTCACCGGCACGGCGCAGATCCTCGGCGTCACGATGCCGGAAAACTTCCGCCAGCCGTTTTTCTCAAAAACGATCTCGGAATTCTGGAAGCGCTGGCACATCACGCTCGGCACCTGGTTCAAGGACTACGTGTTCTACCCGGTCGTCACGCTCAAGCCGCTGGAAAAGCTCACCTCCGCCGCCCGCAAGCACCTCGGCAACCACTACGGTCCGCTGCTGGCAAGCGCCGTCGCGCTCTTTTGCGTGTGGTTCTGCAACGGGCTCTGGCACGGTGCCGCGTGGAGCTATCTCTTTTTCGGCATGTACCACTTCGTGCTGATCCTCATCGGCAACATCATCGCCCCGCCGGTGAGAGCCGTCAACGCACGGCTGCACATCCGCGCCGAGAGCTTCCCGTACCGTCTGCTGCAAATGCTGCGCACGACGGTGCTGGTCATCATCGGCGAGCTGTTTTTCCGCGCAAACGGCCTGCGTGCGGGTATGCAGATGTTCCGCACCATGGTCACCGGATTCTCGCTCCCCGTCTTTGACGGCACGCTGTTCAAGGCGCTCGGCGTTGACAAGTTCGACCTCATGATCGTCGCGGTGACGCTGCTGATCGTGTTCGTCGTGAGCGTGATCAACGAGCGCGGCAAATCCGTGCGCGCGCTGCTGGCGCAGCGCCATGTCGCGGTGCGCTGGGCGGTCTTTTACGCGCTCATTCTGTTCATCATCGTTTTCGGAGCATACGGAAAGGGCTACGTCCCCGTCGACCCTATGTATGCGCAGTTTTAGGAGGCACGCATGTCCCGTTTTCTCAAGTACGCGCTCAGAAGCGTTGTTTTTCTCGCCGTGCTGGCGCTCTTGCTGACCGGCGTGTCGCAGCTGCTGCGCCCCAAAAACAACTCCAGCAGCGACGGCATCCACGACCCCGCCGCCAACGGCATTCTCGGCGAGCCCGAGAACACGATCGACCTGCTGATCCTCGGCGACAGCGAGAGCTATTCCGCCTTCATCCCGATGCAGCTGTGGCAGCAGCGCGGCTATACGGCGTACTGCTGCGGCACGTCCGGACAGACGCTGTGCTATTCGGAGGAGTTTCTGCACAAGGCGTTTCGGACGCAGAGCCCCAAGGTCGTAGTCCTCGAGACCAATGCGATCTTCCGCAACTTCTCCTTTGGCAACACGCTGCTCAGCGAGGCCGGAAAGCTGTTTCCGGTGTTTTCCTACCACAACCGCTGGAAGACGCTGAAAACAAGCGACCTGTGCATGAGCGCGAAATACACCCACATCGACAATGCGAAGGGCTATCAGTTCACCAAAGGCGCCGCCCCCGCAGACACGGGCAGCTATATGCAGGCGTCGGATCAGCTCGCCCCGATCGCCCGGCAGAACCGCGCCTATGTTGAGCGCATCAAAAACTATTGCGATGAAAACGGCGCGCAGCTCCTGCTCGTCAGCACCCCCAGCACCGCCAACTGGAACATGGCGCGCCACAACAGCACGCAGGCGCTCGCAGACCGGCTGGGCGTTCCCTTCCTTGACATGAACATGACCCCAGAGCAGGTCGGCATCGACTGGAACACGGACACGCGCGACCTTGGCGACCACCTGAATTATTTCGGCGCGAAAAAGGTCACGACCGCGCTCGGCGATTATCTACTCGGCGCGGGGCTGCTCTCGAGCCACAAGGATGATCCGGCCTATGCCGGCTGGGACACGGAGGCGGACGCCTTCGACCAGACGATCGCCGATGCGCTCGCAAAAACGTAATGGCTGCATCCGTTTCAGGCAGAAAAAAACCTGCGGTTTCCTCGGAAACCGCAGGTTTTTCTTTTCGTTTCCGGCTGCGCCTCACGCGCCGCCGTTTGCACCGGAGAAGGTGCAGAACTTTCCCTCGTGCGCATATCTGCGCAGGACGCCGGCCATGGCCGCAAGGTCGGCGGGCCTGGTCGCCAGAAGCTCGCGGCGGGTCCTGGCCAGATCCTCCGGCGTCACGCCCTTGAGCGCGCGCACGCACTGGCTCTCGCACACGCCGGCGGGATCGAGCAAGGGATCGGTCGTGTTGACCGCGCCGATGATGATGTCGTCGAGCGGCATGCCCTGCGCCGCGAAATCCTCGATGAAATCGGCAATGGCGTCAAACGCCGCGCGCGTATTGCCGAGGTTCGGATCGCGGTAGGAATAGCAGAAGATGTCGCCGCTGCGGCGCACGTTCATACCCGTGCCGTAAGCGCCGCCCTGCACGCGCACCGCGTTCCACAGGTAGCCGAAGCTCACGAGCGAGGACAGCACCGGGCACGCGCCGGAGTAGCCGCTGCCGAGAGCGTAGAGGTTGTGACCCAGCGCGCAGAAGCCCACGTCCGCCGGGATCTCGACCGCGCAGGCGGCCGCGTCGTAGCGCTTGTGCGCAGCCGTCTCGCCAAGCGTACCCTGCGGCAGCGCGGCGATGAGCCGGGCGAGCACCCCGGCATCGAGCGCGCCGGAACAGCCCGCGAAGAGGCGGCTCGTGACAAACACCTTTTCGGTGAGCGCGCGGAGCGCGGCGCTCACCTGCGCGCCGTTTTGCGCAAAGCCGGCGGCCAGCGCCGCAAACCAGCGCACAAAGGTCTCGCCCTCGAGCGTCTCCTTGAGCGCAGCGCCGGCCGAAAATGCGGACAGCGACTTGGTGACGGCGAAGGTGTGGCCGTTCGAGATGAGCGACTGGCGCATGAAGTAGTCGTTTTGCATGACGGTCTCGCCGATGCGGTCCGTCTCGTCGTAGCGCCCCTGCGTGAGCAGCTCGCACAGAAGCTGTACCGCCTCGGCCGCGTTTTCCTCGAGCATGCTCGCCGACACGAGCAGGTACGGGCGCACGTGCTCGGTGTCTCCCTGCTTCTGCATGCAGTCCACACGCAAAAACAGCGAACCGAGCAGCGCCTTGACGCGGTTTTGCAGCACGTCCGCGGGGCAGGTCTCCGTGCGCAGCTCGCCGAAGCAGGTGCTCAGCACGTTGAGCATGCACAGCTCCTCGTCCGTGAGGTCGGAGACGTCAAAGTACAGATTGAGGTACACGATGCCGTTCGTGTCGCCCGCGACGTGCAGCGTGCGGACGCCGCTGATCTCGCCCGGCTGCGTCTGCACAGGGGCGACCGTCTGCGGCACATCCTCAAGGCGCAGGTGCGGCAGGCTCATGAGCGCCTGCGCGCTGTCCTCACTCTGCTGCCACTGCTGCATCCGCCGGAAGGCGGCATACGCCTCGCTGCGCTGACCGGCATCCCACGCCGCGGTCGCGGCGGCAAGCCGCTCGGATTCACGGCGGGCGTCATCCTCCCCCTTCGTGAGCGACGGCAGCACATAGAGGGTGCACAGCTCGCCGCTCGTGCCGAGCAGGTCGGACAGCAGGCGCTCGAAATAGCCGGTATGGATCTTTTCGCGCAGAGCGTCGAACACGGCGGCGTTGTCGATATACGCCAGCGGATCGCCGCCGTAGAGCCAGCTGTCAAACGCGCGGCAGGCAAGCTCCACGCCGTAGGGCTCAGTAATCTCGCGGTTGGTGAAGGCAAAGCGCTCGAGCGACGCCGAGAGCGCCTCGCGGTTGAGTCCGGCGGCGAGCATATCGCGCGTGACCTGCGCCGCAAGCGTCCTGACCTCGTCAAAGGCGTCCCTGGTCGTGTTGCGCACGATGAGCGCGGCGCTCGGCTGATAAATGCCATCAGAGATCTCGAGCGTCACGTCCTGCGCAAGGCCGCGCTCGAGAAATGCACGCTTGAGCGGTGCCTCGTTCGAGCCGGTGAGATAGTCCGAGAGGATCTTCGCGGCGTAGACCGTCTCCACGTCGTCATAGCGGCACAGGAGTCTGGAGAGACTCATGTGGCAGAGCGTCTCCTCGCCGGGCAGCGCCTCATAGTACACCGTGGCCTCGCCCGTGCGGGGCTGCTGCACCGTGAAGTCGAAGTCCGGAGCGCGGTATGCATACTGCGACAGGTACTCCGCGTCGATATAGGCGAGCACGCGCTCGACGTCCATGTGGCCGTCAAGGAAGATGCGCGCGTTCGACGGGTGGTAAAAGCGCTTGTGCGCGGCGATGAACTGCGCATAGCTCAGCTCGGGGATGTGCTCCGGCTTGCCGCCGCTCGAAAACCCGTAGCAGGTGTCGGGATACAGCAGCCGGTCCGTCCCCTCGCCGATGACGCGCTCGACATCGGCATAGGCGCCCTTCATCTCGCTGAAGACGACGCCGTTGTAGTACGGCTGCGCCTGCTCGCCGTCAAACTCGTAGTGCCAGCCCTCCTGCATGAAGATCTCCGGCTTTTCGTAGATGCTCGGGCAGAACACGCCGTCGAGGTACACGCGCATGAGATTGAACAGATCCTGCTCGCTGCGGCTGGAGACCGGGAAGATGGTCTTGTCGCTGTAGGTCATGGCGTTGAGGAAGGTCTGCATTGAGCCCTGCAGCAGGGACACGAACGGCTCCTTGACGGGGAACCGCTTCGAGCCGTTGAGCACGCTGTGCTCCAGGATGTGGAACACGCCGGTGTCATCCTCCGGCAGGGTCTTGAAGCCGATGCAGAAGGTCTTGTTCTCGTCGTCGCGGTCAAAGTACAGGAGCTCCGCTCCGCACGTTTTGTGCCGCATGGTGTACAGCGTCGCCGCCTTGGAGGCGACGTACTGCTTCTTTTCCAGCTCGAAGCCGCAGCAGATATCGCCGGGCTGAGCGTCGGTAAGCTTCATATTTTCTCTGATCATGGTTCCCTCGCTGACATCAAAGTGATTTGCTGAACATTTGGTAATACGCATTGCTCGCGCGCAGCTCGTCGGGCGTGCCGGCGGCTTCGACCGTGCCGTCGCGCATGACGATGACGTAGTCGGCGCGTCTGGCCGCCTCATAGCTGTGCGCGATCATGACGGTCGTGCGGTCCTTCATGAGCCGGTCCATCGCCTCGGTGACGAGCGCGGTGCTCGTGGCGTCGAGGTTGCTCGTCGCCTCGTCGAGCAGGAGGTAGTCTGCGTTGCGCAGCATGGCGCGCGCGATGCAGATGCACTGCCCCTGACCGCCCGAGAAGTTTGCGCCGCCCAGACCGACGTCCTCGTCAAAGCCCGCGGGCTTTTCCATGACGCACGCATAGCAGTTGGCGCACTTCGCGGCGGCGATGAGCTCGTCCTCGCTCACCTCGCGCCCGAGGCCGTAGGTGAGGTTTTCACGCACCGTGCCGCCAATGAGCCCGTCGCGCTGGAACACATACGCAAAGCGGCTGCGCCAGCTCGTGAGGTCATAGTCCGCCGCGTTCTCGCCGTTGAAGCGCACCGCGCCCGTTTTGGGCTCGTACAGGCGCGTGATGAGCTTGAACATCGTGGATTTGCCCGCGCCGTTGCCGCCGACGATGGCGGTGACCTTACCGGCGGGGATCGTGACCGTCACATCGTGCAGCACGTCCCGATCGTCAAAGTAGCCGAAGCTCACGTTGTCGAACACGATGTCCGCGCAGAGCGCGGGAGCGGGCGCGCCGTCCGCGCGCTCTGGCTCGCAGCTGCTGATGCTGTTGATCTTCTGCATCGTGCCGAACGTGCCGGCCACGGAGCCGACGTTCATGAAAAACTGCATGAGCTGGATGCCGACGATGCCGCAGATCATGTAAAAGCTCGTCAGGTCGCCGATGGTGAGCTCTCCCTTTTGCATGAGCTGTCCGCCGATGACGAACACGATGACGATGAACAGGATGGAAAACAGGCTCGCGGCGAGCTGATAGCCCGCGACGATGATCCAGTTGAGGAAGTCCGCAGCGTACATGCGCCGGAAGCTGTGGTCGCCCTTTTGCGCCTCAAGCTTTTCGGCCACGGCGCTCTTGATGAGTCGGAACGAGCGCACGCGCTCGGCAAGGTAGCCGAGGCTGCCCGCCATGGTCACGGTGGTGTAGACGCCGAGCTTGTAGGTGAGCTTGGCGTAGAGCAGGCAGATGAGGCCGGTGATCGGGATGATGATCAGCGACCAGGACGCAAGCAGCGTGTTGTAGTCAAACAGCTGCACGAAGCCCTTGATGACCGTGAACACGCACACGGCGAAGGACACGACCATCGAAAACAGCGTTGCGGGCGCGGCCGCATCGGTCGTGACACGGCTGACGAGCTCGTTGCCGTTGTCCTCGTCATAATATTTTGTCGGCAGGTGCATGATCTTATTCCAGAGCCTGCAGCGCACGCGCTGGCTGATCGTCTCCTCCATGCGGCGGGTGAAGTAGTATTCGCAGATGCGGAACAGCGCCGCAAGCGCCGTCACGACGATAAAGTTTGTCAGGAGCTTTGCATCGATGGCGTTCTGGCTCGTGTCGATGATGCCGGCGGTGAGCGTCGCGGCCTGCAGCTCGGCATTCATCATGGCGGCGGAAAAGGCAAAACTCAGCGCGATCAGCAGCCACGGCAGCCTGACGCCGTGCAGCGCGCTGAAGGATCTTGAGAATTTTTTCATTGCGCCGCCTCCTCTCCCGCGTGCTCGTTCATTCTGCGGTAGGTCTCGCAGCTGCGCAGCAGGCTCTCGTGTGTCCCGTCGCCGACGATGCGGCCGTTTTCCATGACGATGATCCGGTCGTAGCGGCGGGCGTAGTCCAGATCGTGCGTGATGAGGATGCGCGTCTTGTCCGCGAACAGCTCGTCGATCATCTCCTGGATCCTGGCCGACACGCGCACGTCCAGCGCGCTCGTCGGTTCGTCCATGAGGATGATGTCGCCGCCGCGCAGCACCTCGCGCGTGAGCACCAGACGCTGACCCTGTCCGCCGGACATGGACTGTCCGCCGGGCGCGATCTCGGTCGAGAGGTCGTTGCCGCACAGGTCGAGATATTCCTGAAAGCCCGTCTTTTCGGCGGCAGCGAAGATCTCCTCGTCGCGCACCTCGCGCGCGATGCCGTAGGTGAGCGCCTCGCGCAGCGTGCCGCCAAACACATCCGCGCCCTGCTGCACATAGGCAAGGCTGCGGCGAAAATCGCCCAGCGCGAGCGCGCCGATGTCCGTGCCGCCGATGCAGATGCGCCCCTCGTCGGGCGTGTAAAAGCGCTCGAGCAGGCTCACGGTCGTGGTCTTGCCGCTGCCGCACAGGCCGACGATGGCCAGCGCCGAGCCGCGCGGCACGGTGAAGGTCGCGTCTTCGATCGCGGGGCTGTCCGTTCCCGGATAGGAGAACGTGACGTGCTCAAAGCGGATGTCGCCCGTCTCCGGGAAGGGCTCGCCGCCGGTCTGCTCCGGGTCTCCGTCCATGACCTCGATGATGCGGTGGAACTCGCCGTGCATGCCCTTGATCTTGATCCACAGGCTGAAGATCTCGTCCATGTTCGGGAAGAGATTCTGCGCGAACAGGAAGAAGGCCAGCCACATGGCGATATCGATCTGCCTGCGCTGGAGCAGAATGACCGCGACGACGATGACCACGAACTTCTGCAGGATGTCGATCACGGCGCTGATGCCGGTCGAGATGTTGTCGATGCACACAAGCTTCATGTTCGCATCGTAGAGCCCTGCGGCGGCCTGTTCGCCGTTTGCGCCCTCGGCCGCCTCGTTGGTGCAGGTCTTGATGAGCGGCAGGTGGCTGATCCGGTCGGCAAGGTAGCTTGTGAGCACGCCGATCCTGCCGTAGACGCGGGCGCTGGCCACCTGCATCTTCTTGCCGAGGATAAGTGCGTAGAGGTACTTCAGCGGCAGCAGCGCAAAGCACGACAGCGCAAGGATCCAGTGGTACTGATGGATGCGCAGCAGCGCCGCGGCCACATAATAGATGTCCGGTATGAGATACAGGATGATGTTGACGAAGTTCGTGACCGCTGCCGAGGCGTCGTTTGTGATGGCGCTCATGAGATCGGAGGGGTCGTGGCGGTCAAAATAGTCCATCTTCATGCCGAGCATCCGCCGCCACACCGAGCCGCGCGCCTTGCGCACGCTGTACGCCTGCGCCTGCGCCTGACCGGCGAACGCGAGCAGCGACAGACCGCCGACCTCCACATAGAACCAGATCGCCTTGGTCGTAGTGGTGCCGGAGAGGTTTCCGCTCAGAAGGTCCGCCGTCAGATTCGGCAGCTTGAGCAGAAAGGTGTTGAGCAGGATGTTGACCGAAAGGCCGACGATGATCCACAGCCACGGCAGGCGCAGCTTTCCGAGCGTGCGCAGCAGCGCCTTCCAGCCGTCGCGCTGCGGCCGCGCGTTAACGTTTGTGTTGTCCATAGCGTTTCTCCTGTAGAGGCAGAAAAACGGGTGCCATATGCCCAAGGCGTATGGCACCCGTCAGGCTTACTTATTGGTAGACGGCGGAGGAGAAGTTTTCCTCAATAAAGCGCGTGTATTCCTCGATGGACGCGTCCTTGACCATGTTGAAGCCGACCAGCGACTGAATGCTGGCATCCAGCTCCTGACCCACGGTCGCGACCAGGATCACGGTGTCGGAAACGCGCTCGCCGTTCATGATCTGCGCGCTGAGCGCATCCGCAGCATCCTTGGAGGTGAACTCGTAGTAGGTATACTGAGCGACCATCATGCCGTCCTTGGCATAGAGATAGTCGGTCTGGGAGGCGATCTTGTCGGCGTCCTTCGCCTCAAAGGCGGCCTTGCCGCTGCCGGTCATGACGACCTTCTGGTCAAAGTCGATGTCGGTGGGATCCTTGTGGCCGTCATAGGGCTTGTAGGGATTCGCGCCCGTGTCCTCGCGCACGCCGTAGTTGAGGTAGAGCAGGTCGGCATAGGCCTTCGCATCCTGCGCGCCGGTCTCACCCGTGAGCTCGGCATCGGCGGCAAACTCCGCCGCGATCGCATCCGCGTCGATGACGGTCTTGAGCACGGTGTCGCTCTCGGCGGTGAGCGCGACGCCGTAGACGCTCTGCATCGCGTCGGTCACGGCCTGCTGATCGTCCTTGTCGCTGAGCATGAGGTACATATCGGCCTCGACCGCCTTGTCCTTGCTGCCGTAGACGACGAAGTAGAGCGCCGCATCGCCCTTGAAGGTGACGAGCTTGGATTCGTCAGGCTTGCCGAGGTCGACCTCCTGACCCGCGGGGTACGCCGTGAACTTGCCGGTGGCCATATCCGTCCAGCCCGTGGCAAGGCCGGTAGCCGGATCATACTGATACATGCCGATCGGCGCGCCGGAGGCGTCGAGGATCATGTTGTCGGGGTAGGCCGCCTCGCTTGCGCGCTCGGAGAGCATCGCGCCGAAGGACTCGTTTTTGAGCACCATGCGCGTGTCATAGCTCAGGCCGCTGGGGTCTTTGTGGGTGTAGTCGCCAAGCTTGACGGTGTCTGTTTTGCTGAACAGGTCACAGCCGGTCAGCGACAGCATGAGCACGGCTGCGAGCAGGAACGTAACGAACTTTTTCATGATTGCGTTCTCCTTTTTTATTTTTCTTTGTAATACAGCTTACAGTGGCAGTAGCCCTCGAACCCGGGGTCCTGGATCTGCTGTTTGAATTCCTCGCAGATGCACTTGTACTCGGGCTTGATCTCCCGGCGGCAGGGGCAGTAGCCGCCCGTGCGCTTGAGGCCTTCCCGGATGTTGGCGACGACGGTCGCGTCGTCATTGAGTCGGATCTTTCCCATGGCGTTCTCCTTTATTTATACAGCATCTCGGCGATGAGCATGAGCAGCTCCCCGCGCTCAATGCTGCCGATGCTTTTGTTGACAAGCTCGCCCTTTCTGAAATACAGCAGCGTGGGCATCGCATCGATGCCGTAGTGGTCGGCGATCTCCGGGTTGTGGGAGATGTTGATGCGGCCGAAGCGGATGCCGGGCATCTCGCCGGCCACGGCGTCGAAGATCGGCTCGAGCATCATGCAGGCCACGCAGAAATCACCATAGCAGTCAATGACCGCGTACTCGGCCTCGGAAAAGGCCTTCCATTCATGTTCTTTCAGCTCTACAGTTGCCATATTAGCCTCCCATCTTCTGCGCGATGATGCCGTTGATGTACTCGAACATCTTGTTGAGATACGCGTCCTGCTCCGCCGTGCGCAGCAGCTCCTCGCGCGGCGGGACCTGCTCGCCCATAAGCCCCATCATCTCGGACATCTGGTCGACCTGCGCCTCGACCTCGGCCTTGTCGATCCCGATGCCCTTTTGCCTGCAAAAGGCCATGGCAGCCCAGAACTGCTTTTCCTGACGCAGCAGCGACTCGCGCAGCTCGTCCTCGGTCTGCTCGACGCCCATCTCGGCGGCCTGCGCCAGAAACTCGCCCTTGCAGCTGTCGACATAGGCGTCAAACTCCGCCTCGTCGTAGGAAAACTCGCTCCCGGCCTCGATCGCATCGAAGTAAAGGCGCATGATCTCCTTGCTGCGCTCCACGCGCAGGTCGGCAAGGAGCTTTTCTCTGACATAGCCCCTGTATGCCTCGACCGTGGCGACGCCCTCGATGCCGAGCGACGCGATGAGCGCGTCGTTGACCTCCGCCGGGATGAGGCGCACGATCTTCTGCACCTGCAGCTGCACGCGGCCGCCCGCGAGCTCCGCCGCGAATGTCTCGCCCGCAGTCCTGCCGATGACGGCCCTGACCGCGTCCTCCGCGCCGGGCAGCGCCAGCGCCGTGTAGAGGATGACGGTCCTCCCGTCGGGGTAGCGCGCCGGGTCGGCGGCGCAGAACACCACGTCGCCCTGCGCGGCGGCGGATACCTCCGTCTCCCTGGCGTACTGCGTGCTCAGACTCCGGACACGCTCGTCCACGGTCTGCTCGTCTGCGTGCACCTCCAGCAGCTCATCGGGAATGCGGATGCTGTCGATGTCGCACAGCTTGCTGACAAATCCGTTCATAGATAGATCCTTTCATATGAAAATGATGCGTTTGGATCTTTGCCAAACGCGTGACAAATGCAGCTTCATTTTAACGCATTCTTTGCGCAAATTCAATAGCCAGTGTCGCTTTCCGACACCCGTTTGCCGCACATTTCCATCAAGATCCTATCACAGCCGCATTTTTCCGGGCATTTTCCCGCAGCGTGCGAAAAAAAGCAGGGCCTCCCGAATACGGGAAGCCCTGCTCGGCTTGTCAAAACCCCGCAGCGTCCCGCCGCAGGAGCTTCAGGTTTGTTTTCATGTGCCGCAGCTACTTTTTCGGCTTGTGCGTGCACGCTCTGCCGCACTGCGCGCAGTTGCCGGTGCAGTTACCGCCGCAGCAGCCGCCCTTTTTCATCGTGCGCCGCCAGACGCGCCACGCGATCACGGCGCACACCGCCACGATCGCCAGCAGGATATAGTCCGCCAGATGCATCACACCAGCCCCGCGATCGCATACGCCGCGCACGCCACGAGCCACGCGACCGTGCACTGCAAAAGGACGACGCCGACCGTCTTGAGCCGGGAATCCAGCTCGCGCCGGATGGTCGCAACGGCGGCCACACACGGCGTATACAGCAGCGTGAACACAAGAAAGCTCACCGCCGCGCGCGTGCTCAGCAGCGACGAGATCGCCGCGCCGCCGAGCAGCACCTGCAGTGTGCTCACGACGGACTCCTTGGCAATGAAGCCGGAGATGAGCGCCGTGGCGCAGCGCCAGTCACCGAAGCCGAGCGGCCGGAAGACCGGCGCGATCCAGCGGCCGATGAGCGCAAGCAGGCTCTCGGCGCTGTCGGCCACGACGTTCAGGCGCGTGTCAAAGCTCTGGAGGAACCAGATGATGATCGTCGCAAGAAAGATGACCGTGAACGCACGCTGGAGGAAGTCCTTCGCCTTCTCCCAGAGCAGCAGCGCCACGCTCTTGAGCCCGGGCATGCGGTAGTTCGGCAGCTCCATGACAAACGGCACGGGCTTGCCGCGAAAGACCGTCTTATTCATGATGAGCGCCGCGACGATGCCGATGAGCACGCCGAGCACATACAGCCCCAGCATGACGAGCGCGCGGCAGCGCGGGAAAAACGCCGCGGTGAAAAACGCATAGATCGAGATCTTCGCCGAGCAGCTCATGTACGGCGTGAGCAGGATGGTCATCTTCCTGTCGCGGTCGGACGAGACGGTGCGCGTGGCCATGATGGCCGGCACCGAGCAGCCGAAGCCGATGAGCATCGGCACGATGCTGCGCCCGGACAGGCCGATCTTGCGCAGGGGCTTGTCCATGACGAAGGCCACGCGCGCCATGTAGCCGGTGTCCTCCAGAATGGACAGGAAGAAAAACAGCGTCACGATGATCGGCAGAAATACGAGCACGCTGCCGACGCCGGCGAACACGCCGTCAATAATGAGGCTGTGCACGACGGGGTTGATGCCGTAGGCCGTGAGCGCGGCATCCACGACGCCCGTCAGCGCGTCGATGCCGAGCTGCAGCAGGTCGGACAGCCACTGGCCGACGACGTTGAAGGTGAGATAAAACGTGAGGAACATCACGAGCAGGAACGTGGGCACGGCGGTATATTTGCCCGTGAGAATGCGGTCGATCTTCATGGAGCGCGCGTGCTCCCTGCTCTCGTGGCACTTGACCACGGAAGAGGCCACAACGCTCTCGATGAATGTGTAGCGCATATCGGCCAGCGCCGCGTTGCGGTCAAGGCCGGTCTCGTTTTCCATCTGCACGATGCAGTGCTCGATCAGCTCGCGCTCGTTCTCGTCAAGATCGAGCACCTGCGCCAGATCGTCTCCGCCCTCGATGAGCTTGGCCGCGCAGAAGCGCGCCGGCACGCCGATGCGGTCGGCGTGGTCGGCGATGATGTGCACGACCGCGTGGATGCAGCGGTGCACGGCGGAATCGTCCGAGCAGAAGTCCGTCACCTTCGGCAGCGCGCGGCTGCGCGCTGCGGTCAGCGCCTGATCCACAAGCTCGGACACGCCCTCTCCCTTCGCCGCCGAGATCGGCACGACGGGGATACCGAGCGTCTCGCTCATCTTCTGCACGTCGATCGCGCCGCCGTTGGCGCGCACCTCGTCCATCATGTTCAGCGCCAGCACCATCGGCACGCGCAGCTCGAGCAGCTGCAGCGTGAGATAGAGGTTGCGCTCGATGTTCGTGGCGTCGACGATGTTGATGATGCCGTCCGGCTTTTCGTTGATGATAAAATCGCGCGAGACGATCTCCTCCTGCGTGTACGGACGCAGCGAGTAAATGCCCGGCAGGTCGACAACGGAGCAGCCCTTCTCGTCGCGCATCTCGCCCATCTTCTGGTCGACGGTCACGCCGGGGAAGTTGCCCACGTGCTGGTTCGAGCCCGTGAGGGCGTTGAACAGCGTCGTCTTGCCGCAGTTCTGGTTGCCGACGAGTGCAAAGATCATGCCGGCACCTCCTCGACCTCGATCTTCTCCGCCTCCTCAATGCGCAGCGTCAGTTCATAGCCGCGCACGCGGATCTCGATCGGGTCGCCCATCGGCGCCACCTTCTGCAGCGTGACGCGTGTGTGGGGCGTGAGCCCCATGTCCAGCAGGCGGCAGCGCAGCGGGCCGTCCCCACCGACCGCCGTGATGATGCCTGCAGAACCGATTTTCAGTTTGTCCAATGTCATTGCTTTTGCCTTTCCGTTTAGATTGCATTCCCTTTACGATAAAATAGGTGTAGCACGCAGCACCGGGATTTGTCAAGCATCTGACAGGAATTTTCGCACTTTTTTGCCCCTTTGTGCGCAGCGGCGCGGCGGGCAGGAAGCCGGAAAACCCCGCTGCGCGCCGAAGGCGTTTGACAGCCGCCGCCGCGAATTTTATAATGGGGTGCACCGGCGCCGCGGCGATGCCGTTTTGATGCCGGAACGATGTATTTTTGACCCGAAGGAGGCGGTAGCATGATCCAGATCCTGATCGTGGACGACGAAAAGCCGATCTGCGACCTGATCCAGATGAGCCTGACCCGCGCGGGCTACCGGTGCACGTGCGTGTACGACGGGCTGGCCGCAGCGGACATTCTCGAGCGCAGCGTCTTTGACCTCATCCTGCTCGATGTGATGCTGCCGAATGCCGACGGCTTTGAGCTCATGGAATACATCCGCCCGCTGGGCATACCGGTCATCTTCCTGACCGCGCGCGGCTCGGTCGACGACCGGGTGCGCGGCCTGCGCATGGGCGCGGAGGATTATATCGTCAAGCCCTTTGAGGTGCTCGAGCTGCTTGCGCGCGTGGACGTCGTGCTGCGGCGCTACAACAAGACCGACACCGTCATCGAGATCGGCGGGCTGCGCATCGACACGCGCGCCATGCAGGTCTGGCGCGGCACGGAGGAGATCGCGCTCACGCACAAGGAGTATGACCTGCTGCTGTTTTTTGCCCGCAATCCCGGCACCGCGCTCTACCGCGAGACGATCTATGAGCACGTCTGGGGCGGCGAGTACAGCTACGGCAGCAAGACCGTCGACCTGCACATCCAGCGGCTGCGCAAAAAGGTCGGCTGGGAAAACCGGCTGCTGGCCGTGAACAAGGTCGGCTACCGGCTGGAGGTGTGAGCGGATGAGATTTCGCGCAAAGCTCACGATCGCCATGGTGCTGCTGCTGTCGCTGACATACGGCATCGGCGGCAGCCTCATGATCGCGCAGTCGTTTTCCAGCTCCATCGCCCGCGAGCGCGACACCGCCGTGCAGACCTACCGCATGATCGTGGACGTGCTCGACCTGCTCGGCGACAACACCTCGCCCGGCACGGCGGCCAACACCGTCGCGCTCGTGCTGCACAAGCTTGGCAGCGGCGGGGCGAGCACATCGGCACGCATCCGCTTCAACGCGCAGATGATCGAGATGGGCGACACCATGCTGCTCGATGAAGCACCCGAGCCTCCGGCCGGCAGCGGCGTGACCAGCATCGTGCGCACCGGCAGCGGCCGGCACTACCTCACGCTCAGCGCAGCGGCCGACGGCACGAGCGTGACGCTCGCGTTCGACGTGTCAAACATCTACACCGTGCGCCAGACGCAGCAGCGCGCGTACCACACGACGTTTCTGATCCTCGTCGCCTTCGGCGCGGCCGTGGCGTGGGTCACGTCCTACCTGCTGACGCGCCCGCTCGGCACGCTCTCGCGCGCGTCGCGGGAGCTGGCGCGGGGCAATCTCGGCTACCGTGCGCCCGTGCGCTCGCGCGACGAGGTGGGGCAGCTCGCCGCCGACTTCAACCGCATGGCCGGGCAGCTTGAGCGCAACGTCAACCGCATTCAGGAGACCATGGCGCTGCAGGAGCGGTTCATGGCCGACTTCTCGCACGAGATGAAAACGCCCATGACCTCCATCATCGGCTATGCAGACCTTTTGCGCAGTCAGGTGCTCACGCCCGATGAGCAGATGGACGCGGCGAACTATATCTTTTCCGAGGGCAAGCGGCTCGAGGCGCTGGGGCTGAAGCTGCTGGATATGCTCTCGCTCGACCAGTCAAAGCTCCAGCTTGTGCCCGCACATCCTGCCGATCTCGTGGCGGGGCTGCTCGAGCACCTCAAGCGCCTGTACGCGCAAAAAGGCATCGCCCTGCAGTACCGCACCGAGGAGGGCGCGTGCTTTCTGGAGCCGGACTTATTTAAAACGCTGCTCGTCAACCTCATGGACAACGCCCGCAAGGCGCTCGACAGCGGCGGCAACATCTACGTCTGGCAGGAGATGCTGCCCGACGGCTGCCGCGTGCGTGTGCTCGACAACGGCCGCGGCATCCCGCCGGAGGCGCTCGCGCACCTGACGGAGGCGTTTTACCGCGTGGACAAGTCGCGCTCGCGCGCACAGGGCGGCGCGGGACTCGGCCTGTCGCTGTGCAACGAGATCGTGCAGCTGCACGGCGGCACGATGCAGTTTGAAAGCCGCGTCGGCAACGGCACGGTCGTGACCGTGGAGCTGAAAGGAGGGCGCGTATGAAGCGCTGGCTCAACACCGCACTGGCGCTCGTGCTCATGCTGGCGATCGCGGCGGGCGGATTTTTCCTGCCGAACCTCGTCTCGGCGCGGCTCGACCGCCGCAATCAGGACGCGGAGTTTTCCCTCAGCACCGGCGACGAGCAGAGTCCGGCCACCGTTTTGCGTCTGAAGCTGACCGACGGCATCCAGAAACTCGGCGCCAGCGAAGAGCCGCCCATCGCGCTTGACGAGAGCGCCGCCGCGCACACGCGCGATGACATGACGCGCTATGCGCAGACGTTTTTGACCGCGCTGTACAAAGACTGCGAGCTCTTCGGCGCTGACTTCACCGTCGACGGTGTGAGCGTCGATTACGCAAGCTACGGCAGCGGCTTTGTGCTCTGGAGCATCACGCTGTCCGATCCGCGCGGCGACAGCGTCACGCTCCTGCTCGACGACACGACCGGCTGCCCGCTCGCGATCGGATACAGCTTTGCCGACAGCTACGCCTTCCAGCTCGAGCAAAACGATCTCTGGAGCTACCTGCTGCGCGTGTTTGAAAACCGCATCGCCGTCACGATCTCGGCCGCGCTCGGCGCGACTTACGACGAGGTGCAGATCCCGATGCCGGACGCGGCGAAAAAAATGCTCAAGCTGTCTGCGGGCAGCAAAACCGCCGTCCCGCTGCATCCGCTCAGCGCCGGGAGCGCGGACTCCGGCACCAATGGCGATGCCATCAACTATCTGCAGTTTTACGACCCGGATGCCGACATGGCATTCTCCCTGCCGGCGCGGCACTCGGGGAATCTGCTGCTGTTCAACACCGAATATTTTCTCGATTAATGATGCCGTTTCGATGCCAAAGCGTTGCCGGACGGATCACAGTCTCCGCTAAGATGGGGTCATACCCGCTTTGCGGAGACTTTTTTCGTCAGGGGATGCCAACTATGCAGAGAAACGATCTTCCACGCATCGGCGTGCTCAGCGCAGACGCCGCCGCCATCGCGCAGTTTCTGCGCCGCATACAGGCGCTGGATGCGGAGACTGCCGCCCTCCTGCCGCTGAGTCCGGCTGCCGTGCCCGACTGCGAGCCATATCTGTGCGGCGCGAGCACACACGCGCCGCTGCAAAAGCTGAGCGAGGCAGCCGAGATCCTGACCGCGTCCGGCTGCACGGTCATCGCCGTGCCCGACAGTGCGGGCATTTTCTGCGCTCAGCTCACGGCGGCGGCCGGCATCCCGGTGCTGAGCACGGCGGACGCGGTGCTGCCGCAGCTGGTCGGCGCGCTGCATCAGCGCGTGAGCATACTGTGTACGCCCGGCGTGCGCGCCGCCAACGCCTACGGGCTCACGGCGCAGCGCTACGGCCTGCAGTGCAGCTATCCGGACGCGCCGGTGCAGGCGCTGCTCGGCTGCGTCCGGCCGGAAAAGGCGTGCAGCGAGCAGGTGCTGCGCTCGATCATCGAGCTGGAGCTTGCGCGCGGGTGCGACGGCGTCGTGCTCGACAGTGCGCAGCTGTGCGCCGCGTTCGCGCACTTCGGTCTCGCCGCGCGCTATCCGCAGGTATTTGACAGTATGGAGCTGCTGGCGCAGGCCGCGCTGCAGCAGAGCGCCGCGGCAGCCGACGCCCGCCGCGCATAAGATAGCAAACGGCTGCGCGCCCCACTTGGGGCGCGCAGCCGTGCAGCTTGTCAAAGAGCCTCGTAGAGTTTCGCCGCCGGAGCGGCGAAAGAAAGTCCGATCATTTTCTTCGGCGACATGTGCGTCGAAGAAAATACTTCTCGGCCTGCAAACGTGCGCGCCGGCCGCCTCCGGCGGACAGCGCGTGCGCTGCAGTCAGGCCGCAAACCCCTTTGTCAAAAAGTAATACTTTTTGACAGCCTCAAAGGCTGCGCGTCCCACTTGGGACGCGCAGCCGTGGTTTATCCGACCGCAAATGTCTCCTGCGTGTCGATGTGTCCGTCATGATCCGTGCCCGGCGGGTTGTCGGGCATATCATAGACGTAGGTCAGCACGCCGCCGTCATACGTCAGCGCCGTGACGGCATAGGTATCGGCATAGCCGACGCAGAACGCCCCGTCACGCCAGACGACGCGCGTGCGCGTGACGGTATCCGCTCCGTCCGAGAAACATAGCGCGTGGCACAGCAGTCCGCCGTCGCGGCAGACCTCATAGAGCGTGAGCGCCGCCTTCTCCCCCGCTGCGCGCGCAGCCCAGAATGCCGCCACCGCCTCCGGGTGCGTGACCGGGTCGGCTGCGTCCACGTGCACGGCCGTCAGTCCCGCCGCGTCAAGCTCCGCCACGGCCTGCGCGATCTGCGCATCCGTAAGATCGACGCCCGCAGCCGTGCCGTCACCGACCGCCTGCACAATGGGCTGATACCGCTGCGCCGCCGCGACGGCGGGATCGGTCTCTTTTCCGCAGCCCGTCAGCAGCGCCGCGCACAGCAGGCACAGCAAGATGCGTTTCATGTACACACCTCCCGTCATTTTTCAAAAACAGTATACACGCAGCAGTTCGGCATTGCAAATTCCGCCGCATCTGATATACTGTCGGCAGATATATGCCGTATGAAGCCGCCGGGAGAGCGCTGCGGCCGCCGAAGGAGTCACACTCTCAGGCAAAAGGACCGGCGGCGGACGGAGCTCTGGAGAGACGATTTTGCACCGAAGAAGCAAGGCCGCGCGGCCAATCTTTCAGGTAAAAGGACAGAGTACACACCTGCACCACAGCGGGGGTGTACTCTTTTTTCGGAGGTCATGGCGATGGATACCTTTCTCTTTCTGCTCGAACTGGCCGGAACGGTCGCGTTTGCCGTCAGCGGCGCGGTGCTCGGCATCGAAAAGCACATGGACATTTTCGGCGTGGGGCTGCTGGGCATCACGACGGCCGTCGGCGGCGGCATCCTGCGCGATCTCGTCGTGGGGCTGACCCCGCCGCGCGCATTTCAGGATCCGATCTATCTGCTCGTGGCGCTTGGCGTGTCGGTCGTGCTGTTTTTCCCGTTTGTGCGCCGCCTCATCGGCCGCAGCAAGCGTGTGTTCGACGCGCTCATGCTCATCATGGACGCAGCCGGACTCGGCATCTTCACGATCACGGGCATGAACACCGCCATCACCCTCGCAGATTGCACCGACCCGCTGCTGCTGGTCTTTGTCGGTCTGCTGACCGGCACGGGCGGCGGCGTGCTGCGCGACGTGCTCGCCGGAGATATGCCCTACATCCTGCGCAAGCACATCTACGCCAGCGCGTCCATTGCGGGCGGAGTTCTCTATCTGCTCCTGCGGCAGGTATGGCAGGGGCCGGGCGCGATCCTGACCGGCGTGGTCGTCGTCATCGGCATCCGCTGCGCCGCAGCGCACTTCGAGTGGAATCTGCCGCGTGCAAAAACCGTGTGGAAAAGCGACGACTGATGTGATACACTAAACGGAGAATTTTACGAAACCGGAGGACTTACCCATGCCCAACACGACCGTATGCCCGCTCGCGAAAAAGTGCGGCGGCTGCCAGCTGCAAAACCTCTCCTACCCCGAGCAGCTGCATCTCAAGCAGGCGACGGCCATCCGGCTGCTCGGCCGCTTCGGCCACGTGGAGGAGATCCTCGGCATGGACGACCCCTATCACTACCGCAACAAGGTGCAGGCTGCCTTCGGCGTCAACCGGCAGGGGCAGATCATCTCGGGCGTGTATCAGTCGGCCTCGCACCGCATCGTTCCGGTCAGCGACTGTCTGATCGAGGACACGGTCGCAGACCAGATCATTGTCACGATCCGCGGCCTGCTCAAGAGCTTCAAGATCCGCCCCTACGACGAGGACACCGGCCGCGGCACGCTGCGGCACGTGCTCGTGCGGCGCGGCCGGCGCAGCGGGGAGATCCTCGTCGTACTCGTGACGGCGCACGGTATGCTGCCCGGCAAACGCAACTTCGTGCGCGCGCTGCTGCAGCAGCATCCGGACATCACGACCGTGGTGCAGAACATCAACGCCGGACAGACGAGTCTCGTGCTCGGGGCGCACAGCGAGGTGCTCTACGGGCCGGGATATATCCGCGAGCAGCTCGGCGACTTCACGTTCCGCATCTCGCCGCGCGCGTTTTATCAGATCAACCCCGTCCAGACGGAGGTGCTCTACCGCACGGCGCTCGAATACGCGGGGCTGACCGGCACGGAGACCGTCGTGGACGCCTACTGCGGCACCGGCACGATCGGCATTTTCGCCAGCCGGAACGCCGCGCGCGTGATCGGCGTGGAAAATAACCGCGACGCCGTGCGCGATGCGATCAGCAACGCCAAGGCCAACCGCGCGGATAACGTCCGCTTCTATACCGCCGACGCGAGCGACTTCCTGCAGGGCATGGCCCGAGCCGGCGAGCACGCCGACGTCGTCATCCTCGACCCGCCGCGCGCCGGCAGCGACGAGCGCTTTCTGTCCGCCGTCACGGCCGTCGGGCCGGAGCGGGTAGTGTACGTGTCGTGCAACCCGGAAACGCTCGCGCGCGACCTCGGCTATCTCACCCGGCACGGCTACCGCGTCGGGCGCATCCAGCCGGTCGATATGTTCCCGCATACAGAGCATATTGAGACGGTATGCCTCTTAGTTCTGAGAAATCCTGTGACACATATCAACATTGATGTAGATGTGGAAGAAATGGTG